>NZ_DATDPV010000085.1:0-3290 GCF_035292545.1 Flavobacterium sp. | reverse complement strand
CCCATAATTGCGGCGATCTGTGGTATTCCCATCGAAGACATTACAGCGTTGTTCCTAAATACTCTACCGAAATGCTCTTTGTCTGGAAAAATTTCATCTTGAAGAGGAAGAAAGACACCGGCACTATCAACTAAATAAATTATCGGGAGCTTATTTTCAATTGCAATTTCTTGAGCGCGTAGATTTTTTTTTGCAGTTATAGGAAACCATGCACCGGCTTTAACTGTCGCATCATTTGCAACGATGACATGATTTTTACCATTTATTTTTCCAATTCCATAAATAGTTCCGGAAGATGGAGCACCTCCATAATCGTCATACATTCCATAAGCGGCAAACAAACTCAATTCATAGAAAGTTTTTTCGTCGTCAATTAATCTTTTTATTCTTTCGCGTGCCGTCAATTTTCCCTTGGCTTTATGCTTCTCAATTGCTTTTTGTCCGCCGCCAAGTTTAATCTTATCTCTCAATGCATTAAGTTTTCGTAAAAGCTCTTTCTGATAATCATCTCGCTTTAGAAATGATTCATTTTCTTGAATTGAACTGCCGATTTTCTTCATTGCAAATAAACTTTTTCTGAAAAAATAAATCTGTTTTGTAAAACTCATCACCCTCTCCTTCCACCTTGGCTCGCCAAGGCGAGACAGGTTGGAGAGGGACGGAATGAGGCTTTTATTTTAAATAATCTCTTGCAATTACAATCCTTTGAATTTCAGAAGTACCTTCACCAATTGTAAGCAGCTTAACATCGCGATAAAATTTTTCAACAGGGTAATCCTTAATAAATCCATAACCGCCAAAAATTTGGACTGCATCATTTGCGCATTTTTCTGCAATTTCACTTGCAAACAATTTTGCCATCGCAGCTTCTTTTGTATTAGGTTTTCCTTGATCTTTCATAACTGCGGCTTTAAATGTCAGCAATCTTGCTGCTTCGATGTTAATTGTCATTTGTGACAGCTTGAATTGTATCGCTTGAAATTCACTTAAGCTTTTCCCGAACTGTTTTCTCTCTTTTGAATATTTTATACATGCATCAAGACAACCCTGAGCTAATCCAACGCTTAGGGCGGCAATAGAAATTCTTCCGCCTTCCAAAATTTTTAGTGCTTGAATAAGTCCCTCTCCCTCATTACCTAAAAGATTTTCTGCAGGAACTTCACAATTGTCAAATATAAGCTGTGTTGTATCGCTTGCTCTCATACCGAGCTTGTTTTCTTTTTTTCCAGTGATAAATCCTTTCATCCCTTTTTCTAGAATGAATGCAGAAATACCTTTCTTTCCTTTTTCTTTATCAGTAATTGCCATAACGACTGCGGTCTCGCCGCTAGCACCATGTGTAATGAATGTTTTACTTCCATTTAAAATATATTTATAACCAACTTTTTGTGCGATTGTTTTTAAGCTTGCAGCATCACTTCCGGAGGAAGATTCTGTTAATCCCCATGCACCAATTTTTTTGCCTGAAGTTAAATCAGGTAAATACTTTTTTTTCTGATCAGTATTTGCGAATTGATTAATGTGGTTTGTACAAAGTCCATTATGTGCAGCGACAGAAAGAGAAATGGATGGATCAACTTTAGCTAATTCTTCAATGATCAACGCATACTCAACATACCCTAAACCTGCACCACCAAATTCTTCAGGGACTAAAATTCCGAGAAATCCTAACTCGCCAAGCTGGTGCATGATGTCCATCGGGAATTCCTGTGATTCATCGAACTGCATTATGTGGGGCTTAATGTTTTTTTCTGCGAATTCTCTTATTGTGTTTTTGATTATGGTCTGGTTCTCGGTGAATTCCATAGTGAATGAATTTGAAACTGCTTCCATTAATTTTTCCTATGTATATAAATTTTTATTAGTGAATGTGTTTCTTAAATTTTTCTAATATATTTTCTGCAATATGATACGGAGATAAATTGCCCAATACAACTTTTTCTAAGGATGAATCCAAAGATTCTTCTATCGAAGAATTCCACAATTTTTTCTTTAGCTTATCTTCGACTATTTCTTTAATCCTAATTTTTGCCTGTCTCTGTCTTTTTAGATAAAAGGAATCGGATTTAATTAAGTAATCACGGTGACGATTTATCTCCTCAAAAATATCTTTAATTCCTTTTCCTTCCGATGCAATTGTTTTAATAATGTTAGGCAGCCATGTAGTTTCAGTGTGATCTCTCATCATTAAAATAGTTTTAAGAGCAGTAATTGCCTGCTGTGCGCCAGGGCGATCACTTTTGTTAAGAACAAAAAAATCAGCTATTTCCATCAGTCCGGCTTTCATTGCCTGAACCGAGTCGCCTGATTCGGGAACCAAAACCACAATTGTTGTATCGGCGTTTTGAGCGATATCCAGTTCCGATTGACCGACACCAACAGTTTCCATAATTATAAAATCAAAACCTGATGCATCCAAAATATCTGCAGCATCAACTGCTTTCTTGCTTAACCCGCCTAAGCTTCCACGAGTTGCCATACTTCTGATAAAAACACCCTCATCATTTCCAATTTCAGTCATACGAACTCTATCACCGAGCAGCGCTCCGCCCGTAAATGGACTTGTGGGATCTACTGCAATAATACCAACTTTAAATTTTTTAGATCGAAGTAATTTTGTGAGTTGATTTGTGATTGTGCTTTTCCCCGCTCCAGGTGGACCTGTAATTCCGATGCGGTATGCTTTGCCGGTTTTATTATAAATTTTTTTTAGAATTTCCGATGCAAACGGATCATCATTTTCGCTTATTGAAATGGATCTTGATATTGATCTTCGATCATTAGTTAATAAACCATTAATTAATTTTTCGCTAACCATTAAGTTCGAAATCAACTAAGAAATTTTTAATTCGCTCTTGAAATAAGTAACCGTCTGAATAAGACCATCGTTAATTCTAATTTTGGGCCGCCAATTAAATTTTTTAAATATTTTGTCCGAAGTAATTACACTCCGCATTTGTTCGCCGGGAGCTGGCGGTCCGTGTTTTTCCTTCTGACCTTTACCAATAATTTTATTTAATGTCTTATACAGATCATTTACGTTTGTTTCGATACCAGTTCCGATATTGTAAGTATTGCAGGACTCATCATTAAGAGTAAGTACGTTCGCCTTTACAACATCACCGACAAAAACATAATCACGGGTTTGTTCTCCGCTGCCATTAATTATCGGTTGTTCCTCCTTAAGAAGCTTTGTTGAAAAGATCGCAACAACGCCCGCTTCTCCCATTGCATTTTGTCTAGGTCCGTAAATGTTTGCATAACGAAGAATTGTATATTTTAATTTGTGC
>NZ_DATDPV010000084.1:0-6183 GCF_035292545.1 Flavobacterium sp. | reverse complement strand
TTGTACTCATCTGCCATTGGTAAGTGATAGCGCCACCTCCAGAACCAGGAGTTGTGCTGGTGAAAGCCGCTGGATTAAATGGAGTACAAAGCGTTTGACTGCCTGCTATTTCTCCCGGATTTATTGCGTTTGGTGTTACTGTCAAACAATTGCTGTTATCAGAACATGGAACGCCATTGAGTGTTGAAGTAGTTACTCTACGGAAATAGGTTATTACCGCCACAGCCCCTGCATCATAAGTAGCTGAAGTAGCTCCAACGATATCGGCAAAACCAGAACTACAACCTGTTGTACTCATTTGCCATTGGTATGTGATAGTACCACTTCCTGAACCAGGAGTTGTACTGGTAAATTCGGCCGGGTTAAATGGCGTACAAAGTGTTTGATCCCCAGCTATTGTTCCCGGTACAACATTATTCACTGTTCCGGTAACTTGAGTTCTTGGACCTTCGCAGCCTCTGGAATTTGTACAACTTACCCAATAACTGGTCGTTGAAGTAATATTTGGAGAAAATGTGGGTCCAGTATTTACTAGATTCCCTAATGTAGCAGCATCATACCATTTCAATGTTCCTCCTGGGCAACCACTGGCTGATAAATTTACTACACCAGGTCCGCAACGTGTAACCGAAGTTACAGTTGGTGCATCTGGAATAAAATTCAATTCCAATTGAATCGGAGCACCTGGAAAATCTTTTAATTCAGATTGATCTGAGTTTCCTGAAGATCTTGTTCTGATAAATAAAGTACTGATTACAAAACAAGGGTCCTGTGCGAACAATTGCGTAAGATTCACAGCACCCTCGGCCCATTGATTCACAACATAAGAACCAGGGTTGGTCCCATATACATCAAATGGCACCGAGGTAGGAGAAGTATTATTGGTGATAAAAACCTCGCCAAGAAACTCGGAGTTAGGATGAATTACATATTCAAAACCAGCTCCTACTGCCTCCCATTTACGGATTGAAATTGAAGCAGCACCACCACCCTGAACAAACTCGATGGTAACCAGTAAATCCCCTACAGTACGACCTCCATCAGTTCCTAGAGATAAAAATGAACCGCTTCCGCCTGTGATTGGTGTTGTACCTGTTTGGGGATTGAAAGTGCCAAATTCCGCACCTGTTATTGTTAAGGATTTCTGTAAAAACTCGAAATCTATATAACTGCTCCCATTGGTTACCTGACGGTCACCGGCAAAAAGACACCATAAATCAGTTGATAATCCACCCAATGATGGTTCACCATAAGAAAAATGAGCACCACAATTTTGGATTTCATTTTTGTTAGGTGAACTACCCGGACCCCAAGTATAAGTATTTGGATTATCATTTATTTTGTTAGATAATGTGAATATGGTTTTATCATCTACATAAGGATCTTGTAAAAAATAAGTAAAACCGGGATAAAGAAGATTACCGGTAGTTAAGTCAAGTACCCCATGGGTGCCTGTTGGATGGACCATGTCAAACAAATCCCCAACACCGGTAGTACTACCTACATATCCAGGGATAGTAGCTGGCGTGTGAGCTAAGGCATCACCATCCACCCCAGAACCTCCAAGTGGCGTTTGTACAGGCACAACACCTGTAATAGCCTGCCCATATGACGAAATGCTCATCATCAAAATTGCCGTTAACATAAAGTAAAAAGTGCAACAATAGTCTGAAACACATTTTTTCGCATAAAATACAAATGTTTTCATAATGATTGGTTTTAAAAAAAATTATTAATTTAAAGACCATATCATTTGTAAAAAAGTAATGATTAGAAATGGGTTTTCGAATAACTTAGAATAGCCTGCTTCATAATCTTAATTTTATAAAAAAGTTAATAAATTAGAACAGTTAATAATTAAATGTTTTTCCTTAATAATGTATTGTTTTTATTAAATACATTAGGTCGTAAAGTTAAAAAAAAATTAATATTTAAATATTAAATAAACAATCTAAATTATTGAATATCAATACTTTAACATATTTAAACGTGTAATATATTACAAATTCACTGCTATTTATTACTATCGTTTTCTAAAAATATTGGGACAAATATTCAATAGTTTTTACACGAAGGGATTGGACTGAATTTAAGTTAAAGACTTTTCAGTTGTTCAATTAAAATTTTAGAATTTATTTATAATTATTAATAAAAAAATATAGATTTCAATTCGATCATTTAGTGTTAATTTTTAAAACAAAAGTGGTCAGAAATTATATTTTTTCAAGTAACAATCCAGTACATGTAAGACCCGGACCAAATGCCATCGCAACAACTTTTGTTCCTGCTTTTATAGTTTTATCATTTATAATTTCATTAAAAATATGAGGAATAGTGGCAGAAGACATATTTCCTTGAAGGAATAATACATTGTAAGACCATCGAGCCTGATTCTTATCCAATCCTATTTCATTTACCACATAATCAATAATTTTTGGCCCGCCTGGGTGAATTGCAAAATGCATGCTAGACTTCTCTTTTTCGAGATCTACTCCTCCTTTTTCACAAAGCTTTGCTAAAAAAGATTTGATATTGTTACGAATAAATACAGGAACTCTTTTGGAAAGTGTCATCAAAAAACTATACTCTCCCAAATCCCATGACATATCTTCTAAGGAATCAGGAATTAGAACTTCGTAAGACGATAAAATTCGCAATCCTTTTTTCTCCTTAATACTATTATCCTTAAGAAAATTCTCTTCTTCATATAAGGAGTATCCAATAAAACCGTCAGCGAAAAGCGAACAAATCAAGGTGTTTGATGATGAAAACTCGGTTAAATTCAAGTGTGCGGATAATAATTCAGTATGAACCACATCTACTCTACCATTATTTGGACTGGCACATAATAAGCTACTGGCAGTCCGGATGGCAGGAAAAGCGCCGTAACATCCCATATGATACGAATGGGTAACCTGAACACTTTCCCAATATCTTTTTACAACAGCTTCCTGCGCAACACTGGGCGAGGAATAACCAGAACAAGTAACGTGTATAAGATTTTCAGGCTTAATAGTTTTTTTAGAATAAAATTCATCAAAAACATAACCCATTTTACTTTTAAACCATTCCATTCGAACCTCTATTTTAGGCCCGAAAAAATTCTCTGAATGGACTTCAAAACTAATAGGAAAAGGATACTCTGAAGGCGGCGTAACTTCCATTTTATTTTCAATAAAATCCTCAACCTCTTCAAATATTAAAATTTGTCTACTCTTAATGTTTTCAGAAGAAACGGCATACTTATCAACATGGTCTGAAACAAACTCAAAACTAATTGACTTGGCATCAGTTACATCAGTTTGTGTAGCTGCCAATTGTGGCATATTTTGAAAATGATGGTAAAGAAACTTGGTATACTGATTGAGCTTTTCCTGATTAATTAATTTCCCTACCAAAACAGGATGAAAATTGGAAAGAATAATATTTTTCATTATTTCAAAGTTTAATATTACAATATAAAGTTACTCATTTACAGATACTTAAGAAAATTTCAGTCATAAAAACCAGTTATTTTAACAATCTTAATAATCAATATATTACAAAGAAAACAACACTATTCTTTTATATTTTAATCAATTAAAAACAGTTAAAATCACATTTAATATGGATTAGTGTGACATCAAAAAAACATCTTAATAATTTCAAAAAAAGCTCAAGTCTAGAACTGGTTCAATCCTAAAGCCTATTGTAAAACTAAAAAAGCAACTAACCTCTTTATATGAAAAGCCATTGTCCAAGAATAATTTTTAGAAAATAAAACTTCAAAAAAAGAAGGCTGGTATTTTACCAGCCTTCTTAGTTAATGTTATTATTTAATTATTTAGTAGAAATTACTTTTTTAGTAGTTGATCCTTTATCCGTTGTCACTTTGACAAAGAATATTTGCATTTCACTATGATTAAATTTAGTGTCCAAAGTCACTTCTTTATCAAAATAAGCATCTGGATCATCATGTGTCATCAACAATCTACCTCTTAAGTCATAAATCTCTATTCTTGCATTTGTTTTGTAATTAAAATTATAACGAATATTGATATTTTCTTTAAATGGTACCGGATATGCTGTAAAAGTTACGTTTTCGGTTGTTACTTCCATAGGAGCGACTACTTCGGCAGTTTTAGTACTTCTCTGTACTGATGCTGTACCACAACTGGTTGCTGTGGATGGGCAATCACTGACTGAAGCTGTGACCTGGTATCCCGATCCTGCCGGAATATTAATAAATGTAATATCATCAGTATTTAAGGCAGTATAAGGCGAGACTGGAGAAAGTGCGGGATTACTTGTAATAGCATTTCCATCTTTATCCTTAACTGTATAAACAGCTCCCGAGATTACACCATCAATGGTAATACTGAAAGTGTTTTCATCACAGGCAGGTGGATTGTAAGTTACACTTGGCGCAGCAGTTTCATTGACTGACAAAGTTGCCGTACAATTATCAGTCGAGTCAACCCCTCCGGAATTAGTAGTAACAAGTGTTAAGGTATATGGCGATTCGGCGGTTGTAGCGCCATTAACGGTTACGGTCTGCTGATCTGCATTAGTCAAAGTCGCACTACTTCCTGTAATTGACCATGAATAGCCGCTCAAGCCAGCGGGTCCGCTAAATTGAGCTGTTCCCCCTGCGCAAATAGTTTGTGTTGCCGGTGAAATATCACAGGCTGGTGGTGGCGGAGCTACAGCCGCTGCGGCTAGTGACCTGTCCTGATTACCACCCGTACCGTCTATCGATATGAGTCGCATATGGTACGGAGATCCTGAAACTGCCGTAGCCCCATTACCCGTACCCCAATCGTATTCAGCAGCAATATGACCACCCCAAGCTAGTAGTACTCTTGAGTCAGATGCGGTAAAGGTGATTTTAAATCTTTGAGCCGATTTTGCAACCGTTAAATCTGCAGTTCCAATATATTCCATGCCGGTAATTGCACCATTATAGATAGTTATCATTCTCTTCGCAGCTGGTACTGCATTAAAATAAGCGAGTGGCGGATCGGTAGGTGGCGGAAGAATTGCGTAATCTACGGGTGCACTAAACGGACCTGTGAGACCTTGAAGAGGTAGTATCTGTTCTGGATTATGATCAAAGGTTGTAAAATGAGTATCTGTTGGGTTATCTATATTATTATACCCTGTTATAAAATCAAGTGCATTTTTTCCTGAATGTCTTACATCCCATTCTATGATGAGCTCATGAGGTACATTAACGCCTGTAGCTAGGTTTCCTAATAAGATACGATAAGCAACGGACCATCCCTCAGCATAGTGCGCCTGAGTAGCCCCGGCATTCCCATTTACCCAATTTGCTGGATCAATAGGGGAATCCCCTGATCCATTTCTAATCTGATCCAGATTAGCACTCGGCCTGGTGCTTTGGCTATAAAGAGACCCCTGACTAAACACTAAAAGCAATAGTGTGCCATAAAAAAAGAGTTTTTTGACAAATTTATTTGTGCTAAAAAAACTTGAAAAACCTGCGTTGAAACAGGAGGAAAAAGTAGAACAATACCCTTGCATACTTTTTAACTGACTAAAAATAAAATTTTCCATAATAATTTGGTTTTAAGACCATATTATTAATAAGAAAGCAAAGGTAGAAATTGGGTTTTCAAAATTTTAAAAGTGAAAGTTTTTCAAAAAAAATGAAAATTTTAAAAATTAAACTGAATAAAAACCATGGAAGTAAATCTGCTATGACTTTATTTAAGTGCAATCTATAATACCACTATAATAAATCATAAAGGGTCGATTGTTATTTCTTAATTATTTATAAAGTTACTAGTTTTCAGTAAGTTATGATAATTTAACTTAAAAAAATGACTAATTTAACTTTATTAACAATCCATATATTACAAAGATAAAAAGTATTTTTTTTTTTAGTTTCATTAATTTAAAAAGTAAGTTGATGCCGAATTATTTGAAAATTATTTCAAAAATTAAAAATTATCCTTTTTTATTTTAAAAGTTGATTAAAAAGACAAGATCATATTCTAACATGTAAATAACATTTCATATAATCTGATTTCTAAACACACATCCACGGATAAAACCAAAGCCAATTTTAGCAATAGAATTGGCTTTATTTTTTTGGCATGTCACCACCTCCGCGAGCTCCGGTGCTGTCGGGCTGTGCGCTATATCTTTGTTTTCTTAAAGAAAGAAAACAAAGGATGCCGC
>NZ_DATDPV010000083.1:0-124745 GCF_035292545.1 Flavobacterium sp. | reverse complement strand
CTAACTCTAAATCAGGTACTTACAGCAGGAAATACTACTCCTAACCTTATCAATCAGACTGGTGCGGGACAGTCAAATACTACTGATTATAATGGAACCTATATTCAACAAGACGATTATAGTGGCTCTACAATATTAGATAAATATGGATTTTCAAGTGTTAAAAATGATGGTAGGTATGTATATCTAAAACATCAAGATGGACTAGGTATTAGAACAAATACCACTAACAGTTTAGCTAAACTAAGGAGTGACAATTTAACTGGCGGTACAGTTCCTACCTTCCAATTCCCAAATAAAGGGGATGGTACCTTTATACTTGCCACAACAGCAGACGTCCCAGCTTTGCAATTAACTCCTGTTTATTATGATGCAAATATAGGTAGTCGATTAACGCCCACCGACGTTAATATGAACGGATTCAATGTTACTAAATCGTTCGCCGGGGCCCTTGGGTTTACAGCGCAAAATACCAATGCGGTTAGTAATGCAACGGTTTCTTCTTTTACGGCAAAAGGAACAGGAACTCTTTATGAGAAATTGATTAGTTTAAACTACTTTGGAGCAAGTCATTGGATTCCTTACTTAAGAGAAAGTGGTGCGTTGTTTTCAGACAAAAAAATATTTGTTGCAACATCTAATAATAGTGATATTGATTTTAGAACCGGAGTTGGTTTAGATTCTGCGACCTCAAAGTTTAAGATAGTGGGGGCAACAGGTCAACTAGCAATAGGTGTTCTACCAACCTTAGACAATACAGCAGTTGATTTATTAGCGAGGAAAGCTGATGGCAGTTTGGTTAGAGTAGATAAATCTTCATTAACTTCTCCTGTACCAAGTTTACAAGATGTGACAGACATTGGGGCTAGTACGCTTAACACTCTTACAACTATAAGAGGTATAACTAATACATGGACTAATGGTTCGATGTACGTAGGTACTCCTTACGTTAATGACAGTATGAGACAGCTTACATTTAGCACTTCAGGTAATGGTACTACCGTTCCTTCCGCTTTCAATAGTTCTTTAATTGTAAATCCAGAAGATGGAGTTTATTTAAGTTCTACAGGTCCTGTAAGTCAGAGTTCAGTTTTAGGATTAAATCCCGGTTCGATTAATCTGTCCGTTTCCGGTTCCGCACTTTCTTCTGAGCAAAATAATGTATCTATAAATCCATCGTTTACAGACTTCTCACAAAAAATCACTTCTTCGCAAGGTTCTGAGGCAACATTTTTTGAATTTAGCAATAGTACAAATTTCAGCTCTAAAACTACTTTGTCAAATACTGACGATGGACTTCAAATGTTGAAGTTAACCAATAGTGATAATTTTGTAAAAATAGGCTCTGACGTTATAGAATTTCAAGACTATAACACTTTACAAAATGGAGTAAGTATACTTAAGAACTACGACCAAGCTACTGAAACTCAGATCGCAGTTCAGCTTCCAAAAGAATCAGGAACATTAGCACTTGAAAAACCTTATAAAGTTTATACCGCCTTGCTAACGCAATCAGGAACGAGTGCGCCTACTGCTATAATTTTGGAAAACACTTTTGGAGTGGTCCCCACTTTTACCTACGAAGGAGTCGGTCAGTATTCGGTGACGCTAAACGGTGGATTTATTACGGATAAAACTTGGCAAATGATAAGCTCTAATAATATCGGTTCTCAGGATAAATTAGAAATATATGATAACGGTGATGATTCTGTTTGGATAGATACCGTAACAAGTAATGGAAAACTTAATAAAACGCCAATAGAAATCAGAGTATATAATTAACCTTTAAAAGAAAAATAAATGTATAAATTTTTAAACTTAATACTTGGCACAAGTGACGTGCCTACGTATATGGCGGGTCTTGTTTTCGCGTTAATTGGCTTAGCCTTTTACTTCAAAAGTAAAGTAGCAAAAAGAAACAAACAATCCGCTGCTACCCCCTATCGGTTTTCTTGGAAGTTTTTTACACAGGATAACCTTGTAGAAATGGCGTTTTCGTTATTGGCAATTTTCTTGGCACTTCGGTTTAGTGTTGAATACGCAGGAGTTGAAGTAACAATGATTTACTCATTTGTTATCGGTTTCTCTTTACCTAAATTCATTGGATGGCTGTATAGTATACAAGGAAAAGCAAGAAAGTAGTTGTCTGGATGTCTAATTTAACCAAATAAACCAATCACCATGCCATTAGAAATAATGTTAAACTACCTCTTAGGTTCCACAACGTTAGTGTCAATTTACATTGCTTGGAGTTCCCGAAAGTCCGAAATCAAAAAAGCGGAAGCGTCAGCACTCGAAAATATCCAGTCCGTTTATGACAAATTTACGGATCAGACCGAAAAGCGATTTGAACAGATGCAAAAAACAATTGACAAGCAAACGATAGTAATAAAAGAAAATAGGGATGAAATAAAATTACTAAATGATAATCTTTTTGACTATCAAAAAAAATGTAAAATGTGCGCTAACAAATAAAAAAAATGAAAAAACTACTTCAAACAACAATCATCATTTATACCTATCACATAGGCGTTGTCATCATTGGATTACCTGATTTTATTTTTCATTTAATCGAAAAAGAACCAACCACACAACAACGTATAAACATGCGCCATGAGTACATTTAAAACAAACATTTGGCGCAACGTAGCGGGAATAGTTGCAATTATTGTGATTATTCTTTGTTTTATGTTGTTTTCAAATTTCGCCAATACTGCCCGTTTGAAGAGCAATGTTAAGGCGTTAACTACCGAAAACGCGACCTACAAAAACAAACTGGGAACTGAAACCACCCGAAACGAAAGGTTGGTTATGACCGTTGGAGAATTGAAACAAAATGTTATCAATAAAGATGAAAAAATAAAAGTTTTAACCAAAGGTTTTGCAAAAGTAAACACCATTGTTACCACCAAAACCACAACTACAATTCCAGGAATGACAATTCCATTTGAAAAACCTGTTCCTTGCAATTTCGTCCGTGAAGGTGCGATATTCAGGGACTGGTTTTCGATGGGTTATAAAGTGGATAGTACCGGAATTACTTTTAAACCAACGGTAATACATGGTGAACAAATTTCGATTACCGGTTTTAAAAGAAAATGGCTTTTAGGAAAACAAACCGCCGTTACAGAAGTTACCAATATCAATCCATTTACCAAAACAGTAGATGTAAAAAGTTACGAAACCACCGTTCCAAAAAAATGGTATGACAGCAAATTACTTTGGCTGTCTGCTGGATTAATCACCGGAGCATTAATAATAAACTAACATGAAACCAGTCGTAAAAAATTTACTGATCGCCGGAACAATTGCTTTTGTCGGCTTCGCGCTTATCGCCGCTGAAAAAGCCATCAATTTGAAAGCCATTTTTGACCAAATGACAATAAAACCAAATTCTTTACCGAAGAAATTTAAGTTTTATAATCCAAACAGTCTGGGCATTCCTCAAACGGTGAGTTTTGCAATCGACATTCTGTTGACTAACCCAACTGGGGAAGATTTTGCCGTTTCCGGATATGTGGCCACCTTAAAAAGAGTGAACGTATTTTACCAGGGGAATTTCCTCGGAACCGCAAACGTAAATATTGACGAAGTTTCCGTATTAAGTCACAATACACTGATATTGCATGATATAGTTGTAGAAGTAGCTTCCGGAAATATATTAACCAATTTATCAGCCATCACAAACTTAAGCATGAATGATTTGGTATTTACCGGAATCATAGAAGTTTTAGGTAACGAATATGAAATAAGCAATTAAGTATGAAATCAATTGAAGCATTTAACGGGTTGCATGGTGCGAGAGTATCACGAGAAACCATAATAGAACTTATTGCAAAAGCAAAACGAGACGAACAATTTCAGGTCGTAGAAAGACTGGAAGCGGTTTTATCTTCCTATCCTGATGCTAAAAAATTCGATTGGGAAAATACAGAGCCTGCTTTTGAAGTTGTGCCGGAAAGTATGTTGCACGGTTTGGATTACGAAGAAAGTCAGGACGATGCTACGGGGCTTGCAAAACCCGTTTCGCCTAATGAAGTGTATCAAATGATTACGGATAAAGTGCTTAAAATGATTGCGGTGGCAAACAAAAAGGACTACAAACGAAAATGGGAAGTGAAGGGCTATACCATACCTTTTAATTTTGTTTCAAAAAAACGATACCGAGGGATAAACAATATCATGTTGACCGAAATGGATATTTTAGACAATCCATTTTTCTTAACATTTGCGCAAGTTCAGCAATTAAAAGGAAAAGTTAAAAAAGGCACTCAAGGTTATGAGGTGGTTTATTTTTCAAATATTTACGAAGCGCATAACACCGACAAAACCAAAAAAACAAGTTCATTCGACATCAAAAAAGTAATGGATTTTGCGACTGAAAACGATATTAAACATAGTGAAATTTCAAGGTTTCCATTGCTAAAATATTACAATGTTTTTAACGGTGCAGACATCGAGGGAATTGATTTTGATTTAGATAATTTCAAAATTGGTTTTGTTCAAAATGATGTTGTAGCCAATCAAAAAAACAAATTGCCAATTCCCGAAGCAGTTATAAAAAATTATCCTGCAAAACAACCAAAGATTGAGTTTGGCGGTTCAAAAGCGTTTTACTCACCGGATAGCGATTTAGTAAAATTACCAGTCGTAGAAAAATTTGAAACTATTCAGGATTATTACCGTACCATGTTTCATGAACTTTCACACAGTACCGGGCACAAGTCAAGATTAGACCGTTTAGAAAGTACCGATCACCAAACATCACAATACGCCTTTGAAGAATTGACAGCCGAAATCGGAGCCATTTTTTTAAGTGCTGAATCAGGTATCGTTTGGCATTCAAATAAAAATCATGCGGGTTATCTAAAAGGATGGAATGAAGCCTTAACGGAAATTGAAAACGATAACAAGTTTGTAATGAAAGCGGCAACACAAGCGCAAAAAACAGCAGATTTTGTTTTGCAATTCGATGAAAAAGGCGATCCGTTGTACTTCAAAGACATCACGGAATTGAAGCCGGAACTAATGAAAAATGAGAAAGCAAAAAAAGTGGTTGCAAAGAAAAAGCCTGTTAAAAAGGTAACTACAAAAAAAGATTTGCAAAAAGCGGTTGCAGCTGTTAAAAAAACAGTTGTCAATAAAACAGTTGTCAATAAAACAGCAAAAAAGAAAAAACCAACTGTAAAAGTTGAAGCCGTTAAACCGCAAATTGTAAACCCAGTAACTAAGCAAATTGCATTATTTGGAGCAAAAAATGGTTTAAAAAATCCAGTTATCGAAAATATTCCTGCTGAAGCACAGCCGGAACCAACCGCACCAATGATAACAGAAAATCTAATACCCGGCTCATTAGCTTTTAATCGTGCGCGACCTAAAAAAGAGTATGAATATTACAATATTGAAGATGCCGAAATAGCTGATTTTCTTGGAAATGTAGAGAAAAAAAACAAAGAAAGTGTAGTCATTACATTGGCAGGTGGTCAAGGTTCCATGAAAACAAGAATGTTATTCAAAATGATGAATGCGTTTGCGCAAAATTACAAATGTGGCCATGCTTCTATTGAGGAACACCCGGAAAGTGCGTTGTACAATTCAAAAGTAGATCAGTATTTGAATGATAAAGCGATGCACAATATTACGGCTCCTGAAATTTCAACCGTTACCGATTTGCACAACCTTATTTCGCAAAATGATGTGGTCTTAATTGATAGTTTCCCAAAGTTGCAGGAAATGTGCAAAGGTTTTGAAGTTGACAAAGATTTGAGAAAAAAATATGACGGTAAATTATTCATTATCATATTCCAGTTAACCACCGACGGCAAAATGCGTGGCGGTTCTAAATCACAGTTCGACGGCGATATTATTTTGCTTACCGAATCATTCCCGGACTACAAAGAAAATTTTGTAAAAGCGAACAAAAACCGGTACCAAAATAAAAGTCTGGATGATTTGAAATTCAATATTTATCAGGGAAAAATCATAAAACCGGAACCCGAAAATTTATCTAGTATAATTACTCCAGTACAGCCTCTTTCACCCATTAAGTTTTCATTTAATACAGTAGAAAATTAATTAAGATGGTAAAAAAAGCAAATTCAATGTTGAAAACATTAGAAAAACATCCTGACTATATAATGTATGATACGATAACGGGGATTTTCAAAGGAAATGCAGTTTCATATAATAATGTTTATATGGAAAAAACCACCAATCCCAATCCTTATGGACTTGAAACATTTCAGAACTTAGAGGGAAGCGGGTATTTAATTAATATGACTGAACCATTACAAACAATCAAAAACCAAAAAACCATGCCAACAAAAAAAGTACCCGCAAAAAAGCGCACGATCACCGCAAAGAAACTTTGCAGTAAAGTAATCCGTAGAGAGGGATTAAAAATTGACGGAACCCTAAAAAAAGGCTACCATTACACACCGGGCGGCAAAGTGGTAAAAGCGGCACCCGCAAAAAAGAAAGTCGTTACGAAAAAACCAGTCGCAAAGAAACCAGTTGCAAAAAAGAAACCAACAGCCAAAAAGAAAGTTGCAAAGAAAAAGAAAGTTGCAAAGAAAAAGTTTTTAGGAATTTTCTAAAATCAACTTATAAGTTAATTTAAGCCACTCGATTGAGTGGTTTTTTTTTATTTATATTTGATAAAAAAACAATGGAAATAGATTTACCAAAAAATATGGTTATTACCGAAGTTACAATAATTGCCGACGGTGAGATAATTCAAAAATTTGAAACATTGGAAGAATATAATTTATCCGTTGAAATAGAACGGAAAAGAATAAATGAAATTCCAAAAATAAAGTATGATTTTAAGTCTTAAACCACTCTTTTGAGTGGTTTTCTATTTTGGTTTATTTATTCTTTATTTTTCCCCAATAAATTTACTTCTTTAACCGCTTCAATAACTTTTGGAGGTACTGCCTGAGGCATATTTGGGATTTGCTTTGAAATATATGCAAAAGTATAATTATCGGTACTGCATGCTTGAGCTTTGTGAGTTCCGGTATGGTTAATTAACGAAATTTTGGGAGCTCTTTTTGTTTCAATAGCAACGACTAAATTTTCTCCCTCTACCTTATCGTGCAGCTCCAAACTTGAATGAGTATTATGTTTGGGCTCCTTCGGATCTAACTCCTTGGTTATAACAGCCTCACTATTTCTATAACATTTATATACAAAACATTTACCTACATTTCTTATTGCCATGTAGGATGAAGGTTGAATTTTTCTAGAAACTATATCAGCCGCTAAGCATTCAATTGAAGTATTGTCTTGGAATAACTTCATTCGCTGATATTATATTTTACTTGTTCATAAACTACTAATAGATTATCCACTTTTTCAAGCGGTATAGAAAACATTTCAGCGACTTCGTCACTTGAGTATATTCTGTTTTTGAGTTTTTGAGTTATTGCCATTGCAATATCAAACTCTTCTGTAGAAAAATTATCATTAACCTTAATCAAATACCGGTCTTCGTGAGTTTCTAGTTCGTAGTCAAATTCAGCTTCGTCAATTAATTCCTGATTGTATTGCATAGTCAATTGCAAATAATCTATTTTTTTGTATAAATTCTCAATTGCAGTTACATATAAATTCTCCTTCATTTCTGTTATATGGAAATCTGAAAGCCATTTTCTTACTGGAGGAGATATTATTCCTGAAACACAATTATAAATATTATCTTCATATACGGCAACGACAAAAGTACCCTTATATATAGTACTAGAGTCACCTAGTTTTTTATACTGGGAATTAAACGGCATGGAGGTTAATGCCTCCATTTCAATAAAACGAGATGTATCTTTAATCGAATGCATCGACAATCTTTTTAGTTTCTAAAGTATAGTCTTCAATTTCTTGTAATACTTCTATGATTTGTGCCTTACTCTTTTGCTCTTTCAAAAGGTCAACATGAAAATTAAAAGTAAACGTTAAAATTTCGTCTTCTACAGTTGTACCAACCTTGACAACCTTAGCAGGCTTAATATCTAATTTTAAACGTGCCTTACCAAAATTTTTGCTTATGTAGTAACCGTAACTGGTGTCAGCTCCATCAAAAAACTTATTAATCAATAAGTTGCTATTAAAGAAATACTTCTTTGATAATTCTCGTGTATTTTCTCTGGTAAAATTAAACCACTGTATATTTACGCCTACACCAGTAGCTTCAAAATCATCACTACATTCAAGAATTCTTCTAGCAACATTTTCTATGTCACCCTCTGCATCTGGCTTCAATTCAGTAAGTATAAATTGTCCTGCAGCTATCTGTACAGAATAATTAGGAGTTATAGTCAAACTAAATTCATTACTGAATTGACTAGTCTCTAAAATATCACCTTCATTAAAAATATTATTTTTCAAGAAAAAATATTTATCAAATTTAGACGGCATCATGCCCCCAATAATAACAACGTTCCTGACCGTTAAGGCAATTTCCATATTCTTTACTATCTATTAAATAAAATTCGCACAAATGTAATTTAAATTACTAAGGGATATACTAAATTAAGAATAAAAATAAAACAAAAAACATTTGTTGTAAATAATTTAATCTTATATCTTTTTTATATAGTCCGAATAATCTGCAGGCAATTCCGCATCAATATCTCGTAAATATTTTTCTAACGCTGTCATGGTTGTGTGTCCCGTAATTAACATCAATTTGCTTTTAGCTTGAAAAGGTGTGCTGCCTTTTATAAACTCCTTGTATAATTTGGTGATAAAAGTATGTCTGAAACTATAAAATCCGTAATCTTTTCCAAGTCCTAAGCTTGTTTTTACTTTTTTAAAGCGATCTCCAAAGTAACCTCGTTTGTCCGTTTCGTTTGTGGTCCAGTCAAAACCGATTCCGCTAGGAGTAAATAAAAAGCTTTCAGGCTCTAATTTATCCAGAATGGGTATTTTATTCAATAAAATTTCAGGAATGATTTTGGTCTTTACGGGCTTGTTCTTTGCTCGCACATAAATAAGTCTGTCTTTTATATTAATGTCTTTAATTCTCAATCGAACTACTTCAATTGGGCGTAAATGATTATAACAGATAAACTGGATGAACAAAAGTAAAAGTTTGTCGTTTTCTGTTAAGTATTCAAGAATGTCTTTTTCTTGTTTGGTACTGTATGTCTTATTCCTTTCGGGTGTAGATTTTAGAACATTGATTTTTTTTACAAAATTGTCTGTAATGATATCGTTATCTTCTAAAGCTTGAAAAAACATTGATAAATTAGATCTGGTATTATTTCGGTTTTTAGCACTTGTCTTTGATAGAACTTCATTCAAATAAGTCATCACCGCTTTTTTGTTAACTGTTGTGATGTATCTGTTTTCAAACCCATTTTGCAAAAGCCATCTTTCAAAAGATGCCGTTCTTACCCTGTAATCCCGATAACTGTTTTCTTTCAGAGAACTTTCCTTTAAATTAAGTACAAATTTAAAAGCATCAGGAATATTGTATTTCTTTAAATCGCTAATAAAATCGTTATCATCATATGGATTATAACCGTTTTCCAAGATGGTTGCCACCGCATTACGAAGAATTTTAATTGCTGCGTTGCGTTCTCGGAGTGTTTTAAATTGATTTACGCCTGAATAAATAGGGGGTTGTCGCTCTAATTTGTCAGTTTTTGGGTTGCGAAAGGAGAAATAAACGTACCAACGTATAGTTAAATCGCCATTTGCATCGTAGATTTTAGGCTGGGAAAATTTCTTCTTATAACTCAAATCGTATGCGTTAGCGTATTCATTTGACAAAAGTTGTCTGATTTTAGACATAAAAAAAGCGGTTTTAAATTGCTCTAAAACCGCATAAAATCTACATTTTTTTAATTTTTTAACCTAGTAGCGAGGACGGGAGTTGAACCCGTGACCTCAGGGTTATGAATCCTGCGCTCTAACCGACTGAGCTACCTCGCCATTTTTACGGTTATCCGACATCCTTGAATGCGGGTGCAAATATAAAACTTAAATCATAGGTTGCAAATATATATGGAGAAAAAATTTTATTTTTTATAAAGGCTTTTTTATTCATTTATTATTCTATATATTTCACAAATATTCTATATATTTCACAAAAAAATAATCGTTACCCATGGATAAAATCAAATATGAATTAGAGTTTCCTTTAAACTCATCCCCTCAATTGTTGTTTCAATACATATCAACGCCGTCAGGCTTGTCAGAATGGTTTGCCGATAATGTAAACTCAAGGGGTGAATTCTTTACTTTTATTTGGGATGGTTCAGAAGAAAAAGCAAGACTCTCTTCAAAGAAAACGGGAGAAAAAGTAAAATTCAGATGGATTGATGATAATAATAAAGACACCGATTTTTATTTTGAACTTCGTATTTTAGAAGACGAAATCACAAAAGACGTATCCTTAATGGTTACAGATTATGCCATAGAAGGCGATTTAGACGAAGCAAGACTCCTTTGGGAAAATCAAATATCCGACCTGAAACATGTGATTGGTTCTGTATAGATTTTGGTTATTAAAACTTATATTTGCCCTGAATTTAATTCAGGGCTTTTTTTATGATTAATTTTAATGGAACCATACAGTCTTCAGACGCCAATTTATTAGTTAACAATCGTGCTTTCCTTTATGGTGACGGTGTTTTTGAAACGGTAAAGATTATCGACAACAAAATTCTTTTTCTCGAAGATCATTATTTTAGATTAATGTCTTCGATGCGGGTCGTTCGAATGGAAATTCCTATGAACTTTACCATGGAATACTTTGAAGAGCAAATTTTATCTTTGGCGAAAGCCAATAATTTTTCCGCTTCAGCAAGAGCAAGAATTACGGTTTACAGGAATGATGGCGGTTATTACTTACCTCACGAGAATACGATTTCATTCTTGATTCATACAACTTCGTTGGAAAACACATTATATTTAATAGACAAAATAGCGTACGAAGTAGATTTATACAAAGATTTCTATGTGACAAAACAATTGCTTTCATCCATAAAAACTACCAATAAAATCATCAATATTACCGGAAGTATTTTTGCCCATGAAAATGGATTGGATAATTGTTTATTACTAAATGACAGCAAAAACGTAATTGAAGCATTACAAGGCAATATTTTCATGCTGTTGGATGGAAAACTAATAACTCCTCCCGTTTCAGAAGGCTGCCTGAATGGTGTAATGCGGAAGCAAATTATAGTATTAGCCAAAAAAATAGCAAATTTGGAAGTAGTTGAAGAACCAATATCTCCGTTTGATCTTCAAAAAGCAGATGAATTATTTATTACCAATGTTATCAAAGGGATTCAGCCTATTACGAAATATCGTAAAAAGGAATACGGAAGTGATTTAGCAAATGATTTGCTAATCAGATTAAATGCTCAGGTTAGGCTAGGTTAATTCAATAGTGGATTTTCTGGTGCATTAGACCAAATCAAATAATCGCCGCCCAATTCTACTATTTTTTCTTTCCAAAAATCGGCAGTTGATTGTCCTATAATTTTATTCTGATAGATGTTTTCGGCAATAATCCAGGAATTTGATTGCATTTCGCTTTCTAATTGTTCGGCATCCCAACCGGTATATCCCAAGAAAAAGCGAATATTATCCTCCTTAATTTTTCCCTCATTGATGAGGTCTTTAGTCAATTCAAAATCACCGCCCCAATAAATACCGTTTGAAATTTCGATACTATTTGTAATAAGTTCAGGGATATTGTGAATGAAATAAAGATTATCTTGCTCTATCGGACCACCATTATAAATTTTGAACGATGCATCGATTTCAGGAATTAAGTCGTTGATGGTGTATTTTAAAGGCTTGTTAATGATAAAACCGATGGATCCATCGCTGTTATGGTCTGCCAATAAAATAACCGATCTGTTAAATGATAAATCACCAATTATGGAAGGTTCTGCAACTAGCAGATGACCTTTTTTTAGTTTTTCTGAAATCATTTTGGATAGTATTTTAATTAAATTTAGCAAAAAAAACTATTACCTCCCAAATATAATCGATAATAGTATAAAAAAAGCCTTCCAAGTGGAAGGCTTCATTTTATATGGATAAACAAGTATTAGTTTACAGCTGTTTCTAATTCTGCTCCAGCTTTAAATTTTACTACTTTTTTAGCAGCGATTTTAATTGTTGCTCCAGTTTGAGGGTTTCTTCCGTCTCTGGCAGCTCTATCAGATACTGACCATGATCCGAAACCTACTAAAGATACTCTTCCTCCTTTTTTCAAAGTACCACCTACATTACCTAAAAATGACTCTAAAGCTAGTTTTGCAGCTGCTTTAGTAATTCCTGCGTCAGCAGCGATAGCATCGATTAATTCTGATTTGTTCATAATAATAGTTATTAATTGTTGGTTAAACATTATGTTACTTGTAACAAATTTAATAGGATTTCCTTTCTGCGCAAGTGTTTTCGTATGTTTTTCGTCAAATTGTTAATAACTTCGATGAATTGTTGATAAACTAAGTTGTTTTTATCGAAATTCTGTTAGATTCAGTGTTTTCGCACCTTAACAAACGACCGCGTTTTCCGAAAATGTCATCCCGTTTAATAATTCAGAAGTGCTCATTTTCTTCTTTCCAGGGAATTGTAAACTCAAAATTTGAATAAAACCGTCTTTAACGGCAACTTTCAATTCTTTTTTGGTCGCCAATATTTTTCCAATAGGTTCCTGATGTGCTTCCTGAATTATTTTATCTTCATAAATCTTCACATTCCATTCTTGTCCATTGTCTTTAAAAAAGCACCACGAAGCAGGATAAGGCGAAAGTCCTCTGATGAGGTTGTGAATTTCCTTTGCTGATTTAGCCCAGTCAATTTTGCAATTGCCTTTATCTAATTTGTAGGCTGTTTTAATGTCGTCATTGTCTTTTTGAATCGTAGTAACCACATTTCCTTTTTCAATCAAAGCTAAAGTTTCTATAACCGTTTCGCTTCCTAAATGCATCAGTCTGTCATGTAAATGTCCCGCATTTTCATCCGGTGAAATCTCAAGTTCAGAACTCAAAATCATCGCTCCCGTATCAATTTTGTCATCAATAAAGAAAGTCGTGACACCCGTTTTGGTTTCTCCATTAATAATAGCCCAATTAATAGGAGCTGCTCCACGATAGTTAGGAAGCAATGACGCATGTAAATTAAAGGTACCCAGTTTCGGCATTTCCCAAACTACTTTTGGCAGCATTCTAAAAGCCACAACGATTTGTAAATTGGCGTTTAAGGCTTTCAATTCCGCTAAAAAACTTTCGTCTTTTAAATTCGTTGGTTGCAATAAAGTCAAATTATGTTCTAATGCATATTCTTTTACCGCCGAATATTTAATTTTCTGGCCACGTCCTGCAGGTTTGTCGGCCGCAGTAATCACGCCCACAACGTCATATTTATTTTTGATGATGGTGTCCAAAATGCCAACGGCAAATTCAGGAGTTCCCATAAAAACGATACGTAATTTTTCCATTATGATTTTAAGGTATATTGATTGTTTGGTTTGACGATAATCATATCGTGTTCCAATAATTGTTGAAGGGCAAAGATAATATCGTCAGTCGAATTTTTAGTCAGAAATTGAATTTCTCTCGAATTCAAAGGTTCTGTTTTCAATAAGGCAAGGATATTTTTGGCTAACGAAATTGAATTGACTTCCGGTTTGTTTTGTTGAATGCAATAGGAACAAACACCACAATTTGAAATGGTTGTTTCTCCAAAATAATTCAGAATCAATTGACTTTTGCAAACTTTTTGATCATTCACATAATTCAAAACAGATTTCAATTGTGCTGCCTTGAGATTGTTTTGATTCTCTAAATATTTCGAAACGCGGTTAATTGTTCGCTCATCCTGACGGACTTCATTAAATATTAAAGTGGCATCATTATTTTTCGCTTGATAATCGATGATGTTTTTTTCTTTTAATTTTTGCAAAAGTTGGATAACCGCATTTTCATCCGTATTCGATTTTTTGGCAATCAATGGTAAGTTCAGGTTTGCAGGAACTTCATAAATCCCGGAATAGGTGCGAAGTATGGCCAGAATAATCGGTTCCTCTTTAGTATTCAAACTCATATATCGAATCACTTCTTTTGATTCTATAATAAACTGAACCGTGACTTTCTCCGAAAATTCCTGTGACAATGTAATAATTCCCTGTCGGTCTAAAAATTGCATCGCATTGAAAGTCTTCAAAATCGGAAAATGATAGTGTCCGCAGAAATGATTTAAATTAAATGAAAACTGTTCGTCAATTCCTTCTCCATAAGCAATCTGAAAATAATTGCATAACTTCACATACATCGTGGTCAAAAAACTTTTATCGGGCAAAACCGCAATAAACTGACCTTCTGCCTGAATAATATCCGATGGACTCGTTAATAAAACGGCAAATGCTTTTTCGCCATTTCGTCCCGCACGTCCTGCTTCCTGATAATAATTTTCGAGATTTTCTGGTAACTGAATATGGATGACGGTTTTTACATTGGCTTTATCAATTCCCATCCCAAAAGCATTCGTAGCCACAATAACCTGAACTTGCTCGTTCATCCAAAGCTGCATGTTCTTATCTTTTTCTTTAGAGGATAAGCCGCCATGATAATAAGTTGCTTTGAAACCTAAAGACTGCAACTGCGAAGAAATATCCAGACAAGATTTTCGGTTTCGCACATATATAATAGAAGGTTGCGGGTTTTTCTTCAGAATTTGTTCGATTCGAAACAATTTATCTTCGACTTCAAAAACCATATACGCCATGTTTTCCCGGGCGAATGATTTCTGGAAAACCACCGTTTTTTCTAATCCCAATTGGGTAATCACGTCTTCCTGAACCCGCTTCGTTGCCGAGGCAGTCAAAGCCAAAAATGGAATTTTCGGGAAATGGGTTTTTAAATCCGCAATCTTCAAATAAGCCGGACGAAAATCATGTCCCCATTGCGACACACAATGCGCCTCGTCAATAGCAATTAAATTAATAGGTAAGCCCTTTATTCGATCCAAAATCAAATCGGATTGCAAACGTTCAGGCGATAAGTATAAAAATTTATAATTTCCGAATAAACAATTGTCCAAAAGTTCCAGCACTTCATCGGATTTGATGCCGCCGGTCAAAGCAATGGCTTTAATGTCGCGTTTTTGTAAATTCTGAACTTGGTCTTTCATCAACGCGACCAAAGGTGAAATGACTAAACAAATCCCTTCTTTCATCATTCCCGGAACCTGAAAACAAATTGATTTCCCTCCGCCGGTTGGCATCAATGCAAACGTATCCTGACCGCTCAAAACCGAATCGATGATTTCGTTTTGCTGCGACCTGAAAGTGTCGTGTTTCCAGTATTTTTGAAGAATTTGTAAAGCCTCAGACATCAATTGCGAATTATAAATTATGGATTTCGAATTACAAATTAGGAACTCATAACGTACAATTCAAAACTCAAATTAATTAGAAATCTTATCTAAGATAAAAAGAATTCTGTTATCCAACGTGTCTTTTGGAACCTCAATTAAATTGTAACCGTAATTTTCGTAAGTTTCCGTAAGGTGATTATAGATGAGTTTTGCCTGTTCGTAATTCTCGTAACGCGCGTCATCACTCACATAAATTTCTTCCCAAGGCGGAAGAATAAATATTTTTGTATAGGTGTTTTCTCTGCAGGCAACATCAAAAAAAGAAGGATAACTGTCACCAATATAATGCATGTAAGCTAAAACGTCCGGAATACCACGATCCAAAAATACTATTTCGTGTGGTTCGTTTTGTGCATTTAAGAACTGTTTTTTTCTTCCTTCCAATAGCAATTCGCTAAAAAGCAACGGATTTTCAAGAAACAATTGCTCGATCCCCTGTTTTTTAGCTTCCAAAGTTACTTCGCGCGAAATCTCAGGATAACAGCAAAAACCTTTGGATATCAATCCATCGATGATAGTGGTTTTGCCCGTTCCTGGTCCGCCAATGATAACTATGATTTCTTTTTTCACTTTTTAGAAATAAGGCGCAAACTTACTCAAACTATTTGGGATATTAAAACTTAATTTTCAGGAGCGAATGGCTTGGGCTTTTTCTACAAATGCAATTCCTGCTGTGCGTTGTAAACAAAGTTCACTGAACTCCAATGAAAATAAAAGTATGTGAAGTAATCTCCCGAAAAAAAATCGGGAGGATTTCCACTTCCATCAGGGCTAGGGGACTTATCATTTGAATTTTTATAAAATTCCTCAATTCCTATTTCATACATTTAAAAATTATAATTTAAAACGTATATTTGCTTATATTTTTAAATGAAAATGGATAAGGATACCGAAGAATTTTACGAAAGATTGCGATTGGAATTAAACAGCGGTACCGAGCATTGGCCCACCGAATACCTGTTTAAATTCATCGTTCCGTCAGAAAAAGAAAAAATAGAAAAAGTAGAAAATGCATTTGATTGTATGGGTGCCGTTATAGAAACAAAAAAATCTAAAACGGGAAAATATACCAGTATTTCAATCGACGTACAAATGCAAAGTGCTCAGGCAATAATTGATAAATACCTTGAACTTTCTACCGTGAAAGGTATAATTTCCCTATAAATTATGGTTACAAAATATCAGAAAGAAAACGCAAATGATGTTGTTTTCAATTTAGAATACAATTCCGAAAGACAACATTTAATCATTCCGGAATACGGTCGTCATTTGCAAAAACTGATCGATCAGGCTACTGCTATTGAAGATAAAGCAGAACGTAACAAAGCTGCAAAATATATCATTCAGGTAATGGGAAGTTTAAACCCACACCTTCGTGATGTACCTGATTTTCAACACAAATTGTGGGATCAGATTTTTATTATGTCCGATTTCAGACTGGATGTAGATTCACCCTATCCAATTCCTTCCAGAGAAGTTTTGGTGCTAAAACCAGATGTTTTAAAATATCCTCAAAATTTCCCGAAATACCGTTTTTATGGTAACAATATCAAATATATGATTGATGTGGCCAATAAATGGGATGATGGCGAAATGAAAAATGCGTTGGTAAAAGTAATTGCCAATCACATGAAAAAATCCTATTTGAGCTGGAACAAAGACACAGTGAAAGATGATGTGATTTTCGAACATTTATATGAACTGTCAGACGGAAAAATCAATTTGACACAAAGTTCAGAAGAGCTTCTGAATACCACTGATTTGATGCGTACCAACAAACGCGTATCGAACAAAATTATGCCTGCCGGTGCTGCGATTAAACCAAAGATTACCAAAAACGCAAAACCAGGCAACCCAGTCCACAAAAACAGAAAATAGTTAGGAATGATGAGTTCTGAATTATAAGTTGAAAAACTGTAAGGACTACTCATGGCTCATAACTCATAACTTATAACTCATAATTAAAGAAATGGGAACTTTCAAAATCGAAGGCGGTATTCGTCTAAAAGGCGAGATTACGCCACAAGGAGCAAAAAATGAAGCATTACAAATTTTGTGTGCCGTTCTTTTAACTCCCGAAAAAGTCACAATCAACAATATTCCGGACATTATCGATGTCAATAAATTAATCACTTTGTTAGGGAATTTGGGTGTAAAAATTCAAAAAAACGGACCAAGTTCGACTACATTCCAAGCGGATGATGTCAATGTGGGGTATCTCGAAACCGAAGCTTTCAAAAAAGAAGGCGGATCTTTGAGAGGTTCCATTATGATTGTGGGACCGCTTTTGGCACGTTTCGGAAAAGGATATATTCCAAAACCGGGCGGAGATAAAATCGGAAGAAGAAGATTAGACACGCATTTTGAAGGTTTTATCAGTTTAGGCGCAAAATTCCGTTACAATAGAGAAGATCATTTTTATGGTGTCGAAGCTGCTAAGGGTTTGATTGGTACTGATATGTTATTGGATGAAGCGTCAGTAACCGGAACGGCAAATATTGTTATGGCTGCTGTTTTGGCAAAAGGAAAAACTACGGTTTACAATGCCGCTTGCGAGCCTTATTTGCAACAATTATGTAAGATGTTGAACTCCATGGGAGCCAAAATCACGGGAGTTGGTTCGAACTTATTGACCATTGAAGGCGTTAAAAAGCTTGGTGGTTGCGAACACCGTATCCTTCCTGATATGATTGAAATTGGTTCTTGGATTGGTCTTGCTGCCATGACAAGAAGCGAAATTACCATTAAAGATGTAAGTTGGGACAATCTTGGAGTAATCCCAAATACGTTTAGAAAACTAGGAATTACTTTAGAACGCAGAGGCGATGATATTTATATTCCGGAACACAAAGACGGATATGAAATCAAAACAGATATAGACGGTTCAATACTTACCATTGCCGATGCGCCTTGGCCAGGGTTTACTCCAGATTTACTGAGCATTGTTTTGGTTGTGGCCACTCAAGCCAAAGGTGATGTGCTGATTCACCAAAAAATGTTCGAAAGCCGTTTGTTCTTCGTTGATAAACTGATTGATATGGGCGCGAAAATTATGTTGTGTGATCCGCACAGAGCGGTGGTTATGGGACATGATTTCAAATCACAATTGAAAGCCACAACAATGTCTTCACCCGATATTCGCGCGGGAATTTCATTGTTGATTGCAGCACTTTCCGCAAAAGGAACGAGCACCATTCAAAATATTGAACAAATCGACAGAGGATACGAAAGAATTGACGAAAGATTGAGAGCCATTGGAGCGAATATTGTTCGGGTAGAATAAAACACAACAGTTATAATGACCAACGAACAAACAGCTGTAAAGGCAACTTATTTTAGTATAGCTGGAAATACTTGTTTGGCAATTATTAAGGGTTTAGCAGGTTTTTTCGGTAATTCATATGCTTTGATAGCCGATGCGATTGAATCTACGACAGATATTTTTTCTTCGTTTTTAGTTTTGTTCGGAATTAAATATTCCAACAGACCAGCTGATGATAATCATCCTTACGGGCATGGGCGAGCGGAACCTTTAATTACCTTTTTGGTAGTAGGTTTTTTAATTACCTCTGCGACAATCATCGCTTATGAAAGCATCAAAAATATTCAAACTCCACATGAATTGCCTAAATCCTGGACGCTTATAGTTCTTGGAGCAATAATTATCTGGAAAGAATTTTCGTTTCGTTTGGTACTGAAACGAAGTATTGAGACCAATAGTTCGTCACTAAAAGCAGATGCCTGGCACCACAGAAGCGATGCCATAACATCAGTGGCGGCATTTATTGGAATTTCTATTGCTTTGTTTTTGGGAAAAGGATACGAATCAGCAGATGACTGGGCTGCACTTTTAGCATCAGGATTTATTCTCTATAATAGTTATTTGATTTTCAGACCGGCACTTGGAGAAATCATGGATGAGCATTTATATGACGATTTAATTGATAAAATCAGAAAAGTTTCTCACCAAGTAGATGGAATAATAGATACCGAAAAATGTTTTATTCGCAAATCGGGAATGAAATATCATGTTGATCTTCATGCTATAGTTGATGCCAATATTTCAGTGAAAGAGGGTCACGAATTGGCACATAAACTGAAAGACACTTTGCAACAGGAAATTTTTGAATTGGGCCATGTTTTAATTCATATTGAACCTAACGAATAATATTAAAGGATAAACTAAAGTTTTTTTAAATAATAAAAGCGGGACTGATTTTTTAAAATCTGCCCCGCTTTTTATATATAATACTAATTCAAAAACTATCGTAACTATAAAATCTATTCAAAAGCATTCAGGAATTTAATTCCAAAAACAACACCATCACCCTGATATCCGTTTTGGTAAGAGCGAACATAATCCAATCTAAACATTCTGTATTTGCCAAAACCTAAGTCGTCCAGACCAACACTAAATTCCGAATACGGTTTTGTATTGGGAACAGCCAGCGTATGGAATCCTAAAATCAAAGTAGATTTCAATTTGTTCAGTAGCGGAATTTTATTCATAATATACCCTTTGTCATTGTGTTCCATATGGGCTTCAATGTAGCTGTCATTGGTACTGTTGGTATAATAAGGCATTAAATTAAATACATTCAGATAACGTTCTGTTTGACCGATATGCGTTTGGTTTCCATTAAAATGTTTGTAATCCACAAAAGAAATAGCATCGGCATTAAAGAATTTTCCAGCTTTTAAATTCATGCCCAGATTTCCTTTGTTTCCTAAGGTTACATCATAATACAAACGGGTATTCAAATGGTCAAACTCATATTTTTTCTCGCTGCCGGCAAAGCCTTTTTCATAACCAAAGAAAAGCGTTGGGTATTTATCGTTTCTAAGGTTAAATTTCCCGTCAGGACGTGTCCAATATTCTTGTCCAAAATTGATTCTCGCCTGTAATGTTGCCTTAATTAAATTGTGTTTTTCAAATGCAGGAGTCACATAATCATAAGGAGCTTGCGGATTATTGGAAGTATATAATTTGTCTTTTTGAAATATGGTATGATCAGTGAGGTTGAACAATGGTTTTCTTTCGGAATAATCAAGGCTTGAATTTAGAAAAAGTCCGTTAACAATTTCTCTTCCAAAAGATACATTGGCAAAATTTCTTTCGTATAATTTTATGAAGTTACTCTTGAAAGCTAATGTGGTTATCGAGTTTAATATGGTTACAATCGGATTGCTGCTGTTGAATTGCCTGATGCTGCTTCCCGCAGAAATCGTAATTTCACTTTGATTCATATTGTTGAATTTGTGCGCATAAGTAACATAAGCACGTAGTTTTTTCTCTGTAAAACCATAATCAAAATCTGAACTGATGCGTGAAAAGGTCCTTTTTTCTTCATCTCTTTTGGTAAATGATAAGCCGGTATTTAATCGGGTGCCCTGAACCGTATTGAAGCCGGTGCCCAGTAAAATACCATCATAACTTGCAGACCATTTTTTGAAAGAATTTTTATAGGTATATCCCGTTATAATATCAAAAACTCCAAATTTATTCCCTTTTTTATCGATGGAATCTAAGTATACCTGAGATTTTTTCTTTGTTTGTAAAATGTCTTTCTTGAGATAATCGGTGGTTTCTTCATTGGTCAAAGGAACTGGTCGTATCGTATTCCAGAAATCATTGTCTTTTTTATTTGCATTTTCCTGAAAAGACAAAACTTCACGGGTAAATGTTTTTTTATCAAATTGAGGTTCAAATTCAAAATTAGAATAGACATAAGTAAATTTACCGGAAACATTAATGCCAAGAATGCCTGCCTTAAAATCGATGGTTTGCGTATTTTTCACCCAAATTTTAGTAGCCGTATTGTAGCTGAAATTTTGCTTCAGCGTAAATATATTTATCGCCGGACTTTGCATCTGATCTCCTTTGATGTTACAATCCACACCATAAATTGCCCAACTGTCCTCTACAATATATAGGTAGCCTTCCATTACAGGTTCTGTTGCTCTTCGTGGCGTGACTTTTATTTTATTGATTTGATTGTTGTTGTCGTCAAAGAAAGTACCTTCGAGCTTGTATTTGTAATAGTTAAATGCATTGTCAGCAATTGGAGAGATGACATTAACATCAAAAGGCAGATAGTTGTCATAAAAATCAAAATTCACGGAAGCCGCATTGTTAAAACTAAAACCATTATCATTTCCGCTTACTTTGGATGCGATAATCGTTTCTTTCATTTTATCGGGTTTCTGGAATGTGATTTTAGAAACGGTTTCTGATAAATAAAGAATACCGCTTCTGGTAGAATCGAGCATATCATCAAACATATCGAGTTTTTGCCCTAATATTTTCTTTGGTGCATCTTTGATTCTAAAAATCCCACGAGAATAAAAATCGGCTTTGTAACGGGCGGTTTTATCCGAGTTCTCTTTTTTGTTTGCAATAGCATTTCTGATGATTCCGTTAGCTGGATTGTCTTTTGGGTTAATCACGACTTCATTTAATGAAAAACTTTCTTCCGGCATTTTTACATCCAAAGTATAGGGTAATGTTTCGGCAGTAATCGTTATTTTTTGAGTTTTAAATCCTAAAAACTGAAATACAATGATGTGTTTTCCGGTAGTTTTTATATTCAAATTGTATTTTCCCTGTTCGTTAGAAGTGGTTCCATTATAAGTGTTTTCGGCAAAAATAGTTACATAAGGCAATGGATTTCCTTTTTCGTCGGAAACGGTTCCTCTGATTTGTGCATAATTGGCAAATGATATTAGTAAAAAGAAGAACAGGTAAGCTTTTTTCATAATGGCGTTTATATATAAATACAAGGACGATTTTTTTGGGTAAATGGTTGCATGGCGTTTTATTTTATAAAAGATTGCAATGCCAAGTCATAACTCATCAATCCGAAACCAATGATTACCCCTTTTGCATTTGGAGAAATAAAAGATTGATGTCTAAAACTTTCACGGGAAAAAGTATTTGAAATATGAACTTCAATGACTGGAGTTTCAATGGCTTTTATTGCATCACCAATACCAATAGAAGTATGGGTATAGGCGGCAGCATTCAGGACAATTCCATCATAAGAAAAACCAACTTCCTGAATTTTAGAGATCAATTCACCTTCGATGTTACTTTGGAAATAATGCAATTCCATTTGTGGAAATTTACTTTTTAAAATTTCAAAATAATCTTCAAAAGTTTGATTACCATAAATTTCCGGTTCGCGTTTGCCTAACAAATTAAGGTTTGGTCCATTGATAATAATGATCTTCATAGATGAATTTTATAAAATAAAAAACCGTTCTTAATAAGGAACGGTTTAGTAAAAGTATATATTTTTTATTTAAAAAGTATAACCAACGGATAATTGAATAACCTTGTTTTTTACTTCAGCCTCTTTTGACATCTCTGTCAGACCAACCACATAACGCGCTTGAGCGAAAAGGTTTTTTGTGATATTTAGACCAATACCACCAACAGCAGCAAAGTCAAATGATTCGGTTTCAAAAGTTTCAGCAACATTATCGTCTACCAGAAAGCCAAATTGTGGGCCAACATCTAAGCTTAATCTGTCCGAGATTAAATAGAATTTAGCCAATACAGGAACGTTGATATAGTCCAACTTGAAATCATTAGAACCTTCAACTTTAGCCCCTTGCGAAGAAAACATCGCTTCAGGCTGTATGGCAAATTTGGAGAATACCTTAATCTCGACCAATGCACCAAAATGATAACTGGTAAGCGTGCTGGTATTAATATCATTGCCTTCAAAGTCTGAGAAATTTGCTCCGGCTTTAACTCCAAATTTTATTGCTTGTGCTTCAACATTGGTAGAAGCAGCAATTAGAAAAACGATTAATACAATTAATTTACTCATGTTTGTTTTTTTAGTTAGAAAATATAGCAAATATAACGAAATGCGGTAACTAATATTGCATTAAGGCGCCATTTTGCAGTGCTTTAAATGTTCATAACATTGTTAATAATTGCATTTTTCTTAAAAATTCATTAACATATTAATATTTAATTTTGGTATACTAATTTTAAATAAAAAAATATGAAAAAGGTAATTTTATCAGTAGCTGCATTATTCGCATTCGGATTTGTAAGCGCTCAAGATGTTAAGTTTGGTATTAAAGGTGGAGTTAACTTTGCAACTCTTACAGGAGATGTTGAAGATACTTCTATGAAAGTTGGTTTCAATGTCGGTGGACTTGTTGAAATTAAAGTTTCTGAAAAATTCTCAGTTCAACCAGAACTATTGTTCTCTACTCAGGGAGCTAAAGAAGAATACTCTGAAACTAGTGGAGCTGACTCTTACAAAGTTGAAAATAATCTTAATTTGGGGTATTTGAATATTCCTATTATGGCAAAATACTATGTAGTTGATAAATTTAGTTTAGAAGCTGGGCCACAATTTGGATTTTTAATGAGCGCTAAAAGCGATTATACAGAAACTCAAACTGTTGGAGGTGTGACTTCAACTTTTTCTGAAGAGGTTGACGTAAAAGACGATATGAATTCAGTTGATTTCGGTATAAACTTCGGAGCTGGATATGATTTTACTGAAAATATCTCTGCTGGTGTAAGATATAACCTTGGTTTGTCTGATATTACAGACGAACAAGAAGATAATTTCGAAATGAAAAACAGCGTTATCGCTTTATCAATTGGTTACAAATTCTAATATTTTTAGAAGCATAATATTTGAAACCTCCCAATTCGGGAGGTTTTTTTATGGTAAATTTTTACAATTTGGTACTTAATATTTTGGTATAAATGAAGTAATGATAATGATTTACAAACAAAAAATGTATAATATTGATTATCAGAATATTGAATGTATTTTTGATTTAAGAAGTGTAATGTTAAAGGTTTCCTAACTCTGGTTACTTTTTTCATGTATTTAATCGTATAATATTGATAATCAACGAGTTTGCTAATTTTAAAGATAGTTTTTTAGGTGGTTTTTTTAACTTTACCGGCATAAATTTAAAATTAAGAAATCATGAAAAAAATTATTTTATCAGCAGCAGCAGTATTTGCATTCGGATTTGCAAACGCGCAAGACAAAAGTGGTACTGATACTACTATGTCATTTGGAGTTAAAGGAGGTTTAAATGTGTCGACACTTTATAATGATGATGATGCAAATTCTTTAGTGGGATTTCATGTTGGAGGTTTTGCAGAATTTATGTTAAGCGATAAATTCGCTATTCAACCTGAAGTATTGTTTTCTGCTCAAGGTGCTAAATATGATAGTGGAAACGGAGATGTCAAATTGAACTACATCAATGTCCCGGTTATGGCTAAATATTATATAACAGATGTTTTTAGTATAGAGGCAGGTCCTCAAGTTGGTTTTTTAGTAACTGCTGAAGATAATGAAGTGGATATTAAAGATTTTTCTAATTCAGTTGATTTTAGTGTAGATTTGGGAGCAGGATACAATCTTAATGAAAATATGGTATTAGGATTGCGTTTTTGTATTGGTTTAGCTGATATAGAAAAAGATTTGCCTTCTGAAATAGATGGTACTAAAAATTTGGTAGGGCAATTATCTTTTGGATACAAATTCTAATAATTTAGAAGAATAATATTTAAAACCTCCCAACTCGGGAGGTTTTTTTTGTTTTTTCAACGGATTATATTGATAGTCAACGAGTTTTATGGATTAATGAAAAGAGTCTTTTTTGGATTGGTTAACTTTAACTTGTAAGTTAAAATATAGCAAAAATGAAAAAGAGTATTTTATTAGTAGTTGCAATATTTACATTCGGATTTGCTAACGCGCAATACAAAAATTTCGGACTTAAAGGCGGCCTGAATGTTTGTGATTTGTCCAATTCAGAAGCAAGTGCCTTAATAGGATTTCATGTCGGCGGTTTTGCGGAATTTATGGTAATGGAGAAATTTACATTGCAACCGGAATTGTTATTTTCTACCCAAGGCGCTAAGTATGATAATCTAAACTTTAATTTAATTTACATCAATCTTCCTGTTATGGGCAAGTATTATGTGATCGATGATTTTAGTATAGAGGCGGGGCCTCAAATTGGGCTATTAGTGTCGGCAAAAGAGGAGGATTCTGATGTTATAGATTCAATGAATGAAATTGATATCTGTCTAAATTTAGGCCTTGGGTATAATCTTAACGAAAACATGATGTTGCAATTGCGTTATAATTTAGGTTTATCTGAGATAGAAAAAAGGTTACCTTCTGGTATTGATGGTTCTAAAAATAGGGTTATGCAATTGTCTTTTGGGTATAAATTCTAATATTTTGAGCATATTAAAATAAAAAAACCTTCCGCCGCAGCGAAAGGTTTCTCATTATATAAAAAGTTTGTATTCTTAGAATTTGTATCCAACACCAATTTGGAAAACAGAATTTTTTGCATCAGAATTTTCAAAAATATCCGTCATACCATAAATATATCTTCCTGTTGCGAAAAGACCCATTTCAGTTTGGAAAGTTAATCCACCTGCTACACCAACTTCAAAGTCTTTAGCTTCATCTAAAGGACTGTCTCCACCGTTGCTATTTGCATTTGAATCATTTTCTTCGTTTACTTTGAAACTAAATTGTGGTCCAACTTCAAAACTTAAACCTTTTGTAGCATAAACTTTAGCTAAAACAGGCATGTTTACGTAATCTAATTGGTATTCTACTTTTCCTTCGCCGCCAACTAAATCGCCGTCAAAATCGTATTTAAATCCCTGTCCGGAATATAATGCCTCTACTTGAAGCGAAAATATATCCGCTATTGGGAATTCTCCTAATACACCCACGTGGAAACTTGTTCTTGAATCCGGATTGTCAAAATCATTTCCTGATAGCGTAGCGAAGTTGACCCCACCTTTAACACCGAAACTTATTGCTTTAGACTTAGTGTTATCTGCTTCTTGCGCGTTTGCGGTAATCGCTGCTAACATCAAGGTACCTGCGGTAATCATTTTTAAGAATTTCATAAATTTTGTTTTAAAAGTTATGGGTCAAAAGTAAAATGTTTGCCGTCTGTCAGTTCATAAATTTTTCTTAATTCACAAAAAATTAACAAATATGATTTATAATCAACAAAAAAAGTTTAATTTACGGCATAATTATTGAATATAACGTAACTATTTGAGGGTCTTGTGTTTATAAAAACTAATTAATAAAGATTGATTTGTAAGGCAAATAAAATTTACATCTTTAACTGAATTTTGTTTAGTTGCTAAAAACGACTTTTGTGTTTCATAATTGAATTATTTTTGTTTATTTGTACTGACCGTAACGTTTGCGACAGATTTTTTACGCTCCGATACCTTAAACAAATGAACAGCTGGAATAATTATATCAAGGATTTTCAATCTTATTTAAAAATTGAAAGAGGATTGTCTAAAAATACCATAGACAACTATTCTTTGGATATTGAGCGATTGCGTCATTTTTTAGAAGAAAATGCGATTTCCGTTTCTCCTGTACATATTAAGGAAGAAATTCTTCAGCAATTTATTTACAGTGTCTCCAAAGAGGTTAATCCTCGTTCACAAGCCAGAATCATCTCAGGATTGAAAAGTTTTTTTGCCTATTTGATTTTTGAAGATTATAGAGCTAATAATCCATTGGAGCTAATTGAAACCCCCAGAACTGGACGAAAACTTCCCGATACATTATCGGTTACAGATATAGATAGATTAATTGCCGCTATCGATTTGAGTTCGAATGAAGGCGAGCGCAATCGTGCTATCCTCGAAACACTTTATGGATGTGGACTTCGGGTTTCAGAATTGGTTGCCTTAAAGATTTCCGATCTGTTTTTTGAGGAAGGTTTTGTAAAAATTACCGGTAAAGGCAATAAGCAAAGATTTGTTCCGATAGGAAATGTAACTCAAAAATATATCGAAATTTATGCAGGGACTATTCGAACGCATCTGAATATTCAAAAAGGACATGAAGATACTTTGTTCTTAAATAGGAGGGGGCGGCAACTTACAAGAGCCATGATTTTTACCATCATTAAGGATTTGGCAAACAAAATTAATTTAAACAAAACCATAAGCCCGCATACTTTCAGGCATTCTTTTGCCACTCATTTATTGGAAAACGGTGCCGATTTACGTTCAATTCAACTGATGTTGGGGCACGAGTCAATCACGACCACGGAAATTTATGTTCATTTAGATAAAAAACATTTAACACAGATAATCAATACATTCCATCCTAGAAAGTAGTTTTTTATAGATTTTTATTGTTAGATTTGTCGTCTGGTTTTTTCTTTTTTAATGCAAAGTTAACCCCAAAAACAAATACCATAATAAATGAAGTTAGAAACTTTTTCTAATAACCTACTATTAGAAGAGAAAATAATTTTTTACAAGAAATTAATATCTCAAATACCTGATTTAATTTTTCAGGTGACCATCTCAAAAAAGGGAGAAGTACACTTTCCATTTCTGAGTCGTTCGGTTATAACTTACTTTGAACTCACCGACGAAGAGTTAAGCATGGAAGCCTATGACCTGTTAAAGGATAGAATCGCTTCGGATGATTTCAATGATTTTCTAAAATCTATTGATGATTCTAAAAATACTATAAAACCATGGTCTCATGAATTTAGTGTTATACTTCCTTCTAAAGGTATTCGCTGGGTTAAAGGTAAAGCAAGCGTTGAATTAGACGAAAAAGGCAATGTCATTTTTTATGGAAGACTAACTGATATTTCTGAAAAGAAAGAGCAAGATTTACGAATTAAACTTTCGGAAGAACGATACCAATTTGCATTAGAAGCTTCAAAAAAAGGGATTTGGGATTTGAATTTAAAAACTGATGAGGTTTTTCATTCTTCGCAATCCATGAAAATGTTAGACTTTGATGAAAAAGATCATGTAGATTTACATGATAAATGGGAAGATAGGGTCCATCCTGATGATAAAGAAAAATATCTGACAGCAATTCAATTGCACTTAGATAACAAAACCCCTTTTTATGAAAATGCAAAGAGGATGTTGTCTAAAACCGGTAGGTATAAATGGATACTAAGCCGCGGAAAAGTTATTGAAAGAGACAAAAATGGTGCCCCAAAAAGAATAATCGGTACCCATACCGATATCTCAATTCAGAAAGAAAGAGAGCAGGAATTAGAGCGTACACACGAAATTGTAAGCGAACAAAATAGCCGATTATTGAATTTTGCCCATATTGTATCTCATAATTTGAGGTCACATGTCGGGAATTTCAATATGTTATTAAAAATTATAGAAAGTGAAAATAATGCGGGAAATATAAGCGAAAGCTATTCCCATTTAAAATCAACATCTGACGCCCTGACAGAAACTATTGATCACTTAAAAGAGTTGATGGATATTCAGGCAGGATTGGTACATAAACGCGAAAATTTAGATTTGAATTATTTTTTAAAACATACTTTGAATATTTTAGTTAAAGACATTAACGAAAACGGTGTAATTATAATTAATGAAATTCCTGAAAACAGCACTATAGCATTCAATCCGGCCTATTTAGAAAGTATTCTTCTGAATTTTACCACGAATGCCATTAAGTATTCCAGTCCGGATAGAAAACCGGAAATTAAATATACTTTTGTGCTTCAGGACGGAATAAAATCCCTTGAAATAAATGATAATGGATTAGGAATTAATCTCGAAAAATATGGTGATAAGCTTTTTGGAATGTATAAAACCTTTCATAAGCACCCAAATTCCAGAGGTATTGGATTATTTATTACAAAAAATCAAATTGAGGCGATGGGCGGAACTTTGAATATTGAAAGTGAAGTAGGAGTAGGCACAACATTTAAAATATACTTTAATGAAGAAGTATAATAAGGTTTTTATTGTTGATGATGACAAGGTTTTTCATTTCATAATAAAAAAACTGTTGTTAAAAAATAATATTGATATTATCCCTATTTTTTTTGAAAACGGATATGATGCCATTGAAGAATTAAAAGAAAACATAAATTCGGAAACAGATTTTCCGGATTTGATTTTATTAGACATCAATATGCCAATTATGGATGGCTGGCAATTTTTGGATGAATTCAGGGTAGTTAAAAGCCAATTAAAGAAAAGGCCGATTATCTATTTAATAAGCTCCTCTGATGATATTGTGGATGTGAATAAATCGAAAGAATATAATGATGAAATAACGGATTATGTTCTAAAACCGATGGATACGGAAACCATAGAAAAAATATTTTTAAAATAAAAAAAAGCCTTTCAATTTTGAAAGGCTTTTTTAGTTTCTATATTTTAGAATATCTATTTAGCAATATTCACAGCTCTTGTTTCTCTAATCACCGTTACTTTCACCTGACCTGGATAAGTCATTTCTGTTTGAATTTTTTGTGAAATTTCGAAAGACAATGTAGCTGCATTATCATCAGATACTTTTTCGCTTTCAACAATTACACGTAATTCTCTACCAGCTTGGATTGCATAAGCATTTTTCACGCCATTGAATCCAAAAGCAATTTCTTCCAAATCTTTCAAACGCTGGATGTAAGAATCCAATACTTGTCTTCTTGCTCCGGGTCTTGCGCCTGAAATTGCATCACAAACCTGGATAATCGGCGACAATAATGATTTCATTTCAATCTCATCGTGATGCGCTCCAATCGCGTTGCAAACTTCTTCTTTTTCACCGTATTTCTCAGCCCATTGCATTCCTAATAAAGCGTGTGGTAAATCACTTTCTGTATCTGGCACTTTACCGATATCGTGAAGCAAACCGGCTCTTTTGGCTAATTTTACGTTCAACCCTAATTCGGCTGCCATGATTCCGCAAAGTTTAGAAACTTCACGGGAGTGTTGCAATAAGTTTTGTCCATAAGAAGAACGGTATTTCATTCGACCTACGACTTTAATCAATTCCGGATGCAATCCGTGAATTCCTAAATCGATAACGGTACGTTTACCAACTTCGATGATTTCATCGTCAATTTGTTTTGCTGTTTTAGCAACAACTTCTTCAATTCTCGCAGGGTGAATTCTTCCGTCAGTTACTAATTTATGTAAAGCCAATCTCGCGATTTCTCTTCTAACTGGGTCAAAACAAGAAAGAATAATAGCTTCCGGTGTGTCGTCAACAATGATTTCAACTCCGGTTGCAGCTTCTAAAGCTCTAATGTTTCTTCCTTCACGACCAATAATTCTACCTTTTACATCATCAGATTCAATGTTGAAAACGGAAACGCAATTTTCTACCGCTTCCTCTGTACCAACTCTCTGGATGGTGTTGATGATGATTTTCTTGGCTTCTTGTTGTGCAGTTAATTTTGCTTCTTCAATAGTGTCTTGAATATGCGCCATGGCTTTGGTTTTAGCTTCCGCTTTTAAACCTTCTACCAGTTGTTCTTTTGCATCTTCGGCAGACAAACCTGAAATAACTTCCAGTTGTTCTAATTGGCTTTTATGCATTCTTTCAACTTCGTGCTGCTTTTTATCCAGGAGTTCAATTTTTGAATTGTACTCTATAGTTTTAGCTTCAAAATCGTCGTTTACTTTTTTGGCTTTAGCCAATTCATTTGAGATTTGAGATTCTTTATCACGTGTTCTTTTCTCAACTTCAGCTACTTTTCTGTCACGAGCCAGGATTACTTGTTCGTGCTCTGCTTTAAGTTCAATGAATTTTTCTTTTGCTTGAAGAATTTTATCTTTTTTGATGTTCTCTGCTTCAAGATTGGCGTCTTTTAAGATAGAACCTGCCTCTTTTTTTGCATTTTTGATTAGGTTAGAAACATTGCTTTTCTCCATCAGTTTTGCAATTACAAAACCACCTACAATACCTACAATTCCTGAAATAATTATTATTAATGTACTCTCCATGTTTGTTTAAAATTTATATATAAAAAAGCCTACATTAGGTTGCTTGTATAAACTCGGAATGACAAGTTTTGAGCTAACTCACTGTTCAAGTTTCCTCGCCGAAGCGTGGCATGCTTTAGAAGTGATGATTTGCTCATTCTAATTTGTTAGTGTTGAGTTTACCAAATGTGAACTAATGTAGGCAGTATCTTAGTTTCTGTAAAGAACGTTTATTTATCGAGATATTTTGCTAATAAATCATTAATCTTCTTAAGCCTTTCGTTTGTTTCTACGTTATCTATTGACTTGTCGATTTGTTTTTGTTCTAATTGAGAAGCAAATTGTAAAGCACACATGGCCAAAACATCTTGTTTATCACGAACAGCATAACTTTCTTCAAACTGCTTAATCATAACATCAATTTTTTTAGAAGCACTTCTGAGTCCCTCTTCCTGAGACAAATCTACCGTTAACGGATAAACCCTGTCTGCAATTGATAGTTTAATTTTAAGCTTTTCATCCATGGTTTACTAGTCGGACAACTGTGCAATACAGTAGTCAATTTCACGAATTAATGAATTTATTTTTAGCTTTGTATCTCTTTTATTATCGTCACTGCCGAGCAATGAATTGGCCATTTTGAGTGATTCATACTGTGTTTTTAGCACCTCAATCTCATTCGATTGTTTTTGTATAATTGTTGCAGATTGGCTTAATTCTTGTTTTAAATTCTGGGTATTTTTCTCTAAAGCGTCTATTTTGCCAAAGAGTTTTTCTATCCTATTTTCAAGAGTATCAATTATTTCTGCAATTTCACTCATTAGAAACTATATTCATTACTTAATTGACAAAGTTAGTATTCCTATTTAATTATAGCAATATTTTTTCTAAAATTTTACCTTTTTTCTAATGAAAAATTATAATAATTTGTATGATAGCAAGTTATAACTAATAATATTTTTATAATTTTTAATCACTTTTTTCTATATTAGCAAAAACGTTACTCATGAGAATTACCTTCTTTTTTTTTATTTTTTACGCCTCCATTTTTGCCCAAAATCAATATCCTAAAGATTATTTTAGGTCACCATTGGACATTCCCATTCAATTATCAGGGAATTTTGGAGAATTAAGACCGAATCATTTCCATGCGGGATTTGATTTTAAAACCCAAAAAACAGAAGGCTTAAATATATATGCTGTCGCAGATGGGTATGTTTCAAGAATCAAAATTTCCACTTCCGGTTACGGAAAAGCGATTTATATTACGCACCCTAACGGATATACTACCGTTTACGGGCATCTGAAATCGGCAACGCCAATGATTGAAAAACACATCAAATCCAATCATTACATTGAAAAAAAATATGAGATTGAGCTTTTTCCTAAACCGGAAGAATTAATCGTTAAAAAAGGTGATATAATTGCTTTTTCCGGAAACACCGGTGGTTCAGAAGGACCGCATTTGCATTTTGAGATTAGAGATTCTAAAACGGAAAAAACAATAAATCCTTTATTTTTTGGTTTTGACAGCTTAGTCAAAGATACCAAAAAGCCAATAATCACCAATTTGGTTGTTTATCCAATTGATGAAAACGCAACAGTTAATCAATCCAAAAATCCTTTGATGATTAATCTGTCATTACAAAAGGATGGGACTTATGTAGCCGGAAAAGTGCTTGCCAGCGGAAAAATTGGTTTTGGAGTCAATACCTATGATGTGTATGATGTAGCTTGGGACAGAAATGGGGTTTTTAAAATTGAATCTTTTTTAAATGGCAAACCTTCCTTTGGTTTTCGGTTTGATACTTTTGCGTTTGATGAATCACGATATATCAACGCCTTGATTGATTATCCAAGATATAAAAGTATGTACCAGAGAGTACAGAAATTATTCATGAAAAATCCATTTCCATTGAGTATAATTCAACCGAATAAAGACAATGGAATTGTAGAAGTGGTTCCTAATGTTACCCAAATTTATCGTATTGAAGTGTCTGATTTTAATGATAATAAAAGTGTGATTTCCGTTCCAATTCAATATTCGTCAATTCCGGCTAGCGATGTTTTAAGGGTCAAAACAACGCCGTATTTTATAAAAACCAATAAAGAGTACAATTTTGAAAAAGACAATATGTCGGTTTTTATTCCCGCAGGAACTTTTTATGAAGATTTTTATTTAGATTTTGATGTAAAAAAAGACACTTTGTTTTTTCATAACGATAATATTGCTGTTCATAACAATTTTGTGGTTTCTATCCAAGATACCATTACCTCTGAAAAAGAAAAAGAAAAAATGTTCATCGCTTCCATTAATGGAAAAAAGTTAGGCTATAATTCGACGAAATTAAAAAAGAACACTTTCGTTACTTATACCAAAAATCTGGGTCAATTTGTTTTGGCAAAAGATACAACAGCACCAAAAATTTCCATTTCAAAAAGCATAGAAGGGAAATGGTTGAGTGATCAAAAATTCCTTAATCTCTTTATCAAAGATGATTTGTCCGGAATAAAAGAATATAATGGATATCTCAACGGACAATGGATTCTGTTTGAATACGATTATAAAACCAGAAAAATTACCCATAATTTCAATGATGGAATTGTTGCCGAAGGTAAAAACGATTTAAAAGTGGTAGTTTCGGATAATGTAGGAAATTCTACTATCTTTGAAACTCAATTTTTTAGAAGTCAAAAACAATAAAAACGAAAGCTCTTGAAAGTCAAAAATCAAATCATCAACCTTCTTTTTTTATGCATTGGATTCACTGCTTTTGCCCAAAACGCTAGAGTAAAAGGAATTATTTTGGATGAAAATAGCAATCCTGTTGAAAATGTAAATATTTCCTATCAAAATAAATCAGCGGTTACCAATGATAACGGTTTTTATGCCATAACGGTTCCTGCAAACCAAAAAGTAGTACTTGTTTTTACTCATATTTCACTTAAAAAAACAACAGCAACATTGGAGCTGAAACCCAATGAAGATTTTGAATTCAATGTGGTGATGAATGAAAAAGCCGAGCAAATGGGTGAAGTCATCATTACTGCAAACAACAGAAAACGAGTACAGGGCATAACCAATATTGAACCCGAGGTAATCCGAAAAATCCCCGGAGCAAATGCCGGTGTCGAAAATATTTTAAAAACATTGCCAGGCGTTTATTCTAATAATGAACTGAGCACCCAATATGCGGTTCGTGGCGGAAACTATGATGAAAATTTGGTTTATGTCAATGAAGTGGAAGTCTATCGACCGTTTTTGGTTCGTTCCGGACAGCAGGAAGGATTGAGTTTTACGAATACGGATTTGGTCCAAAATATAGAATTTTCTGCAGGAGGTTTTCAGGCTAAATATGGCGATAAACTTTCCTCTGTTTTGGATATTACATACAGAGTACCAACTAAATTTGGCGCATCCGCCGAAGCGAGTCTTCTTGGCGGAAGTTTAGCCATTGATGCAGTTTCAAAAAATCAAAAATGGTCTTCTATTACCGGAGTTCGTTATCGTGATAACAGTCTTTTGGTAAAGAGTCAGGAAACAGAAACGAATTTCAGTCCTACATTTGCCGATGTGCAAACCAATGTCATTTATAATGCTTCGACGAAATGGCAATGGAGTTTTTTAGGAAATATTTCCCAAAACAGATACAATTATCAGCCTTTATCGCGTCAGACTAATTTTGGGACCATCGACGAGCCTATTGCTTTGCAAGTGGCCTATGAAGGTCAGGAAAAAGACCGATATGACACTTATTTTGGAGCTTTGAAATCGACTTTTAAAGCCAATGATAATTTTACATTAAAGATTATCGGTTCAGCCTATCATACTTTAGAGCAAGAATATTTTGATATTTATGCAGGTTATTTCTTAGGCGAAGTTGACACTAGTATTGGTTCAGAAACTTTGGGAGATGTAACTTTTAGCAGAGCCATCGGAACCCAATTGAATCATGCCCGAAATGATTTAGACGCCTTAATTGTAAATGCTGAAGTTAAAGGGTTTCATGAATTGAAAAAAAATCAAATCGAATGGGGTTTCAAATACACCCGTGAAGATATTCGTGATAGGGTAGTGGAATGGGAAGTGATTGATTCTGCGGGATTTTCACTGAATCCTCCAATCATTGATTTGCCCACAAATGACCAGCCTTATAACCCTTATATCGGACCATTAGTTCCTTATCATAATGTCAGAGCTTTAAATTTTGTGACTATTGACAGATTTTCCGGTTATGCGCAATGGAATAGAAAAAGTAAATTACGAAATCACGACGTTTGGTTCAATGCAGGTGTAAGAATGCATCAATGGCAGGTTTCAGGAAAAAATATTGAGGGTAAAAGTCAGGTTGAATTTAGTCCGAGAGCGCAATTTGCCATCAAACCCGATTGGAAAAAAGATATGGTTTTTAGATTCTCGACCGGTTTATATGTACAACCACCTTCTTATAGAGAGTTGAGAAATCAAAGTGGTGAAGTGCTTCCGGATGTAAAAGCCCAAAAATCGATACATTTTGTACTGAGTAATGATTATAGTTTCAAAATGTGGAACAGGCCTTTTAAACTCGTTTCGGAAGCGTATTATAAATCATTATCCGATGTGAATCCGTACACTTTAGAAAATGTCAGAATTCGATATGCAGCGAATAATAATGCCAAAGCCTACGTTCAGGGTCTTGATTTTCGTCTTAACGGAGAGTTTGTTCCCGGAACCGAATCCTGGTTTAGTTTTAGTTATCTGAAAACAGAAGAAAACATTGATAATAAAGGTTTTATTTCAAGACCAACAGATCAACGATTGAAATTTGGAATCTTATTCCAGGATTATATGCCAAACCTTCCTAGTGTGAAATTATATCTCAATTTGGTTTACAATACCGGTTTGCCTGGCGGTTCGCCTTCCTATGCAGATCCTTATGTATATCAAAGTCGTTTGAGAGATTATCGCAGGGCAGATGTAGGTTTTTCTAAAGTTTTTACAGAAAATAATAAAGACAGACCTGATGGACATTGGTTAAAACGTTTCAAGGATTTATCCTTAGGGTTGGAGATTTTTAATTTGTTCAACAATCAAAATGCGATAACGAATACATGGGTTCGGGATGTGTATACAAAAAATCAATACGGAATTCCAAATTATATGACGACAAGGGTTTTTAATGTTAAATTGACCGCAAGGTTATAATTCATTAGATAAAAACTTAAAATTGTTTATATTTGAATTTAAAATAGCGCCTTATGTTTTTTAAAAACTAGGTTAAACGGATCAGAAATTATGAAAAAAATAAATATACTTCTCGTTGGAATTTCTGTTTTGCTCCTTACCAGTTGCAAACAAGAAGCCGTAAAACCAAAAGTGACCTACGATGCGACAAAAGGGAAAGTGAAATCTAGATTAGATACCACTCAAATTGAAGTTGCCGATTTACCAATTCAAATGGAGGGAACCAATTACCTGATTCATCCGGTTGGAGATTTGAGTATTTCAGAAGGAAGGACTAAATCCAGTTATGGTTCTACAAGTGCGGATCGCGTTAGTTTCACAATTTCCAATACGAGTGAATTTGAAATTACAGGTTATTTACGCAACCTGAAATTTCAGCAAATAGGCTCCGATTCAATAAAAGTATTAACGGATAAACCAGTTTTAATTCAAACTGCAACATACCTAAAAACGATTGCTGACAAGACCAAACAGCAAATTATGGTTTATACCATGGCTGACAGGGACACAAACAAAGACGGGAAATTAGACACAAGCGATATCAAAACACTATACATTAGTGAAATTAGCGGAAAGAAATTAATGAAACTTTCTCCGGAACTTCAGGATTTAATTGATTGGAATTTAGTAGAATCTAAAAATCGTTTGTATTTTAGAACGATAGAAGATGCTAATAAAAACGGACAGTTTGATAAAAATGATATTTTGTATTATCACTTTGTCGATTTATCCAATCTAGGGTGGGTAGTTATGGATTATAAACCGGTTTAGTTTTTTTAACTTAAATCAGAATATCACTTTCTAAATCTGATTTTTCTATCTCAAAACTAAAACCTAGTCTTTTTACCAATTCGATTACCAGATTTTTATACCAGTTTTCCGATTTCGGATGGATGTAGATTTTTTCTATGAGATGATTGATGTCAATATCAACCTTCAATCCGTTTTCGATGGTTAAATTGTGTTCAGTCACATCCGAAATAATTCTGATTTCTCGCTCATATTGAAAACTTTTTCGCTTAAATAAGAAAGGAAAAAAAGTATTATCAAACGGAATATATTCTTTTTTATAATCAATATAATTGACCTCGCCAATATGTTGTTCATACAGGATTTCAGGAGTTAAAGATTCCTGTAATCTTCCCAACGTTGACTGAATGGCTAAACCTTCGCTTTTTTGGGTGAAAATTTGCCACATCGCAAAAGATTCATACTCATTAATGTGCCAACTGCTGATGAACACATTTTTCCGATGTGTTTTATAAAAGTCTAAAAAAGCGGGATTGTCTGCTGAAAGTTTTCGGATTTCCTCAAAAGTAGGTTCGCTAAAAGTGCCTTCGTATTGGTCTTCAAACTTGTCTGAACGCGACATGAATAATTTTTTGTAAAGCAATAAATCGACAAATTTGGACAAGTCCAGGTATTTCCAAACGATGGTGTCTGGATCTTCAGGAAGCTTGATGTTTTTGTCGTTGATGTACATTTTTTATTATTTCAAAATTCGTTGTTCAAAATTCAAAAAATCCAAATCGTAAATCAAAATTACTCAAAAGATTGCATCGTCACTAATTTATTATAAGTGCCATTCAATGCAATCAATTCATCGTGTTTGCCTTGCTCAACGATTACACCTTTTTGCATCACCACAATTTTGTCTGCTTTTTGAATCGTCGAAAGTCGATGCGCAATAACTATTGAAGTCCTGTTTTGCATCATATTTTCCAAAGCTACCTGAACATATTTTTCGCTTTCGGTATCTAAAGCCGAAGTAGCTTCGTCCAGAATCATAATCGGTGGGTTTTTTAAAACCGCACGTGCAATCGATAAACGTTGTTTTTGTCCGCCGGAAAGCTTGTTTCCGCTATCGCCAATGTTCGTGTAAATTCCTTTCGGTAAATCCTTTACAAATTCATAAGCGTTCGCGATTTTCAAAGCTTCAATGATTTTATCATCACTTGCATCTAACTTTCCTAACGAAATATTGGCTTTTATAGTATCATTAAATAAAATACTGTCTTGTGTCACTAATCCCATCAAACCACGAAGCGACTGCAAATTCATGTCTTTGATGTTGGTTTCATCAATCGTTATTGTTCCGTCATTCACATCGTAAAAACGGGTCAATAAATTGGCAATGGTGCTTTTTCCACTTCCGGATTGGCCAACAAGTGCCACGGTTTGTCCTTTTTCAATTTCTAACGAAAAATTCTTTAAAACTGTTTCCTGTTCGTATTTGAAATTGATGTTTTTGATGGTTATATTAGAATCAAAAGTATTTTTTTGAATCGCATCCACTTTACTTGTAATGGGGTTTTCCTGTTCCAAAATCTCCAAAACGCGTTCTGCTGCGGCATTTCCTCTTTTGATATTATAAGACGCTTTCGAAATAGATTTTGCCGGAGTAAGAATATTATAGGCTAAACCCATGTAAGCAATAAAGGAAGCGCCATTCAATGTTTTTTCAATCAAAACCATGTGTCCGCCATACCAAAGTAAAATAGCAATAACCATAATTCCCATAAACTCACTTACGGGTGATGCCAGATTTTGTCTATTACCGATACTATTGGATAAATCAAAAAAGCGTTGGGTAGATTCCTGAAATATTCGATTGAAATAATTTTCAGAATTATATCCTTTTACAACTTTCAGTCCCCCTAAGGTTTCTTCTATAGTCGATAAAAATTGCCCTTGTTCCTGTTGCGCTTTGGTAGATTGTTTCTTTAATTGTTTTCCAATTTTAGAGATTACCAATCCTGAAAGGGGAATAAATATAAATACAAACAATGTGAGTTTTACGCTAATGGTCAGCATGGCGGTTATTGTAAAGATAATGGTCAAAGGTTCTTTTACAATAAGTTCCAGAATAGAAAGAAAGGAAGTTTGTACTTCATTCACATCACCTGCAATCCTGGAAATGGTATCGCCTTTTCTTTTTTCAGAAAAGAAGGAAAGCGGTAAATCGATTGTTTTTTTATACATCGCATTTCGCATGTCCCTTAAAACGCCATTTCGCAAAAAAGTAATAAAATACATGGCTAAATAATCACTCAGATTTTTCAGTAAGAAAATCGAAATAATTCCGGTTACCATTATCGATAAAGTAAACCCAATACCATTATTATCAGTAGAAGTTGTAATGTAGTAACTTAAAAAATCTTCCAGAAATCCTTTTGCATTTGCTATTCCTTCCCAAACAGGCCTGGCAGTATTTCTTTTGGTCTGGTCAAATAATACCTGCATCATAGGGATTAAAGCCATAAAAGAAAGCGTGCTGAACAAAGCATACAAAACATTAAAAAAAATGTTCAGGTACGCATACTTTTTATAAGGTAAAATAAAAGGAAATATCTTTTTGAAATTGTCCATTAAACGATTTTTAAATCTAATAGTATGTTTTTGATTTTGCTGTCTAAATACGCTTCGACTTCAGCAACATCTTCTATCGAATCCAATTGCGAATTTACGCTGACATAAAATTTTATTTTTGGTTCTGTTCCGCTTGGCCTTGCGGCAATTTTCGCACCGTCTTCCGTATAATAAATCAATACATCCGATTTTGGGATATTCATGGTTTCTTCTTCTCCGGTAAATAAGTTTTTGGCAATCGAAGTTTTATAATCTTCTACCATAACCACGCGCTCGCCATTGATTTCTTTCAAAGGATTTTCTCGTAAATCTACCATCATCTGGTTGATTTCCTTCAAACCTTCAATTCCTTTTTTGGTCATGGCAACCAAATATTCTTTATAAAATCCATGATCTACGTATAATTTCAATAATTCCTGATATACTGAACTTCCTTCGGCTTTGGCCTGAGCCGCAAACTCGCACATTAACAAAGTAGCTGCAACGGCATCTTTATCACGAACGGCATCGCCGACCATAAATCCGAAACTTTCTTCGCCACCGCCAATAAAATTCAATTCCGGGAAATCCTTAATCATTTTGGCAATCCATTTAAAACCGGTCAGACCTACTTTGCATTCTACTTCATAAGCCGAAGCCAATTCCAACATCATCGGAGTAGAAACTATGGTTGAGCCGATGAATTGGTTTCCGTTGATTTTGCCTTCTTTTCTCCATTGTTCCAATAAAAAGGCGGTCATCAAAACCATGCTTTGATTTCCGTTAAGCAAAACCATCTTACCATCCTTATTTCTAACCGCAACGCCTAATCGGTCACAATCCGGATCGGTTCCAATAACAATATCGGCATTCAATTTCTCAGCCAAAGCCAAAGCCATCGCCAAAGCTTCCGGTTCTTCGGGATTTGGAGATTTCACCGTCGGGAAATCACCATTTGGTTCCGCTTGTTCAGGAACGATATGTACATTAGAATATCCGGCCTGCGCTAAAGTAGCAGGAACAGATTTAATTGAAGTTCCGTGCAAGGAAGTGAAAACAATGCTCAGATTGTCTTTTGCCTCCGCCGAAGTATTGAAACTCGCGTTCTTAATCGAAGATTTGATAAACGCTTCGTCTATTTCTGAATCGATATATTGTATCAGATTTTCATTCGCCTGAAATTTGATTTCATCGTATTTTAAATCTTCAATAACCTGAATAATTTCTGCATCTTGTGGTGGAACGAGCTGTCCGCCATCTTCCCAATATACTTTATATCCGTTATATTCCGGTGGATTGTGGGAAGCAGTAAGCACGATTCCGCATTGGCAACCTAACTGTTTTACGGCAAAACTCAATTCCGGAGTCGGACGCATATCCGAAAACAAATACACTTTTATGCCATTGGCCGAGAAAACATCAGCCACCACTTTAGCCAACGTATTGCTGTTATGGCGACAATCATAAGCAATAGCCACTTTTAATTCCTTTCCGGGAAAAACGCGATGCATATAATTGGCAATGCCCTGAGTATTTTTTCCAAGCGTATATTTATTGATACGATTGGTTCCAACGCCCATGATACCGCGCATTCCACCCGTTCCGAATTCCAGATTTTTGTAAAAACGGTCTTCCAGTTCTTTCGGAGAAGTCGTCATTATTTCTTTGATTTCCTCTTGCGTCTGATGGTCAAATGTTGGCGTTAGCCATTCATTTACTGCATTTAATATGTTTTGTTCGATGTGCATTTTATATTTTTTTAGGAGCTGTTTCCTGCTTTCCGCTCTATCTTTTCTTGCTTAAAGAAAGCAAGAAAAGGATGCCGCTGCAATCAGGGCTAGTCAAGTAAAACCTGTGTTTTTATTTTCTATAGATTTAATAACAACTATAGATTGACTGAATTCGAAACCTTATATCGTTCCTCATTATTTTTTGTTCGTAAAATAATTTCACCCAAAAACCCGGCTAAAAACAATTGCGTTCCAATAACCATGGTAGCCAACGAAATGTAAAACCAAGGATTCTCAGTTACCAAAACCGTTGGTAAATGATTATAAAGGCGAATTAATTTATTTACTCCGATAAATCCTGCGGCAATAAATCCAATGATAAACATGATGGAGCCTAAAGCGCCAAACAAGTGCATCGGTCTTTTCCCAAAACGCGACAAAAACCAAATTGTGATTAAATCCAAAAAGCCATTAATAAAACGATCCATACCAAATTTGGTCGAGCCGTATTTTCGTGCCTGATGTTTAACTATTTTTTCACCAATTTTACCAAAACCGGCATTTTTTGCCAAAACGGGAATATAACGATGCATTTCACCGGAAACTTCCACGTTCTTGACAACGATATTTTTATAAGCTTTCAACCCGCAATTAAAGTCATTCAACTGAACACCGGACGTTTTTCGGGCAGCCCAATTGAATAATTTGGAAGGGATATTTTTTGTAACAACAGAATCATATCGTTTCTTTTTCCAACCGGAAACCAAATCGAAATTTTGATTCATAACCATATCATACAAACCTGGAATTTCCTCTGGATTATCCTGTAAATCGGCATCCATGGTAATCACCACATCGCCTTTGGCTTTGGCAAAACCAGCGTGTAAAGCTTGCGATTTTCCGAAATTTTTCAAAAACCGAATACCCTTTATATTAGGGTTTTCGGCTGATAATTTTTCAATAATAGACCAAGAATTATCCGTGCTTCCATCATCTATAAAGATCACTTCGTAGGAATAATTGTTGGCTTTCATTACAGAAACAATCCAATTGTGGAGTTCCTGCAATGATTCTTCTTCGTTGAGAAGTGGTATTATGATGGATAAATTCATTAAATTAGAAACTTTCAGGTTTGTCATTTTTAACAAATGCACCAATTATTAAGGAATAAATCAATCCTATAAAAGAAAACATAACAACAGTTACCGGAACAACAAGCGCCGGACTCATGAATTTTTTTGTCATAGACATGGCCATATCTAATTGCTCTGAGGTCATTTCAGGACTTTTTTGTACCATTACCTGTCTTGTTTTCTTCAAAATTTCGTCCATAAATTCTGGGAATATCAAATTGAAAACAATACTAAACAACGCATAAATTAAACCGGCAATCAAACAAATGGTAACGCCAATTTTCAGACATTCACCAAAAGAGATAAAACCAAAGTTTAATTTTTTCTTGTAATTATTGCATCCAATAATAATAAGGATAACCGGTAATACTAAATAATTTAAAACATTAACAACAATTCCAACAGTCGGATTTGTTATTGGGTCGATATTTAAAACATAAAGTATAACGAATTCTAAAACCATAAAAATTCCAAAAAGAATTCCGTAAGGTAAAGCAGATTTTGAAGGAGAGATTTTTTGTTCCATAAAAATGATTAGTTTTAAATTAATCCACAAATATATGAATTACCAAATTATGGAACGATAAAATTTGGTTTTAGATAAAGTTTAAAAAAAAGCACTCAAAGATTTGTTTATTGAAAAAAAATTGTAAATTTGCAAACTCAAAATAATAAAGTTAAAACAAAAAGTTATAATGAGTTTATACCTTTTCTTTACAGGAAAGCTTCAAAACAAGTTGTAATTAAACAAATAAAAAAGATTTACAAGATGAAAAAAGGAATTCACCCAGAAAATTACAGATTAGTTGCATTTAAAGACATGTCGAATGACGAAGTTTTTATTACTAAATCTACAGCAGACACTAAAGAAACTATTACAGTTGACGGTGTTGAGTATCCAGTTGTGAAAATGGAGATCTCTAGAACTTCTCACCCTTTTTACACAGGTAAATCTAAACTTATTGACACTGCTGGTCGTATCGATAAATTCAAAACGAAATACGCTAAACACGCTAAATAATAACGTGCTTGCTGTTATATATCAAAAGCCTTCCAATTTGGGAGGCTTTTTGTTTTTTATTTGATTGAATCCCACATAAATGATATTTTTCTTCCGATGATAAGAAAAGAGGGTTCTTGACAATCAAAATTTAAATACTTTTGGAAAAAAACTTTGTAACTTTGAATTCTAAATTTTGTGATGATTAGATTTTTGAATCAGAATATCAAATAATTAAATTAACGAATCAACATTTTATGAACTATATACTTTTTGACGGAACGGTCCGCAAGGCGCTGCTTCCATTCACTTTTACAAGACCCGTAGCAGATATTCGTGTGGGGATTTTGACCATTCGCGAAAAATGGGAAAAACATTTGGGTTCTACCACGACCACTTTGACCGAGGATTATTTGTCAGATAAATTTCCGATGGTTGAATTGGAAGAAAATGTAATGATAAATGCTTCTTTTTTGCCTAATAATGTATTGGTTGAATTGGTGAGTAATCTTGAGCCGAATCAAGCCATCTTTAAAGGAGAAGAAGTTATTGCTTTTTACACGCAGGAATCGCAGGAAGAAGTTGATTTTGATACGTATGAAATCATTGAATATAATGAGGATTGCCTCACAATTGAACATACCTGGGATATTTTTGCCAAAAACGATGCGGCAATCCGGGAAGATTTTGAACTTTTAACAGAGGATAGAAAATCTCAACCCATTCCAAAAAGCGTAAATGTAATTTCACCCGAAAATATTTTTATCGAAGAAGGAGCCAAATTGGAATTCGTAACCTTAAACGCTTCAACAGGACCAATTTACATTGGAAAAAACTCCGAAATCATGGAAGGTTCCGTAATCCGCGGACCATTTGCTTTATGCGAAGAAGCACAAGTGAAATTGGCTTCCAAAGTGTATGGCGCAACAACCGTTGGTCCTCATTGCAGAATTGGTGGCGAAGTAAATAATTCGGTATTGTTTGGGTACTCTAATAAAGGACATGACGGGTTTTTAGGAAATGCTGTTTTGGGCGAATGGTGCAATATCGGAGCCGACAGCAATAATTCCAACCTGAAAAATAACTACGAAGAGGTAAAATTATGGAGTTATGAAACCGAAAATTTCGCCAAAACTGGTTTGCAATTCTGCGGATTGATGATGGGCGACCATAGTAAATGTGGTATCAATACCATGTTCAACACAGGAACCGTAGTTGGTGTGAGTGCGAATATTTTTGGTAGCGGATTTCCAAGAAATTTTGTGCCTAGTTTTTCATGGGGAGGCGCTTCAGGTTTTACCACATACCTTACCAAAAAAGCATTTGAAGTTGCAAAAGTAGTAATGTCACGTCGTCACGTGGAATTCACGGAACAAGATGCTGCCATTTTGGAACACGTTTTTGAAGAATCTAAAAAATGGAGAAAAGAATAAAATCAGTTATAAAATCTACAGATTTTTATGATTAGAAACCAACCACAATTGCGAAAAGTAATTGTGGTTTTTTTATAAATTGAATTCTAAATTTAACTTTTCATAAAGTCCTATCTTTAAAATAAGGAGTATCTTTAGTGTGATTTTTAATACAAAATAGTGCAATATGTATAGAATAGAAAACGATTTACTAGGAGATTTAAATGTACCGATAAATGCCTATTATGGCGTTCAAACCCAAAGAGCAATTGAAAATTTTCATATTTCAGGAGTAAAATTAAATGAATTTCCGGAATTCATCAAAGGATTGGCTTATGTAAAATGGGCCGCAACCGAAACTAATTTTATGTTAGGTTTATTGGATGAAAAATTAAAAAATGTAATTGTTCAGGCAGCAAAAGAAGTAATCGATGGTAAATTCAACGACCAATTTCCAATTGATATGATTCAGGGTGGCGCCGGAACTTCTACTAATATGAATATTAATGAAGTCATAGCCAATCGGGCACTTGAAATTTTAGGCCATCAAAAAGGAGAATACCAATATTGTTCCCCAAACGATCATGTGAATCTGTCGCAATCTACGAATGATGCCTATCCAACTTCAATAAAACTGGCAACCATAAACTCGAATATTCAATTGATTGAACATTTGAAAAACTTAATTCTGTCGTTCCGAAGAAAAGGTGTGGAATTCAAGCATGTTTTAAAAATGGGAAGAACCCAATTGCAAGACGCTGTCCCGATGACTATGGGACAGGAATTTGAAGCCTATGCAGCAACTTTAGAAGAAGAAATTGAACGATTGAACCAAAACTCAGCCTTGTTTTTCGAAATTAATATGGGTGCTACGGCCATCGGAACCGGTTTAAACGCCGCTCCGGGTTATGCCAAACTTTGTGCTGAAAATTTAGCAAAAATTACAGGACATCCTTTTGTTTCCGCACCTAACTTGATTGAAGCTACACCAGATACGGGTTCGTATGTGATTTATTCCTCAGCTTTAAAAAGAATGGCAATCAAAATTTCTAAGATATGTAACGATTTACGTTTGCTGTCTTCAGGTCCTCGTTGTGGATTGAATGAAATTAATTTACCGCCAATGCAACCCGGATCATCGATTATGCCAGGAAAAGTAAATCCTGTAATTCCCGAAGTAATGAATCAGGTTTGTTTTCGGGTTATAGGAAACGATTTAACGGTGACCATGGCAGCCGAAGCTGGACAATTGCAATTGAACGTAATGGAACCTGTTTTGACGTATTGCATCATGGAATCCATGAAATTGCTTGAAAATGGGATGGATACATTAGCCACTAAATGTATTGACGGAATTACCGCTAATGAAGAACATTGTAAAGATATGGTCTTGCACAGCATCGGTATTGTAACCGCATTGAATCCTTATATTGGGTATAAAAACAGCACCAAAATTGCTAAGGAAGCGTTGGAAACAGGAAAAAGTGTTTACAATTTAGTGCTAGAACACAATCTTTTATCGAAAGAAGCATTAGATGATATTCTCAATCCGGAAAATATGCTGGCGCCAAAAGCAGTAAAGTAATTTTAAATTATTATAAAATAGTGATAGATAGCGTATTATTGATTTCGTTTTAAAGAATTTTGTATGTAAATTTGCAAACTCTTTTACAAAGATGAAAATATAATAAGATACTACTTAAAACGTAGTTTGTTCCTATGGAAAACAGAAAAAAAGTTGCCTTTTATACCCTTGGATGTAAACTGAATTTTTCAGAAACATCAACGATTGCCCGTAATTTCAATGACGAAGGTTTTGACCGTGTCGATTTTGAAGAAGTCGCCGATATTTATGTGATTAACACCTGTTCGGTAACGGAAAATGCAGACAAGCAGTTCAAGCAAGTCGTAAAAAAAGCGATGAAACTCAATGATAAAGCCTTTGTAGCCGCTGTAGGCTGTTATGCCCAATTAAAACCCGAAGAATTAGCAGCGGTTGACGGTGTGGATTTGGTTTTGGGTGCTACAGAAAAATTCAAAATCACCGATTATATCAATGATTTGTCCAAAAACGATATGGGCGAAGTGCATTCCTGCGAAATTTCGGAAGCCGATTTTTACGTTGGGAGTTACTCCATTGGAGACAGAACCCGAGCGTTTTTAAAAGTTCAGGACGGTTGCGACTATAAATGTACTTATTGCACGATTCCATTAGCCAGAGGGATTTCGAGAAGTGATGCATTAGAAAATGTGTTGCAGAATGCCAAGGATATTTCAGAGCAAAACATCAAAGAAATTGTTTTGACTGGTGTAAATATTGGAGATTACGGTAAAGGAGAATTCGGAAATAAAAAACACGAGCATACCTTTTTTGAATTGGTTCAGGAACTGGATAAAGTTGAAGGCATCGAAAGGTTGCGAATTTCATCCATTGAACCGAATTTATTAAAAAACGAAACCATAGAATTTGTTTCCAAAAGCAGAACTTTTGTACCTCATTTTCACATCCCATTACAATCAGGAAGCAATGATATCCTGAAGTTGATGAAACGTAGATACCTTCGCGAAATTTATACCGAAAGAGTCAATAAAATACGCGAAGTCATGCCACACGCTTGTATTGGTGTGGATGTTATTGTAGGATTTCCTGGAGAAACAGAGGAGCATTTCTTAGAGACCTATCATTTTCTGAATGAGATGGATATTTCTTATCTACACGTTTTTACGTATTCTGAACGCGATAATACTGAGGCAGCTTCAATGTCTGGTGAAGTTCCGGCCAATGTCAGAAGCAAAAGAAGCAAAATGTTACGTGGATTATCAGTAAAAAAACGTCGTGCTTTTTATGAAAGCCAATTGGGAACCAATAGAACGGTTTTGTTCGAAAGTGAAAATAAAGAAGGCTACATTCATGGTTTTACCGAAAATTATGTAAAAGTAAAAACACCCTGGAATCCGGAATTAGTGAATACCTTACATGAAATTAATTTGACAAAAATTGATGAGGATGGTTCGGTAAGAATGGAATTCGCCAATCTTTTGGTCTAATATTTATAGTGAAATCTTATTTTAGTGATTCGGTAAACGGTGTCGCTGTATCTTTCTATAAATTCAAATGAATTGCGTCCGGGCTGTTCAAAACTGATAATAATTGGTGCAGCAATTTCATAATACATTTTTTCTCCTTCCATCATCAGCCGGTCACCATTTTTTCTATAAGCTGAACGGATTAATACGAATTCGGATAAATTCCATGTAGTGAAATTCACGTCGAAATTTTCACTTTGTGAATACAATCCTTCCGTAATTTCGGTTTTGCAGCCATAATATTTTTCGATGTTTTCGAAAAAGTAAATAATTTTTGAATTGGTATCTTCAGAAGCCATCAGATAAAGATATGTTATTTTTTGAAAAATAAAAAGCCGTTCCAAATATTTGGAACGGCTTTTTATTAGGAATTAAAAAAATTATATTTTAATTCCTGGTGGTAATAAATCTCTGTAAATGGTGTTTTTTCTAAAGAAAGCGGCAATTTTAGGAAGAATAGGAACCACTTTAAGTTTGCGTTCATAGGCAATGGCCATGATGTTTTTTAGCAAATCATTTATGAATTCTTCATCTTCAAATTGGTCGGGAACATTAATTTTTGTTAGAAAAATCTTTTTTTCCTGAAAAGAATATTCCAACGAAATTAACTTTCCATCCACGAGTGTTTCAAATTGTCTTGAAAAAGTGTTGTCTTTAATTTCCATAGCTGCTTGTGCTTCCATAATTAGTTTTGCTTTATTGATACTTCTGTTAAAAGTATTTTTGATTTTTGTTTTACAACAAGATCAAATTGGTTAAAATCGGTTATTCCGATGGCATCCTTGGGGCTCAAAGTTTGATAGTTTACGTCAATTAAGGAGAGGTAAAACATCGTTTTCTGGAATATTTAATTTGTAAGTTGTTGTTTTCTGCACTTTCAAAAATGCCTGAATTCAAAAATGTTTGCTGGTAAACCAAAAGTGCATTTTTATCATTTTTGTAATGTGGCGGAACTACATTTACAAAGGTATTGATTTGACTTTCAATATCAAATGATTTCTTGTCATATCTCGGAGTTACGTGTTCTTTATCGGAAAAAATAGATAATTGTAAGGTTTTTTCTCGACCTTTCATGATGATGTTTATTTCGTAATGTTTAAACCTGCAAGCCAAAATCAACTTTGCTTCATTCAAAATATTTAAATAGTTGGGTATTCATAATTTATTGATAAATTAAAATGGGATTGAAGTTGGAATCGCTCAAAAAAACTATTTTTATGTAAATTTCATGATTATATAGTTTTAATCTTGTTATACTAGCGTTAAAAACCAATAAATGACAAAAATCCCAGTTTATTTCATGCCCGGATTAGCGGCAAGTTCATTAATTTTCGAAAAAATAGTTTTACCCGAAGATACTTTTGAAATTCATTTATTGGATTGGCAAATACCAGAAGCCAAAGAAACTTTGACGGATTATGCCAAAAGAATGGCAAAGAATGTCAAACATGAAAATGCTGTTTTGATAGGAGTTTCTTTTGGAGGGGTTTTGGTACAAGAAATGGCTGAATTTTTAAATTTGAGAAAATTAATTATTATTTCGAGCGTAAAAACGAATTTGGAATTGCCTTTGCGAATGAAAATTGCAAAATCAACAAAAGCTTATAAATTAGTTCCGACAAGCTTGTTTCAAAATGTTGAAATTTTATCTAAATTTTCATTTGGAACCCTAATAAAGCAAAGATTGAAATTGTATGAAAAGTATTTGTCAATGCGTGAAAAAGCATATTTAGATTGGGCGATTGAACAAATGATTTTGTGGAATAGGACGGAAGCAGATAAAAAGGTGATCCATATTCATGGCGATGCAGACGAAATTTTTCCCATCAAAAATATTAAAAATTGTATTGTTGTAAAAGGAGGAACGCACATCATGATTTTGATTAAATACAAGTGGTTTAATGAGAATTTACCGAATATTATTTTAGGGAAAGAAGTATAAATGGATTGGTTTTTGTGAGTTAACCAATCAATAAAAAGAAAAGAAAATATGAATAGGATAAAAAAAGCAGGCATAATCGCCTCAGTAGTTGTAATAAGCGGTGTTTCATTTTTTGGAATTTCCTATGAAAATAAAAATAAAATCACGCATGAAGGAACTGCAAATTATTTTCCGGTGGAAGTTGATTTTTCCGGAGAGAAGACCCCTTTGCATATTTCGGATGTGAGTGAGCGTTTTGACAGGGAATTGCTGGTCAATGCGAATCTTCACGCGTCAACTATTTTAATTATTAAAAGAGCCAATCGTGCCTTTCCGGTGATAGAACCTATTTTGAAAAGAAATGGTGTTCCTGATGATTTCAAATATTTGGCTGTTATCGAAAGTGCTTTGACCAATGCAGTTTCAAGCGCAGGAGCAAGAGGTGTATGGCAGTTTATGCCTGATACAGCGAAAGGAATAGGAATGGAAGTCAGCGAAACTGTTGATGAGCGCTATCATTTAGAGAAATCGACTGAAGCCGCTTGCAAGTATTTATTAGATGCAAAAAATAAATTTGGTTCATGGACTTTGGCAGCTGCCTCTTATAATGGCGGAATGAATGGGGTAAACAGACAAATCGAAAGTCAAAAAGTATCGAATTATTATGATTTATTGCTAAATGATGAAACCTCAAGATATGTCTTTAGGATTTTGGCGTTGAAGGAAATTATGAAAAATCCTGAAAAATATGGGTTTTCTGTTCCAAAGCAAGAATTATATGAACTTTTACCAACAAGGAAAGTTGAAGTTGACAGTACTATTTCTGATTTGGCTGATTTTGCCAAAACTCAGGGGATTAATTATAAAATTCTGAAAATTCATAATCCTTGGTTAAGAGATAAAAAATTGGATAACATAAATAAGAAGAAATACAGTATTGAAATTCCTTTAGGAGGGTATTAATTAGCAACCAAGCGTGAATGAACTACTGTTTTATTCAATATGGATTCATTTATGTTTTTACTGAAGTTGTCATAGCTCAAAGACAAAGCAATAGCAAAAGAAGTTCTTGGTTTCATTTGATTTGAAATGCGTTTGATGCTGATTACTTTTTTGTTTTCATCGATAAAAAAGGAAGTTGGGAAACCTAAAGTATGTTTTATTGTGGAAACAATCCGGTAATCATTGTCATAACCTTCATCGGCATAACAAATTTTAATATTGCTACTGAATTGATGTGCTATTTTCTTGATATTGGATTTTTTATCCCAAAACAACACTATAAATTGAATGTCATCACGATGTTCTTTTGCTAATTTATTTAAAGCAGGAATTTCTCCTTTACTTAATACACACCATGAAGCATAAGTAATAATGAAAACGGGCTTGTTGATTTTGTTTAATTTTACGCTTTTAGAATTATAACTTTTAATGGTAAAATCGTCAAATTGTGTGCCTAATAATTTATATTGAACCAAAGAATCGAATAAACGTTGTCCTTCGATAAAGTCTTTTTTATCAAAAGCACGATTACTTGCTTTGTTGTAGGTATTGATATTGGCTTTTATTGCATCAGAGAAATAAACAGCCGAATCTTGGCTGAAAGTAGTTGAAAAGGAAAGTATAAATAATAGTGTAAGTAGTTTTTTAGCCATAATAATCCATAATCTGATGCAAGATTAGATCATTTATAAACCATGGCATAAAATACCCGTTGAATTGTTAAAATACTCGATTAAATACCTCTATTACATAAAAAAACCACCTCAGAAGGTGGTTTTGTTTAAAATATCACAAAAAGGATTTTTTTTATTTAAAATTACATTTTCTTCAATTGTCCTTTCATCATTATAATTTGATCTTTCAGCATGTTTTGCTTGTCTAATTTTTTGGCTTCGTTCAATAAATTAGTGGCTTCCAGTTTTCTTCTTCTGGTCATGGCTACTCCGGCTAAATTCAATTTTGCCACAGCCAAATCCATATCCATAGACAATCCCAATTCGATTGCTTTTTTGAAGTATTTTTCTGCTTGGATTAAATTAGTTTGAGACAACATAATTCCGTGTAAATAATTGAAATATCCTTGTTGCTTTCTTACCAAAGCCGTTTCTGGGTTTTTGATAAAGGCCAGCCATTTTTGAGCCCCGGGAAAATCCTGTTTTCTCAGCTTCAGGAAAGCCAATAAAATGAATTCGTTTTTAAAATAAAGAAAAATAGGAATAGCAGTCAATAAGATCAGGAAAATCCCGTTTCCGATATTTCCTTCCGTAAATTGCCAAATGCCTGCAATAGTAATAAGTCCGGCGATTATAAGTTTAATATTTCTGTGAAACATAGTATGTGTTTTTATGAGAGTGCAAAGATAGTAAAAGGATTTTAAAATATTTTTACAAAACTACTTGCCAGAAAAAAAAGTCTTTGTATATTTGCACTCGGTTTTGAGACAACACGTTTTAAACCTATCACAGATATTTTAATTCAAGATTTTAAAGATAACAAAAAATGAGCAAAAGAACGTTTCAACCATCGAAAAGAAAAAGAAGAAATAAGCACGGATTTATGGACAGAATGGCTTCTGCAAATGGAAGAAAAGTTCTTGCACGTAGAAGAGCTAAAGGAAGACACAAATTGACAGTTTCTTGCGAACCAAGACACAAAAAATAATGTTTATTTAAACATAAATAAAGGCGTTACTTCTATTAGTATCGCCTTTTTTTATACCTTGTCGTGAAATTAAAGAGTTTAAAAGCTTTAATTATAAGCTGTTAAACCTTACTTGAAGCATAAAAATAACTACACAATAACTACAACACAATGCCAAAAGACAATTCCATAAAATCGGTTTTAATAATAGGTTCAGGACCAATCGTTATCGGTCAGGCTTGCGAATTTGATTATGCAGGTTCACAAGCTGCACGTTCCATACGCGAGGAAGGAATAGAAGTAATTCTGATTAATTCCAATCCGGCAACCATCATGACCGATCCATCTATGGCGGATCACGTTTATTTATTGCCGCTTACTACAAAATCAATCATTCAAATCCTAAAAGAACACCCGCAAATTGATGCTGTTTTGCCAACTATGGGAGGACAAACCGCTTTGAATTTGTGTCTGGAAGCAGATGCAAAAGGAATCTGGGAGGATTTTAATGTAAGATTAATTGGTGTCGATATCAATGCCATCAACATTACCGAAGACAGAGAGCAATTCAAACAGCTTTTAGAAAAAATAGGAATCCCTGCTGCACCGGCAAAAACGGCCACTTCTTACTTAGAAGGAAAAGAAATTGCACAGGAATTCGGGTTTCCGTTAGTAATTCGTCCATCGTTTACTTTGGGCGGAACCGGAGCTGCGATTGTTTATAAAAAAGAAGACTTCGACGATTTGTTAACCCGTGGGTTGGAAGCGTCGCCTATTCATGAAGTCTTAATAGATAAGGCTTTAATGGGATGGAAAGAATATGAATTAGAGCTTTTAAGAGATAAAAATGACAATGTGGTCATCATTTGTTCTATCGAAAATATGGATCCAATGGGAATCCATACCGGAGATAGTATCACTGTGGCGCCAGCGATGACTTTATCGGACACGACATTCCAAAAAATGCGTGATATGGCCATTTTAATGATGCGCAGTATCGGGAATTTTGCAGGAGGTTGTAACGTGCAGTTTGCCGTTTCTCCAGATGAAAAAGAAGATATCGTGGCTATTGAAATCAATCCGCGTGTGTCTCGTTCTTCTGCTTTAGCATCAAAAGCAACGGGTTATCCAATTGCTAAAATTGCTTCAAAATTAGCTTTAGGCTATCATTTGGATGAATTGCAAAATCAAATTACAAAATCGACTTCGGCTTTATTCGAACCGACTTTGGATTATGTAATCGTAAAAATCCCACGTTGGAACTTCGATAAATTCGAAGGTGCCGACAGGACTTTAGGTTTGCAAATGAAATCTGTAGGGGAAGTAATGGGGATTGGACGTTCGTTCCAGGAAGCTTTACACAAAGCCACACAATCTTTGGAAATTAAAAGAAACGGGCTGGGAGCGGACGGAAAAGGATATAAAAACTACGAACAGATTATCGAGAAACTGACTTTTGCAAGTTGGGATCGTGTTTTTGTGATTTATGATGCGATTGCCATGGGAATTCCATTGAGCACGATTCACGAAATCACCAGAATCGATATGTGGTTCCTGAAACAATACGAAGAATTATATACTTTAGAAAAAGAAGTTTCCAAGTATAAAATTGATAATTTACCTAAAGACTTAATGCTCGAAGCCAAACAAAAAGGTTTCGCCGACAGACAAATTGCACACATGATGGGCTGTCTGGAAAGTCAGGTTCATAAATTGCGTGAAGAACAAAAAGTAAACCGGGTTTACAAATTAGTAGATACTTGTGCGGCAGAATTCAAAGCACTAACCCCTTATTATTACTCCACATTTGAAGCTGAAATTGAAACGGCAACCGGAGAACGATATGTTCAGAACGAAAGTATTGTAACCAATAAAAAGAAAGTTGTAGTGCTGGGTTCAGGCCCTAACAGAATCGGACAGGGAATTGAGTTCGATTATTCTTGCGTTCACGGCGTAATGGCGGCATCCGAATGCGGTTATGAAACCATCATGATCAACTGTAATCCGGAAACGGTTTCCACTGATTTTGATACAGCCGATAAATTGTATTTCGAACCGGTTTTCTGGGAACATATTTACGATATCATCCGTCATGAAAAACCGGAAGGCGTTATCGTGCAATTGGGCGGGCAAACGGCTTTGAAATTGGCTGAAAAACTATCGAAATACGGAATCAAAATTTTGGGAACTAGTTTCGATGCTTTGGATTTAGCCGAAGACAGAGGACGTTTCTCAGAACTTTTAACCGATTTAAAAATCCCTTTCCCACAATTTGGAATTGCAGAAACGGCTGATGAAGCTTCGGCTTTGGCAGATGTTTTAGATTTCCCGCTTTTGGTAAGACCATCCTATGTTTTGGGAGGCCAAGGGATGAAAATCGTCATCAACAAAAAAGAATTGGAAGAGCATGTAATTGATTTGTTAAAATCGATTCCTGGGAATAAATTGCTTTTAGACCATTATTTAGACGGAGCCATTGAAGCCGAAGCGGATGCTATTTGCGATGGCGAAAACGTGTACATCATCGGAATTATGGAACACATCGAACCTTGCGGCGTGCATTCCGGAGATAGTAATGCCACTTTGCCACCGTTTAATTTAGGGGAATTTGTGATGCAGCAGATTAAAGATCATACTAAAAATATAGCATTGGCTTTGAGAACTGTTGGTTTAATCAACATTCAGTTCGCGATAAAAGATGATATTGTGTATATCATTGAAGCCAATCCGAGAGCTTCCCGTACGGTTCCGTTTATTTCGAAAGCCTATGGTGAACCTTATGTAAATTATGCAACCAAAGTAATGTTAGGGCATAATAAAGTAACGGATTTCAAGTTCAATCCGCAATTGAAAGGATTTGCTATTAAGCAACCGGTTTTCTCTTTCAGTAAATTCCATAATGTGAATAAAGCTTTAGGACCAGAAATGAAATCAACAGGAGAAAGTATCTTGTTTATTGATGATTTGAAAGATGATCAGTTTTATGAATTGTACTCCAGAAGAAAAATGTATTTGAGTAAATAAGCCTGAATTTATTATATATAAAAAAGTCCCGAAAATTTTCGGGACTTTTTTGTTAAATTAAATGAACTTTTATTCGAATTTAGTCAACATCATATCTATAATTGAAAGTTCCTTCGGTTGTAGTAAAATTGGTAACCGGGGATGCGGCATTTGCTTCATCAGCAGAATTAAAATAAAAAGTTCCTTTTACTGTTTTATCTGTAGTATTTACTGCAGTAATTGAAATAGAACCACTAAAGGTATCTTCATATTCAGCATTTGTATTGTCAATTAAATCAACATGAGATTTTGTACCGTCATACGTCTCTACGCTTAATGGATGTGTGCCAATTACTAAATCAGTTCGTTTAATCCAAATGTTTATTTCTTTTCCACCACCCAAACCACCGATGCTGCCTTGTAATCGTATAAATTCTGAACTAGGATAATAATCCCAAATTGTTGTGTTTGATTCGTTTGTACCAAAAACATTGTTCATTTCGTAATAAACGCCATTTATTTTAGCTGTCATTGCATATTGACTGGTGTTGTCACTTGAGTTGTCACTGGAACAACCAATTAGAGCAATAAAAAGAAAGGATAAAGAAAAATAATTAAAAATTTTCATAATATTTGTAATGTTAATTTGTTACATGTTTGGTGAGTAAAATTAATGTATCCAACAATAATGATGTTGTCGATTGCGCGTAAATACAATAAAATTCTTACTTTTCAAATATAGTAAAATTTTAATCATTTTAGATTTTTATAAATTATTTGCTCAAATAAAAAATGTATTTGAGTAAATAAACTTGAATTTAGTATAACAAAAAAGTCCCGAATTTTCGGAACTTTTTTGTTATAGAATAGGAGGCTGTTATAAATTGGTCACTTAATTTTAAAATTATAAGGAAGCTTCTTAAAAATGTGTTTTTAAAGATAATGCCTGTTAGCTGTAGCTTTGTTTCAATTAATGTCTATCCAAGGTATAAATGTATTTTTGGAAATTTTTGGGTAATTCATCCGTTATGGTCAATTTATTAGAAGTTATTGTAGGTTCAATCCTAATCACTTTCGTATTTTCATTAATTTCTACTTGATGTTTACTTTTCATGTTTACCATATCAATATGAAGCGCAGTAAATTCATATTTTCCGTTTTTTAAGTCAATTATTAGATATTCTTTAGGTCTAATTTGTCCTATAGATTTGTTGTCAATCCAAACATTTAGCCTAGCGGTGTTATCGACAGAATGTAGAATATTTGCACCATTATATATCATTATTTTTCCGTTTCCTAAAGTATTAGTGTCTACAACATCTAATTTAACAGAATTATATTCACTAGGTATTGGTTTTAGTGCACACGAGGATAAAATCGATATTAATATAAAAAGACATAATTTGATTCCACTTTTTCTAAAGATTTTCATTCTCACAGTTAATTTTAATTGTTATTGATTTAAAGTTACAGCTAACGTCCAGCTGCTTGTAAGCAGCGGCAGGAACTATCACTGACTATCACAAATATAGACGAAAATTGGAATTAACAGCGTTTTTTCCTAAGGGAAAAACTACTAAAGCCATTGTTGCAAACCGCTGCTAGGCACTCGTTGTTTTCTGCTTATATTTTTCCGTTATATTTTGGGTCAAAATCCACCATCCATTCAATACCGAATTTGTCTCTAAACATCCCAAAATAGGAACCCCAGGGACTTTCGCCAATAGGCATTTCAATATTTCCGCCCGCAGAAAGTCCGCTAAATAACTTGTCGGCTTCTTCACGACTTGCTGCACTAATAGATATTTTAGATCTGTTTTCATTTTCATTTACTCTACCCATACTTTCTGGAACATCATTCGCCATTAAAATATTTTTGCCAATAGGCAAAGCAATGTGCATTATTTTATTGGCTTCATTTTCTGCTATTGGAAATTCAGTCCCGAAGTTTCGGGATGACATATCTTTGAAACGCATAATCTTTGCGAACTCTCCGCCAAATACTGATTTGTAAAAATTGAATGCTTCTTCGGCATTTCCGTTGAAGTTAATGTAAGGATTGATAAGTGCCATAATTTTAATTTTTTAAGTTGTTTTTTTATTTCTTATTCCAAATATCTGAGTGCGGGGTTTCGCAATGCAATGACGCCTAACTTGTTTATATAACAAGGTTTTTAAAAAAATATTCTCCAATTAATCTAAAATAGCGTGACATTATTCCTAATGCACCTTTTTATATCTTCTATTAATATAATTAAAATTCTGGCAGAATCTATCTCTTCATCAGTTCCTGAATTTCCTTGATACTTTTACCGGCAAGCCATTCCGTTACGTTAAAATTTTGTTCTTCTGAATTAGTGGTTTAATGTAAAAAAGGTCAAATTTGACGTTACAGACGTTAAATTTGGGGTCTCTAACGCCAAATTTGAGGTCCATAACATCAAATTTGGGGTCTTTAATGCCAAATTTGAGGTCCATAACATCAAATTTGGGGGTTTATAACGTCAAATTTGGGGTCTCTAACACCAAATTTGAGGTCTCTAATGTCAAATTTGGGGTTTTCGATATTTTGTCCAAAAAAACGCTTTCAAAATTTAATTTCTGAAAGTGAATGTATTTTAAAATCTAAATTTTTAGTCAATCTATTTTATTTAGGACGACGCATTTATCTAAAATAGCTTGACATTATTCCTAATGCGCCTTTTTATATCTTCCGCTAATATGATTAAAATTCTGGTAAAATCTATCCCTTCATCAGCTCCTGAATTCCAAGACTATTTTGATTTTTGCTAAATTGAATTCTTTTAATGAGTGGATTTATTTTTCATATTTTTAATCCATTTCTCAAATTCCCCTGACCAAAATATAATGCTTGAGGCCGCCAGGGTTATAACCAACTCATAAAAAGTTAGTGGTTGTGTTTTGAAAATATTGTTAAAAAAGGGCGTATAAATAACCATAAACTGAAGTGTGATAGTTATCAGTAAGGCGCCCAGCATGGGTTTGTTGGAAAAAAAACCTATTTTAAAAACAGATTCCCGTTCTGAGCGAATGACCATTACATGCCCCAACTGGCTAAAACAAAGCACCGTGAATGCCATCGTTTGCCAATGTGCGTTCGTATCGTATATTGCCCATGCCTGAATTCCAATGGTTACTGAGCCCATTAAAAATCCTACCCATAAAATATGCATCGCCATACCGTTTGAAAAAATATTTTGCTTCGGATTTCTTGGTGGCCGTTTCATTATGGTTGCTTCGGATGGTTCTGAGGCCAGTGCTAATCCGGGTAAACCATCGGTAACCAGATTGATCCAAAGAATGTGTATGGCCAAAAGCGGAATGGGCAATCCGAAAAACGGCGCTAGAAATATGGCCCATATTTCCCCTGAATTTCCGGTCATTATATATTTGATAAATTTCAGGATATTATCAAATATCTTTCGCCCGTGTTTTACGGCAACAACGATAGTGGCAAAATTATCATCAAGCAAAATCATGTGTGAGGCTTCTTTGGATACTTCCGTGCCATTAATTCCCATGGCAATACCAATGTCGGCATTTTTAAGCGCGGGTGCATCATTCACGCCATCGCCAGTCATGGCAACAAAGTGATTTTTTGATTGCAAGGCATTAATGATTCTTAATTTCTGTTCCGGATTTACACGGGCATAAACCTTTACTTTTTCGACGATTTTCTCAAATTCTCCCTGAGATAATCCGGTAAGTTCAGAACCTGTCAGCACCAGATCTTCATCTGAGGAAATGATTCCCAGTTTTTCAGCAATGGCTTTGGCGGTAAGTTTATGGTCACCGGTAATCATAACCGGAATGATGCCGGCTTCTTTGCATTCGGAAACCGCTTGTTTTGCTTCTTCACGTGGCGGATCAATCATCCCGGCAAAACCAATGAGTGTTAGTCCCGATTCTATTTCGTCTGCATTTAATTTTTCGGGTAATGATGGAAGGGTCTTCATTGCATATCCCAAAACACGATATCCTTGTTCTGCCATTTCATTTGATTTGAGTTCAAATTCAGGAATACGCGATTTTTGATTGTCATCCAATTTGTCAAATAATACATCAACAGCACCTTTTGTAATGACAATAACCTCATTCGTGTTATCGATGCGATGTAAGGTGGTCATGCACTTTCGTTTGGAATCGAAAGGTAATTCAGCTTCTCGTGGATATTTTAATTCTAAATCATCTCGGTTTAAATTTTCATTGAAAGCATATTGTACCAATGCCACTTCGGTTGAATCGCCAAGCCATTTCCCCTCTTTATCTTTTGCGACATCATTATTTAATGCCATTACATTAAGGAGAATCTTATTTTCTGTAAAAACAGCATTATATTTTGTGTCTGAAGTTTCAAAAATTTCCTGTACGGTCATTTTATTCAGGGTAAGGGTTCCCGTTTTATCAGAGCAGATATAAGTTACCGAACCTAAGGTTTCAACAGCCGGTAACTTTCGGATAAGCGCATTGCTTTTTGCTAATTTCTTGGCGCCAAAGGCAAGTGCAATGGTTACCAATGCGGGCAATGCTTCCGGTATGGCAGCCACAGCAAGCGAAATGGAAGTAATCAGCATGGTTAAAATAGATTCCCCACGCAACCAACCGATAAAGAATATAACAGTGCAGATAATCAATATGGCCACAGATAATCGTTTTCCAAAAGAGGCTAATCTTTTTTGCAACGGTGTAGTAGTTTCATCGGTCTGAATCATTTTTGCGATATGTCCCAGTTCTGTATTCATTCCGGTTGCCACAACATAGGCTAGCCCTCGTCCGTTGGTAACTGACGTCCCTTTATAGCCCATATTGATACGATCGCCAAGCGGGTAGTCTGCTTTAGGCAGCTCATCAGGATTTTTTTCCACATTATGTGATTCACCTGTAAGGGCAGATTCATCTGCTTTTAACTGGTGTGTTTCAAAAAACCGGACATCAGCAGGAATGATATTGCCGGCTTCAAGTACCACTACATCACCTGAAACTAAGTCGGAAGCGGGAATATCAATCATTTTTCCATCGCGAATAACTCGGGCAAAATTTGCGGCCATATCCTTTAAAGCTTCCATCGCTTTTTCTGCACGGTATTCTTGTATGAACCCGACAAGAGCGTTAATGACAACAATGGCAAGAATAATTATGGTATCCGTTACATCGCCCAATATTCCGGAAATAATTGCTGCTATAATAAGGATTAAGATCATGAAATCAAGTAACTGATGCAATACCATCTGCAAAATGGTTTTCTTTTTTTTATCTTCAATTTGATTTTTTCCATTTTCTGACAAGCGTTTCAAAGCAGTAACATTATCAATACCTGATGGCGTTGTATTTAACAACTCTGTTATTTCTGATAGAGGGAGTAAATGCCAGTTCATCGCTTTTATTTTTTATTTTATATAATATAATAAGCCCATCATTAACACATATACCAACACTATTAAATAGGTATCGATGGCCAGTTTCCATTTTTTTTCTTCCTTGAAAACGATGCCGACAATACCAATTGCCGTAATGATAATGGTGCCAAGCACCGGTACAATATGATTGGGACTTGTATACTGGAAAATGGGACCTTTGGTGTATAGAATATCCTGAAGTGCCAGAATCGCAATATTGAAAATATTACTTCCAAAAATATTACCTATGGCAAGGTCAATAGTGCCCATCCGTATTGCAGCGATAGATACTACAACTTCGGGCAATGAGGTGGAAGCAGCTATAAATAAGGTACCGAAAAAACTTTGTCCCAATCCGCTAGCTTTGGCGAGATGTTCCCCGAAATAAGGCAATAGCATGGCAGCAGCCATCAAAATAACGGCATTCATAGCAAATTTGAGAACCACTTTTTTTAAGGTGATGGGAAAGGTATGTTTAGTTTCTTCCAGAAGAATACGCCCTTTTTTTTCGTAAAGAAATACAACCCGAATGGCAATAAAGTATAAAATGAGAAATAACAGGCTGAATTCTCCAATCCATATTATGGTTCCAAAAATATCGGGCATTAAAATGGCAATGGCAACAAAGCTCAGCAATATAATACCAAAGGATGCAGCAATCACATGACCTGTCTGAGCTACTGATGTTAATGGCTTTTTGTGATCATAAAACAAATCCATCATGGAAATGATAAGAATATTGAAAGCACAGCTTCCGACAATATCACCAACGGCAAGATCTGGTGCATCTAAAATGACAACAGAACTTATTCCATTCATTAATTCGGGCATCGAAGTTACGGATGCCATAAGGATAATTCCCATAAACATTTTTCCCCAACCGAGCATATCAGCCATCATATCGCCGTATTTTGAAAGCCGGGTTCCGGTTACAACGATTATCGCAGTTGCAATTATAAAGCCGATGATGTGTAAATATAAATTACTCATGATTGCTATTATTTCAAATGGTTGGAAATTATTTTACATTTCCTTTTTCAGGATATCTTTTACCATTATAAATTCTAAAATATTTTCAGTGTCTATTGCGCCTATTAGCCGATTGTTTTCCATCACAGGCATTAAGTTTGATTTATTTTGCTGTGCTTGCTGAAAGACCTCTTCAAGAAGAGCATCGGTGTTTAGAAAAATCAGATTGCTGTTCATCGCATTTCGGATTAACTCATTTTCACCTTGTTCTGATAGTGCTTTTATGATTTCATTTCTGCTTAATGTTCCAACAGGCTCATCGTTTTCAGTTACTAAAAAATTTTTGGATTGGCCATTCAACAACATTTGGACGGCTGCTTTTATTTTCTCGCCAGCATCAATTTTTTGGTAATGTTTCATGAGAACATCTTTTACCTTATATCCTTTTAACATTGATTTTACCTGAGTGTATTCGGCCTCAGCCTGTGCGGAAAGCATAACAAACAGGCCTATAAAAATCAAAAAAGGATTGTAATAAAAGCCTAAAAAAATAAATCCTAAGGCGAGTATCTGTCCGATTCTGGCAGCAATGTTAGTAGCAACCTGTCTTTCAAATTTCATGGCAAGCAATGCTCTTAGCACCCTTCCGCCATCCATTGGAAAAGCGGGAATAAAATTGAACAATGCCAGCCAAAGGTTGACGAAATAAAAAGCAAGAAAAAAATTGTTAGCGTTAATTCCACTAATTAATTGCTCGTTTAAAACTTTTGCGTCGGGTATTGTAATAAATAATCCGGTAATCATGGCTATAGCAATATTAACAGCAGGTCCTGCAATAGCAATTATTAATTCTTCTTTGGGTTTTTCGGGCATTGATTCTATACGGGCAAGACCACCAATGGGCAATAAAGTAATATCCTTGGTGATAATGTTGAATCTTTTAGCAGCCAGCGCATGACCCATTTCGTGCATTAAAACCGTGACAAATATGCTCAGTATGAAAATTACCGACCATATTATCTGTTCAGCATTTTGCCCCGCACGATAGTTGCTAAAAACGATGTAAGCGATAAGTATGGAAAAAGTCCAATGTATGAATAGATTAATCCCTGCAATATTTCCGATTTTGAATGATCCTTTCATGGTGTTTTTATTTTAGTTGTCCGATGGGATAAATGCTATTTTGGTTACGGTTTTACACATTTAAGGCAATTAAGGCTTTTTTACATGGTTATTTTACAAATAAAGGGTTGGCTTTAATGTTGTTTTCCGTTGCAGTATTGCCAACTGCTAAAAGCAAAGATTTTCTGCTGGAAAGAAATTCACGGTTCACATTCATTAATGTAGAAGCCTCGAATTCATTTAGTTGGTTTTTTTTCAATAGCACAATTACTTCCGATTTTTGCGCTTCTTCCAGTTTTATCGAATTGCTCATTGCAGTTTCAATTTCCAATGTCAATAGCGCTTTATCATGCAATTTTAACAACCGACTCAATAAGTTGTTGAATTCAATCCATTCGTTACGAAGAATCTCGCAGCGTTGGTATAAAACATCATTAGCTGAATCTTCAAAATCTATAAGATTGTGTTGAATGTCTTTTATGGCTTTGGCAGCAAAAACAGCCTGTCTGATACCACTTACATTTTGCAGCAGAAAATTGGCTTCGTCTTCCTCCAGATTGTTTTTCCGAATGCTGACATAATAGGCCAATAAGTCTCCTTCGGTTTGTTTTATTCGTTGGTATTCGAGTTCAATGTTTGTATCGGTTTTGGCAAATGATTTAATATTTTCAATAAATCCTTCAGGGGAATGTTTTTCAAGGTTTAGGATTTTTTTGATGAACTGGCGTATTTTATTAAATAGATTTAAAGCTTCATTTCGAAAAGTATCTGTGGCAAGCAAAGGTAAAACCGGCAGATTTTTACTGATGTATGTATTTTCGTTTGACCTGTCGGAAACAAATTTTCGTTCTAACCATTTAGAAAAAATATTTAGGAAAGGAATGAATAAAACGATGGACAACAAGTTAATGGACGTTTGAAAAAACACTAAACCAATTAAAGGATCATTAATCCGAACAATATTTTCAATAAAATAAATAATCCAATACAAAGAGAGATAGGCCACAATGGAAGTGAAAATATTATAGAAAAAATTACCGAAACCCACTCTTTTTTTATCCGCAGAACCAGTCATTCCCCAAAGCAATACTTTGATGGTGGTTCCTATTTCAGATCCAATGACGATTGCAGCTGCTGAAGGAAATGATATCGTGCCCGAGTATATTGCCGTAAGGGTTATCACTACAGTGGCAGAGCTGGACTGAATAATGGTTGTAACAATGAAGCCAATAATTACAAAAATAATGGGACTGTAATGGGAAAAAGATTTAAAGTCGACATATTTAACCAACTGCAAAGCCCCGTCTTTCATAAAGGCCAATCCCAAAAACAAAATTCCTAAAGCAAAAAAAACAACAAACAGATTATGCAATTTTCTTCTGTTTTCAGAAAAGAACATTCCGATTGCAGTGATGGCGATGATGGGTAATGCATAATTTAAAACGTCTAGCTTGAAACCTACGGATGCAATAATCCAACTGCTTAATGTGGTTCCCAAATTGGTTCCCAGAATAACACCCATGGCATTTCGGAAAGTTATAATGCCAGATTCAACAAAGGCGAGTACAATGAGGGATACTACGGAACTGCTTTGCACTATTCCCGTGATTATTGCGCCGCCAACAATAGATTTGAATAAATATTGCGTATTTCGTTTTAGAAAAAGTTTTAGTGATCGGCCTGAAATATTTTTCAATACCGTTTCCAATTGCCTCATTCCATAAAGAAAAAAGCCAAGCCCTGCTAAAAATTTCCATGTATCTAAGTACTGCATCTGTTGCTTCTATTTTTTGTTTAGTTAAACAAAATTATTAAGAACTTCAAGATTGTTTACTTTGGGGAATAAACAATAGGCATCAGCATGAGGAACAGACCAATTTGGGGTTTAATCGGTTGTGTTTTTAACTCGAAATATGTTAATGTCAACTACTATTTGATTAAATAACAAAATGAGATTTGAGGTTTCCTTTTTGAAAATTAATTAACCAGAATCGTCAGTAATTTTCCTTTTTGTGTATTGACGATATAAAATAAATATCCATTTAATTATTTAAGGTTATTTGCAAAATATTCCCATAAATAATTTAGCTTAACGTGCTAATTAATAATATTTTATAATTAAAAAATCAACAATATTTATAACAAATATAGTTATAAATATTGTTGATTTATAGAAATTGGTGCGCTAATTTTGGTCTCTGAATTTAGATAAATTGGGTTTTTTAAAAATGAATGGGTTCATTTATTTTACCAGAAAGTTTGTTTTTATGTTGACGGTTTTTGCTACTTTTTTGCTCACTACTTTTGGGATTTCAATGCCAAAATCATCTGAATTTACATTAAAATCTGAGATAATTTCTAAACCATCATCTACTTTTCTAAGTCTGACAATAGTGTTGATTTCTTTGGTTTTTCCATGCAATTCCAACACACCTTTCATTTTAAATTCTTTCGGAGACGTTCCAATGATATTCCAATTGAAACCCTGAATTTTACCTTTGAAAGTCGCCTTTGGATAAAGATCGCTTTCCATATAATTTTCATTAAAATGCTCTTCCATTAAAGCGATTTTAAAACGAAACCCTTTGATTAAAGCCAAGCTGGCAATTTCCCCGGTTTTTATATTTAAAATACAAGTGGCCGTTTCGTTCTTTGCTTTTACTTCTTCAAATGAAGGGACTGAGGCTTCAAAGATTATTTTACCAGTTTTGGTTAGCTTTTTATCTTGTGCAATTAAAGAGCCTGATGTCAAGATAATGATAAATAGTAATGTTAAATTTTTCATGATAGTGTTTATTTAATTATTCTAATAAACCGTCGTTTTTCCATTGAACTACTTGGTCAATAGTGCTTTGCGGCAATCTTGTTCCTCCGCTTGGCATCATGCCCGGACTTCCCTGAGGTCTGGAGATTCTGTCTAATAATCCTCTGTTTAAAACCGCATCCTTAACATTTGCGTATGTGGTTAAAGACATAGGCGCTCCGTTTGTAGGAGTGGTTCCATGACACATAATACAATTATTATCGATAATGTTTCTAATCGTACCCGTATAGGTTACGTTTTCATTAATAGGCGTATTGTTCGTTAAATCCGATTCCGAATCGGAAGTACAGCTTGTAATAATAAGGATTGACGAAAAAAAGGTTAGTGATTTTGTAAGTTTCATGGTTGATTTTATTGACATATTAAAGTTAAGGTTAAATATTTGAATATTAAAAAATTAATTAGTTAAATTTGTAAGATTAAACAGAAAATATGAAAAAAAATAAAATAATTTTAGTGTTTCTTTTTTTTACCATTGCTGCTGTTGGTTTGTATTTCTATCTTTATAAAGACCATCGCGACATTGCTTCAGAAAAAGAAAGTTATTTGGTATCAGCCAATTCAATATACGATGAATTTAAAAAAGATGAAACCAAATCTAACCAAAAATACCTTGACAAGACTATAGAAGTATACGGTAAAATATCAAGTTTGGATTCATCAACAAATACAATTGTCCTGGACGATAAATTAACAGCTGTTTTTACAGATAAAATTCCGACAAATACCTTGAAGTTATCAGCCATAAAAATAAAAGGCCGATTTATAGGTTATGATGATTTACTCGAAGAGTTAAAAATGGATCAATGCGTTTTAATAGTTAAATAAATTATTGATTATGAGGTATTTATACTTAACTTTATGCTTTGTTTTTTTTCAAACCGGATATTCGCAACAGGAGATTTTTGATGTCGCCAGAAAAGGAACTGTTGAAGAAGTAAAGGCAATAATGAAGCAATATCCGGATGCGATTAATTCTGTTAATGAAGCAGGATATTCACCATTAATTTTAGCGTGTTACAAGGGAAATGTAGATGTTGCAAATTTTTTAATAAAAAATGTGAAAGACATTGACGGAAACAGTTCCATGGGAACCCCTTTAATGGCAGCAGTTGTAAAAGGCAATAAAGAAATAGTTCAAGCACTTTTAGAAAACAAAGCCAACCCAAATATTACAGATCCAAACGGGACAACTGCTTTAATTTACGCCTCAATGTTTAAGAACTATGAAATAGTAAGTTTGTTGATAAAAGCACAAGCGAATCCAGATACTAAAGACAATAGAGGCAATTCGGCATTAGATTACGCCATACTTGCAAACGATGATAAATTAATTGAAATTATAAAAACAAAATAGCCATGAAAAAATTTACTTTAGCTTTGTCGATCTTTTTTGTTTTCTCAACTATGGTTGGGCAAACGTATTCAACGGGAACAATCCAGTTATCAAATACTGCCGGATTAGCATATTCAGCTAAAATTGATGTTACATCAAGTTTAGTAACGCTGACATTGGTTGGTCCGGGGGATAGATATTTAGGTTTAGGTTTTGGCGTTAATTCCATGACGTTAGGAGGAGATGCAGTAATTTATACCCAGAGCCCTACAGGAGCCCTTAGCGACAGAACATTTCAAGGAGTTGGCGTTGTTCCATCATTAGATGCCTCTCAAAGTTGGACCATAACCTCAAATACGGTAGCTTCAAATGTTAGAACATTAGTTGCCACAAGAGCTAGAGTTTCTGCAGGGAATTATACATTTAGTAATACTGCCGGACCATTAATGTTAGTTTGGTCGCGAGGAAATACGGCAAGTTATGATTTAGTGTATCATGGCGGTTCAAATAGGGGAGCATTAACAACAAACCTCACACTTGGAACAGAAGATTTTGCAGTTGAATCTTTCAAAATGTATCCAAATCCTACAAAAGGCTATACCACTATCGAGCTTCCTTCAGCAATTTCGTCTGGAGAAATTAAGGTTTATGATAATTTAGGAAGAGTGGTAAGTAAACAAACAATTACACCGCAAGAAAATAAAATTGACACTTCTTTTCTGTCCCAAGGTTCCTACATGGTTGTACTTAGAACAAATTATGGCAATTCAACAAAAACATTGTTAGTTGATTAAAATAACCTGAACCATCTATTAAATCTCAAAAATAGTTCATTAATGACTCGCAGTTATAATAGTTCAAGTAAAAGTTAATAGCTGCTTTTATGGAGAATAACTTATGTTAGGAATAAAAAAATTAATCTTTTAAAAAAATTAAATGCATCCAATTTGCGAAAAGCTACGTATATGATTTCAGAAAGTACCCAAACGAAATTATAAACCCTTTATTCGTCAATTAAAAATTAAGTATGAAAAAAATTATCCTCGCTTTATTATTCCCAATTTGTCTTTTTGCACAAGACGATTTACTATCTGAAATAGACACAGTTAAAGTCAATACAAAAGTGCAGTCGGCATTTAAATCTTTAAAAATAGTAAACATTGAATCGACCAAATTAGCCGCAAAAGACGATTTTTATTTTATAGTTGCCCACCGGTTTGACTATGTAAATCAAGGATTTGATGATTTTTTCGGTTTAGATAACGCCAATACGCAACTGAAGTTTCTTTACGGTGTAAACGATTGGTTAAACATTCATGTTTCCAGAAGTGGTTTTCAGGAAACCTATGATTTAGGGTTCAAATATTTGTTGAAGTCGCAGCAGAAAGACGGTTTTCCTTTCGCAATTGTTGGTTTTAGCAGTATTGCTGTTAATACAGAAATGAAGAAAGAAAATTTTCCAAAATTGAAGTTTGAGAACCGTTTGAGTTATGTTACCCAAGTACTGATTTCGAGAAAATTTACCGAGAAATTATCTTTAGAAATAGCACCAACCTATTTTCATGAAAATACCATAAGAGATATCCTAGACGAAAATAATGCTGTCATTTTGCCAAATCCACAGGATAACAGCCAGTTTGCGATAGGAGTAGGAGGAAGATATAAATTTGCGAAGCGTTGGTCTGTCAATATGGATTATGCGGCCCATTTGAACCGTGCAAATCAGTCTATTTATAAAAATCCACTTTCGATTGGGGTAGATTTAGAAACAGGCGGACATGTTTTTCAAATGCATTTTACTAATTCAAGAGCGATGCATGAAACCGGTTATTTGGGACAAACCACCGGCGATTGGGGTAAAGGTGAAATTGCTTTTGGTTTTAATTTAGTCAGAGTCTTTTAGTAGGTATAATTTTTATGGATTCAAAAAATCCCATCTGGTCAAAAACGGATGGGATTTTTTTATTTCATTTAAAATAATTATCGAATGAGTTTATTCAGCATTCCATTAAAAATAAATCCGTGAAATGGCAAAACAGAATACCAATATAATTTACCCCAAATACCTTTAGGTTTGAATGTTGCCGTTTGGTATAAGGTATTGTTGATGATTTTGAACTCTAACCAAGCTTGTCCCGGCAATTTCATTTCGGCATATAAAAGTAGTTTTCCTTCTTCTTTATTGGAATATAAAACACGCCAAAAATCCAACACATCGCCGGTATGGATTTCTGTCCTGTTGGTTCTGCCTCTTCTCGAACCAACCCCTCCGTATAATTTATCGATAAAACCTCTTATGCCCCAAAGCCAGTCGGCATAATACCAACCGGTGTCTCCACCAAGTGACCAAATGCGGTTGATGGTGAAATCCATGTTTTCAATTGTTTTTTTTCGTCTGTCGAGGTAACAATCTTTTCTGGGAACTTTTATATATTCGGATATACTGGTGCTGAATCGCCCGCTTACAAAGGAATCTTTCCAGCTGGAAGCAATTTTGTTTTCCTCGACTTTTATCAAGGCCCTGGAGATTGCCTGTTCATAGGACATTGGTGTAATGTGTAAGATTTCATTGATTCTATGATCTCTGCAAATCACTTCCACTTTCATGCTGCTCACCAATGCAGATGCCAGTTTGTAAGAAGTTGAGGTTATAAAATAAAGCCAATACGACGATAATTTTGGCGTCATTACCGGAATGGTAAAAATCCATCTTTTGAGTTTTCTGGCTTTAGCAAAACCCAATAGCATTTCTTTATACGTTAAAATGTCGGGGCCACCAATGTCAAAATTCTGATTATAGGTTAGGGGATTGAGTAATGATTTGGATAAAAACTTGAGTACATCGGATATTGCAATGGGCTGGCATTTTGTATTCAGCCATTTAGGCGCAATCATAATGGGAAGTTTGTTGACCAGATCCCGAATGATTTCGAACGAAGCACTTCCGGAACCCACAATAATTCCTGCTCTTAAAGTGGTTACAGGAAAGGCTCCTGAATTTAAAATTTCTTCTACTTTTTTTCTGGAAGACAAATGTTTTGAAAGCGATTTTTCATTGACAATTCCGCTCAGATAAATTACTTGTTTGGCATCAGTATAATTGATTCGTTCCACAAAATTCTCTGCTGAAATGCGCTCTAATTCATCAAAATCATCAGAAGCACCCGACATAGAATGGATTAGATAATAAGCGGCATCAATGTTTGCGGGAATATTATTTAAGGTAGTTTGATCTAAAAAATCGACTTCAATAACTTCTACTTTTTTTTGTAATTCTATCGGACAATAAAACCTGTTTTTATCTCTTACGCAACAAATAATATCGTGACCCTGCGCTGCTAAAATAGGCAAAAGCCGCTTCCCAATATATCCTGTTGCGCCGGTTAAGAGAATTTTCATGGTTTTATTTATAAATTTAAAACTTTTAGCTCAATTTATTGGAAACCAGACTGATAAATTCTTTTCTGGTTTTGTCTTTTTCAAAGGCACCGGTAAAAGAAGAAGTGGTGGTTACGGAATTTTGTTTCTGAATACCACGCATTTGCATGCACATGTGTTGCGCTTCAATCACAACAGCAACACCAAGCGGATTTAAAGCATCCTGAATACAATTTTTGATTTCGTCAGTAAGTCTTTCCTGAACCTGCATTCTTCTCGCAAAAGCATCTACTACTCTTGGTATTTTGCTCAATCCTACAATTTTTCCGTTTGGGATATACGCTACATGCGCTTTACCAAAAAACGGTAACATGTGGTGCTCGCACATTGAATAGACTTCGATGTCTTTTACGACAATCATTTGCTTATGATCTTCGGAGAACATAGCGGATTTTAATATTTCTAATGGATTCAAATCGTAACCATGGGTCAAAAACTGCATCGCTTTTGCCACGCGTTCCGGTGTTTTTTGAAGTCCTTCTCTGTTTAAATCTTCGCCTAGATCTTCAATAATGGATTTATAATTCTTTGATAAAGATTCAATTTTTTCTATATCGTAGGTTTCAACTTTTTCGTAGCTTTTCATTTATTAGGTATCGTTGTTTTATTCTTATTTACATTTTAAAAGTAACCAATCCGTAATCCATTTCGAAAACCTGTCCCGAAATAGACTTGGCATTTTCAGAAATAAGGAAATGCGCCATTTGTGCAACTTCATCTGGCTTTAAATAATTTTTCATAGGATGACGTTCGATCATATTTTCCTTCATTCGGTCATTTCTCAGAATATTTGCCGAAAGGGATGTTTCGGTAATCGTAGGGGCAATGGCGTTTATTCGGATAACGGAAGCAAGTTCAGCGCCAAGCGATTTTACCAGTCCTTCGACACCAGCTTTGGCAGTGGCTATGCTGGCATGAAACGGCATTCCTAATTTTGTCGCAACGGAGCTGAATAATACAATCGAGGGATTGTTTCCTTTTTTTAATGCCGGTAAAAATTTCTGGATGGTTTTTACAGCTCCAATCACATTGATTTCAAAATCATTTTTAAAATCATCAATACTCAAACTCATAATCGGTTTTAAGTTGATGGAGCCCGGACAGTAAATCAGCGCATCGATGTTCTCTATTTCCGGAAGTTCGTCCTGAAGCACATTCAGTGTAAAATGTTTCAGGTTTGGATGTGTGATTTCAGGAGCGGTTCGGCTGATATTGAAAACCGTATTGTTTTCGAGTTGCTGCAATAAAATGGCATTTCCAATTCCTTTGCTTCCGCCAATGATTACAATGTTTTTCATATTATCTTTTCGAAATTTTATTGTTATTGATTTGTCTTTGCATCGTACATTTAAAACGTCCTTCCCTAAATGCTCTTAATTTTTCATGCTTTGTTTTTCGTCCCTGAACTCTTTCGCGCCACATTTTGAAACTCGAAGCTTTCATTTCGGTTCGCATCAAATCAATGACTTGCTGTTCTTTCAATCCAAATTGCAATAAAATAGCATCGAAAGTGGTTCGGTCTTCCCAAGCCATTTCGATAACCCGGTCTTTATCCAGATCATTAAGTTCTTTTGACATTTTTCTATTGGTATTTCTGATATTGATTGACAACAATTTCGGCTTTCAAATCAAACATCAAATTGTACAATCCAAAGAAAGTTCGGTTCATATAGATGAAGTGTTTCGAGCCACGATTGCCATTCATTTTTCGGAGGTTGGTGTCATTGGCGAATCGTTCTCCCAATTTGGCGATATTTTCAAAAAATACGGCATCGGAAAAATCAAATGTCGGATTCTGAAACGGTTTGGTGAAAAGCGACAATAAATCATAAAACATTTCAGTGAAATATTCGATTTCTTCTTTGGAATCATCTACCCGCAGGATTTCTAAAGCAAATAATTTTTCGTTAAATAATTTCTTGTTATCGATTACTTTTTTATCAATCAATTCAAAATAAGGAACGTAGAAATCATCCGGAATCTGTTTCATACAGCCAAAATCCAACGCCACGAGTTCGTTTTTTTCGTTGACCAGAAAATTCCCGGGATGTGGATCGGCATGAACTTTTTTCAGCACATGAATCTGATACATATAAAAATCCCATAAAGCCTGACCAATTTTATTGGCGGTTTCTAAATCGTTGTTTTTATTGGTAAATTCCGAAAGATGGATGCCTTTCATCCAATCCATCGTGATGATTTTATCGGATGAAAATTCAGGATAATATTCCGGGAAAACCAGATTTGATATTTTCTTGCATGCTTTAACGACTTCCTGGCTTTGTTTCAGTTCCAATAAATAATTGGTTTCTTCAATCAGTTTGTCTTCCACTTCCTTAAAATATTTATCGGAATCTTTTCCCTGAAGGTTAAACATCCGGATTGCGATTGGTTTTACCAAAGCTAAATCCGAAGAAATGCTATTGGCAACTCCAGGATATTGAATTTTTACGGCGAGTTTTTTACCATTTTTTACCGCCAGATGCACCTGACCAATACTTGCTGCATTTACCGAATTGGCATTAAACTCATCGAAAATTTCATAAGGGGTTTTTCCAAAATTAGTTTTAAAGGTTTTCAAAACCAATGGTGCGGATAATGGCGGAACCGAAAACTGCGACAACGAAAATTTTTCTACATAAGCCTGAGGCAAAAAACTTTTGTCCATGCTTAACATTTGCGCTACTTTCAAAGCACTTCCTTTCAGGCTTTTCAGCCCGTCATAAATGTCTTCGGCATTGTTTTCATTAAGTTTGTCTTTGGTAATCTCGGGGTTCACTAATTTCTCTCCGTAATATTTTAGATAGTTGACGCCCACTTTAGCGCCGGTTTGCACTAACTTACTGGCACGTTCTATTTTTGATGTTGGAATATAATCGATCGTTTTCATGATTTGTTGTGTATTTTTTCTTTAAAAAGGAATTTACCAAAATCAATTAAACTGTCAATTGGCGTTATATTCATTAATTCGAAGGTGGCTTTTACGGATTTTTCAATAAAGATGTCAGTTTTTTCAAATGAAGGAGAGGAATCGTCCAGCCAGAATTTCATGGTCAGTAAAAGTTGTATCCAAGAGGCTTCCTGAATGGCTTTCTCCTGAAAATTTTGTAAACGTTCCTGTTGTGTTCTAAAATCGTCGGTAATTATTTCGGAAACATATTTTTTGAAACTGTTTCTTAAACCTGAAAGTTGCATCAAATTTTTCAGTTGATTTTGGTGTTCTTTCAAACTCATGACCACATAGCTTCTGTTGGCTGACAATAATTCGAAGAAAGTGAAATAAAAACTAAGCATTTTGGTTTTCATGTCATAGTCTTCGTAGTCTTTGTTTTTGTGCAGTAACTCGACTGTTTTTTCTAAAAAAGTCTTGAAGATTTCCTTTTCGATACTTTCCATCGTTCCGAAAAAGCTGTAGAATTCCGTTTCTGAGAAGCCATTTAGCTTTGCAAAATTGTAAACTGATTTTGGTTTTTCGTTATGCTCTAACGTATAATTCATATACATTGAGATAATTTTATCTTTTGTAAGTGCTGTTTTTTTAGTTGCCATGTGTATTTCTGATTTAGAGCATAAAGGTATATAATGTTTAACGATAAATAAATATAGTTAAACAAAATTTCACTTTATTTTATGCTTTTGAGAAGCATTGTTTAGAAATAACAGTTAGGAAGTTGATGTAAAATATAATTCAAGCTAAGAAGTGGCCTGATATTATTGGAATTATTTGTCAAATTGAAGCACCTATTTTAATTCTAATGAAACGTTGTATTGTTCGAGTTCCATCAAAACTTCTTTGGAAGAATAGTCGAAAGTTTCCTCGTGATGGTCTCTTTCTTTTTTGAGTGCCATTCTTTTCAGGCTATTATAAAAACGTCTTACTTCCTCCATGTTCGCAATAATTAATCCCGGAACTGTAACGGAATTTCCAAATTCATCTTTGGCAACCATCGTAAAATAGGAAGAATTACAATGTTTGACTTTGCCCGTCTGAATGTTTTCAGAATCAACCCGAATGCCAATTACCATCGATGTATTTCCAACATAATTTACCGAGGCTTTCATGGTTACCAATTCTCCAATTTCGATAGGTTTCAGAAAATCGACCGTATCCACAGAAGCCGTTACGCAATACGCTCCAGAATATTTCGATGCGCAGGCGAAAGCAATTTGATCCATTAGTGATAAAATATAGCCTCCGTGTATTTTTCCGTTAAAGTTAGAATGAGAGGGTAACATCAATTGTGAAATGGTCACTTTTGACGATTTTACATTTTTGAAACTGCTTTTCATTTTATCGGTTATTAAAATGTGGTGATTGTTCTTTTTCTACATTGGTCACAAAATATTTGGAATCACCCCACCAGGCAAACGTTTTGTATCTTTCGATATAAGTAAGTTTTACATATTGGCCTTGTAAATTTTTCAGATCTTCAATCACTTTTTTGTCTTTGTCCAAAACAGAAAAAGAGAATATTTGTGCGCCGGAAATTCCCTGGCTGATTTCGCCTTCCCAAGTTTTATAGGCGACTCCTTTGTTGCTAATTTTTATTAATTCGCCCGAACGAACTCCTTCGCTATAAGGAACGTAATATAAAAATGCGTAAAAAGAGACTGATATTATTACTAATGCTAAAACAGTAATGATTAAAAATTGTTTCATTATAATTGGTTTTAAAGTTCCGTTTCTTCTACTTCTGCTCTTTTTAAGATGCTTTCGGGAAGTGCTTTTTTGGCTTTGGCGCCCATTTTTTTGAGTTTTTCAACACTCGTGATGAGGTTTCCTTTTCCATCCACGAGTTTGTTCATGGCACCTTGGTATTCGGTTTTGCTTTCGTCTATTTTCTTGCCAATCTTGATTAAATCGGCTACAAATCCTTCAAATTTATCATATAAAGCTCCGGCTTGTCGCGCAATTTCAAAGGCATTTTCCTGCTGTTTCTGATTGGCCCACATGCTGTCAATGGTTCGCAAAGTGGCCAAAAGGGTAGAAGGTGTTACAATTACAATATTCTTCTCGAAAGCTTTGTTGTACAAAGATGTGTCTTCGTTTAATGCCAAAGCAAAAGCCGGTTCCATCGGAATAAAAAGCAATACGAAATCGGGACTTTCTATCTGGTATAAATCATGGTAATTTTTGTCGCCCAATTGTTCCACATGACGTTTGATGGAATTGACATGTTCTTTTAAAAAGCTGTTTTTTAAACTATCATCTTCTTCGTTAATGTATTTTTCATAAGCGGTTAAGGAAACTTTCGAATCGACAATCATCTTTTTTCCGTCAGGAAGATTAATCACTACGTCAGGAAATACGCGATTGCCTTCTTCATTGGTATGTGATTGCTGTACATAATATTCCCGGTCTTTTTCCAGTCCTGATTTTTCTAGAACTCTTTCGAGTACTAATTCTCCCCAATTTCCCTGCATTTTACTGTCGCCTTTTAATGCTTTGGTCAGGTTGATGGTTTCTTTGCTCATCTGGGTGTTCATTTCCTGTAGACCAAGGATTTGTTGGCGTAAAGCCGCATGATAATCGATACTTTCTTTGTGTGTGTCTTCGACTTTCTTTTCGAATAAATGAATTTTATCCTGTAAAGGCGAAAGGATATTTTTCATGTTTTCCTTATTCTGCTCCGTAAATTTACTGGACTTTTCGTCTAATATTTTATTGGCCAGATTTTCGAATTCTTTGGTGAATTTTTCTTGTAGTTTTTCGACTTCTTCTTTTTGTTTTTTATTGCGTTCCCAAAGATTTTCAAAATCCACTTCTTTTTTGGTAAGCTGAATGTTTATTGCTTCTTTTTCATTACGAATCATTTCTTTTTCGGAATGGGTTTGTTGTAATTGTTTTTCTAACGAAGTTTTATCGGATAAAAATTGTTCTTTTAAGCTATTAAATTGCGAAGTCAAACCGATTAGTTTTTCTTCTAAACCTGTTTTTTCGGCTTGGGCTTTGGCAGCAAAAAGCATTTTACCAATAAAAATGCCAATAGCTAACGCGATAATAAATGTGGCTAATACTAAAAATGCTTGTGACATTGATAAATTTAATTTAATGTAGCGTAAATGTAAGAAAAAATATTCGGGTTGTCGGGACGGATTGTTTGTATGAAATTTATAATTTCATACGCAACTAAACGAACTACATAAAAAGACCTGCATAAAGCAGGTCTTATATTAAATGGAGCAACTGATTTTTAATCAAAATTACCATTTAGGATTTGGCGCAGCCGCTTGGGCATTAATCGAAGCCATGGCGATTCCAGTCAAAGCAGCATCTGTTTTTTTCTTTTCATCAAGATTCATCGCCAATAATTGGGCAGCTTTGTCTTCACCGAGTGTTTTTGCGAAAGCATGTAATGTACCATAGGTAGCAATTTCATAATGTTCCACTTTTTGTCCTGCGGCAATAATTCCGGCATCACGCACATTACCTAATTCGGTTTCTTTCATTGTAACTTCACTTTCTTTTATTAAGCCCTCCATGGCGTTACTTTTTTTGGCCACTGTTTTGATTCCTGTGGATTTAAATATTTTTTCTAAACGCGAAACATGCTCTTCTGTTTCAGCTAAATGGTTTTTTAAAGCGGTAACTAATTCTGGAGAGGAAGCATTTTCGACCATTTTTGGCAACGATTTGGTCATTACTTTTTCTGCATAGTAAATGTCATTCAATCCAACTTCAAATAATTCTCTCAATCCTTTTGCTGCACTAGCTGTTGCTTTTACAACTCCTTTAGCATTTTCTTGTTTTTTCATTGATGGTTCCATAATAGTTGTTTTTAAATATTAATTTTTATAAGTAATTCCCAATCGGGTAACTCTATTTTGATAGGTTAATTATTAAATTTATCATGAAAAGAATATAAAAAATCTATATTGTTTATGGATTGTAAATTTAAAGAAATTAATTTTTAAAGTGTTGTTAATTAACTATTTATAAATACGAATAGTATGATTTTAAAATATTAAAGATGAATTTATAAACCAATTTCCGACAAGATTCTTTACAAGAATTCGTTGAAGATATTTTTGGATTAAATTTGAGTGTTAATATTAAAATGCAAATAAGATGAAAACATCAATGTAGGTGGTGAAATTTTGATAGCGAGTGCCAGGGATTTATGGGAGAACGTCATTGGGATCATTTACAATCCAGAATTTAATCTTTAAAAATCCAGTATTGTAATGTCTTTCCCCTTTTCAAAAAAAATAATAAAAAAGCCGATAAGAAATGATGTTCTTATCGGCTCATTAAATAAATTAAAATTATTTTTCGTCCAACTTTATATTCCCTCTGTTTTCATGATTGTCGGGATTCGAATTTGGATATCGGTTTGGCGTGATGTCTGAGTTTCGATCTTTGTTTTCGATAGTTTTGTCGACTTCTTTCTCAGTGGCTACACCACGACTTAAACTTTCATTTTCATTCCAGTTTCTGTCGGTTTCTTCCGGAGTGTTGGCTGTTGTTGCATCAATATTACGTGCTCTTTGAACTACTACCGGATTACCGTTTACGTCGATTTCTACTTCCGTTTTTAATGTTGGTGTTGATGGATTTTTTTCCTCTGACATATTTTCACCGCTAAATCCTTCGTTTACATTCTGTTTGTTGTTCATTTTTTTTGAACCTAAATCTTTATTTTCCATGACAATATATTTTATTGTTAGTTGTGCTTTTTTATAATATTACGTCTTTTATATTAAAGAAGATAGTCATTTAACATTGCTTTAGGTTTGTTACGATAAAATGTATCGTTGTACTTTTTTAAATGCTGCTAAAACAAAACTATCTTTGCATTCACAAAAGAAACAATAAAATGACTCATTCTCATTTCATCCTTCACAAGCCCTATGGCTATTTAAGCCAATTTATATATGAGCTAAAGAGAAAGAAAAAGCTCTTGGGTGAATTGTATGATTTTCCAAATGGCACGATGGCAATTGGTCGTCTTGATGAGGATTCCGAAGGTTTATTGTTGCTTACGACTAACGGAATGATGAGCGAAATTATTCGAAGTAAAAAGGTCGATAAAGAATATTATGTACAAGTTGATGGCATAATTACGCAAGAAGCTATCGATACAATGCAAGAGGGTGTCGAAATAGGTTTTAATGGAACTAAATACATCACCAAACCCTGTACCTCATTTTTAATTCATGAAGTTCCCGCCTTTGGTGCAAGAGGGAAAAAAATACGGGATGAACGTCACGGACCAACTTCCTGGGCTTCGATTACAGTTAATGAAGGAAAGTTTCGACAAGTTCGAAAAATGACTGCAGCTGTTGGTTTTCCTACGTTGCGATTGGTTCGTGTTCGTATTGGAAATGTGCATTTAAATAATTTACAATCAGGAGAAGTTTTAGAAGTTTCTGATTTTGAAATAGAAAATTAAATTGTTTGAAATATTTTTTTCAATCTTTTAATTTTTCAATCTTTTAATTAAAAAATATGTTAAACATCGTTTTAGTAGAACCTGAAATTCCGAACAATACCGGAAACATTGGTCGTTTGTGTGTGGGAACCGGAAACAGGCTGCATCTGATTCATCCATTTGGGTTTCAAATAACGGATAAAAATTTAAAACGCTCCGGATTGGATTATTGGGTACATCTCGATTGGAAAGAATATCAGAATGTAAGCGAGTGGATTGCCCAGATTCCGGATTTGTCACGCGTGTTTTTATTCAGTTCCCATAGTGATACTTCTTATTTGAAAGCAGAATTTCAAGAGGGCGACTGGTTGGTTTTTGGAAAAGAAAGTGTGGGTTTGAGTGATGCAGTTTTGGCACAGTTTTCCAATCACCTGACCATCCCTATTTCGCCTTTGGTACGAAGTTATAATTTAGCGAATTCTGTTGCTTTTGCTATTGGTGAAGCCAAAAGACAGATTGAATTGTAAAGGACGGAGTATGGGTTTTAAAAATGGTTCATCTTCTTTGGATGAAATTTTATATATTTGAGTAAGCCATTTTAAAATTCATTTTATGATTGATAAAGTTTTTCTCAGAAGTACCATTTTTAGACATTTGGATGGTTTAGTTACCGCACCGGTGGGATTTTCGTTGCATAAAAAAGGCGTTTTAGTCTATATTCTTGACAAAAAAGAAGCCACTCTTGCGGAACTTACTGCTGAATTCAAAGCCAATGAAGGTTATCTGAATGTGGGTTTACGGGTGTTGTGTTCTCAAGGATTTCTGAATTATCATATTAATAATGCTACCGACGAAATCAAATTTAGTGTTACAGACAAAAGTGAGATTGCTTTTTCGATGTTTCATTTGTATGGAGATGTGGTTGATTTATTGCAATTCTCGATGCAGTTTCATCCTCGATTATTTGAAGATGCCCCTTTTGAAAAACTGAATGTTATTTTTGAAAAATATAAAAATAATTATGGGATTTCATTCTCCAATGATCCTTTGACCAATGAAATTCAACATCAGATTTTAAAACATATTGAAGGCGCTTTGGTCGGACCTACTTTAGTTCGACTTGGCATGAGCGGGATGTTTCATAAATATTTCATGGAAATATCTTTCCGCCCGGAAGAGTTTCACAAGTCACCCGATAATTTTAAAAAAATATTGGATTTCTTCGTTTATTTAGGTTGGTTTACCCATAAAAACGGGAATTATCAATTTGCAGAAACAGGATTGTTTTTTGCCAAAAGAGCCACTGCTTATGGCGTGACCGTTTCCTATTTGCCAACTTTTAGTAAAATGGACGAACTGTTATTTGGTAATCCAAATGTATTGCGAACCGTTGCCGAAGGCGAAGATGAAATTCATGTGGATCGGGAAATGAATGTTTGGGGAAGTGGTGGTGCCCATGATACCTATTTCAAAATTGTGGATGAAATCATCATTAAATTATTCAATTTACCTATCGAAGAACAGCCCAAAGGGATTTTGGATATGGGATGTGGTAATGGCGCTTTCCTGCAACACGTTTTTGAGGTGATAGACCGACAAACGTTACGCGGAAAAATGCTCGATGATTATCCGTTATTTTTGGTCGGTGCCGATTACAATCAAACGGCGTTGAAAGTAACGAGAGCCAATTTGATCAAAGCCGATATTTGGGCCAAAGTAATTTGGGGTGATATTGGCCGTCCAGATTTACTTTCCGATGATTTGATGGAAAATTATAACATTGATCTGAAAGATTTATTGAATGTGAGGACATTCCTGGACCATAACCGAATTTGGGAAATGCCAAAACAACTGACTGCCGATAGAGTGAGTAAATCCACAGGCGCATTTGCCCATAGAGGTTTGCGAATCAAAAATAATCTGGTGGAAGATAATTTGTTGGAACATTTCAAAAAATGGTCTCCTTATGTCAGTAAATTTGGATTGTTGATGATAGAATTGCATACCATTGCTCCTGCTTTGACGGCCGCTAATCTGGGTAAAACTGCCGCAACTGCTTATGATGCTACGCATGGTTTCTCGGATCAGTTTATTGTGGAAATTGAAGTTTTACACAAAATATGTGCAGAAGCAGGCTTGTTTCCAGACGCTAATGTTTTTAGAAAATTTCCCGATTCAGATATTGCGACAGTGAGCATAAATTTATTGAAAGGAAAATAATTTAAACAATCATAAACTTCCCTTTCTCAGAATCAAAAACAATATGTTCATCTTTGAAAAGGGAATTAAAAGTCCCTTTTGAAATGAAATTGCAAGGCTGATCCTGTAGCACCATTTCTGGGGTCATGATAATCATTTCGTCACTCAATTGTATCGCCATGTCGATATCATGCGTAGAAAACAAGATGCATTTTTGGGTTTCCTTCGTCAGTTTTTTCAAAAGTTTGAATAACGCCACTTTATGCAATAAATCCAAATGAGTTGTAGGTTCGTCCAGAATTATCAACGGAGTATCTTGTGCCAAAGCTCGCGCTACCAAAACATTTTGCAATTGCCCGTCACTGATTTCGTAATGCTTTTTATTGGATAGATGACTGATTTGGGTGAGTTCCATGGCTTCGTGGACTTTTTCAATATCGGTCTCGGTTAACTTTCCGATCCAATTGGTGTAAGGCTGTCTTCCTAAAGCAATGAGTTCAAAAACGGTTAAATTACTGGGAGGCAATTTTTCGGTTAACACAATACTTAGATTTTGCGCTAAGGTTAAGGAATCCAATTCGTGAATGTTTTTGCCGTTGAGTAAAACTGTTCCTGAAATGGTATTTTGAATACCGGTAATGGTTTTTAAAAGTGTTGATTTTCCGATTCCGTTGGCACCGATTAACGCTACTAATTTTCCTTTTTCCAAAGATAAATCAATGTTGGATGCAACAATAGTTTTTTCTTTTTTATGAGCATAGCCAATGCTGATTTTTGAAGCCTGTAATATAATTTTACTTTCCATTAGGTCATCATTTTACGTTTTCCAACCAATAGCCAAATCACAATCGGTGCTCCAAAAATAGAAGTCACCGCATTGATGGGTAATGTAATATCGCTTCCCGGAACTTGTGAAATGCCATCACAAATAAGCATAATCATCGCCCCGAAAAGCAAGGTGCTCCAAAATAAAATCGTGTGATTGCTGGTCTGAAAAACCAATTTTGCAATATGCGGAACGGCTAATCCGATAAAGGCAATAGGACCCGCAAAGGCAGTGATGCTTCCTGCCAAAATACTCGTCGCAAATATGATGATAAGTCTCGTTTTTTTATAATTCAATCCCAAACTTCGGGCGTAGTTTTCTCCTAAAAGCAAGGCGTTTAAAGGCTTGATGCTGAAAATACTCAAAAGCAAACCAATGGTCACACAGATGGATAAAATCAATATTGATGTCCAAGATAAATTACCTAAATTTCCCAATGACCAGAAAGTGAATTTTTGCAACTGTTCTGCTGTACTAAAATACGTCAGGGTTCCAACAATGGCGCTGGTCAAGCTTCCAAACATTAATCCCACAATCAAAATGGCCATGGTATCTCGCAATCGGTGGGAAACGGCTAAAACGGCCAGTAAAACCAAAAAACTTCCCATACTCGAAGCTAAAACAATTCCATAAGAAGAAAGTAAAACGGAAGCTAAAAAACTCGGTAAAAACCCTGCACCTAAAATAACCATGGCTACACCTAAACTTGCACCGGAACTCAACCCTAGAACATAAGGTCCAGCCAATGGGTTTCGAAATAAAGTTTGCATTAATAATCCGCTAATTGACAGTCCCATTCCAACCAAAATGGCAGCAATAGCTTTGGGTAAGCGGTAATTAATAATGATATATTCCCATGTTTCTTTACTGGCATTTCCACCAGTCAGACTGTTAAATACCTCTTTGATTGGAATAGAAACCGATCCCAAACTGATATTTACCAGAAACAAGAAAATGACTCCGATGGTCAGGAGTACGAAAAGAATCGTATTTCGGTTGGTTTGGGTCAATTTATTCTAATTTCTGAAAGAAAAAAAGTTTGTGGTTGGGCAATAATTCGGGATGAAAAATTTTAATCAAATCTTTCAAGACCCAGTCAGGGCGGGTAGGAGACCACTCAAAATAAAGAATTCCACCTTTTGCGCCTTTGTTTATTCCGTACGAATATACTTTTTTATTTTTAAACGAAGCAAACTGACCGTAATGCGGATTGCTGTCGCTCATTTCCTTTAACGAAGAAAAATCTCCCGGCGCAATCCAGTATTCGGCATCCTGCGCTTTTTCTAATATATTTTCAAAGGGTAAAGTCAAGCTGCCCGTTCCTTTGCTATCGGCCCATAAATAATTGGATTCGGCATCTTTCAAAAACAAGGAAGCCCAACTCTCGCCCTGCGGCACATACCATTGGTCCTGAAACATGGCGCCACTTAACACTGTGGGTTTTGTCATTGCCTTTTTGGCTAAAGCTAAAGTGTTTGTATATTCTTTTTTAATTTCTGAAAAAACGGTATTGGCTTTGGAATCCAATCCGTATAATGCTCCAAAAAACTTAATCCATTCGGCTTTTCCGAGTGGAGATTGTTCGGTCCAATCACCATTAATCATTACTTTTAAACCGCTTTTTTGTAAATTATCCAAAGTTGGATTGCTGTTGTTTAAACCAAAACTAACAATCACATCAGGAGCCATATCGATTAAAACTTCGGTATTTAAGGTTTCGTTTGCGCCTACTTCCCGAACTTTTCCGGCATCGATTCGTTTTCGGGTTTTCTCGGACGAAATATAATCGGTATTGGGAAAACCAACTAAAGTATTTTCGACACCTAACATTTCTAAAGCGGGAATGTGAGTAGTTGAGGTCACAACAATAGATTTTATGGGAATTTGAATGGTAGTAAACTGTTTTAAACTATCCGGGATAATTCCATTTTTTTCCTGTAAAACATAAGTGAAATTTTCTTTTGCTTCCGGCCAGGGACTGGTTATTTTTACTAAAGAATAGCCTTTGTGTTTATAGATTTCAAGCCCTTTGGCGTATTGAATGGAATTCTCAGTAGTTACTTCTGAAGTTTCCTTTTTTTCTTCTTTTTTACATTGAATGAATAACAAAGCAATTAAAAAGTATAATAAGGATTGTTGTGCTATTTTCATTAAAAATATTTTTGCAAAAGTAAAGTTTTGTTTCTATAAAAATGAACTTGTGAAACATTTGATACCAATCCCTTTGTTGAAAAACTGTAATTTTATCAAAAAAAACAAGTTATGAGAAACGATTCAAACACTTTTGTTTATATAGTTGCAGGGATTATCCTGTTACATTTTTTGATTGGTTTTGCATGGTTGATAATCAAACTTTCAAAAAAGAAAGATGATATTCAGAAATAGGAGAACTCATTTTATTTTATATCTAATTTAAAAAAATTGTTAGTTGAGATAGCTCTATCTGATGCTTACCTAATAATTATTTATATATTTGCGCCCGTATTGAGGTTGTGACTTTGTTTTTTCAAATCGCATTAAAAGGGAATTAGGTTCAAAACCTAAGCTGTACCCGCAACTGTAAGCTATCAAGCTTGTTGTTATCTACAAAACCACTGTTTGCCGCGGCGAATGGGAAGGTAAACAACAAGACGCAAGCCAGGAGACCTGCCTAATACATCGAGTATCAAACTTTCGGGAAAAAAAGGTTTGGGTATGGGTCAATTCTATGCTTTTCTCCCCACTTTATTAAAATTATTTTTAACTAAAATGAACAAAAAAATGGTTCGCCTAAGTGCGTTTGCATTGTTTATTGCAATGAATGCCTTTGCTCAGGAGCAAGAAGTAAAACTGGATGAAGTTGTAATTTCGGATTCGAAATTTGCTTTGCCAAAAGAAAAATCAGGAAAAGTAATCGTGAAAATTACTGCCGAAGAATTAGCGAAAAAATCAGGTCAATCCCTGGCCAATGTTTTAAGCACAGTTGCCGGACTTGAGGTTAACGGAAACCAAAGCAGTGCCGGAAAAAATTTAGGGTATTACCTTCGTGGTGGTCGTAATCGTCAAACGTTGATTCTAATTGACGGAATACCGGTCACAGATGCTTCCGGGATTAATTTAGAGTATGATTTGCGATTAATTCCAGTGGAACAAGTAGAAAGTATTGAGGTTATGAAAGGTGCGGCGAGTACTTTATACGGGACCGGGGCCGCTACCGGAGTAATCAACATTACTTTGAAAAAAGCCGGCAAGAAAGCAATTTCCGGAAATGCCTATATGAGCATGGGGACGCAAGCTACTGCTGACAAAGTAAAATACAATCCGCAAGATTTTAATCAAGGATTTGTTTTGAATGGCAATATTGAAAAATTCAATTATTTTGCTTCTTTAAATAGTACGGAAACCAAAGGAATTTCGGAAGCCGCAGTTCCACAATCTTCCACTTATGAGGAAGATCGTTTTTCCAGAGTGAATTCGTTGGTGAAATTTGGCTTTAAACCAACAACTAAATTAACATTGGATTTCTTTGCCAATTATGACAAAGTAAAGAGTGACTTTGACGGAACCTTTGACAATTTCAGCAATCCGGATACTTCATTAAATGAATCTACATCGGAACAATTCCGTTTTGGATTTTCGCCAAAATACAAATACAATAAAGGAGAATTTGTTTTGAATTCCAGCTTTAATACTATCGAAAGAAATTACAATACTTTTAATAGCTGGGCAAATGCAGTTGAAGTCAGTGATTACAAATCAAAAAGTGTGAATGTTGATGTGTTTAATAAATATTCATTTAACAAACAATTTTTTGTTGTTACAGGAAGCCAATTCCAATTCCACGAAATGAATTCGGAAACACCCTATGATGCAATAACCAATGAAACAGCAAAATTTAATACCATTGATCCTTATTTAACGGCAGTTTATAATTCTGATTTTGGTTTGAATATAAATGCCGGAGCGCGTTACAACATGCACAGTATTTATGATACTCATTTTGTTTATAATGTAAATCCGTCTTATTCTTTTTCGAAAATACCTTTAAAAGTTTTGACTTCCTATAGTACCGCTTACATTACTCCGAGTTTATACCAATTGTATTCGCCTTACGGAAATTTGGATTTAACTCCGGAAGAAAATAGTACGGTAGAAGCAGGTTTTGAAGTGGAGTTATTAAATAAAAAATTCACTTTCAATGCCGTTGCTTTTCATAGAGAAGAAAAAAATTCCATTGGATTTTATACAGACCCAATTACCTGGACATCCAATTATGTAAATATTGAAGGGAAAAATGACGCAAAAGGGATTGAAACTATGATTTCTTATTCTTTTTCAACCAAAATAAAAGTCAACGGAAATTATACTTTTACTCAAGTAGAGCAGCCTTTGAGCAGATTAATTCCAAAACATAAAGGAAATGTTTCCTTAGATTATCAGGCAACGACAAGGACGTTTTTTAATGTAAACTATCAATATGTGGATAAAAGAAACGATGCTTTCTTTGATGGAGGCACTTTTGCAACCACACCAGTTTTGTTAGATTCTTATCAGTTGGTAAATGTAACGGCTAAGTATGAATTAATCAAAAACAGAATGACTGTTTTTGGAGCAGTCACCAATATTTTAAATGAAGAATTTGTTGAATCTGTAGGGTATAGCACCAGAGGAAGAAATTTTAAAATCGGTTTGAATATCTTGTTCTAAAAAGATAAAATCTTTTAATTTAATTAAAAATCCCGCTTCAAATTTCTTGGAGCGGGATTTTTGTTTGTTTAGAAATTGGAGAGTTTTATTTTAATTCCGAAATAAAATCTATAATAGTTTCCGCAAGACGGTTTTGTTCTTTTTCATCAGTCAGGTATTTTGAATCACTTTCGTTAGATAAATACCCAAGTTCTACAAGTACTGCAGGCACTTCTGATTTTTTTAGAATATAAAATTTCGCGTTTTTTATTTCGTTTACTTTTAAATTATTATTTATAAATTTATCATAAAGCTTTCCTGCAAAAGCTAGCGACATTTCAGAAGATTTATTTTCATTTGCCACATACATTTCCATTCCTGATTTGTTTTTATTTGAGTTTGAATTTACATGTAAAGACAAAACTAAATCCGGTTTTAATGCATTTATGGTATTGGTTCTTTCTACCAATGAAACAAATGTATCAGAGCTTCGGGTTAAATGAATCACGACATTTTTATTTTTATTTAAAGCATAGATTTTATGGGTAATCTGTTCTACAATCTGTTTTTCGGTAAAACCCCCCACTTTTGCACCTGAATCATATCCGCCATGGCTCGCATCAATAACTACATTGATTTGTTTGGGTTCAATAAATTTGGGTTTTACAAATGCAAAAGAAATCAAAGCAGTTAAGGCTAAAAATAATTTGGTTGTGTTTTTCATGTGATTTTGGTTTTATAAATAGTTGGTTATTTAATAGTATCGCATAAATATACTTTTTTATTGTGTTGAATTCAAAAATACATCAGGAATTTCTTCTAAATATATCTCCTTTTGTATGCTATAATTCACTAAGTTTAGAATTATTTTGAATTTGTTTGTAACAAAAAATAATATCCTTCGTCTTGATTGTATAACCGACCAAATAAACCAACGATAATGAACCAAAACGAGTTCGTGCATTTAATCGCTCCTTTCAAGGACAAAGTCTTTAGGCTTGCAAAGAGATTACTGGTAAGCACAGAAGAAGCCGAAGATGCCACTCAGGAGGTTTTGGTAAAATTGTGGAATAAAAATGAAGGCTTGAGCGAATACAATAGTGTGGAAGCTTTTGCGATGACGATGACCAAGAATTATTGTCTGGATCAATTGAAATCGAAAAGAGCCGGAAATTTAAAAATCGTTCACAATAATTTTACGGATAGGGAAGCCGGTTTACAGCAAAAAGTAGAAGATCAGGACAGTTTGGATTGGGTTGAAAAAATCATCAATCAATTGCCCGAACAACAACGATTAATTATTCAAATGCGGGATATCGAACAATATGAGTTTGAAGAAATCGCGAAAATTTTAGATATGAATGAAACCGCTATTCGCGTAGCGCTTTCAAGAGGAAGGAAAACGGTAAGAGAATTTATGTCAAAAACACACAGTTATGGAATTAGATAGAATAGAAATATTATTAGAAAAATACTTTCAGGGAGAAACCAGTATTGCCGAAGAAAATGAATTGAAAGATTACTTCTCTTCCTCAGATGTTGCGCAGCATTTGGAGCAGTACCAATCCTTATTTGGATATTTCTCTCAGGCAAAAGAGCAAAAGTTTAAGCAAGAAATACCACTACAATCTAAAAAACGTAATGTAGCGTGGTTATCGATTGCCGCTTCGGTTGTTGTTTTGCTGGGAATTGGAACATTTACTTATCTGAATTATAACAATGCCGAAAAGCAGGATTTAGGTTCTTATGATGATCCTGAAGTCGCTTTAAGAGAAACACAAAAAGCATTGGCACTATTATCCGAGAATGTAAATGTTGGCATAGAAAGTGTACAGTATGTTGAAGAGTATGAAACAGCAAGGGATAAAGTATTCCTTAAATTTTAAAAATTAGATTAAGATAGTTTCTGACTATCATGGGAAACAATAAAAAAAATAAAAAATAAAAAAAGAAATCATGAGAAAAATAATTATGACCTTAGTATTCGCGTTATTGCCAACAGTGTTTTTTGCACAAGCGGCATTCGATAAGTTTGACGGTCAGGACGATGTAACTTCTATCATTGTGAACAAAAAAATGTTCGAATTGATGAGTAAAGTAAAAGTGGATGCCTCCGATAAAGAAGCGCAACAGTATATGAAATTAATCAAAAAGTTAGACAATCTGAAGGTTTTTACCACTACAAGCACCAGAGTTTCTGCAGAAATGAAATCAGCTTCTGAAAAATATTTAAAATCTGCCGGATTAGAAGAACTGATGCGAGTGACCGATAATGGAAAAAACATCAAAATCTTAGTAAAATCGGGAGCCAAAGATTCTCAGATTAAAGAATTGCTGATGTTTATGGAAGGGAATTCGAAAGGAAACCAAACCGTTTTGATGTCACTAACAGGTGATTTCGATTTGAATGAAATTTCAGTTTTAACTGATAAAATGAGGATTCCTGGTGGTGATGAGTTGAAGAGAGCATCAAAAAATAAATAAAAAAAGATGAAACGTATTTATAGCATCGCCATTTTATGCAGTTTGTTTTTAGGAAGTTGCAACAACAAGCCAACCTTGCAAAAGTACTTTGTAGAGAATACAGAAAATAAGAATTTCATCGCATTGGATGTTTCACCAAGTATTTTGAACGTAGACAAAACAAAATTGTCAGCGGAGCAAAACACAGCTTTGGAATCCTTTGACAAAATGAATATTCTGGCTTTCAAATTGAATGATGCCAACAAAGCACAATTTGATACCGAAAGAGCCAAAGTGGTTGCTATTCTAAAAGATGAAAAGTACCAACAATTAATGAAATTTGGTTCCGGAAAAGAAGGTGCTTCCGTAAGTTTTGTTGGAGATGACGAACATATAGAAGAGTTTATTTTGTTCGCCAACCAAAAGGAAAACGGTTTTGCAGTAGTTCGTATTTTAGGAAAAGATATGAATCCCACAGGAATCATGACCATGATGTCGGTATTGAAAAGTTCTAATATAGATTTAGAACAATTGAAACCTTTGCAGGAAATGTTCAAAAAATAGGTTAATAGGTTAGTTATACTAAAAAAGCGTTCCGTATGGAGCGCTTTTTTTATGAATTATTTTTTGAAGTATTTAAACGGAACCATCAGCATTCCAAAACATTCCCCATTTTCTTTACCAATATGTTTGTGATGCATTTTGTGTCCTCTGCGAACGGCTCGGGAATATACATTGTTTGCGTTTTTAAACAATTTAAAACGCTGGTGAATAAAAATATCATGAACGATAAAATAAGCGACTCCATAAGCGAAAATACCTATTCCGATGGTCAATCCGATTTCTAAAATCTGATATTGCCAAAGCAGAAAAAATCCGATACTAATCACTGCATAGATGATAAAAAAAGCATCGTTTCTCTCGAACCACGAATCATGGTCTTTTTTATGATGATCGGCATGCAGACTCCATAAAAAACCGTGCATGATATATTTGTGACTGAACCAAGCCATGAATTCCATGAACAAGAAAGTGAGAATAAAAACTAAAACGTGTAACCACATGATTTTTAAATTTAAATGATGTTTAATTTATAACTAAAATAACACTTGGCAAATAGTCCGTATTTTTGATAATTTGGAACCCTGATTCGCGTGTTTTTTATTTCGGCCGATGGTGTTTTTTTTAATTTGGACAACAATTTTTTATAATAAATATAAGCCGTGTAAACGCCAAATTTTGCTTCAATAGGCAAATGAACGATTCCTTCGAAACCTGCCCTGAAATCAGCTTCAATTTCTTCTATGATTTTTAGTTTGGAAGTTTCATCCAATTGGTTCAAATCTGTGTTTGGAAAATAAGTTCGGCTCAAATCTTCGAAATCAGCTTTTAAATCCCTTAAGAAATTCACCTTTTGGAAAGCAGAACCCAATCGCATAGCGGAATGCTTCAATTCATTGTATCTAGCATCATCGCCTTTCACAAAAACCTTTAAACACATTAGACCTACCACATCCGCTGAACCAAAAATGTATTCATTGTATTCGTCCTTAGTTTTATATTCGGTTTTGGTTAAATCTAATTTCATGCTTTTCATAAAAGAAGCAATCAACTCAAAGGGAATATTATATTTATTTACGGTGTGCTGAAAAGCATTGAGCACAGGATTTAGACTAATCTTGTTTTTTAGAGCCAATTCTAAATCATTTTCAAATAGTGTGAATAATGTTTCTTTGTCATAATCATGAAAACTATCCACGATTTCATCGGCAAATCTCACAAATCCATAGACGTTATAAATATCCTGACGAATGCTTGGCGCCAGAATTTTCACTGCCGAAGAAAAGGACGTGCTGTAGGATTTCGTAACGTTTCTGCTGCATTCAAAAGAAACTTTGTCAAAAATAGATTTCATATTAAAGGTGTTTCTCGATTAATTCTGCTACTAACTTTCCTGAAATTAATGCCGGCGGAACACCAGGCCCGGGAACTGTAAGCTGTCCCGTAAAATATAGGTTTCTAACTTTTTTGCTTTTTAATTTGGGTCTTAAAAAAGCGGTTTGCAATAATGTATTTGCCATTCCGTAAGCATTTCCTTTATAAGAATTGTAATGTTCGATAAAATCATTTTTACAAAAAGATTCCTTAAAGATAATATTATTTTTTACACTTTGTTGCGTCAGAGTTTCAAAACGTTCAATGATTTTATTGAAGTATTCTTCTCTTAAGGCTTCATTATCAACAATGTCTGGAGCCAGCGGGATTAAAAAGAATCCAGATTCCATTCCTTTTGGCGCTGCCGTTTCATCCGTTAAAGATGGGAAGTTTGCATAAAATAAAGGTTCATCCGGCCATTTCGGTTTGTCATAAATGTCTTTCGCATGCTGATTAAAATCCACATCAAAAAACAAAGCATGATGCGAAATATTTTCAATTTTTTTATCAAAACCAACGTAGAACAGAAGTGAGGAAGGAGCAAAAACTCTGCTTTCCCAGTATTTTTCAGAATAAGCTCTGTGTTTTTCGTCTAACAAGGTTTCTGTATGATGGTAATCGGCACCACTCAAAATTACATCCGCATATTTTATTTCTCCATTTACAATTAAAGCCACGGCTTTTTTATTCTCGACAATTATTTTTTCGATATTTGAATTGGTGTGAAAAACAACACCCAATTCTCTTGCCAGTTTTTCCATGGCTAAAACCACATCGAACATTCCGGTTTTTGGATGCCAGGTTCCCAGTCCGAAATCGGCATAATTCATAAAACTATAAAAAGACGGTGTGTCCGAAGGTTTTGCCCCAAGAAATAAAACCGGAAATTCTAAAATTTGAATTAATCGCTCGTTCTTGAATTTTTTGTGTACATCCCGGCTTATGTTGCTTAAAAACTGACCTACTTTCTTGGCCGTTTCCGCTGTAATTAATTCTAAAGGTGATACTCCAGGTCGGTAAACCAAATCTTTAATGGCAATATCATAATTGCTTTTGGCCTCCGCCATGAATGCTTCTAAAATGGCTCCGCTGCCTTTTTCAATTTCTTCAAAAGTGGTTACGATTTCAGGTAAATTATCGGCTATTGAAATGAATTCATTGATGCCAAAATAGACCCTGTAGGCTGGGGATAATTTTATAAGTTCATAATAATCGGATGTTTTTTTGCCAAAGTCAGCAAAAAAACGTTCGAAAACGTCCGGCATCCAATACCAACTTGGACCCATGTCGAACGTAAATCCGTCTCTTTTGAGTTGTCTGGCTCTGCCGCCAATAGTTGCATTTTTTTCGTAAACAGTGACTTTGTGCCCTTTTTTTGCCAAATATGATGCTGCAGCTAATGCTGAAAAACCAGAACCTATTATTTTTATATCTTTTTTCATATTGTTTAACAAATATATAAAATAGTTAAACAAAATTAATGATTTTTTAAAAAAAAATATTTAAAGTTTATTTACCAATTCATTGATGGAGTAAAAAATGGTTGTTTTTGGTGAGATTATTTGGGTATCAATATGTTCGACCATTCTTCCGAGTAGCCATAATTCAGAATTTTCTTCGTTCAAAATTTCGGTATTGAGTTTTGAAAGGTAATCGTTGACTTCTTCTTTTTGAGGCTGAACAGTAAAATACGATACAAAAACGATGTTGTCAAAATATTTTTTTAAGTCTTTTAAGCTTTCCAACGGAACACTTTCGCCTAAATAAATGGATTTGTAACCGTGTAATACGATTTCGTAATTCAGATACATTAGGCCCAATTCATGAATTTCATTCAGAGGAAGGTATAAAACAAAAATTTTACTGCTATTGGTTGGCTTCGTCACCTGAATTTTCTCCGTGTTTATTAAAAGTTTTTGCTTTATCAGATAGCTCATAAAATGTTCATGTGCCGGAGTAATGGTGTCCGTTTGCCATAATAATCCTATTTCATTCATTAACGGGATAAAAACTTCATAAAAGACTTCTCTGAATGTTTTTTCAGCAAGTAAACCATCATATGTTTTGTAAAACAGGTATTGGTCGAAATTCATCATGGCTATCTTAAAAGTATTTATAGCATGATTTTTTTTACTTTTTTCGGATACGATTTCTCTAACCATTAAAGGAATTTTCTCATTAGAGAAGGTTGCAATTCTCGATATTTTATAACCGTGATCATGTAACAGGGTGATATTCAATAATTTTTGTAAACTGGCCAAATCATAATAACGAATATTTGTTTCAGATCTCATTGGCTCAAGCACATTATACCTTTTTTCCCATATTCTAATGGTATGTGCTTTTATTCCTGAAAAGTTTTCGAGATCCTTTATACTAAAGGTATTTTTAATATTGTTCATGAGTTATTGAAATTTCGTAAACAAATTTAAAAATTTAATTTGGAATGGCAATTGAATGTTTGGATTTAAATAAAAAAAGTCTGGAGAGGTTTGATTTTTTTGTGGCATCACAGAATTAAACAACATTTAAAGAAAATCCTTTAGAAGCACAACCTGCATTCTAATGATTATGCATAAAATGCTGACAATGTGGAAAGCCGTAAACTATATTAATTTTGTTAGATTAGATTTGATATTCATTAAGTTACAATTAAATGAATAGATGAGATTTTAAAAACCAAAACCAAAACTTATGATGGCAACAAACATTCCTAAACAAGCAGTCAATCAATTGAAAAAAGCCCTGGATAATTTTAAACTTAACGATGCAATTGAATTGTGTGCTAATGAAGCGCAAACACGTAAGTTTTTAATTGAGCCTTTTTTTGAAATGCTGAACTATGTTTCAAATGATTTAATTCCGGAATATAATGCTGATTTCGGCGAACGTGTTAGTCAAAAAATTGATTATGCTATAGTTTTAAATAAAAAAGACACTATTTTAATTGAAGCTAAAAAGCAAAATAGCCGATTAACAGACAAGGAAGCCGCGCAATTAAATGGATATTTCAATAATACCAGAAATTCAAAAATTGCAATTTTGACAAATGGTATTGAATATAGGTTTTATTCGGATGTTTTAGAGCCAAATGTAATTGACGGTAAACCTTTCTTTGTTTTTAATTTGAGTGCATATAAAGATAAAGATGTTGATACTCTCATTAAATTCGATAAACGATATATCGTAATTAAAGAAATTATCCAAACCGCCCAGGAATGTGTTTTTACAGAAGATTTCGAAAATGCACTATTTAAGGAATTAACGGAACCTACAAAAGACTTATTGAAAATCATACATAGAAATATGAATTTTAAAACGAAGTTCAATGAAGGTACGCAAATCAAAATGAGAGGCTTCATTAATTCTTCTTTGTTAAAATCTTTGTATGATAAAAAAGTTATTGCCGAGTCAAACTCAAACTCGTTAGGTATTGTAACTACTGAATTAGAAATTCAAGCCTACCATACAATAAGAACGTTGCTTATTCAAAACAAAAAAATCCCTAACGAAAGATTGGGTTATAGAGATTTTAAAAGCTTTTTCAATATAAGTATTGATGACAATGCAAAAAAGGTTATTTGCAAATTGGTTTTTAATGATTCTAAAATGAAAATGTTTATAGATAATAATGAGTATGCTTTAGAACATATTGACGATGTTTTAAAACACAAAAACGAGTTGACTAACAGAACGCTTGCTTTAGTTGAATAATTGAAGTGTAACGAAAGGAATGAAAAGGCATCCATAATCGGACCGCCTTTTTTTGTTCAAATAGTCCAACCACAGGGAAGCGTAAATCTTATCAAATATAAGTATTGATGACAATGCAAAGAAAGGATATTTGTAAATTGGTCTTCAATTATTCTAAAATGAAAATGTTTATAGATAATAATATGTATGCTTTAGAGCATATTGATGATGTTTTAAAACATAAAAACGAGTTGACTAACTAAGGCTAACTTTGGTTCTCACTATTTCTTAAAAGGATTTCAGTATCTTGAGCAATATCTCATCAATGTTTTTTACTTCAATTAATTACACCTAACGGGTTTTTTATTTCCATTTTCATATGTAAATTCATTAAAAAATGGTGTAAGCTTTAAGGTATTTGATAGCCTCAATTTCAGCATTTGTAATTTCTAAATTATCCGAATAATGATTCGTTTCGTAATGATTTAATACTCCTTTTAGTTCCAGTACTTTAATTTGCAATTTAGCTTTTTGTCTAAACCTGGACAATTCCTTCTCTACAATCACTAATTTTTCTTTTGATATTTTTAGTTTCCCTTTTTTATATTGTGACAAGTTATAAATTTCAAGTAAATCCATTTCTTCAACTTGTTGGATTAAAATTTTCAAATTAAACGGATTTTCAACTAACGGTAAAATAATACTGATTGATCTAATAATTCTTTTCACAACAGTAGGATCTTCTTTTCCCCACTGAAAAATCTGATCGTAGCAAAAGTCAATAAATTCTTCAAAATTAAATTCATTTACTTGAATTTTTTTGGAACCCAAAGTCCTTGAATCCGTAGTTGGGAATTCTCGTATGGCTAATTCTTTTGCTATTTCCCCAATCTGGTCTATACAATTCAAACAAGTCGTTGGATCATTCACCGCAGGAGAAATGGCTTTTATGGCAATATCAACAAGCTTTCTGACACCAAAATTCACATCTTGCGTATGGCTTCTGAACAATTTAACTCTAAAAGTAGTGCTGACAATCGCTGCTATTTCTTTCTTCAAACGAAGTATCTGATTCATTTGGAGTTCCTCGCTAAAGACTAATACCATAAGCGTAGTGGTATTTTTCATGATAAATTCTCCTACAATTGGTTTTTGATAGGCATTTTCAAAAAATACGCGCACATCAGAACTACTGATATATTCCGTTATTTTTTCTAGTTTTTTATAATTCACACTGTCTAAATAGCCCGTTTCAAATGGACTTACGATTTTTATTTGAAATTTATCCGGGTTTATTTTGGAACGTTTGTAAAGCAAATTTTTTCCAACACTCCAATTTTCCTGATACAACACATTGATTTCTTCAACCATTTCCGCTTTAATTCCATTTGTGATACTGGAGACATTCATGTTTATACTTAAATAGCTAATCATGTTAGGATAAGACCATACTAAACAGTAAAATGCGAGAAGAGAGCCTGTAGTAAGTGTTAAAAGAAAAGAAGTCTGGTAAAAAACGGAAGCTAATTGAGGTAATACACACAACGAAATTGTACCCACAAATAATCCGATAAATTGTTGCATTTTGATATTATTTGATAAAAAATGTCTCAAAATTCGAGGAGAAAACTGAGAAGATGCCAGTTGCATCACAACAAAAATAACAGAGAAAGTAGTTAATGAAATCCCAATAAGAATAGAGATTAAAATGGTAGAAACCGGAATCAGTCGATTATAAATTTCAACTTCATTGATTTTGAATTTCAATCCAAAATCAACATAATAATCAACCGTCAATAAAACAGAGCCAATAATAAACGCATAAATACCACTGGTAAATGTGCCCATATGTTTTATCTGATGTTCCAATATATTTTTGACCCGCTGTCTTAATTTTTGTATCATAATTTGAATTTCAATGTGTAAATTTAACATAAATACATCTGTAATAGCAGTATTAATTTTCAATGACATATAGAAAACTATGTTTCTTTGCGTTAAAAAAACTTGAATTACCCCCAATGGGTTAATGTATTAATTTTATCACTGAATTAAATCAAAAAAATGGACATTCATCAGTTTTTTACCAATGATTGTAACGCTAAAAAATAAAATCTGGTAGGATCTTAAGAGGTGAGGATACTGAATTTATTTATGGTAAGTAGAAATGAATTGTAAACAATATGAATTAGGCCAAAAAAATAGTATAAAAAAGTTTTCCCGCACCACCTAAAAAAATATTCTCGGGTACATCGGATTGTTTATTCACGACAAGAATGGGATTGACTTCGTCTTTCCCAACAAAGCTCCGCTTTGAAAATAGAAATGCTTCAAAAATAATTTCAAGTAAACTTGATTATTTTTGAAGCATTTCTATTTATTCGTGACCACGGCGGGATTTGAACCCGCACGCCCTTGCGAGCACCAGCCCCTCAAGCTGGCAAGTCTACCGTTTCTCCACGTGGCCTTAAAAAAGAAAAGGTCAAGTAATAAATTACTCGACCTTTAGTGACCCGACTGGGGCTCGAACCCAGGACCCCATCATTAAAAGTGATGTGCTCTACCAACTGAGCTATCGAGTCATTGATTCAAGAAAAGTATGTGTTAATCACAAAATTTGTGACCCGACTGGGGCTCGAACCCAGGACCCCATCATTAAAAGTGATGTGCTCTACCAACTGAGCTATCGAGTCAAATTCTTTTCTTGAATGCGGGTGCAAATATAGGGCGTTATTATTTATTTTTCAAAGCAATTTTAGTATAAATTTACATTTTTTTAATAAATACTTTTAACGCCTTAGTTTATAAGGTTTTATTCCGATGAGAAAAATACTTTTATTAGGTTATATGGGTTGTGGTAAGTCTACAATTGCTAAATTATTGTCCGAAGCAATCGGTATTCCCTATTTCGATTTGGATAAAATCATCGAAGAGAAGACCAATCTGTCAGTAAAAATTCTCTTTAAAGAAAAAGGAGAAATCTATTTTAGAAAGTTAGAACATGAAGTTTTTCATGATTTAATGCACAATTCTGATAGTATGATTTTGAGTTTGGGAGGAGGTACGCCTTGCTATGCGAATAATCATGAATTGTTGAAAGGAGAAAATACAATTTCAATCTATTTGAGCGCTTCCATAGATACATTGTATAATAGGCTTCTTAACGATAAAAACAATCGACCGCTGATCGCTGACAAAAGCGAAGAAGAATTAAAAGAATTTATCGCAAAACATCTTTTTGACAGAAGTTTTTATTACCATCAAGCCCAATATAAAATTAATGTCGATGGTAAAACACCGGAAAATATTGTTGAAGAAATTGAAGAATTATTAGCTTAAATAGGCGTAATCTTTATGGTCTTCAAAAACAACCTGAACATGTTCTAATAGGGAAGTGGAAAGCGAAATGCCTTTGAAATCAGCTTTTACAGGATACTTTTTATGGTTTCTGTCGACTAAAACCGCAGTCTTTAATTTCTTTAAAGGAACGTCTAAGAAATGTTTTACACCGTAAATCAAAGTGGTTCCGGAATTTAATACATCATCAACCAATACCAAGCCTTTGTTCTCATATTGTTCTTTTGTCAATGAAGTGGTTATAGGTGCATTTGGATTTTGCTTGTCGATATAAACTTCACAAAGAATTACTTTTATAGGAGCTATATTTTCTAAAGCAAGCGCCAGTTTTTTGGCAAAAATAAAACCATTAGTCGCAATTCCGGCAATTACAATTTCCTCTTCATCAACAAATGTCTCATAGATTTGGTAAGCAATTCGTTTGATTTTGTGCTCGATTTCCTGATTATTAAGAATGATGTTTTGGCTCATTGTAATTATTTTTTTTCAAACCGACTTAAAAAGCCTTTTTCCTAAATTAAATCCAAAAATAAAGAATTTTTATCAAAGGTTGCTTCTTCCTTGAGCTAAATATCATTTCGGAAGCAAGATAAAAAAGAGTTCCTTTCCTTCTCTTGGTTTTATTGAATTATAAGCGGCTTCTAATGTTTTTATATTAAAATCATTTTCAAATAAGTTTTTATATTCTTCAATTGAACCGCCAAAAGGAGGACCTTCTTCCGTTAATGGAAATTGAAAAAGCAATCCTACTATTTTTCCATTTGGTTTTAAAAGCGATTTCATTTTCTGGACATATGCTGTTCTTAATTTTGGATCTATGGCGCAGAAAAAGGTTTGCTCGATGATTAAATCATATTGCCCTTCTAATTTGAAAAAGTCAGAATGGATTAGTTGTTTTTCATCCAGTTCGGGCATTCTTTTTTTGATGTTTTCCAATGGAGTTGACGCAAAATCCACTACAAACGAATGCTTAAACCCTTTGTGAATTAAATATTCGAACTCATATCCATTTCCGGCTCCGGGGATTAGAATCTGGATTGTTTTATCCTCTAACTGGTCAATATATTCTTTGATGGGCGTGGTGATTTCGCCAACATTCCAACCGATTTCATTGTTTTGATAACGGTCTTCCCAATAATTACTGTTCAGTTTCATCTTCATTTGTTTCGTTTCCAAAATCTTCTAAATCTCTGCGATCCTTTTTCGTTGGACGTCCGTCACCTGTTTTTCGATAATGCTCTTTGGATAGTTTCAATAATTCCAAATGCTGGAAAGCTTCGGCCGGCGTTTCGTCTTTTCGATACATATCCACCAATTTGGCTCCAACGCGATTAGGCGGAATGTCTAACACGGTGATAATTTGCGTAATTTGATCTTTTCTGAACGTAATTTTATCCGTAGGAAAAACCTCTTTTGATGGTTTTGCAACCAGGCCGTTTACTGTAATATGATTTTTTTTACAGGCTTCGGTAACCATGTTTCTGGTTTTGTAATATCTCACGCACCATAAATATTTATCAACTCTCATATTTTTTCTAAAATCAACGTTAAATTGTTTACAAAAATAAATCAATATTGTATCTTGCGCACTTAAATTATACGAATAATGAACAAAATTCATAAATTATTTTTGATTCTTACTGTTGGAATTTTATTTGCCTCATGTGTAAAAGACGATGAGCAAAAAGTAGAGCCGCTAAGAGATTACACAGAACAATATAATAAAGATTTAGATTCTTTGGATAAATACATAGATACACATTACATTACAGTTGATGCTGATTATAATGTGACAATGACTAAAATACCAGTAGGAGGAACGCAAGAATCTATTAGAATCCAGGATGACTATCCTTTGGTATCTAAAATGGTTCAAAATGATGATCATGACGTTAATTACAAAGTGTATTATATAAAGCTTCGTGAAGGTGTAAATGAAACACCAACAGCTGTCGATTCTGTTTATGTATCTTATAAAGGAAATCTTGTAAGTGATTTTCAATTTGATTATGCCCAAAATCCAGTATGGTTTCAATTAGAGGATGTTGTTCCGGGATGGGCAGAAATTATTCCGTTATTCAAAACGGGTAACTATGATACTGCCGAAGGACCGAACCCTACTGCTTTTACTGAATTTGGAGCGGGAGTAATGTTTTTACCTTCAGGTTTAGGGTATTATAATATGACAACATCAGCAGGAACAATAGGTGCTTATTCTCCATTAATTTTTAGTTTCAAATTGAATAAACTCCGTTATAAAGACCATGATAGAGATGGTGTATTATCTAAGGATGAAGTTGATCCAACTATAGCAAATCAAAAACCAATAGATTATGACAGTGATGGCGATGGTTTTGCAAACATGTTTGATCTTGATGATGATGGCGATAATATTTTGACTAAAAATGAGATACATAAAAACCTTGACGGGACAATTATTTTTGAAGATTGTGATGGTGATGGTATTCCAAATTATTTAGATCCAACGATTTGTCCATAAGCTTTTAGCATATAAAAAAAATCCCGTTTCATAACTGAAACGGGATTTTTTTATATATAACAGATAAACTATTTTCTCCTCAAAACTTTTTCTACAGCTTCAACAATCGCCTGATTGTTCAATTTGTATTTATCCATTAATTGTTCCGGAGTTCCGCTTTCGCCAAAACTATCCTGAACCGCAACGAACTCTTGTGGAGCAGGACTATTCATAGCCAGAACTCTGGAAACGCTTTCGCCAAGTCCGCCAAGAATATTGTGTTCTTCGGCAGTAACGATACATTTGGTTTTAGCCAAAGATTTCAAAATCGCTTCTTCGTCCAAAGGTTTAATAGTGTGAATATTGATGACTTCAGCAGAAATTCCTTTTGCTTCCAAAGCTTCAGCAGCAATTAAAGCTTCCCAAACCAAATGTCCGGTTGCAATAATGGTAACATCAGTTCCTTCGTTTAATACAATTGCTTTTCCAATTACGAAAGGCTCGTCAGCTGGCATGAAATTAGGAACTACCGGACGGCCAAAACGCAAATAAACTGGTCCGTGATGATCGGCAATCGCTAAAGTAGCCGCTTTAGTTTGGTTGTAATCACAAGTGTTGATTACAGTCATTCCCGGCAACATTTTCATAAGTCCGATGTCTTCCAGGATTTGGTGTGTTGCGCCATCTTCTCCTAAAGTTAGACCTGCGTGAGAAGCACAAATTTTCACATTTTTCTCAGAATAGGCTACCGATTGACGGATTTGGTCATAAACTCTTCCTGTAGAAAAGTTAGCGAAAGTTCCTGTGAAAGGAATTTTTCCACCAATGGTTAAACCGGCTGCGATTCCAATCATGTTGGCTTCTGCAATTCCGATTTGGAAAAAACGCTCCGGATGATTTTTCTTGAAATCATCAAATTTTAACGAACCGATTAAGTCGGCACAAAGCCCAACAACGTTTTCATTCTTTTGACCTAATTCGGTCATTCCTGCTCCAAAACCGGAACGGGTATCTTTACTGCCTGTATTTATATGTTTTTTCATTTTACTGTGTGTGTTGTTTTGGGAATATGATAAGGAAAAGCATCATTAATTTTAAAAGTGAAATTGAAATCAGCAGTGTCGATCGCTACAAATTCAGTTTCTGAGGCATTTTTTGCACCTTTCAGGTGTATTATTTTTCCAATATTTTCATCTTCTTTTATATTAATTTTATACTTGCTGCTCAAATAATTTTTTAAGGAGTTTTTTTGACTAAAATTTAATTTGTTGTTTTTTTCAAAAAAGTAATAATGCTCATTAATTATTTTTTTTCTTTTACTGTTTTTATATTGGGTAAGATGGACAATAGTTACATTAGTCACCGAATCTCTTTCATATTCAACATCTTCCACAAATTTTTTGAACTTTGTTTTTCTGCCATAAAAAAAATTGTTGTAAAGAATGGCATTGTTTAATTTATTCAGGTCTTCAACTGTACTATAATTGAAATTAGCATCAAACTTTATCAATAATTTATTTTTGTAATCAAACAGTGTTGCAGTTTTAAAATTTGCTTCTAAACTTAATAATAATACATATGTTGAATCATTTACATTTCTGAAATGGATGGATTTAACTCTAGCACCGTTTTCGTAATTTTTAATATTACTTACCGTAACCAAATTAAAATAGTAATTCATTTTATGGTCTTGGGCAAATAACCCAAAAGTAAACAGGCAAAACATTAAAGCCAAAAGTGACTTCATTTTACTAATAGTCACTATCTCCATGAGTGTAATTTTGGCTTAAAGCGCTAGCCAATTGCTCATTATTAGGGGCTTTACCATGCCAAGCATGACTGTACATCATAAAATCTACACCATGCCCCATTTCTGTGTGCAATAAAACACAAACTGGTTTTCCTTTTCCGGTTCTTGATTTGGCATCGGTCATTCCTGCAATAATGGCCTCAATGTTGTTACCTTCTGCAATTTCAAGAACATCCCAATCAAAAGCTTCAAACTTTGCGCGGATACTTCCCATTGGTAAAACTTCGTCGGTAGCACCGTCAATTTGCTTTCCGTTAAGATCGATTGTAGCAATAATATTGTCCACTTTTTTAGCAGCGGCATACATGATAGCTTCCCAGTTTTGACCTTCCTGCAATTCCCCATCACCATGAAGACTGTAAACCAAATGGTTGCATTTATTCAATTTTTTTGCCTGAGCGGCACCAATGGCTACAGATAATCCTTGTCCTAAGGAACCTGAAGCAATTCTCACTCCCGGTAAACCGTCATGAGTGGTTGGATGACCTTGCAGTCTTGAATTGATAAGGCGAAAAGTAGCTAATTCCGAAACCGGAAAATAACCGCTTCTTGCTAAAACGCTGTAGAAAACAGGCGAAATATGCCCGTTTGAAAGGAAAAAAAGATCTTCTCCAATACCATCCATGTCAAAACCTTCTTTGCGATCCATCAAGTTTTGGTATAAGGCTACCATAAATTCGGTGCAGCCTAGAGAACCTCCCGGATGACCTGAATTGACAGCATGTACCATACGAAGAATATCTCTTCTGACTTGGATAGTTAAATCGTTTAATTGTTGTGTGTTAGGCTTCATTTTGTTTGTTAAAGTTAAACTGTGGCAAAGATAATCAGATAATTGGATTTTTCAGATTAATAGATTGTTCGATTTCATGAAAGTTGTCAAGAGTTGTTGAGAACTTTAAATATATAAAGCCTGCATCAGGCAGGCTTTATATCAAACGGGAATAATTACTCAAATAGGAATAATCAATAAAAAATATTATTTATGATGTGCAGTGGCAGCATTTGGATTAATAGCAGACAGCGCAATAGTTGTCAAAGTTGCATCTGCTCTTTTCTCTTCTTCAAGAGTTTTAGCTAATAAAGTGGCCGCTTTATCTTCTCCAAGAGTTAATGCGAAGGCATGTAAAGTACCATAAGTAGCAATTTCATAATGTTCTACCTTTTGTCCTGAAGCTATAATTCCAGCATCACGCACATCACCTAATTCGGTTTCTGCCATAATGAGTTCGCTCTCTTTTATTAATCCTTCCATTGCGTCGCATTTTTTGGCAACAGCTTTGGTACCGATAGCTTTAAATACTTGTTCTAAGCGTGAAACATGTTCTTCTGTTTCAGCTAAATGACTTTCTAAAGCATGAATTAGTTTTGACGATGAAGCGTTTTTAGCCATTCTTGGCAGTGATTTAGTCAATACTTTTTCTGCCCAGTAGATGTCTTTTAATCCATTTTCAAATAAATCTCTCAATTCATGTGCTGCATTCGATTTTGCTTTTACAACTCCTTGTTTTTTAACTGTCGTTTCCATAATAATTGTTTTTATATTAATATTATTTTTAAAAAAGTAGTATGAAATTTGGGGTTATATCTTACAAAATTATGATATGGTTATTATTGAAAATTCAATTGTGGGATATTTAATTTTTTAATAATTATAATTTGAAGGTTTTGTTCTCGCCATAATTATTTTATACTTTCATCGAGTTTGTCGAAAGATTCGTTCCAGCCAACATTAGTCATATCGGTTATTTCGCCAGTCGGGATGCCAATATGTTTGAGAGTCATTTTTGTGTTGCCATTATGGTCTTCAAATGTTACTGTTACCATTAATTCCAAAGGAAAACCTTCCATGCCATAATGTGTAGCCGGAACCACATTTCCTTTCTCGTCTGCAAAAGAATCGGTGAAGACAATTCGTTCCATTGGAGCGATTTCCTTATAGATGCCTGTACTCCAAAAATCTTTGCCCTCAGGAGAACGCATACAGAAAAAATATTTACCGCCTGTTTTAAAATCAACCTCACAGCTTGGGCAAGTGTATCCTTTTGGTCCCCACCATTTCTTGATCATCGCTGGTTCTGTCCAGGCTTTCCAAACAAGTTCTCGTGGTGAATTAAATTCTCTGGTAATGATGAGTTCTTTTTTGCCTGGTTCGGCGGTTGTTGTTGTCTGATTATTCTTTTCCATTTTGATAACTTTTAATTGTTATTCTTTCGCTCTAGGTTTTAGATTTTTAATTACTATAAATTTAAATAAAATTTTATAAACAGCTGTTAATTAATTAGTTAAAAAAAATAAATAATTGTAATGGTTCTGAAAACAACAGAATTTAGTTTTTCAAAATATTTAGAATAAAATTATAAACTCGAATTTTTTTTGTAATTTTATTCTTTAAAAATCAAATTGTTATGAAAAAAATATTTGTATTGTTAGTAGCCATTATTTTTTCGATGGGAATTGTTGCCCAGGAAACCAAAATGGTAAAGATGAAAAATCATGTAATGATGAAAGACGGCAAAATGATGATGGTGAAAGAGGGTAAAATGATGATGATGTATAAAGATGTAACCTTGGCAGACGGATCTGTAGTTTCTTCGAACGGAATGGTAAAAATGAAAAACGGTAAAACCATGATGATGAAAAACGGAGACATGATGGATATGAACGGCAGGATGATGGTAAAAATGTCAGACTATCTAAAAATGAAAGATGGTAAAATGATGATGATGAAAAATGGTAAAATGGTGATGATGAATAAAGCCATGACCATGTCAAATGGTACTATTGTTTTTCCAAACGGCATGATAAAAATGAAAAATGGCAAAACCATGATGATGGCAAACGGTGATAAGATGTATATGAACGGAATGATGAAAAAAAGAAAAATGGAGAAAAAAATGATTCATAAAAAATAAAATAATTCGTTTTGAATTTATTTAAAATGTCCTGCTGTATGGCAGGACATTTTAATTTTATACTGTATCTGATTAAATTTTTAAAATTAAAATATGTTTTTAAATCGTATTTTTTTTCATTGCCACCTTTCCACTTTCCAATATTTATTAAAAGAAATAATGGTATTGTTAATTTAATTCACAATTCACAATTCATAATTCACAATTCTCTTATCTTTGCCGACTGAAAAAAGCCTATATGAAGTTTGATTTATTACATACAGATCCCTTATCTAAAGCAAGAGCAGGGACAATTACTACCGATCATGGTGTTATTGAAACTCCTATTTTTATGCCTGTTGGAACTGTTGCTTCTGTAAAAGGAGTGCATCAGCGGGAACTGAAAGAAGAAATTAATCCCGATATTATTCTGGGAAATACCTATCATTTATACCTGCGTCCTCAAACCGAAATTCTGGAGAAAGCCGGTGGATTGCATAAATTCATGAATTGGGACCGAAATATTTTAACCGATTCCGGTGGATATCAGGTGTATTCGCTTTCAGCAAACAGAAAAATAAAAGAAGAAGGCGTAAAGTTCAAATCGCATATTGATGGTTCATACCACTTTTTCACACCCGAAAACGTGATGGAAATCCAGCGTACCATTGGAGCCGATATTATCATGGCTTTTGATGAATGTACGCCGTATCCGTGTGATTATAATTACGCAAAACGTTCGATGAAAATGACCCACCGCTGGTTGGACAGATGCATCAACCATTTAGAAAAAGTACCCACTAAATACGGTTATGATCAAACCTTTTTTCCGATTGTTCAAGGAAGCTGTTACAAAGATTTGCGTATGCAATCGGCCGAATATATTGCCAATGCCGGAGCACAAGGGAATGCCATCGGTGGACTTTCTGTAGGAGAACCTGCAGAAGAAATGTATGCGATGACCGAAATTGTGACCGCTATTTTACCAGAAGACAAACCCCGTTATTTGATGGGTGTCGGAACGCCAATAAATATTCTGGAAAATATTGCACTCGGAATTGACATGTTCGATTGTGTGATGCCAACACGGAATGCCCGTAACGGAATGTTGTTTACCGCAAACGGAACCATAAACATCAAAAACAAAAAATGGGAAGATGATTTTTCTCCAGTGGACGAAATGGGACTTACTTTTGTAGATACAGAATATTCTAAAGCTTATTTACGCCATCTTTTTGCCGCCAATGAATATCTTGGAAAGCAAATTGCCACCATTCATAACCTCGGTTTTTATATGTGGTTGGTTCGTGAAGCAAGAAAACATATCTTAGCAGGAGATTTTTATGCCTGGAAAGAAAAAATGGTGAAACAAATGAGTCAGAGATTATAGATAATTTGTTGATTTGGTTAATCGATTAACCGAATAACCAAATCAACGATTAACAGATTAAATAAACTAATGAAAATAATTGATAAATACATATTAAAAAGATATCTAGCCACTTTTGTGACGATGTTGTTGATGTTTATCCCGATTGCAATTGTGATTGACGTTTCGGAGAAGGTCAACAAAATGATAGAAAACAAAATTCCACTTCTTGATATTGCCATCTATTATTATCATTTTACAATTTATTTCGCCAATTTATTATTTCCCATATTTTTATTTCTTTCCGTTATTTGGTTTACGTCAAAACTGGCGAACAATACCGAAATCATTGCTATTTTAAGCTCCGGAATATCATTTTCAAGATTTATGCGCCCCTTTATTATGGGTGCTACAATTGTCTCCATTTTTGCTTTAGTAATGGGCGTTTTCCTTGTGCCAAAGGCCAGTGAAGGTTTTAACAATTTTCGATATACCTATCTGAAAGGCGGCGGAAAAGAATCCATGAGAGACAATTCAAATGTGTTCAGACAAATTAGTGATAATGAATTTATCTATGTTGGAAATTTTAATCAAACCTCTAAGGTTGCGTTCAACTTTTCATTGGAAAAATTCAAAGGTCAAAAACTGGATTTCAAAATTACCGCAAACAGAATCAAATGGAACCCCAAAGATAGTACGTATACGATGTTCAACTATACGAAAAGGAAAGTGGGAGAAATTAATGATATCATAGAATCGGCAGAAAAAAAAGACACGGTTTTCAGCTTTGATTTAGAAGATTTAACGCCTGTAGTTTATGTTGCTGAAACATTGCCATTAAATGAATTATATCGATTTATCGAAAAAGAAAAAAAACGGGGTTCTTCAAATATCAATACTTATTTGGTAGTGCTTTATAAAAAATACAGTCTTCCGGTTTCAGCTTTTATCCTAACCATCATTGCCGTTGCGGTATCTTCAATGAAAAGAAGGGGAGGAATGGGATTGAATTTAGCCATAGGAATTGGTTTGGCATTTTCGTTTGTGTTTTTCGATAAAATATTTGGCGTCTTGGCCGAAAAATCTAGCGTTCCGCCATTGGTAGCCGTTTGGCTTCCTAATTTTGTCTTCGGTATTTTAGCAATTTATTTACTCAGGAATGCAAAACGATAACCTGAAAAGCTATATTCATCTTCATTTCATTGTCTTTATTTGGGGATTCACGGCTATTTTAGGAGCCTTGATTTCGCTTGATGCCTTACCATTGGTTTGGTACCGAATGCTGTTGGCCGTTGGATTCATTTTAATTTATATTTGGTATAAAAAAATCCCGATGAAAGTTCCCCCAAAGACACTCATTGGGTTTTTATTCATGGGTTTAGTCATTGCTTTGCATTGGTTTACCTTCTTCAAAGCGATTAAAGAGTCGAATATCTCCGTCACCTTAGCCTGTCTTTCAACAGGAGCCTTTTTTGCATCGCTTTTAGAACCTTTATTCTACGGCAGAAAAGTCATTTGGTACGAAGTGCTTTTCGGGTTAATTGTCGTGCTGGGTCTTTACATCATTTTTAATGTAGAAGGCAATTACCTTTACGGAATACTGCTTGCCCTAAGCTCCGCTTTTCTATCCGCTTTATTTTCAGTTATAAATGGCAAATATGCCAAAGAGTACAATCCTACGGTTATCTCTTTTTATGAACTCGTTGGAGGCGTGCTGTTTTTCTCTGTATTTTTACTTTTTACCAGTAGTTTCGACGCGGCATTTTTCAAAGTTTCCGCATCCGATTGGATGTATCTGGCAATTTTAAGCTCCTTTTGTACCGCTTATGCATTTATTGCCTCCGTAAAAGTGATGAAGTTCCTAAGTCCATACACCGTTATGCTTACCATAAATTTAGAACCTATTTATGGAATAATTCTGGCTGTAATCGTTTTTCAGGAAAAAGAAAAAATGAGCGCCGCTTTCTATATTGGCGCATTAATAATACTTTCGACCGTCATTCTTAACGGGATTGTGAAATATTATAAAAAAGGAAAAGTTTAAATTATCAGGAGCTGATACCTGCTGTCTGTTGCAATATTACGGTTTGAAATGCTTTTTTTCCATGACAAAAAAGGAGCTTCCTTTGGTCGCTCTTTTTCATCAGGAAAAAATACCATTCAAACCACAAGGATTTCAACTCCCATCAGGGCTATGACATTTTGGTAAAAACTAAATTATTGTAAGAAATCAAAATCTTTCAATCCTTAAATTTTCCAATATTTAAATATAAAACTATCTTTGCGCTTCGAACTAAAACTAAAAACGCACAAATCCTATGGAATATTTAGATTTTGAGCTTCCTATAAAAGAACTTGAAGACCAATTAGACAAATGTCAAATTATTGGTCAAGAATCCAATGTAGATGTTTCCAACACCTGCAAACAAATTGAAAAAAAATTAGAAGAAACAAAGCGAGACATATATAAAAACCTAACGGCTTGGCAACGTGTTCAATTATCGAGACACCCAAGCAGACCCTACACAATGGATCATGTTAGAGCGCTTTGTGGAGAAACCTTCTTAGAATTATTCGGTGATCGTAATTTCAAAGATGATAAAGCGATGATCGGTGGTTTAGGAAAAATTGGCGGGCAATCGTTTATGATTGTGGGTCAGCAAAAAGGATACAATACCAAAACACGTCAGTTCCGTAATTTCGGAATGGCCAATCCCGAAGGATACCGAAAAGCATTGCGATTAATGAAAATGGCCGAGAAATTCGGCATACCTGTTTTAACTTTAATTGACACTCCGGGAGCTTATCCGGGATTGGAAGCCGAAGAACGCGGACAAGGAGAAGCTATTGCCAGAAATATTTTTGAAATGATCTGCTTAAAAGTGCCTATAGTTACCGTAATCGTAGGTGAAGGAGCATCAGGCGGTGCATTAGGAATTGGAGTTGGAGACCGGGTATTAATGATGGAAAACACATGGTATTCTGTTATTTCTCCAGAATCCTGTTCCTCTATTCTTTGGAAAAGCTGGGAATATAAAGAACAAGCTGCCGAAGCATTGAAACTGACTTCTGCGGATATGAAAAAACAAAAATTAGTTGATGATATTATACCAGAACCACTTGGTGGCGCTCATTATGATAGAGAAACTACTTTTAAAACGGTTGAACAATATGTCCTCAAAGCATATAACGAATTGAAAGACTTATCAACATCTGAATTAGTAGCCCAAAGAATGGACAAATACAGCAAGATGGGTGAGTTTAAGGAGTAAATTCTTATAAATTTATATTAAATCCGAAGCCCAATGGTTTCGGATTTTTTTTTTGGTTATCAACAAAAAAACTTTAGTTATAAACAATTTTTAGTAATAACTCAATAGCTGATTTTTTTAATTTTTACTTACTTTCGCTACATGGAAAATTTCAGAAATATTAACCCTATCAAAATAGATAAAACTACAATTATCAATTTAGAAAAAGGAAAACTCCCGCCACAAGCGCTAGAGTTGGAGGAAGCAGTCCTTGGCGCTATGATGATTGATAAAAAAGGAGTAGATGAGGTAATCGATATTCTGCAGCCGGATGCCTTTTACAAAGATGCTCACAAACATATTTTTGAAGCCATTTTTCAGTTATTCACCGATTCTCAACCGGTTGACTTATTAACAGTTTCCTCTCAATTAAAAAAGAATGCGAAACTGGAATTGGCGGGCGGTGATTTTTATTTAATTCAGCTTACGCAAAAGATTTCATCTTCGGCGCATATTGAGTTTCACTCCCGAATCATTTTACAAAAATTCATACAGCGAAGTCTGATAAAAATATCTTCAGAAATAATCGAAGAGTCTTACGATGAATCAACCGATGTTTTTGATTTATTGGACAAAGCAGAATCCAAATTATACGAAGTTACCCAAGGAAATATCAAGCGTAGTTCCGAAACAGCTCAGAGTTTAGTAATTCAGGCCAAGAAACGTATCGAAGAAATCGCCGGAAAAGAAGGACTAAGCGGAATCGCAACCGGTTTCGAAAAATTAGACAAAATTACTTCCGGCTGGCAACCAAGTGATTTGATTATTATTGCAGCCCGTCCAGGTATGGGAAAAACAGCGTTTGTACTTTCGATGGCTCGTAATATTGCCATAGATTTTGGTCATCCTGTTGCATTATTCTCCCTGGAGATGTCTTCTGTTCAGTTGATTACCCGTTTAATTTCATCAGAAACTGGTTTGTCTTCAGAGAAATTGAGAACCGGTAAATTAGAAAAACACGAATGGGAACAACTGAGTATCAAAGTAAAAAATCTGGAAAAAGCACCTCTTTTTATTGATGATTCTCCTTCGCTTTCAATTTTCGATTTACGTGCAAAATCCAGACGTTTAGCCTCACAACACGGTATTAAACTAATCATTGTCGATTATTTGCAATTGATGACCGCCGGTGGAAGCAACGGAAAAGGCGGCGGAAACCGGGAGCAGGAAATCTCAACCATTTCCCGAAACTTAAAAGCTCTGGCCAAAGAATTAGGTGTTCCGGTAATTGCATTATCCCAATTATCGCGTGCAGTTGAATCAAGACCGGGACATAAACGCCCTTTGTTATCTGACTTACGTGAATCGGGAGCAATTGAGCAGGATGCCGATATTGTTTCGTTTATTTACCGTCCGGAATATTATAAATTGGACGAATGGGATGATGATGAAAATTCACCTACCCAAGGTCAGGCCGAGTTTATCATTGCAAAACATAGAAATGGTAGTTTGGAAAACGTTCGTTTGAAATTTATCGGGAATCTAGGTAAGTTTGATAATCTGGAAGACTTTAGTGCCGGTTATGATGATTTACCTTCCAAAATGAATTTAGAGGATAATCCTTTCCAAACAAAAAATCTGCCCTCAGTGAATGAAGCATTTGGAAGTAGTTCAAATAATTTTGATGACGACAGTGATGTTCCTTTTTAGAATATAAATAAAAAATCCGCTAGAATTAGCGGATTTTTTTTATCTTTTTCTTCACATAAAAACTGCTATCTTTGACACAAGCGAAGCAAATAAAAAATTCACAATGTCTTTCAAAAAGTCACTTTATATACTATTAATCCTTATTTCCTTTTCGGCAAAAGCATCCTTTATTTTGTTGCCAATGGATGAAACCACGCAGCAAAATCATCTGAAAGCCTACGGAATTACCTTTTGGTGTCTGGATAAAAACTATAAGGCCAGTTGGTTACTCAATTACCGTGGCGGTTCTTTTCTGTTGCCTGATGCATCTGAAATCCGAAAAGAATGTCAAATTCGCGGGGTTAGTTTTGAAGTGTTGTCTGATGGCCAAGCCAATAGTATTCTCGATGAAATATCCAGTCCTTCTCAAAATATGGAAACCGTTATTTTGGAAAAAGCACCAAAAATTGCTGTTTATACTCCAAAAGGAAAACAGCCTTGGGATGATGCAGTGACTTTAGTTTTGACGTATGCCGAAATTCCGTTTACACCCATTTATGATGAAGAAGTGTTGTCTGACGGATTGTTACTTTATGATTGGCTGCATTTGCATCATGAAGATTTTACAGGACAATATGGAAAATTTTTTGGAGCCTATAGAAATGCGCCTTGGTACATAGAACAGAAAAAAGATGCCGAAGCATTGGCGACGAAATTAGGTTATAAAAAAGTTTCGGAAGAAAAATTGGACGTGACTAAAAAAATCAGGGATTTCGTTATTGGAGGTGGATTTATGTTTGCCATGTGTTCCGCGACTGATAGTTTTGATATTGCATTGGCTGCCGAAGGCGTTGATATTTGCGAACCGATGTTTGATGGAGATCCAAGCGAAGGCAATTATCAATCTAAAATTGATTATTCTAAATCCTTTGCATTCAAAGATTATATTTTGGAACGAAGACCTGAAAAATATGAGTTTTCGGATATTGATATGACCGAAAAAAGAATAATCCCAATGGAGAAAGATTATTTTACTTTAATGGAATTCTCCGCTAAATGGGATCCAATTCCGAGCATGTTGTGTCAAAATCATACGCAATTGGTCAAAGGTTTTATGGGACAAAGCACCTCGTTTGACAGGAATTTAATAAAATCAAATATTTTGGTTTTAGGAGAAAACCAATTAAATAGCGAAGCCCGTTACATTCACGGACAAAAAGGAAAAGGCATGTTTACTTTTTATGGCGGACACGATCCGGAAGATTATAAACATCAGGTTGGTGATGAGCCGACCGTTTTAGATTTACATCCGAATTCTCCGGGATATCGATTAATTTTGAATAATGTTTTGTTTCCTGCTGCCAGAAAAAAGAAACAGAAAACATAATATTTAATTATACTTTTCAAAATTCATCTTCAATTTCATGGAGTCTATGAACTACAAAACTATTTTACAAGAAATATATCAAGAAGCAAAAGCCTTTCCAATTATTGGAAATGTGGCTACCACCATTCCTGAATTAGCCAAAATTGCTCCGAATAAATTCGGAATGCACTTAACAACGATTAAAGGAGAAGATTTCGGAATTGGTGACAGTAACGAAAAATTTTCTATTCAAAGTGTTTCCAAAGCCTTGACATTAACATTGGCTTTCTCTTTTTTGGATGAAAAAACATGGGAAAGAGTAGGCGTGGAACCTTCAGGGGATCCGTTTAATTCGTTAGTGCAGCTGGAGTATGAAAAAGGAATTCCGAGAAATCCATTTATTAATGCAGGTGCATTAGTCATTGCCGATATATTAGTTTCGCATTTAAAAAATCCGAAACAGGATTTTTTAGACTTTATAAGAATGATTTCCGGAAGTCCGACGATTGATTTTAATTTGAAAGTCGCACAATCCGAAAAAGAAACCGGTTTTAGAAATGCCGCTTTGGCCAATTTTTTAAAGTCGTTTGGCAATATTGAGAATGATGTGGAAACCGTTTTGGATTTTTATTTTCATCAATGTTCTCTGGAAATGACCTGTAAAGAACTGGCGCATTCTTTTTTCTTTTTAGCCAATGAAGGAAAAAGCCAAACTGGAAAACAAGTTTTATCCAAAAGTCAGGTCAAACGTTTGAATGCCCTGATGCAGACTTGCGGTTTTTATGATGAGTCGGGAGAGTTTACCTATCGGGTTGGTTTGCCGGGCAAAAGTGGCATCGGTGGAGGCATTGCCGCTTTGGATCCTAAAAATTTTGTGGTTGTCACTTGGAGTCCAAGATTAAATGAAAAAGGAAATTCGGAATTGGGAATGTATGCTTTGGAATTATTAACAACAAAAACTGGGATGTCGATATTTTAATCATTAACAAAAATCAATTATAAACAAAAAGCCAATCAATTACGATTGGCTTTATTGTTTATGGTACTAAATATTACTTATTATTTTCTATTACATAATTCAATACTTTAGTCATTAAATGCACGCGATCTTTGCCTTGTACATTGTGTTTGTGCATCGGGTAAGGAAAGAAATCCACTTGTTTTCCTACTTCTATAAACTTTTTAATTAAAGCCAAGTTATGTTGCATCACCACGACATCATCGCTGGTTCCGTGGATAAGCAGTAATTTCCCTTTCAAATTGTTTACATAATTTAAGGTATTGGATTCATCAAATCCTTTTTGGTTTTCGGCTGGTGTATCCATATAACGCTCACCGTACATCACTTCATAATATTTCCAGTCCGTAACGGGTCCGCCTGCAATACCTACTTTGAAAGCATCGGGTTTGCGTAACATAATCGAAGTGGTCATGAATCCACCGAAACTCCATCCGTGAACAGCCAAACGATTGCCATCTACATAAGGCAACGATTTCAAATAATCAACTCCTTTCATTTGGTCATCGATTTCGTTTACACCTAATTTTCCGTGAACAATACTTTCGAAAGCAAATCCGCGATTATCTGAACCACGATTGTCTACCGTGAAAACCAAATACCCTTGTTCCGCCATCCAATACATCCAAAGATTAGCACCATCCAAATACGAATTCGTAATCATTTGCGCATGTGGACCGCCATATACATAAACCAAAACAGGATATTTTTTGCTTGGGTCAAAATTGCTAGGCTTGATTAATCGCGTATATAAATCGGTAGTTCCGTCAGCACTTTTTATGGTTTTGATTTCGGAAGTTCCCATTTGGTAATCCGCATATTTATTGGTGCTTTCTAAAAGCGTTTTGCCTTTTAATTTGTTGTCATACAAAATCGATTTTGAAGGTGTAGTATGATTTGAATACTCATCAAAAAACCAATTTCCGTCTGTGCTTGCAACAACAGTGTGGATTCCTTGGTCTTTAGTAATCAAAGTTTGTTTTCCTTTTAAGTCTACTTTGTATCCTAACATATTCGTTGGATTTTCTCCTGTAGCCATGAAATAAATTTCGGTTCCGGTTGGATTACTTCCAAGAATTGTTCTTGTGATGAATTTATTTTTGGTCAATTGTTTGATTAATTTTCCTTCGATTGAATAATAATATAAATTATTGAACCCGTCTTTTTCGCTTATCCAAACTAAATTATTGGATTTTTTGTTTGGGAAAAATGCTGCATGTTCCGGTTCTACCCAACGGTTGCTTTTTTCGTTTAAAATAGTTCTCATGAAAATACCCGTTTGAGCGTCATAGACATTTAAAGACATGTCATTTTGACCACGGTTTAATTCGGCAATCACCACATATTTTTCGTCCGGTGTCCAGGAAAGGTTTGTTAAATAGTCATCCTGATTTCCTCTTGGAGTAATGAAAACGGTTTTTTTGGTCGAAAGATTATAAATTCCAACTCTTGGTTTTTCGCTTTTTTGACCAATCATCGGGTATTTGATGTTTTCTAATTTACCAGGAGTTTGGGTAATATCCAATAAAGGATAATCGGCTACTTCGGTTTCATCTTTTTGGTAAAAGGCTAAATAAGTTGCTTTTGGCGACCAGAATATTCCGTTGCTGATACCAAATTCACTTCGGGAAATGGATTGCCCGGAAACGATTGCCTCATTTGCTTCATTGGTAACAGTAACTTTTTCTTTGTTTTTATTCAGAAAATATAAATTGTTCTTTTCGGTATAAGCGATGTTTTCTTTTGCATCGTCGAAAGTTGTATTTTCTGCTTTTTCCGTTAATTCAGAAACTAATTTTCCTGTTTTAGCGGCAACATTATATTCATAATATTTTGTTCCGTTGGATAAAATAAAAGTTGATGCGTCTTTCCATATTACTCCGAAGAAACTTTTGAAATCGGAACCAAGTGTTTTGTTAACCTCTGAAAGCGTAACCATTTCAGTTGCATTTGTGTTTTTGGTATCGGCAGTCATTAATTTTTTTCCTGCTTCAGCAAAATAGATGTACTTATTGGTATTCGGAACCCATTGAAATCCTAATAATTTATCGGCTCTGAAATTCCTGTTTTGTTGTAAAACACCATCTTCGAGCGTTATTTTTTTTGTTTGCCCGAAAGCGGTTACAGCTATAAAAAAACTGAAAATTAGTATTAAATGCTTATTCATAATTTAAAAATTTTGAGGTGTACTAAATGTATTAAAAAAGGATAATGATAATAGACTTTATTGGTCTACTAACATTACCCTTTGTTACAAATAGATAGAATTATTTTAATAAAAACTAAATAATTCCCTGTTCATTTTCTTTATCTAAATATTGTTGAACAATATCGATGGCATTGGTCACCACATCGCTCAAAGCAGTAATGAAACTTCCGTCTTCAGCACTATTGATGGCATGTTTGATGGCTTCAACTTCCTTACTAATGATTTCGTGGGTGACAGTTCTGCCAGATTCAGCAATACCTTCCAGAATTAAATCGATGATTTCTTCTTCGGTTCTTCCACGCAGGTGTTTTTCCTGGCGAATAATAATATGGTCAAACATTCTGCCGGCAATTCTCGCGCATTCTTTGATGTCTTCGTCACGACGATCACCAACTCCGGCAATAATTCCAATTTTTTTATTGGCTTCCACGCTTTGCAAATACTCCTCCACACCTCTGTAACCTGCAGGATTGTGAGCAAAATCAATCAATACTTTGAATTTCTTAAACTCAAAAATATTCATACGACCCGGAGTTTGGGCAGCACCCGGAATGAAAGTTTGTAAGGACAAGCTAATATCTTCCGTTTTGAAACCCCATAAATAACTTGCCAGAGTTGCGGCAAGCACATTAGAAATCATAAATTTGGCTTTTCCGCCAAGGGTTAACGGAACATGTGTAGCGCGTTCAATACGGATTTTCCATTCACCTTTTTTAACAGTGATGAATCCATTTTCATAGACTGCTACCATTTTTCCTTCTTTAGCCAATTTCTTAACCAGAGAACTTTCTTCATCCATGCTAAAATATGCCACATTACAAGTCAAATCAGCACCAATTTTTACGCAGTATTCATCATCAGCATTCAAAATTGCCCAACCGTCTTTCTTCACACTTTTCACAACTGTGCTTTTTACACGGGCCAAATCATCCAGATTGTCAATATCATTTAATCCTAAATGGTCTTCTTGAATGTTAGTAACCACCGCAATATCGCAACGGCTGAAACCTAAACCTGAACGAAGGATTCCACCACGGGCAGTTTCCAGAACGGCAAATTCTACTGTTGGATCTTTTAGAATATATTCGGCACTAAGCGGTCCGGTAGTATCTCCTTTTTCCATCATGTGGTTTTGAATATAAATACCGTCTGATGTAGTGAAACCTACTTTGTATCCGTTATTTTTTACGATATGAGCCAAAAGTCGGGTAGTGGTTGTTTTTCCATTGGTACCGGTAACCGCAATAATCGGAATGCGGCTTGGTTTACCCAATGGATATAACATATCAATAACGGGTGAAGCGACATTTCTTGGTAATCCTTCTGAAGGAGCCAAATGCATACGGAAACCCGGAGCAGCATTAACTTCCAGAATAACGCCACCATTTTCTTTTAACGGTTGCGTTAGGTTTTCTGCCATAATATCAACACCGCAAATATCCAGACCAATTATTCTTGAAATTCTTTCGCACAGAAAAATGTTTTCAGGATGCATCATATCGGTAACATCTACAGAAGTACCGCCTGTGCTTAAATTGGCTGTCGATTTTAGATAGACAATTTCACCATTTTTAGGAACAGTTTCTAAAGTATAATCTAATTTATCTAATAAATCCAAAGTATCTCTGTCTACCGTGATCTCGGTTAATACATTTTCGTGGCCATAACCTCTTTTTGGATCTAAATTTACTGTGTCAATCAATTCCTGAATGGTATTTGTTCCGTTTCCAATCACATTGGCCGGAACTCTTTTGGCTGCAGCCACGAGTTTATTGTCAATTACCAAAACCCTGAAATCGAATCCGGTGATGAATTTTTCTACAATTACACGTCGGCCATATTCTTTGGCGAAAGCCAGACCGGATTTGGCGTCTTCCCAATTGGTTACATTAATCGAAGCCCCTTTTCCGTGATTTCCATCTAAAGGTTTTAAGACAATTGGATAGCCAATTTTTTTAATAGTTGCTTCTAATTCCTCTTCTTCAGAACAAATGCTTCCGCTTGCCACAGGTATTGAAGCGCCATCCAACATGCGTTTTGTCTCTTCTTTATTACAGGCTATACCAACAGCTATATTGCTGGTTTTACAAGTAATCGTAGCTTGAAATCGCATTTGATTGATGCCGTAACCCAATTGAACTAAGGAATTGGTTCCTAAGCGAATCCACGGAATATCTCTGGCAACAGCTTCTTCAACAATACTTCCCGTACTTGGTCCTAGACGAACCAGTTGACGAATTTCACGCATTTTTTGAATATCGGCTTCCAAATCATAGTCGGTTCCGGCAATTAGTGCTTCAGCAATAGCTACCGAACTTTCAGCTGCAAACATGCCCACATTTTCTTCGGTGTAACTAAATACTACATTATAGATACCAGGTGTTTTGGTTTCCCGAGTTCTTCCGAAACCAGTTTCCATTCCGGCAAGAGTCTGAATTTCTAGTGCTATATGTTCTATAACATGCCCCATCCAGGTACCATGTTCAATTCGCATAAAAAATCCACCACGAACCCCTTCGGAACAACGGTGTTCAATCATGGTGGGAAACATGGCTTCTAATCTTTCTTTAAAGCCATCAATTTTATTAGTAGGAAATTGTTCTATTTCTTCCAAATCTAAACGCATCTGGATTAATTTTTTTCTTTGGACACTCCAGATATTTGGTCCGCGAAGGGCTTGTATTTTTAATATTTTCATAAAAAACGATTGTTATTTTTAAATAAGGGGCTGATAGCTAGTTTATTGTAATTGATTATTTTAATTTTTTATAAAAATCAATTACAGATTGTTAAAGATTTGGTTAAAATATTAGAATATAATTCACTAAAATAATTTTTTTAACGAACTAATCAAAATTTAATTCGTTAAAATATGGTTATATTTTTTGTATCTTAAATAATCAGAAAAAAAGCAGGCGTTCAATTGTCTGTTTTATCTTTTTAGTTATTTTTACCAAATGAACATACGAGGAAAATTAATCATAATAGGTGGTGCAGTAGATAAAGGAAGTTTTACTGAAACCGATTTGGACAAAAATGTCTCCAATAATTTAAATTTTTTTGAAGCTGGAATTTTAAGACGCATGTTGGTTGAGTCTAAGCATAAAGAAAATTCAAGAATTGAAGTGGTTACAACCGCTTCAAAAATTCCAAGAGAGATAGGGCCTGAGTATATAAAAGCGCTTAATTATTTGGGAGCAACCAATGTCGATGTTTTGCATATTGAAAAACGTGAGCAAGCTACCGATCCGGAAATTTTAGAACGATTGAAAGCTGCCGATGTGGTAATGTTTACCGGTGGCGATCAATTGCGATTGACTTCTATACTTGGAGGATCCGCTTTTCATGATATTTTACTGGATAAATATCACAACGAAGATTTTATCTACGCAGGAACTTCCGCGGGAGCTGCTGCGGCTTCAAACAATATGATTTATCAGGGAAGCAGTCATGAAGCTTTATTAAAAGGAGAAGTGAAAATTACCAGTGGATTAGGATTAATTGATGGTGTAATTATCGATACTCATTTTGTACAACGTGGAAGAATTGGTAGATTGTTTCAGGCAGTTGTTGGTAATCCGAGAACTTTAGGGATTGGGCTTGGAGAAGATACAGGTTTGCTAATCACTGAAAACACTAAAATGGAAGCGATAGGTTCCGGACTTGTAATCCTTGTAAATGGACGTCAAATAAAGGATACCAATTTGACTGAAATAGAGTTAGGACAGCCCATTTCTGTCAACAATTTTTCGGTACATGTGATGAGTAAATACGATACTTATGATTTGAAAACTCATGTAATGAGCATACATTCTTCACAATATACCTAATATTTGATTTTAGATTAAAAAGAACATAAATCATAAGTTAATAGCATAAATCTAAAATGAAAGTAATCATTCACGGCGGTTTTTTTTCAGAATCTTCTACTAATGCAGAAACGAAATTAGCCAAGCAAAAAGCTTTAGAGCGTATTGTAAAACAATCGTATACTTTTTTAAAAATGCATTCGGCATTGGAAACAGTGGCTTTTGCTGTTTCTCAATTGGAAGACGACGAATTGTTCAATGCAGGTATAGGTTCGCAAATTCAAAGTGACGGAAAAATAAGAATGAGTGCCGCTTTAATGGATGGTACAACTCAGAAAATGAGTGGTGTTATCAATATTGAAGATGTAAAAAATCCAATCCAAGTGGCGGTAAAGCTATTGGATTATGATGATAAAGTTTTGGGGGGAGAAGGAGCAACGGAATTCGCACGTAAAAATGGCTTTGACGTTTATTTAACTGAAATTCCACAACGCCGTGCAGAATATGAAGACAAACTGAAAGCTACCGGAACAGGAACTGTGGGCTGTGTTGCTTTAGATAACAATGGAAGACTAGCTGTTGCGACATCAACAGGTGGAAAAGGTTTTGAAATTCCGGGACGTATTTCCGATTCTGCAACTGTAGCTGGAAATTATGCAAATGCCTTTTGTGGCGTGAGTTTAACCGGAGTGGGCGAGGATATAGTTAGTAATGCTACTGCAGCTAAAATTGTAACCCGTGTTACGGATGGTTTTACGATAAAAGACGCCTTCGATAAAACCTTTGCGGAATTGAAAGAAATTGATGGTTTTGCTGGTGCAATTGCTATTGATAATAAAGGAAATATGTATCACCAGGATTCGTATCCAAGTATGGTTTTTGCAAGTTTTGATGGAGAGAATTTTGAGGTTTTTGAATAATAAAGAGCAATAAATATTTTATAAAAAAAACAAAAAACCCATTCGAAAGAATGGGTTTTTTTATAAGTAAGTAAGGTAAATATATGTTTATAAAACGTTTATTTTACTTTATTAAGTACAGCTTTAAAAGCTTCAGGGTGGTTCATTGCTAAATCGGCAAGAACTTTTCTGTTCAATTCGATTCCGTTAGCTTTTACTTTCCCCATGAATTGAGAATAAGACATTCCTTCCAATCTGGCTCCAGCGTTGATACGTTGAATCCATAAAGCACGGAAATTTCTTTTGTTCACTTTTCTGTCACGGTAAGCGTAGCACATTGCTTTCTCTACCGCGTTTTTTGCAACTGTCCAAACGTTTTTACGTCTACCAAAGAAACCTTTGGCTTGCTTCATTATTTTTTTTCTTCTTGCTCTTTTAGCAACTGAATTTACCGATCTAGGCATAATTTTGATGTGTTTTTGTAGCAGGCGGCTTGAATTTAATCAAAAGCACTTAATGGCCATACTCCAAGGTTATTTTAAATTGTTTTAACCTAAAGAATTATTATATAATTCTTAATTGTTGTTTGATGCTTTTCATATCTGTTTTGTGAACTAGCGCTGAATGTGTCAAAGCTAATTTACGTTTTTTAGATTTCTTGGTCAAGATGTGACTTTTGAAGGCATGCTTTCTTTTAATCTTTCCAGAACCAGTAACTTTAAAACGTTTCTTGGCGCTAGATTTGGTTTTCATTTTAGGCATTTTTTCCTAGTGTTTTAATTTATTCTTACTTACTTATCTTTTTATTCTGCAATATTAAATTACGGAATACTATTTTTTCTTTTTAGGAGCAATGAAAATAATCATTCTCTTTCCTTCCAGAACCGGCATCGCTTCCACTTTACCAAATTCCTCTAAATCGGTAGCCAATCTTAATAACAAGATTTGACCTTGATCTTTATAAATAATCGAACGTCCTTTAAAGAATACAAACGCTTTCAATTTAGCCCCTTCTTTAAGGAACTTCTCGGCATTCTTTCTTTTGAATTCATAATCATGCTCATCCGTCTGTGGTCCGAAACGAATTTCTTTCACGACTACCTGAGTAGATTTTGCTTTAAGCGCTTTATCACGCTTCTTTTGTTCGTAAATGAATTTTTTATAATCCATTATTTTACAAACCGGTGGATCTGCGTTTGGTGAAATTTCAACCAGATCCAATTCGAATTGGTCCGCTAATTTTAAAGCTTCAGAAAGTTTAAAAACTCCCGGCTCAATATTTTCACCTACAAGTCTAACTTCTTGCACACCACGGATAAGATTGTTGATCCTGTGTGCGTCTTTTTTTTCTACTCGAGGTTGGTAACCTCTATTGCTTCTTATTGCTATGACTTTATAATTTAAGTTAAACTGTAAATACTTTTAATGTTTTGTTGATTTCCTCGTTCACCATCGAAGCAAATTCTTCTATAGTAACGCTGATATTCCCTTTTCCTTCCTGTCCATGACGACGGATAGAAATGGTTCCGTTTTTCTCTTCTTCCTCGCCTACAATCAACATAAACGGGGTTTTCTGCATTTCAGCGTCTCTAATTTTCTTACCGATTGTTTCGTTTCGGTTGTCAATTAGTGCGCGAATTTCGTGATTTTCTAGCAGATTTAAAACTTTTTTCGCATAATTTTCATATTTCTCACTCAAAGACAAGATTATAGCCTGTTCCGGCATCAACCAAAGTGGGAAATTTCCTGCCGTGTGCTCCAATAAAATTGCAATGAAACGTTCCATAGATCCAAAAGGCGCTCTGTGAATCATTACAGGTCTATGTAATTCATTATCAGAACCTTTATAGGTCAATTCAAAACGCTCCGGCAAGTTGTAATCTACCTGGATTGTTCCCAATTGCCATTGTCTTCCCAAAGCATCTTTGACCATGAAATCCAACTTCGGACCATAGAAAGCGGCTTCGCCATATTCAACAACAGTATTCAGGCCTTTATCAGCAGCTGCATTGATAATCGCGTTTTCTGCTTTTTCCCAATTTTCATCGCTACCTATATACTTATCTCTATTTTCTTTGTCTCTCAATGAAATTTGAGCCGTGAAATTTTCAAATCCTAATGAACTAAAAACATACAACACCAAATCAATCACTTTCTTGAACTCTTCGTCCAATTGTTCCGGAGTACAGAAAATGTGTGCATCATCCTGAGTAAATCCACGAACACGGGTCAAACCATGTAGTTCGCCACTTTGCTCATATCTGTAAACGGTACCAAATTCAGCATAACGCTTAGGTAAATCTTTATAAGACCAAGGTTTTGTGTTGTAAATTTCACAGTGATGAGGACAGTTCATCGGTTTCAACAAGAATTCCTCGCCTTCAGCCGGAGTACTTATCGGTTGAAAACTATCCGCACCATATTTTGCATAATGCCCCGATGTTACATATAATTCCTTCTGACCAATATGTGGAGTAATCACTTGCTCGTAACCTGCCTTCTTTTGTGCTTTTTTCAAAAACTGCTCCAGTCGGTCACGAAGTGCTGCACCTTTCGGTAACCACAACGGCAAACCTGCGCCTACTTTTTGTGAAAAAGCAAACAATTCTAATTCTTTACCTAATTTTCTATGGTCACGACGTTTTGCCTCTTCCAATAACAATAGGTAATCAGTCAAATCTTTTTGTTTTGGAAACGAAGTCCCGTAAACACGCGTCAACTGCTTGTTCTTTTCATCACCTCTCCAATACGCACCGGCAACACTCATGATTTTCATCGCCTTGATAAGTCCTGTATTCGGAATATGGCCACCACGACACAAATCTGTGAAAGTAGAATGATCACAAAAAGTAATCGTTCCGTCTTCAAGATTCGAAATTAATTCTATCTTATAAAGATTGTTTTCTTTTGCATAAAATGCCAATGCTTCTTCTTTAGTTGCTGAACGCATCGTAAATTCATGTTTCTCACGAGCAATTGCTAAAACGCGATCTTCAATGGCTTTGAAATCGGCATCACCAACTTTATATTCGCCAAAATCAACATCATAATAAAAACCGTTTTCAATCGCAGGTCCGATAGTCAGTTTAATTCCAGGATATATTTCCTGTAAAGCCTGAGCCAAAACGTGAGATGTCGAATGCCAAAAAGCTTTTTTTCCTTCTTTGTCATTCCACGTATATAATATAAGAGCACCATCCGTCGTCAAAGGCGTCGTTGTTTCAATCGTTGTACCATCAAAAGCTGCCGAAATCACGTTTCTCGCAAACCCTTCACTAATATTTTTGGCAACATCCATCGGAGTTACGCCTGGCGCAAACTCTTTAACTGACCCATCGGGTAAAGTAATCTTAATCATCGTTAGTATTTTATGAACCGCAAATATAAAGGATTACCAAAACACACACAATATATATATCAGGTTTGTTACATATATATAGGTGTAAATATTCCAAAAAACCAAATTACTCCTATTATATAGTGTCAGGAGCGCAAAGTCTGTCCTTATATATAAGTCATATACCCGCTTTCCGCTCCAATCTTTCGCTTTTTAAAGGAAAAAGCGAAAGGATTTCCGCTGCACTCGGGGCTAAAGGAGGAGTTTGAGGCTTATTTATGAATTTCCTTTCATCTACAATCCGCAAAAACCATCCATTTTCAAAAG
>NZ_DATDPV010000082.1:0-2361 GCF_035292545.1 Flavobacterium sp. | reverse complement strand
ATGAATATATTCGGGCCATTAAATATGCCGAAAAGTTAGGTCTGCATCGCAGCTTCAAAGAATAAGTAAATAGGAATAATTCTAACGATATTTTTACTTGTCTCTTTCCCAAAAAACTCTAATACTTTTTTCTCCATCAGCATATTGAAAATTATAGTTGCCCTGATAAGAACGTGATAATGCCTCACCAATTCTTCTTGCAATGTGAATTCCCGTAGTAGTAATTACTGTCTTATCATTACTTTCGGAAATTGAAATTATTCTCTCAAGCGGTCTTTCTGTTTTTTCTAATCGTTCTACATTATTTATGAGATTTAATATATCGGTCGAATGAAGAAGGTAAAATTTTCCTTTAATTTCCACATAACCTGCCGGATAATTATCACTAATTCGTCGGCAAGCTGGACAAGTTGTTTTAGTTACAGCTTGTTTACTTATTTTCCACGTCCATCTGCCATTAGAGTAAACCGCATTGCATTTGCTGCATATTGCAGGTTCTTTTAAAATAATTTGATCAATATAAACATCTTTTCTGCGATCTCTGATTAAACGATCTTTTCTGCGAACAGCGACTTTGAAGTTCATAGGACCTCCAATTATTTGGTTTATTGTGATGCTGTAAAGTACCGGGAGATAAATTGTGAACAGGTTGACAAGAAAATATTTTTAGAAGCAAAATTAAATCCAGTTTATAGTGAAAAAATATTAAACCTATAAACCCAGTGAGATCAAAGACAATGAATAAAAAACCGATAATAATGTAATAAATTTTTTTTTAAAAAGTAATGAGCAAAAATTTGGAGGCATTACACTTTTCGGTTGCTAATTTAATACAAATATATAAAATAATTTATGTTTGTCTTGATAACAAAAAATAAAATTGTGTTAAATTAACAGTTGTGTAACAGACCCGGCAAGGGTAGGGTTAGGCCTTTATTCCAATTCTTTTACAAATCTTCTGAAACTCTTTGTGTTCCTTTTCCTTAATTCCATCTAACTCACTCATAATTGTTTTTAAGAATTTAGGAAAAACCTTTTCATATAATTCTCTGCCTTCATTTTTCAATTTAATGATGTAAACCCGTTTGTCGTCCTCGCTTTGCTTTTTCTTAATCAATTTTCGTTTTTCAAGATTATTTACAACCATTGTAATGTTGCCCTCGCTTCGGAATATTTTCTTGCCAAGATCTTTTTGATTCATTGGTCCACAATGATAAAGTACATCGAGCAGATAGAATTGACTTTCCGTCAGCCCTTCCTTTGCTAGCTTCATGTATAAGCACGAACTAATCGATTCGAATGTACGCACGAGCTTTATGTAAGAATTGAGGACATTTACTTCTTTAAGCGAACCTTTATAATGTGTTGCCATAATTAAGATGTTTGTAACAGTTGAAAATTAAAGTCCTATATTAGTTCTCAAATATACTCAACAAAATTAAGGTGTGATTCATTGAACTTGCGTTTCTTTTTTAATGCAAATTATATTTTTTGTTTTGATTAAATTTGCACCAATCATTTTTCAAACTGAATTATTTTAGTCCTTACTTTGTTCACTAAATTATGAAAAAAATAAACCGTAGAAAGTTTCTTAAAAAAATATCTGCAGCATCAATCGGTTCATTGCTTGTTCCGCCAATTTTTCTTCGAAGTTCAAATCGGGAAGCAGCACAAGCTCTGCCTACAGAATTCAAACCATCGCCTGAATTATGGCATGATGACGAAATAACATTAGCATGGATTGGTCATTCCACAGTTCTAATTAATTTTTACGGGGTGAAGATTTTAACTGATCCTGTTCTTTACGAGAGAATTGGTTTATACTTTCTTGGAATGACTTTTGGACCGCAGAGATATTCTGCACCAGCTCTTGAATTGGATGCAATTCCAAAACCGGACTTAATTCTTCTTTCTCACGCTCACATGGATCATATGGATTATCATACGCTTTTGACTATCACCGATAAATTTCCAAACGAAATTGACTGCATCACGGCTTACAATACAATGGATGTTATTGCTGAGCTGAAATGGAAATCATTGCAGGAAATGGATTGGGGTAATGATTTAGAATTTCTAGGAATTAAATTCAAAGCTTACGAAGTGAAACATTTTGGTTGGAGATATCCTTGGGAAAAAGATCGATCCAAAGGTTATATGGAAGATGGAAGAAGCTATAATGCTTATGTGCTCGAAAAAAATGGTAAACGAATTTTATTTGGCGGCGATACTGCTTTTACCGAATTATTTCAAAAAGTTGATGGCGGAAATATTGATATAGCAGTCATGCCGATTGGCGCATATATTCCTTGGAGAAAAAACCATTGCAATCCTGAAGAGGCATTGGTAATGGCAAGTGAA
>NZ_DATDPV010000081.1:0-40438 GCF_035292545.1 Flavobacterium sp. | reverse complement strand
GGTTACATATAATATTTCGTTGATTCCAGACCCCACTTATAAGCCCACAAATGATTATGTACAGTGCGGTGATACAGATACTCAGACAGGTAGTATCTCAGCTGTGATAGCAGAAGCAGGAAATCCTTTTACTAAGACTTGTATTAGCAATACAAGCGGCGGTACAATTGGTGAAACCTCTGCAACTGGTTATACTTATTCTTGGTCACCGGCCACCGGCTTGACCGCAACTAATGTGAGCAGTCCAACAGCTAACCCATCATCTACCACCACTTATACGGTAACTAAAACTAATACCATCACTGGTTGCAGTGATACAGATACAGTGGAGATAACGGTGAACAATACAGCTGTAACGGCAGAAGCAGGAGATCCTTTTACCAAAACTTGTGTTAGCAATACGAGTGGTGGTACAATTGGAGAAGATGCTGTAGTTGGTTTTTCTTATTCATGGTCACCGGCCGCAGGTTTGAGTGCAACTAATGTGAGCAATCCAACAGCTAACCCTTCATCCACTACCACTTATACGGTAACTAAAACCACTTCCGCTAGTGGTTGCAGTGATACAGATTCAGTGGAGATATCGGTAAACAATACAACTGTTACAGCCGAAGCAGGAGATCCTTTTACCAAATCTTGTACCAGCAATATAAACGGTAAAACAATTGGAGAGGATGGTGTAGCAGGTTTTTCTTATTCATGGTTACCAGTCGCAGGTTTGAGTGCAACTAATGTGGGCAATCCAACAGCTAATCCATCATCCACTACCACTTATACGGTAACTAAAACCAATACTTCCAGTGGTTGCAGTGATACTGATACAATGACTGTTACAGTTAATACTGATACTCCAGACGACCCAACTTTTTGTGTAGTGTTGCCATCTTTGTGCGATATCACAAAAAAAGGAAGTCTTACTATCCTCACTCCAGTGGGAGCATTGGGAGATTATCAATATAGTATTGATAATGGAACAACTTGGCAAGATGATACCACTTTCAATGGTTTGGATCCAGGTTCAATAACTGGGGTAAAAGTTAAAAATTTAGCCAATGGTTGTATCTCAAATCCAGTAAATTGCAGTGATTCAAATATCTGCACACCATCATCTCCTAAAACAGCGGAAACAGTTGTTCCAATAAAAACATCGATAATTAATAAAACTGACAATGTAGGTTTTGATGCCTATCCGGTTCCTTTCAAAGACCTGCTTAACATCAAATATAAATTTGACTACAAAACTGATGTGAAAATTGAAATATTTGACTTGCGTGGTGTCTTGATACAATCGAAAACGGATACGGATAGTTATTTCGACAAAGAAATTATGCTGGAACTTAATTTCAATGTTAATAAAGAACAAATTTATATTGTAAAAGTAACAACTAACAGGGGTAGTAGTGCGAAAAAAATAATTTCTTCAAATTAGTTCTAAAATAATTTTAACTGGAAAGCATCCGCGAAAAACGGATGCTTTTTTATTTTTGTCAGGATCTGTGAAGTGGTAAAAATATTGCTGAACAGATTCCATACATTGAATTTAAAACATCAATTCGTTTTTTTATAACTCCAGACTGCAAACCCGTTTAAAATAAAAGCATACAAAACGATTATAAAAAACGGGGTGGAAATGTCTGAAAACGAAGCTCCTTTGAGCATCACCATTCGAATAACTTCCACAAAATACCGAATCGGATTAAACAAAGTCACCTTTTGTGCCCATACCGGCATACTTTCTATCGGTGTAAACAATCCGCTCATGAGTATAAAGATAACTGTAAAAAACCAGGCAATAAACATAGCTTGCTGCTGGGTTTCCGTGTGATTGGATATGAATAAACCAATGCCGAGAATTACCAATAAATAAACTGAGGTAAACAAATAAATTAATCCAATATTTCCTAACATCGGAATATTAAAAATCCCTTTGGCAATTAGTAATCCAACCGTTAAAATTACCAGTCCCAACACCCAAAAAGGGAATAATTTGCCGATGATAAATTGATATTTTTTGATTGGCGTAACATTAATCTGTTCTAGTGTGCCCATTTCTTTCTCGCGAACAATATTCATCGACGACAGAAATAATGTGAGCATCGTTACTAAAAGCACCAAAATCCCGGGAACCATAAGCGTTTTATAATTCAGGGTTTCGTTATACCAAAAAGACGGAATCGTGATTATATTTTGAGGCTGTATAAAAGAACCGTCATTGTATTGGAACAATTTGGTTTGTATCTTTTGATTAAAATTATTGATGATTTGCGAAATATAAACGTTCGTTACTCCAGCGGCGGCACCATCAATGGCATTGATACTCACCGAAAGATTTGATTTTTTGTCATTGAGAAGATTCCGTTCAAAATGATTGGGGATTTCCAGAATAACATCCACTTTTCCCATTTGCATTTGTCGGTCTGCTTCTTTTTTGGAAGAAAAATTTTGCACTACATTAAAATAAGCTGACGCAGAAAAGGTGCTGATTAATTCTCTTGATGCACTGGAATGATCATTATCAATATACGATAATTTGATATTTTTTACTTCAAAACTGGCTGCGTTAGACAATATCAGCAACTGGATTATGGGTAAAATGAATATAATCGGGAGCATGGCTTTATTTCTAAAGATTTGCCGGAATTCCTTTTGGATGATGAAGAATATAGTTCTCATGATAGTTAATGATTGTTTTAAACTAGCCCTGATTATAGTGGAAATCCTTTTGTTTTTTTCTTTAAAAAATAAAAGATTGGAGCGGAAAGCAGGAAATAGCTCCTAAAAATTATTCTATTCTTATTTTATATTTTTTGATGCTTAACACGATGAAAAACACGGTCATTCCTAACAAAATTAAGGTTTCTTTCCATATAATATCGAAAGTGGCACCTTTGAGCATAATGGCCTTGAGGATGATGATAAACCATTTGGCCGGGATGATATTACTGATGATTTGCAACGGTAAAGGCAGGCTGGAAATAGGAAAAATGAATCCCGAAAGTATGATTACGGGCAGCATTAATCCCATCAGGGAAATCATCATGGCGGTTTGTTGCGAATTGGAAATTGTGGAGATTAATATTCCGAGCGAAAGTGCTGAAATGATAAACAGAATACTCTCGAAAGCCAATAAAAACAAGCTGCCTTCAATGGGCATTTTGAACACAAAAAATCCCAAAAGCAGGATGACTGTCGCGTTGATAATGGAAAGAAAAATATACGGAAATACCTTGCCGATGATGACCTGAAAAGGTTTTAAGGGTGATACTAAAAGGACTTCCATGGTTCCGAGCTCTTTTTCTCTTGTTATTGAAATAGAGGTCATCATGGCTGAAACCAGCATCAAAATAATGGTCATAACTCCGGGAACAAAGGTAAAAACGCTTTTTAGTTCGGGATTGTAATACAGTCGCGTTTGGGTTTGAATCTGATACGTCGGTTTGTCAGTCTGGTTGATTTCCTGTAGGTAATTCTGTAAAATTGCGTTGACATAATTTGTGATGGTATTGGCGATATTCGGATCTGTGGCATCCGTTATCACCTGAATTTTGGCTTGCTTTTGTGTTTGTAAATTCTTGATGAATTCTTTTTCGAAAACCAAAACGGCTTTTACTTTCCCCTTTTTAAAAATAGATTCAATCTGGGCTTCACTGGTAATTTCCTGCTCGATATTAAAATACTTGGAAGCGTTGATTTTGTTGATTATTTTTTGCGTTTCGGTATCTTTGGATTTATCTAATATGGCGACATTTACGTTTTTGATTTCATTGGTAATGGCAAAACCAAACAACATAATTTGGGCAATGGGCATTCCGAAAAGAATAAACATAGAACGTTTGTCACGAAAAATATGATAAAATTCTTTTGTGACAAAACCGATAAATCTTTTCATTTTTTAGATTTTTTGATGGTTTTATTTTTAGACTATTCGATATTACGAGCTAATTTCAGGAATACTTCATTCATGGAATCCACATTAAATTGCTTTTTCAGGTTTTTTGGAGAGTCCAAAGCTTCGATAGTTCCTTCGACCATAATAGAAACCCGGTCACAGTATTCGGCTTCATCCATATAATGTGTGGTTACAAAAATGGTGGTTCCTTTGTGCGCTTCAGCATAAATCATTTCCCAGAATTGTCTTCTTGTAATGGGGTCAACGCCACCAGTTGGTTCATCCAGAAACACAATCTTGGGTTCGTGTAATAAGGCCACCGAAAATGATAATTTCTGTTTCCAGCCCAATGGCAAAGAGCCCACAAGTTTATTTGCTACTTCATGAAGTCCTAACTCATCGATTAATTCGGATGTTTTTTCTTTGATTTTAACTTTTGATAATCCATAGATGCCTCCAAAAAAAGTAATATTTTCTTTGATGGTCAAATCGTCGTACATCGAAAATTTCTGGCTCATGTAGCCAATGCTATTCTTGACCATTTCGGCATTGGTTTTTACATCAAAACCGGCAACTGAAGCTTCACCAGAGGTAGGTTTTGAAATCCCGATGAGCATTTTCATCGCAGTGGTTTTTCCGGCACCATTGGCTCCAAGAAACCCAAAAATCTCGCCTTTCTGGACATCAAAAGAAATACTTTTGACGGCAGTGAAATTACCAAATGATTTGGTGAGATTTTTTACGGATATGATTTTTTCAGGGTTCAAAATTTACTGATTTAGGGTTGTTAAATCCATGAAAACGTCTTCAATTGTTGTATTGGAAACATGGATTTCTATTGCGGAATGCTGTTTATCTTCAAGATATTTTTGCAAATCGGCAGCTTTAAAGTCTCCGCCTTTATCAATGTAATGGATGTATTCTCCAAAGGCAAAAACACTGTATTGATTTGGATAATCTTTCAAATCCTGAATCAGCTGATAGGTATTTTTGGCCCTAACATTATAAATGGTTTTATCGTATTTAGTAATGATATTTTGCGGGGTATCAATTTTTAAGATTTTTCCTTTTTGGATTAAAGCAATTCTGTCGCACAATGCGGCTTCGTCCATATATGGTGTAGAAACCAAAATCGTGATGCCTTTTTGTTGCAAACGCTTGAGCATTTCCCAAAATTCCTTTCGGGAAACCGGATCAACACCGGTTGTGGGTTCGTCAAGAAATAATACTTTGGGTTTGTGGATTAACGCACAACACAATGCCAATTTTTGCTTCATTCCACCAGAAAGTGCTCCTGCCCTCCTATTTTTGAAAGGTTCAATCTGAACGTAAATATCTTTGATTAAATCGTAATTTTCTTCAATTGTAGTGCCAAAAATAGTGGCAAAGAATTTCAAATTTTCCTCCACCGTTAAATCCTGATACAACGAAAACTTTCCTGGCATATACCCCACCGAATTCCGAATGGCTTTATAGTCTTTCACCACATCAAAACCGGCAACGGAGGCAGAACCTTCATTGGCTATTAAAAGTGTGGTCAATATTCTGAAAAGAGTCGTTTTTCCGGCACCATCGGGACCAATCAGTCCAAATAATTCGCCTTCCTCAACTTCAAAAGAAATTGCATCAACCGCTTTGATGTGGTTATACGATTTGGAGATATTTTGAACTAGTATACTCATCCGATGATTATTTAATCCACATTTCGGCTGGCATACCGATTTTTAAACTGCCATCATTTTTTACTTTCACTTTTACAGCGTAAACCAGATTCACCCGTTCTTCTTTGGTCTGAATAATTTTAGGCGTGAATTCTGCCGAAGAAGCAATCCAGGAAATCGTTCCGCCATAGGATTTCATATCTTTTTCAGCATCAATTTTAACGGTAACTTTTTGTCCCGATTTTATTTGAGACAATTGGGTTTCGCTTACATAAACTCTCAGTGTCATTTCTGAGATATCGGCAATTTTGTAAAGCGGTTTTCCAAAAGAAGTAATCTCGTTTGGCTCAGCATATTTTGCTAAAACCGTTCCTTTTATCGGATTGATTATTTTGCTTTTCTGGATTTGGTCGTTGATTTTTTCGATTTGCACCTCGATTGATTTTACTTCGTTTACGATGGGAGTATTTTGTGTTGCAACACTTTTTATTTGTTCATTCAGCACATTTACTTTTCCGTCAACCTCATCCACTTGTCTTTTGGTTGCTGCGTTTTCGGCAAACATATTCTGAATCCTTTTTTTCTCAATCAAAGTGGTTTTGAGTTGTTCTTTTAAGACATTGATTTGTGACAATACGTTTTTTGATTTTGAAAAAACGGTTCCTTTAGAAGCAATCAATTGTTGTTTGTTGAAATACAATTGGGTGGTATCAATCAATCCTACCTGAGCATTGGCTTCCAGCATGTCGCCTTCTTCCAGTTTTAAAAACTCGATTTTTCCATTGGCTTCTGATGAAATGGTTACTTCAGTTGCTTCAAAATTGCCGTATCCATCTGCTTTTTCGTTGCTTTTATCACAAGAAACTAAACTTGCTAAGACAAAAAATACTACTATTATTTTTATATTTTTCATATGTGATTCTTACTTTCTAATTACTATTTCCCTTGATAACCTGATAATTTGCTTTTGCCAAAGCCAACTGGATTTCATGCAGTCTTTGATTGGTTTTGGCGTCATATAAATGAATCAATTCCACCAAATATTCGGAGGAAGTAATCACGCCGTTTTTTAACTGAGCATCTGAAGATTTAACGACATATTCGCGCAGATCGATGATTTCAGCATCCGTTAGTATCACTTCTTCTGACTTTTTTATTTCGCTTTCCATTTCCTGTAATTGCAGGTTGTTGTTGAGCAAAAAGGTTTCTTTTTCGGAAGTTACAATGGCTTCCGCAATTAAAAGAGCTTGTTGATCCGTCTTGGATTTATTCCAGTCAAATACATTCCAATTGGCTTTTAAGCCCACCATATAAAAAGTCTGAAACGAATTGTCTAACATATTCAGGCCCGGATTTCCGTAACCGGCCTGACCAAAAGCATTTATTTTTGGCAGATTGTTTTTGAAAATCACCTTTTTTGAAACTTGAATTTGCTCGTTTTGCAAATCAAATAATTTCAATTCCGGACGAGAATTTTCGGCAGAAAAATCAGAAGCAATTGTGGGTTTAACCAAAGTGGTATTTTCATTAATGGAAGAAAAAGTTAGCGATGAAAGATTTTCGAGTAATCGTTTTTTGTCAAATTGAATTTCGGTTAGTTGTTGTTTTATTTTTAAATTTTCGGCTTCCAGCACTTTCTCTGAAGCGGGAAGAATAGCGCCAAATTTCACTCCCGATTTTACTTCTTTGATTTTAGAACCTAATTGTTCCTGTTTTAAAAACAAAATCGCTTTTCGTTCCTGTAACAATAAAACCGAAAAATACAACTGATTGATTCTGGTTTTGAGTTGGTACAAATTGACTTCTACCTGTTGCTGTTGTGTTTTGATTTGTACGTCTTTGAGTTTCGCATTGGCATCAATCATTCCGCCGTTGTACAACAATTGATTAACGTCTAAAGTAGCGCGATATTGGTCTTTGTTGGGAGGATTTACAGAAACATTGGGCAATTGAAAAGGCAGTTGGGTCACATCGGACTGATACGTTGCCTGCGCATTCAAATCTATTTTTGGTAATTTTGATTTGTTGAGCGCTTCAATTTCTAAAGTAGATTTTTGCTGCAATAAATCCGTTTGTCTGGCTAACGGATAATTTTTGTTTACCAAAATATAGCATTCTTCCAAAGACAAGGTTTGCTGTGCATTTGAAAATACTGAAAAAATCATCAGCAATAAGAAGAGTCCCTTTTTCATTTTTTTATCGAATTAATAATTTGTTCGGCAATGGTGGTTTTACGTTCTTCCATCATTTCGTTAAATTCTGTTTCAGAAATTTGCAAAATTCCTTTCATCATCATTTGAGCTGCGAAAGGAAAAATCGTCATCGAAAAAACATCCAGTAAAAGTTGTTTGGGTTTAATGGGTTTTATTATTCCATCTGCAATTTCTTTTTCTATTTGGGAAATCAATAAGGTGGGATTGGGTCGATTTTCATTTTTCAAAAAAGTCATCACAAACTCGGGATTATTATTCATTTCCTGAATGATAAATTGTGGTAAATACGGATTGTGAATCACAAACGAGATGTAACTATGGGTAAAATTTTTTATTTTATCAAAAACCGTGTCCTGAGAATTGAAGATCTCATTGATTTGCGGCGCCAATTGCCCAAAAGCATTCATAAAAACCGCCTCAAAAAGCGATTGTTTGTTTTTGAAACAATAATGAAGCATAGCCTTGTTAATCCCTGCTTCATCGGCTATTTCCTGCATGCGGGCGCCAGCAAATCCTTTTTTTTGGAATATAACTCTGGCGGCATTAAATATTTTTTCTTCGGTTGTCATGTGTTTAACTCTTTGGTTTAACCATTTAGTTAACAAAGGTAAATAAAAAAAGTATTCCACAAGAAATACTTTCAATTTAAATTTCCAACTTCATTAAAATATATCTTTCCTTAACTATTATTTTTTTCAAGCACTTCAATGGAAGCCCTGTTCAAACGGATTTTACCTTCATTTTCCAATACTTTCAACAATCGTGAAATGACTACACGGGAAGTATTCAAATCATAAGCAATTTCCTGATGTGTATTCTGAATTTGATTCGTCTTATTAATTTTGGCTTTCTCATAAATATAGTTCAGCAGTCTTTCGCTCATGTTCATAAAAGCCAAATTATCAATGGCCGAAAGCATTTCTTTTAAACGATTATTGTAACTGTTGAAAACAAAATTCCTCCAGCTTTTATATTTGCCTAACCACTCCTCTATTTTCTCCACTGGAATCATGATAACAGTACCATTAGTTTCTGCGACAGCCCTGATTTCACTTTTAGTTTGGCCCATACAACACGCCATCGTCATGGCACAAGTATCGCCTTTTTCAATAAAATACAATAGCAATTCGCCTTCATCGAAATCCTCCCGCAATATTTTGATGGCACCATGAAGCAAGAGCGGCATTTTTTTTATATAATCACCAAAATCGATAAGAATTTCTCCTTCCTCGAAATCATGAAGTGAAGAAACTTGTGCAATTTCTTCTATCAATTTTTCTTCAAAAATAGCTCCGTAGGTTTTCTTGAGTAAATCTATCATTTCTGCTTTTTAAAATTATTTTCATACCTAGAAATCCAATCCTGAACTGTCATTTTAGTTGCCAATTCGCCAATTAACTCATACGGGATATCTTCCATTTTTTTGAACCGAATACAGCTTTTTCCCATATCGAGCTTAGTTTTGGCATGCTTTGGATATTCCGATACAAACCAGGCTAACAATTCGGGGTCTGCATAAATTCCCATGTGGTATAAAGCTACAAAATTCTTTTGCGAAGCGATATTCATAAACGGCAATGGCAATTTAGGATCACAATGATAGCCGTTTGGATATATAGTATGTGGTATAACAAAACCCAGCATGCCATAACCCATCACTTCTTCAAATCCTTTTGGGATATTTTTTAAAATAACGCTTCTCAATTTACTAATGACTGTTTTTCTGTCCTCAGGCAATGAATCTATGTATTTTTGAGGTGTTTTTGTCGTTGATTGCATTTTCTTAAATTTAGATTATAAAATTAGAAAAAAAACAACAGCAAGTATTGATTTTTGAAGTATTCTACCGATTTATTTCGGATATTTGTAATGCACTAAAAATCAACATCATGAAAAAATCCTGTATCTTATTATTTGTTGTATTGATGATTACAACATCTGGTTTAGCGCAACTCAAACCAGTATCCTATAAAGACGGTAAACAAGTCTTGAATGGTTTTCAAACCAAACCAAAAAAAGCCAACAAAGAAAAACCCGGCATACTTATTCTTCCGGCTTGGAAAGGAATCGATAAACATGCTAAAAATACGGCACAGCAACTTTCAGATTTAGGATATTATACTTTTGTAGCCGATATCTATGGAGAAGGGAATTATCCAAAAGATACTAAAGAAGCCGGAGAACAAGCTGGTTTTTATAAGAAAAACGTCGACCAATATCAAAAACGAATTCGTCTGGCATTAGAACAACTTATAAAATCGGGCGCGAATCCGGATAAAATCGTGGTGATTGGCTACTGTTTTGGCGGAACAGGCGCTTTGGAATCCGCAAGAGGGCAATTGCCTGTAAAAGGTGTCGTTTCTTTTCATGGCGGTTTAGGCAAAGACGGTACAAGAATTACTAAAGATTTAACTGCAAAAGTATTGGTTTGCCATGGTGCTGATGACCCATATGAATCAAAAGAAGAAATAACGGCTTTTCAGCAAGAAATGCGTGATGCAAAAGCGGATTGGCAAATGATTTATTATGCGAATGCCGTACACGCTTTTACAGATCCGGAATCTGGAAATGACAATTCGAAAGGTGCCGCTTATAATGAAAAAGCAGCCAAACGCTCCTGGGAACATTTATTGCTTTTCCTGAAAGAAGTTTTATAATCAGCTACTTTTATAACAGAATTTTTTGTTCATGAGTAAAAATCTTTTAAGAAAAGACAAAACCTGTTTAAACTGCAGACATGTGGTTGAAAATAGATTTTGTCCCAATTGCGGGCAGGAAAATATTGATACAAGAAAAACATTTTATCAATTGTTTATCCATTTTTTTGAAGATTTAACGCATTATGAAAATGCTTTTTGGAAAACCATAAAAAACCTGCTTCTTAAACCTGCAATATTAACAAAGGAATATCTTTCCGGTAAACGATTATCTTATTTAGCACCGTTTCGTCTTTATATTTTTATTAGTTTCATTACCTTTTTTTTGATCACTATTTTTCCGAATAAGGCTTCAAATATAACAACAATAAAAGAAGCGGATACAGTAAATCAAACCGAAAAGAAAGAAGTTAAAGATTTTCTGTTTTTTGGCTATGATTCAACAAAAGAGTTGGATTCTATTCAAAAACACGGAGCAAAATCGGATAAATTATCGTCCTTGCAATATTGGGCAATAAGAAAAGGGTTAGCTGTTAGTGAAAATAATACTCCAACAGAGATTTTCAAAAAATTCAAAGAATCTTTTATTAATAATTTCTCAAAATTTTTATTTATATACATGCCAATCTTTGCCTTTTTTCTATGGCTTTTTCATAGCAAAAAACGATGGTATTACTTTGATCATGGCATATTTACACTGCATTATTTTTCGTTCTTATTATTACTCTTTTTAATCCTTTTCTTGATAGATAAAGTATTTCTGTTTTTTGGCTCATCAGGTATTTCCGATTTTATAAACGGATTGATTAATTTTGCTGGATATACATGGATGGCCTATTATTTTTTACCCGCACATCATCGTTTTTATGGCGAAACCCGAATTGTTTCTTTTATAAAAAGTTCCTTTCTATTTTTCATAAACTTCTTTTTTATTATAATAATATTGTTGTTATTTGCTTTTTATACATTCATTAACCTACACTAAGAAAAATGAAAAAAACAATCTCATTAGCTCTTCTGCTGGCTTTAAGCGTAAGTTGCTCAGCTCAAAAACTGGCAAATTCTCATGTAGAGCCAACAAAATATATGAATTCCATCACTCCCAGAGAGTTAAAAACACATCTTTATATAGTGGCTTCCGATGAAATGGGAGGTCGTGAAACCGGATCAGAAGGTCAGAAAAAGGCAGGCAAGTATTTAATCAATCAATACAAAGCCGATAAAATTCCTTTTCCTAAAGGAGCTACAACTTATTACCAACCGATTCCTGCAGCTTATCTGAACGAAAAACACGATGAGAATTTACCCGATTCCGAAAATATCTGGGCATTTATCGAAGGATCTGAAAAACCGGATGAAATCCTTGTCATTTCCGCTCATTACGATCATGTAGGAATAGAAAATGGCGAAATTTTTAATGGTGCCGATGATGATGGTTCCGGAACCGTAGCTTTATTAGAAATAGCACAAGCATTCATGCAAGCCAAAAAAGAAGGTCACGGACCAAAACGTTCCATCCTTTTTCTACATGTAACCGGTGAAGAACACGGTCTTCATGGGTCCCGTTTTTATTCCGAAAATCCATTGTTTCCATTAAAAAACACGATTGCTAATATCAATATAGACATGATTGGCCGTCGTGATGTAGAGCATGCCAACACCAATAATTATGTCTATGTGATAGGTTCCGACAGATTATCGACAGATCTTCATACCGCTAATATAATAGCAAACAAGAAATATGTCAATCTCGATTTGGATTATAAATTCAATGATTTAAAAGATCCTAATCGTTTCTATTATCGTTCGGATCATTACAATTTTGCTAAAAATGGCATTCCATCAATATTCTTTTTTAATGGTGTTCACGCTGATTACCACAAAGAGAGTGATACTCCAGACAAAATTGAATACGATGCTTTGGCAAAAAGAGCGCAACTTGCCTTTGTTTTAGCATGGGAATTGGCAAATCGAGAAAATCGTCCTGTAGTTGATAAAGACGGGAAATAAATTATGATTTAAAAATTGAAAAACTCCGACATGAATCGGAGTTTTTTTATTTGTAACATTTTACATTTTCTGGTATCCAAAATCAATAAACCAATTTTAACGAATACATTTTATGGAATTTGAGGAAATTTATAAAACCTATTGGCAAAAGATTTATCGCGTCTGTCGTGGTTATGTCAGCGACGACGATTGGGCAAAAGACATAGCTCAGGATACTTTCATTATCGTATGGAATCAATTGCACACTTTTAGAAATGAATCTGCAATCAGCACTTGGATTTACCGAATTGCGGTCAATAATTGTCTGAGACAAATTGAAAAACAAAAAAGATTGCCTGCAGCAAATTTTCCGGAGCATTTGAGTGAAACTTTAGAAATTCCCCTAGATAGCAAAATTGCCTTTTTATACCAATGCATTAATGAATTAAAGGAAGTGGATAGAATCATCATTTCATTAGAACTGGAAGATATCAAACAGGCCGAAATCGCAACAATTGTCGGTATTTCCGAAGCAAATGTAAGAGTGAAAATTCACAGAATAAAAGAAAAATTAACCGAAAAATTCAAGCGCTATGACCGAGACTAATTTTAAAGATTTGTGGCAAAGCCAAAATACAAATGCCAATTTGAATTCAAAAGATATTATATCGAAAGCTGAGCAATTACAAAAGAAAACACGAATAAAACTGCTATTGACAAATGGGTTACTATTCGTCACCATGTTATTTATAATTGGCATCGTATTGTATTTTAAACCCGAAATGATAACTACAAAAATTGGAGTAGTGCTTGTTATCATTGCCATAGTTATGCAAATTGTAGCTTCCAGCAAGCTTACTTCGGTATCTGATAAAAATAATGCGCAAACCAGTAATGCCGAATATTTGCAGCAATTATTGATGTTTAAGAAGAAACAGGTTTTTTTGCAATCGACCATTATGACTGCTTATTTCATATTATTAGGGCTCGGAATTGTATTGTATATGATTGAATACACGATACGAATGAGTGTTTTGGGTGCAGCATTAGCTTATGGAATTACAGGATTATGGATGGCGCTGAATTGGTTTTATTTCAGACCTAAAATCATAAAAAAGCAACAACAAAAACTGAATGATATTATTGCTGATTTAGAAAAAATTAATGACCAATTTTTAGAAGAAAAATAAATATTTTTAAATACAACTGTAACTTTTTACCATTTCTTGTATCCAAAATCAACAAACTAAAAAAGTCTACAAATGAAAAAAATTATTTTATTATTCGTCCTTATGTTCTCAATTTACAATGGTGTTGCTCAAGAACTTTACAGCAAAACTTTTGGAAATGCAAATGACGCTCCCATCCTATTTCTCCATGGTGGTCCTGGATACAACTGCGCTGGTTTTGAAACTTCAACAGCACAAGAATTGGCCAATAACGGTTTTTTTGTAATTGTTTATGACCGTCGTGGCGAAGGTCGTTCAACGGATGTAAATGCTAGATTTACTTTCCAGGAAACTTTTGATGATATTATTGGCATCTATAAGAAATACAATCTAAAAAAAGCCAATCTTATCGGTCATAGTTTTGGCGGAATTGTTGCCACTTTATTCACTGAAAAATATCCGGAAAAAGTAAGCATGCTTGAATTGGTTAGTACGCCGATATCTTTACCGGAAACCTTTAAAACCATACTTCAATCATCAAGAAAAATTTACATAGCAAAAAATGATGTAACCAATCTGAATTATATCGATATGATTGAAAAAATGGATCCGACATCTGTCGAATATTATGCTTATAGTTTTGGACATGCCATGCAAAATGGGTTTTATTCTCCAAAGAAAATGAGTGAGGAAGCCAAAGCCATTTATTCGAATTTTGCAAAAGATGCTTCATTTAAGTATGCTTCCCAAATGAGCCGTGAAGCGCCACAAGGTTTTTTGAAAAACGAAAACTATACTTCCATTGATTTGACCAAAACATTGCAAAAATTAGTTTCCAACAAAACTAAAATCTATGGATTATACGGAAAAGACGATGGATTATATTCTCGAGAGCAAATAGCCCAATTGCAGAAAATTATTGGAAATGATAATCTAAACTATTTTGATGATTGTTCACATAATGTCTTTATGGATCAACAATCTTTATTTATCAATTCAATTAAAAATTGGGTCAAATAGTTTTTAAAGTAAAATTTAGAATTTCGATTTATATTCGGTTAATAAGGCATCCGAAAAGAACAAAGAAGAATAAGATTCTCTAGCCTCAACATTATTCAATTCAAATTCTGTTAATTTATTTCTGTATAATTCCAATTGCTCTTTCGTCAAAAGATTGCGGTAATCCTCTTCCTGACGCATGATAATTTTTACAAATGCAGTTGAAGCTTTTTCATCCTGAGTTTCTACCATTATCTTGAAAACAGGAATAATTTCACGATATTGATTAATAAATAATTCCTTGAACTTTGGATTTTGCTCGTCAGTATAATTCACGATAGCAAAAGTAATTTTACCTTTAGTTTGCCAGAATGCCTGCTCGCCATCCGCACCTTGGTTGACAAAATTCTGTAAAATCCCAATTTTAAACTGCAATGATTTTTCAAGCTGTGCAAATGAAAATAATGGCAAAAGCAATAATAATAAAATAATCTTTTTCATATCTGGAGATTTTTAAAGAAGTGGAAATATATTTATTTTTTTTGGAAAAACAAAAAAAGCTTCGAGTTTCCTCGAAGCTTTTGCGTTTTTGGGTGGCTGACCGGGTTCGAACCGGCGACCCTCGGCACCACAAACCAATACTCTAACCAGCTGAGCTACAACCACCATTTTTAACGAGTGCAAATATAGTACAAATAAATTATTTTGCAAACAAAATTATCGAAAAATTACATCAAATCCCCTAAGCTATTGACTGCCACACTTCTTTCTACCGTAAATCCTTCGGCATAATCGGTGCCAATTAACCTTCCTAAATCCTGGGCGCGATAATGAATGCTGTCAAGAAAGTTTTTTGTGGCAATTGGTGTTACGGGTTCATTTGTATTTGGATTATAAAATTGAGAGCCATAAGCCATAATCGCTTCCGTTTTTTTATCGGTATAACCCGTGATATCAACCACAAAATCGGGTTCTATATTTTTCCATTGAATGTAATGATAGACTAATTTTGGACGCCAGGCAGCTTGATTTTCTCCATCTATGGAAGTTTCAACCTTTAGTAATCCGGATAAAAAACAGGCATCCGAAACAAGTTTACTTCCTTTTCCATGATCGATATGACGGTCATCAATAGCATTGCATATCACAATTTCAGGTTTGTACTTCCGTATCATTTGAATGATTTTCAATTGATGACTTTCATCATTTACAAAAAAACCATCTCGCATATTGAGGTTTTCACGTACAGCAACTCCCAGAATTTTTGCAGCTGCATTCGCTTCCTGGTCTCTAATTTCAGCCGAACCGCGTGTTCCGAGTTCCCCTCTTGTCAGGTCAATAATTCCAACTTTTTTTCCTAAAGCAATCTCTTTGGCAATCGTACCGCCACAACCCAATTCTACATCATCCGGGTGTGCACCAAAGGCAAGTATGTCTAATTTCATATTATAATTTTTTTCATGGTCAATGATTTATTGACTGTTTCTTCCCATTCTTTTTCAGGAATGCTGTCTTTTGTTATACCGCAACCCACATACAAATGGGCTTGTTTATCCTTAATTTGCATGCATCTTAAATTAACAAACAAGTCGGATTTTGATTTTGATTTTGATTTTCGTTTTTTGGCAACTTTCTTATTTAATTCGCCTAAAAAACCAGTGTAATATTCCCTGTCGTAACCTTCATTTTCCAAAATAAAATCTTTTGCAACCAGTTTAGGCAACCCACAAACGGCGGGTGTCGGATGCAAAATAGAAACTACTTTTTTCAGGTTTGATTTTTTATTTATAATTCCTTCAATATCTGTTTTGATATGTAATAAATTCCCCGCTTTTAACGTATAAGGACTGGAAACAGACACTTCTGAAGTTACACCTTTTAGATTATCCAAAATAAAATCAGTCACAAATTGTTGTTCTTCTTTCTCTTTATTTTCCCAATCGACTTCAGAAGAACCGTGAAAACTCTGCGTTCCTGCCAAAGCCATAGTATAAAATTTATTTTTCTTAGCTTTCAACAATCGCTCCGGTGTTGCGCCCATCCACAAACCAATTTTTGGATGAAACCAACAATAGGTAAAGGCTGTTGGATAGGTTCGGGCTAATTTTTCAAAAACTGAAACCAAATCAAAATTAGGCACATCGACGATTTCTTCTCGTGATAAAACGACTTTATTGAAAAATCCTTTTTCAATGGCGTCTATTCCTTTTTGAACCAATGTTTCAAAATGTTCTTTGGATTGATTATTTTTAGAAAACGCAAAATCAGCATGATGATTTTCTTCAAAGGTAATCAACCGGGTTTCCCATTTTACGGATTGTTTTTTTGGGATGAGTATCATTTGTGCCCCATCAAAAGGAGCGAAAACAAATCCTTTTTCATCAAATTTTTCAGCGAAATACAAATGGTCATTTTTCTGAAAAAATCCTGTTAACTTATTTTTATTTGGCTTACTGTAAATTACGAAAGGCAAATGTAAGGCTTCCTGCTGTTTTACTTTTATAAAAAAATCAATCATACTTAATTTATTTTAAAGATTAATTTAACCGAAAAAACATTCTTTTTTCTTATTTCTTTCTTGACAAAACCATGTTGGTTAATTTACAGATTGAAATCAGATTATGCTCCTCATCGGTAATTCTAATTTCCCAAAGATGTAAGGTTCGTCCTCTGTGAATGATTTTTGCCGTTCCGAAAACTGTTCCTTCTCTTTTACTTCTTATATGGTTTGCAGAAATCTCGATACCTCTTACCTCCTCTTCCTTTGGATTGATGAACATGAAAGAAGCGGCGCTTCCAACACTTTCAGCCAACGCTACAGTTGCGCCGCCATGAAGTAATCCCATGGGTTGATGCACATTTGGGTTTACCGGCATTTTTGCAGTCAAGAAATCTTCGCCTGCATCTATATACTCTATTTCTAAGGTTTGCATCAATGTGTTTTTAGCAAATTGATTACACATGGCTAATATTTTTTCCTTGTCGAAAGTCATTAAATTTGTTTTTTGTAAATGTAAAAAATAATATATTTATGGGGATAGGCAAAAGACACAGACTAAATATATAATTTTTTTCGTTATCTATGTAATTAATTTACAAATTGACTCATTTTTCCTATTTTTACCAAAATTCAACACCAATGCGTAATTCTATTTTTATACTTTTTATCGGAATATTAATTTCAATGTCTTCTTGCAGAAAAGATTTTGATTTTGAACCGAGCACCGGAGATTTACAATTTTCAAAAGATACGGTTTACCTGGATACGGTTTTTGCAAACATTGGTTCAAGCACTTACACCTTAAAAGTTTACAATAGAACCAATAAAGACGTCAAAATTCCTAAAATTCAATTAGAAAAAGGCGATGCTTCCAAATACCGAATTACCGTAGACGGAATGGAAGGCGTTGATGCCGATAATAGCGGTTATGGCGATGGGAAAATTTTCAATAATGTAGAACTTTTAGCCAATGACAGTCTGTATGTTTTTATAGAGACCACTGCAGATGTTGCAGATGCCAATCCGACTGATTTTCTTTATACCGATCAAATTCAGTTTGATTTAGGGAGTAATCTGCAAAATGTGGAATTAGTCACTTTAATACAAGATGCCGTGTTCATTTATCCAAACAGACCTTTGGATACCGGAATAAAAGAAACGCTCTTAGTGGCCGGATTAGAAGGTGTTGAAGGACATACCTTAACCGATTCTGAATTGCATTGGACCAAAGACAAACCTTATGTGATTTATGGCTATGCTGCAGTTTCAACCGGAAAAACATTGGTTATTGACAAAGGTACCAGAGCGCATTTCCATGCCGATTCAGGTTTGGTTGTTGATAATGGTGCTACTTTAAATATAAATGGTGAAGTCAATGTCTTTGATGCCACCGGAAACATAATTACACAAAATGAAGTTACGTTTGAAGGCGATCGATTAGAACCTCTTTTTGAAGATGTTCCCGGGCAATGGGGAACGATTTTGTTGTTTTCGGGAGAAAACAATACCATCAATCATTTAACTTTAAAGAATGCGGCGATTGGTATTTTCATGCAAAGGAACGTGGCGACAACTACACCAAAATTAGAAATCAATAATTCCCAAATTTACGGTTGTTCCAATTTTGGAATTTTGGCACGAAGCTCAAATATAACTTCAGAAAACCTGGTAATCAGTAGCGCGGGTCAAGCCAGTTTAGCTTGTACACAAGGCGGTGATTATAATTTTACCCATTGCACCTTTAATAACAATTGGGCAAGCTCTAAACAGGCTGCCGTTTTGGTTGATAATTATTATCTGGACGAAAACAATCAGCCGGTAGCTTTTGATTTAACTCAGGCTACTTTCTCCAATTGCATCATTTATGGCTCTAACCAAGTGGAATTATTTTTGAATAAGAATGACAGCAAACTGTTTCTACACCAATTCAACAATTGTTTGATAAAATTTAATGATACCAATACTTCCCTTGCCAATAATACTTTATATGATTTTATAAGAAATCAGCAAAATGGAAATATTAAAAATCAAAATCCTAACTTCTTAAATACAAATCAGAATAAACTAAACATTGACGATTCTTCCGGGGCTTATCAAAAAGGAAGTTTAAGTTATCTTGTGCCTTTCGATATTTTAGGAAAACCACGCACATCAAACCCTCCGGATATAGGGGCTTATCAAAGTGCTCCTTTTCCAGAGTAATTTATTTTTTTAGAGAAATCAAAATTCCGTTTTTAATTTATTTAAAAACGGAATTTTTTTTTGTTTAAAATCTAAATCGACAACCTTACCATCTTTTAAATTTATATCGTGAGAAAATCATGATTAAGTAAACATTTCTTAACCTCAGTGATCTTGATAAATTTTACTTTTGTAAGGATTATAAGAATATTAACTTCAAAATCAGGTTTTTAATAGTTTTTATATTACTTTTAGAAAACCAAACCATCAAATTTGAAACCATGAAAAAAGGCTACTCGTTATTATTACTGATGTTCTTCACTGCCGGTTTTGCACAGATTCCTGCAACTTACTACAACAATGCGACCGGAACCGGTTATACCTTAAAAACCCAATTATACAATATTATTAAAGGTCACACAGATAGAGGTTATGCGGGACTTTGGACTACTTACAGCACTTCAGACAGGGATAATCAATATGAAAATGACAATTCAATAATAGATGTCTATTCTGAAAATCCAACCGGAGTGGATCCTTATAAATTTCTGTACAGCACAGACCAATGTGGGACTTATAGTATGGAAGGCGATTGCTACAATAGAGAACATATGATACCGCAATCGGTATTCAATACTTCCGCACCAATGGTTTCTGATGCGCATTTCATTACCCCAACCGATGGAAAGGTAAACGGAATGAGATCAAATTATCCACACGGGATGGTAAATGCTCCAACTTATACTTCTCAAAATGGAGGCAAATTAGGTCCTAATTCAAATTCAGGTATCTCCGCCGGATATACCGGAACCGTTTTCGAACCAATTAATGAATTTAAAGGAGATATTGCAAGAATGTATTTCTATTTTGCCACTCGTTATCAGAATACCGTTTCAGGTTACCCTTATCCCATGTTTGACGGTTCAAGCAATAAAGTATTTACAACTGCTTTTTTAAATATCCTTTTGGCTTGGAATGCTCAAGATCCGGTAAGTGCAAGAGAAATTGCACGAAACAATGCTATTTATGCCCGTCAAAATAATAGAAATCCCTATATTGACCATCCGGAATATGTGCAAAGAATTTGGAATCCTACTGCAGATACTCAGGCTCCGACTACCCCGAGCAGTTTAGCTTCCACATCAAAAACAACGACTACAATTTCATTAAGCTGGCTGGCTTCTTCTGATAATATTGGTGTTACAGGCTATGCCGTTTACGCAAACGGAGTGCTTAAAACTACTGTAACAGGAACTAGTTATACCCTATCAGGTTTGACTTCATCAACTGCTTATTCTATTTATGTTATTGCAAAAGATGCCGCAGGAAACTCTTCGCCATCAAGTAATACGATAACCGTAACGACTAATTCAGCTACGGATACTCAGGCTCCAACTGCCCCGATCAGCTTAGCTTCAACATCAAAAACAACGACTACAATTTCATTGAGCTGGCTGGCTTCTTCTGATAATGTTGGCGTTACCGGTTATAATGTTTACGCAAATGGTGTTCTAAAAACTACTGCAACAGGAACTACTTATACTATATCCGGTTTAACGGCTTCAACAGCGTATTCTATTTATGTAATTGCAAAAGATGCCGCCGGAAATTCTTCGATATCAAGTAATACAATAAGCGTAACAACTAATGCCGCAAGCGTTGGGGCAACAGATTTGCTTTTCTCTGAGTATATTGAGGGATCGTCAAACAACAAAGCTTTGGAAATTTCAAATTCAACTGGCAGTCCGGTGGCCATGTCAGCTTATAGCATAAAAAAACAAACCAATGGTGCCGGAACATGGAGTACCGGTTTGAGTTTAACGGGTACATTAAACAGTGGAAGCAAATTTACCATTGTAAATAGTTTAATCGCTTCAACTTGCTATGCAATAGGCTCAGCAAACTTGTCTACTGCTGCTGCAGAAATGACTTTTAACGGAAATGATGCTGTCGGTTTATTTAAAAATGGAACCCTTATTGACATCATTGGAACTTTTAATGGCGGAACGGCAAACTTTGCAGCTGACCAAACATTAAGAAGAAAATCAACAGTAACTGCTCCAAGTACAACCTTTAATAAAACTACCCAATGGGATTCATTTATATCAGATACTTGCACCAATTTAGGAAGCCGTTTCGGTGAAGATTCAAATGAAGTTGTTTTAGACTTTAGCGAAATAAAAATTTACCCAAATCCTTCAAACGGAAACTTTACAATTGATTTTGGCAGTACAAACAACGTCTATTCAGTAGAAATTTATTCTATATTAGGACAGAAAGTATTTGAAAAAGAAAACAGTAAAAACCCTTCCATTTCAGTTTCAAACTTTCAAAAGGGAATGTATTTAATGCGGGTTAACAAAGATTCTAAAACTTATATCAAAAAAATAGTAATCAATTAATTAAAAAAGCGGCAATTGCCGCTTTTTTTTTATTCGGATTTTAATCTTAATTGATTAAATTTGCACCACAACAATAACTACACATACAATGATTCATTTCTTCGGAAACCAAACCAAGACGGTTTTTGCAGTTCAGTCGCAAAACCAAATTTCTACAGAAGACATTTCAAAATTAAACTGGCTTTTTGGCGACGCGCATAAAATAGAAAAATCCGTACTAGCGGATTTTTTTGTTGGACCACGTGTGACAATGATAACGCCTTGGAGTACTAATGCAGTGGAGATTACTCAAAATATGGGAATTTCAGGCATCATCCGAATTGAAGAATTTGAAAAAGTTTCTGAGGATTTTATGGATTTCGATCCCATGCTTTCGCAGAAATATTCCGAATTAAATCAGGACATATTTACCATCAATATCAAACCGGAAGCGATTCTTGAAATTGATGATATTGCCGGTTATAACCAAAAAGAAGGTTTGGCTTTGAGTCCCGAAGAAGTAGAGTATTTGGATAATCTGGCGACTAAATTGGGTAGAAAACTAACGGACTCGGAAGTTTTTGGTTTCTCACAAGCCAATTCAGAGCACTGTCGTCACAAAATTTTCAACGGAACTTTTGTTATCGATGGAGAGGAAATGCCTTCTTCGCTCTTCAAATTAATCAAGAAAACATCGGCAGAAAACCCTAACGATATTGTTTCGGCTTATAAAGATAATGTAGCTTTTGTAAAAGGGCCAAGAGTACAACAATTCGCACCAAAAAGTGCCGACAAACCTGATTTTTACGAAGTTAAAGAATTTGATTCAGTAATTTCCTTAAAAGCAGAAACCCACAATTTCCCAACGACTGTAGAACCTTTCAACGGAGCAGCAACAGGTTCGGGTGGAGAAATTCGCGACCGTTTGGCAGGTGGACAAGGTTCTTTGCCATTGGCAGGAACGGCGGTTTACATGACTTCGTATTCGCGATTGGAAGAAAACAGACCTTGGGAAAACGGAATGACCGAAAGAAAATGGTTGTATCAAACTCCAATGGATATTTTAATCAAAGCTTCCAACGGAGCTTCTGATTTTGGAAATAAATTCGGGCAACCATTAATTACAGGTTCTATCCTGACTTTCGAACACGAAGAAGACGCCCGTAAATTAGGTTTCGATAAAGTGATTATGCAAGCCGGAGGAATCGGTTACGGAAAATTAGACCAAGCCATAAAGAAAAAACCACAAACAGGCGATAAAATCGTTATCCTTGGTGGTGAAAATTATAGAATCGGAATGGGTGGTGCAGCAGTTTCTTCTGCAGACACCGGTGCTTTTAGTTCAGGTATTGAATTAAATGCAATCCAACGTTCAAATCCTGAAATGCAAAAACGTGCTGCCAATGCCATTCGTGGTTTGGTGGAAAGCGATGTAAATCCAATTGTATCTATTCACGATCACGGCGCTGGAGGACACTTGAACTGTCTTTCGGAATTGGTCGAAGAAACTGGAGGTTTGATTAATTTAGATAAATTGCCAGTGGGTGACCCTACCCTTTCGGCAAAAGAAATAATCGGTAATGAATCCCAAGAAAGAATGGGATTGGTTATTGGCCAAAAAGACATTGACACTTTACAACGTATTGCCGATAGAGAACGCTCACCAATTTACCAAGTTGGGGAAGTTACGGGAGACCATCGTTTTACTTTCGAGTCAAAAACTACGGGTGCTAAACCAATGGATTTTGCTTTAGAAGACTTTTTTGGAAGTTCTCCAAAAGTGGTGATGACCGACAAAACTATCGACAGAAAATATAGTGATTTAGAATATTCTACAAGGAACATCTCAACGTATCTGGAACAAGTACTTCAATTGGAAGCTGTTGCCTGTAAAGACTGGCTGACCAATAAAGTCGACCGTTGCGTGGGCGGAAAAGTAGCCAAACAACAATGTGCCGGTCCCTTGCAATTGCCATTGAACAATTGTGGTGTGATGGCTTTGGATTATTTAGGAAAAGAAGGAATCGCCACTTCAATAGGACATTCCCCAGTTGCCGCTTTGATTGATCCTGTTGCAGGAAGCAGAACGGCCATTGCAGAAGCATTATCAAATATTGTTTGGGCACCTATCAAAGATGGTTTAGACGGAATTTCCCTTTCGGCCAACTGGATGTGGGCGTGTAAAAACGAAGGTGAAGATGCCCGTTTGTATGCAGCTGTAAAAAGCTGTTCGGATTTTGCCATCGAATTGGGGATCAATATTCCAACCGGAAAAGATTCGCTTTCGATGAAACAAAAATATCCAAACGAAGAAGTGATTGCGCCGGGAACGGTAATTATTTCGGCAGGTGGAAATTGTACCGATATTAAAAAAGTGGTGGAACCTGTTTTACAAAGAGACGGTGGTTCTATTTATTATATCAATCTTTCGCAAGATGACTATAAATTGGGTGGTTCTTCGTTGGCACAAACGATGAATAAAATTGGAAATGAGGCACCGACTATTAGAGATGCAGCTTTTTTCAAAAGAGCTTTCAATACGATTCAGGAATTAATTTTAGAAGACAATATCCTTGCAGGACACGATATCGGAAGTGGTGGTTTAATTACAACTTTGTTAGAAATGTGTTTTGCTGATGTGAATTTAGGAGCTAAAATAGATTTCTCTGTTTTTGAAGAAAAAGACATCATCAAATATCTTTTTGCAGAAAATATCGGAATTGTTTTTCAGGCAAAAATTGATGCTGATATTGAATCTAAATTAAAAGCAAATAACGTTTCTTTCTATAAATTAGGAACAGTTACTTCTGAAGAAACTTTGGACTTTGGTCCATGTGGATTGAGTATTCCAAAATACAGGGACATTTGGTTTAAAACTTCTTTTTTATTAGACCAGAAACAATCTAAAAACGGAATGGCTCAAGCGCGTTTCGACAATTATAAAAACCAACCGTTACAGTTTGTTTTTCCTACCCATTTTACAGGAAAAAAACCGGTAATCGACAATTCAAAACCGCGCCCAAAAGCTGCTATTATCCGTGAAAAAGGAAGTAATTCCGAGCGCGAAATGGCAAATGCGATGTACTTGGCCGGTTTTGATGTAAAAGACGTTCACATGACCGATTTGATTTCGGGTCGTGAAACTTTGGAAGACATTCAATTCATTGGAGCAGTCGGAGGATTTTCCAATTCAGATGTTTTGGGTTCTGCCAAAGGTTGGGCCGGAGCCTTTTTATACAATGAAAAAGCAAAAACGGCTTTGGACAATTTCTTTAAAAGAGACGATACCCTTTCTGTCGGAATCTGTAATGGCTGCCAATTGTTTATGGAATTAGGATTAATCAATCCGACTCACGAGATAAAACCGAGAATGCTTCATAACGATTCCAAGAAACACGAAAGTGGCTTTACTTCAGTAAAAATTCAGGAGAATCATTCTGTTATGCTAAGTACTTTAGCAGGAAGCACTTTGGGAGTCTGGATTTCGCATGGTGAAGGGAAGTTCGATTTGCCTTATTCGGAAGACAAATATGATGTTGTTGCCAAATTTGCTTATGATGGTTATCCAGCAAATCCAAATGGATCGCATTTTGACATCGCAATGATGGCAAGTAATGACGGTCGCCATTTGGTGATGATGCCACATATTGAACGCTCTACTTTCCAATGGAACTGGGCTAATTATCCAAAAGACAGAAACGATGAAGTTTCGCCTTGGCATGAAGCCTTTGTCAATGCAAGAAAGTGGTTAGAAAATAAATAATTCAAACACTCATTATTATATATATCAAGGAGTTGGCAGTTGTCAGCTCCTTTTTTTATAAAATACATTCAAGAATAATAGTTTTTTTACTAATTTGCATCAAAATAAATACTGCATCAAAAATGAACGCTATTACCCGATTGTTCGATTTTCCTTATTACCAACTTGAAAAACATTCTATTTCTGATGCATTGGTCACGAAATATAACGGTGTTTGGATAAAAACTTCAACCGAAGAATATATTGCTAAAGCCAATGCCATCTCAAGAGCACTTCTGAGGATGGACGTTCAAAAAAACGATAAGATTGCTGTAATTTCTACCAATAACAGAACCGAATGGAATATTCTTGATATTGGAATTTTACAAACCGGCGCACAAAATGTTCCTATTTATCCGACCATTTCTGAAGAGGATTATGAATATATTCTGAACCATTCCGGAGCCATTTATTGTTTTGTTTCTGATGCGGAAGTATTGCGAAAAATAAATCTGATTAAACATAATGTCCCTGCTTTAAAGGAAGTTTATGCATTCAATGAAATCCCAAATTGTAAAAACTGGACAGAATTATTGACTTTAGGTAAAGACCAAAGCAATCAAAATACAGTTGAAGAAAGAAAAAACAACGTACAATCCGAGGATTTAGCCACTATTATTTATACTTCGGGAACTACCGGAAGACCAAAAGGCGTGATGCTTTCTCATAAAAATATTGTTTCCAATGTATTGGATAGCTCTTCAAGAATTCCTTTTGAAGCGGGTAAAAGTCGAGCATTAAGCTTTCTTCCTATTTGTCATATCTTCGAAAGAATGATTTTATATTTATACCAATATTATGGTGTTTCCGTTTATTTTGGTGAATCAATAGACAAAATCAGTGACAATATCAAAGAAGTAAAACCAACGGTAATGACAGCCGTTCCAAGACTTCTTGAAAAAGTATATGATAAAATCTACGCAAAAGGAACTGAATTAACCGGCATCAAAAAGAAATTGTTTTTTTGGGCTATTGATTTGGGATTGCAATATGAACCTTATGGAGCTAATGGCGCATGGTATGAATTTCAATTGAAAATCGCACGTAAACTAATTTTCAGCAAATGGAAAGAAGGTTTGGGCGGTAACTTAGATTTAATGGTTTCGGGAAGCGCCGCTTTACAACCCAGATTAGCCCGAGTTTTTGCCGCTGCGGAAATTCCGGTTATGGAAGGTTATGGTTTAACCGAAACTTCTCCCGTTATTTCAGTAAATGACATGAGAAACGGAGGTTTCAAAGTAGGAACCGTTGGAAGAGTCATTGACAATGTGGAAGTGAAAATTGCAGAAGACGGAGAAATCCTTTGCAAAGGTCCTAATGTGATGATGGGCTATTATAAAGATGACAAATTAACCAATGAAGTTATAGAGAATGGCTATTTCCATACTGGCGACATTGGAGAAATAGATAAAGAAGGTTTTCTTAAAATTACCGACCGTAAAAAAGAAATGTTTAAAACCTCCGGTGGGAAATATATTGCGCCACAATTACTGGAAAACGCAATGAAACAATCCCGTTTTATTGAACAAATCATGGTTATTGGTGCTGGCGAAAAAATGCCGGCAGCTTTCATTCAGCCAAATTTTGATTTTATTGTTGATTGGGCGGCTATCCATAATATTGACATTGGAGCAACCAATGAAGAAATTATTGCCAATCCAAAAGTAATCGAGCGCATCCAGGAGGAAATAAATATGTTAAACGAAAAATTTGGCAACTGGGAAAAAATTAAACGCTTTGAATTAACACCTGATATTTGGTCCATTAATAGCGGGCACCTTACTCCTACACTGAAACTCAAAAGAAAAATTGTGATGGAAAAATATATAGATCTTTATAAAAAAATTTATATTCCGGCTTAAATTTAAAACTCCCTAATACAGGGAGTTTTTTTTTTGCTACAGATTTCCATGCCATAAAGAATAAGATTATAATTGTTAATTTTTGTTAATTGTTTTATATATTTACACAACTAATCAAATTAAAACCAAGACATTATGAAAATTAAAAATTTTTTACTCGCTGGTATTGCCGGAGGTATTGCCGATTTTTTGCTAGGCTGGTTGTTGTATGGAATTGTTTTTAAAGACTATTTCCCAAGTGAAATGCCAAATATGTTGTTTATCTTTTTGGGTTGCATGACTTTTGGGTTTTTTATTTCCTATATATTTATCCAATGGGCGTCTATTTCAAATTATCTGACAGGTCTAAAAGCCGGAGCAATGATTGGAATATTTATAGGACTAATGACTAATTTTTTTATGCGTGCTTCTTCAATGGAAGTCGATTATCAAAATTTCGGACTTGATTTAATAATTGGAATCGTAATGGGTGCTCTAGTCGGAGCTGTCGTTGCGGCAGTAAATGGAAAATTATAAAAGATTAAAATTTAACATTCTTTCTTATCCTAAAAACTCCTCAATCCTGAGGAGTTTTTTTTATATATCTCATTTGAAATAAAAAAATAACACTAATTTATTATGCGTGCATAATATTTTTTATTATATTTGATATTCTGATTTTGAAATATGAAAGATAAAACGATAGATTATATTTTAAGGGCCACCTGGCAAGCCGTTTCGAGAATGTATAATGAAGAAGCTTCAAAATACGGTGCAACCATGGCTACTGGGTTTGCCTTATTGAGTATGGATAAAGACAAAGGAACTCCTTCCACGGCTTTAGGTCCAAAAATGGGAATGGAAGCTACCAGCTTAACCAGAACCCTAAAATCGATGGAAGACAAAGGCTTAATCATCAGAAAGAAAAATCCTGAAGACGGTCGTGGCGTATTGATTTACTTAACCGAATTTGGTAAAGAAAAAAGAGAATTGTCAAAGAATACAGTTTTGAAATTCAACGAAACCGTAAGACAACATATTTCAGATGAAAAACTCCAGCATTTTATGGAAGTTTCCGAAATTATCAACGATTTAATTCAGGAAAAAAACATATTTAATCACACGAGCGTCAGCGAACTGGCGGAGCAAACCGAAAAAAAAAGAAAATGACATCGTCATGATTAAAAAAAACAATCAATAATATAAGAATGGCGATACCATATTCCAATAAAAAAAACAAATATTAACTACGTATGAAACGCACAATTAAAAAAGTTGCAGTAATCGGATCCGGAATTATGGGTTCGGGAATAGCCTGTCATTTTGCCAACATTGGTGTCGAGGTTTTGCTTTTGGATATTGTTCCAAGAGAGCTCACCGAAGCCGAAGCTAAAAAAGGACTCACTTTAGAAAGTAAAATCGTAAGAAACCGATTGGTAAATGAGCATTTGGCCAATTCATTAAAATCGAAGCCATCCCCTATCTACAATCAGAAATTTGCCAACCGAATTACAACGGGCAACACTACTGATGATATGTCAAAAATCGCTGCTGTCGATTGGATTATCGAGGTAGTTGTAGAACGTTTAGACATCAAAAAAATGGTGTTTGAACAAATCGAAAAATTCAGAAAACCCGGAACTTTAGTTACCTCAAATACTTCCGGAATTCCTATTCATTTTATGAGTGAAGGACGAAGTGACGATTTTCAAAAACACTTCTGTGGAACCCACTTTTTTAATCCCGCGCGCTATTTAAAATTATTCGAAATCATCCCAGGTCCGCAAACTTCAACTGAAGTATTGGACTTCCTTACTATATATGGAGAGAAATTTTTAGGCAAAACTTCGGTCGTAGCCAAAGATACTCCGGCTTTCATCGGAAACCGAATCGGTATTTTTGGTATCCAAAGTTTATTCCATTTGGTCAAAGAAATGGGATTAACCATCGAAGAAGTAGATAAATTGACTGGTCCAGTTATTGGCCGACCGAAATCGGCTACGTTCCGAACGGTTGACGTGGTTGGTTTGGATACTTTGGTACATGTTGCCAACGGAATTTACGAAAACTGTCCAACCGACGAAGCCCACGAATTGTTTAAACTTCCGGATTTCATCAACAAAATGATGGAAAACAAATGGCTGGGAAGCAAAACAGGACAAGGGTTTTATAAAAAAGTCGACAAAGACATTCTAACTTTAGATTTAGATACATTAGAATATCGTCCAGCTAAAAAAGCTTCCTTTGCAACTTTAGAACTTACTAAAACGATTGATAAACCAATTGACCGTTTCAAAGTTTTGGTAAAAGGGACAGACAAAGCTGGAGAATTTTACCGAAAAAGTTTTGCCGGAATGTTCGCTTACGTTTCCAACAGAATCCCTGAAATCTCTGATGAATTATACAAAATTGACGATGCGATGAAAGCCGGTTTCGGTTGGGAAAATGGTCCATTCGAAATTTGGGATGCCATCGGTGTTGAAAAAGGAATCGAAATCATGAAAACTGAAGGATTAACTCCTTCAGCTTGGGTAAATGATATGTTGGCTTCCGGAAGCAACAGTTTTTATACTGTAAAAGAAGGAGCAACTTATTTCTATAATATTCCAGCAAAATCACAAACTAAAGTTCCGGGGCAGGATTCGTTTATCATACTGAATAACATTCGCGAAAGCAAAAAAGTTTGGAGCAACAGCGGTGCCATTATACAAGACTTAGGAGACGGAATTTTGAATTTAGAATTCCAATCCAAAATGAATACCATTGGCGGCGATGTTTTACAAGGAATTAACAAAGCCATTGATTTAGCCGAAAAAGAATACCAAGGTTTGGTTATCGGAAATCAGGCAGCCAATTTCTCTGTTGGAGCCAATATCGGAATGATATTTATGATGGCCGTCGAACAAGAATACGATGAGCTGAATATGGCCATTAAAATGTTCCAGGACACAATGATGCGTGTGCGCTATTCCGGAATCCCAGTAGTCGTTGCACCACATGGGATGACTCTTGGTGGCGGTTGCGAAATGAGCATGCACGCTGATAAAGTGGTAGCTGCTGCAGAAACCTATATCGGATTAGTGGAATTTGGTGTCGGAGTAATTCCAGGCGGTGGCGGATCTAAAGAAATGGCATTGCGTGCGTCTGATTTATTCCGTAAAAACGATGTCGAACTGAATGTTTTACAAGAATATTTCTTAACTGTTGCTATGGCAAAAGTATCTAGCTCTGCTCATGAAGCATTCGATTTAGGAATTCTTCAACATGGAAAAGATATTGTAGTAGTGAATAAAGATCGTCAAATTGCCGAAGCCAAAAAACACGCTTTGTTAATGGCAGAAGCCGGTTACACACAACCTATTCGTAGAAATGACGTGAAAGTTCTCGGGAAACAAGCCTTGGGAATGTTCCTTGTTGGAACCGACCAAATGCAAGCCGGAAAATACATCTCGGAACACGATAAAAAAATTGCCAACAAACTGGCTTACGTAATGGCTGGTGGCGATTTATCCGAACCAACATTAGTATCCGAACAATATTTGTTGGATATCGAACGGGAAGCTTTCTTGTCCTTGTGTACCGAAAGAAAAACGTTGGAAAGAATCCAATTCATGTTAACCAAAGGAAAACCTCTAAGAAATTAAGAATTATAAATTTTTTATAAAAAATTTAAAATGTCCATATGAAAACAGCCTATATAGTAAAAGCATACAGAACAGCCGTTGGTAAAGCACCAAAAGGCGTGTTCCGATTTAAAAGACCCGATGAATTGGCGGCAGAAACCATTGAGTTCATGATGAATGAATTGCCTGATTTCGACAAGAAACGTATTGATGATGTCATGGTTGGAAATGCCATGCCTGAAGCAGAACAAGGTCTGAATGTGGGAAGATTGATTTCCTTAATGGGATTAAAAATCGAAGATGTTCCCGGTGTAACCGTAAACCGATATTGTGCATCAGGATTAGAAACCATCGGAATGGCTACAGCCAAAATCCAATCCGGAATGGCCGATTGTATTATTGCCGGTGGTGCAGAAAGCATGAGTTTTATCCCGATGGGCGGTTATAAACCCACTCCTGATTATGCTGTGGCAAAAGCAGGAAACGAAGATTATTATTGGGGAATGGGATTAACTGCCGAAGCGGTAGCCCATCAGTATAATATTTCTCGAGCAGACCAAGATGAGTTTGCTTATCAATCCCATATGAAAGCTTTGAAAGCGCAAGCTGAAGGTAAATTCGATAAACAAATTGTTCCAATTTCTATCGAGCAAACGTTCATCAATGAAAATGGTAAAAAAGAAACCAAATCGTATATAGTTAATAAAGATGAAGGACCAAGAGCCGGAACTTCTGTGGAAGCATTATCAGGATTAAGACCTGTTTTTGCAGCAGATGGAAGCGTAACCGCAGGAAATTCTTCTCAAATGAGTGATGGTGCGGCTTTTGTTTTAATCATGTCAGAAGAAATGGTTAAAGAATTAAACCTTACGCCTATTGCCCGATTGGTAAACTTTGCATCCGCAGGAGTTGAACCAAGAATCATGGGAATTGGTCCGGTAAAAGCCATTCCAAAAGCCTTGAAGCAAGCCGGTTTACAATTAAAAGATATTGATTTAATTGAATTGAATGAAGCTTTTGCTTCCCAATCATTAGCTGTAATTCGCGAATTGGATTTGAATCCTGATATCGTGAATGTAAATGGCGGAGCGATAGCTTTAGGTCATCCATTAGGTTGTACCGGAGCAAAATTATCCGTTCAATTATTTGACGAAATGAAAAGACGAGGAAACAAATACGGAATTGTTTCGATGTGTGTGGGAACCGGACAAGGTTCAGCAGGAATATATGAATTACTATAACTAACCGATAAAAGACATAATAATGAAAGATATAACAAGAGGCGGACAATTCCTCGTAAAAGAAACAAAGTGCGAAGACATCTTCACTCCAGAAGATTTTTCAGAAGAGCAATTAATGATGCGTGACTCGGTGAGAGAGTTTGTCGACAAAGAAATTTGGCCCAACAAAGACCGTTTTGAAAAGAAAGATTTTGCTCTTACAGTTGAATGTATGCGCAAGGCCGCAGAAATGGGCTTTTTGAGTATCGCTGTTCCTGAAGCCTATGGCGGAATGGGAATGGGTTTTGTAGAAACCGTTTTAGTTTGTGATTATATCTCGGGAGCAACAGGTTCGTTTTCGAGTGCTTTCGGTGCGCATACAGGAATTGGCACTATGCCAATTACTTTATATGGAACGGAAGAGCAAAAGCAAAAATACGTTCCTAAACTGGCTTCAGGCGAATGGTTTGGTGCTTATTGCCTGACAGAACCTGGCGCTGGATCGGATGCCAATTCCGGAAAAACAAAGGCTGTTTTATCCGAAGACGGAACGCACTATAAAATTTCTGGACAAAAAATGTGGATTACCAATGCCGGTTTTTGCAGTTTATTTATTGTATTTGCCCGAATTGGTGATGACAAAAACATTACAGGCTTTATCGTAGAAAATGATCCGAAAAATGGAATTTCTATGAATGAAGAAGAACATAAATTAGGAATTCGTGCCTCTTCTACCCGTCAGGTTTTCTTTGCAGAAACAAAAGTTCCTGTTGAAAACATGTTATCCGAAAGAGGAAATGGTTTCAAAATCGCCATGAATGCCTTAAATATCGGTCGTATCAAATTGGCTGCTGCCTGTCTGGATGCGCAACGCAGAATTACGACAAATGCAACCATATATGCCAACGAGAGAATTCAATTTAATACTCCCATTTCACAATTTGGAGCCATTCGTTCCAAATTAGCAGAAATGGCAGCCAATTGTTATGCCGGAGAAAGCGCTACATACAGAGCTGCGAAAGATATCGAAAATCGAATTGAAGCACGTGTAGCTGAAGGTGCTACTCATCAAGAAGCCGAATTGAAAGGGGTTGAAGAATATGCTATTGAATGTTCTATTTTAAAAGTAGCCGTTTCGGAAGATGTTCAAAATTGTGCGGACGAAGGAATTCAGATATTCGGTGGAATGGGCTTTTCTGAAGATACACCAATGGAAAGCGCCTGGAGAGATGCCCGAATTGCACGTATTTATGAAGGGACAAACGAAATCAACAGGATGCTTTCGGTAGGAATGCTAATCAAAAAAGCCATGAAAGGTCAGGTGGATTTATTAGGCCCCGCCATGAAAGTTTCCGAAGAATTAATGGGAATTCCTTCTTTTGATACTCCAGATTATTCAGAATTATTCGCCGAAGAAAAAGAAATGGTCGGCAAATTGAAAAAGGCATTCTTAATGGTTGCAGGAAGTGCCGTTCAGAAATTTGGCCCTGATTTGGATGCACACCAACAATTATTGATGGCTGCCGCTGATATGTTGATTGAAATTTATATGGCAGAATCTACCATTTTAAGAACCGAAAAATTAGTCAAAAAAGAAGGGGAAGCCAAAGTGCAGGAACAAATCGCTATGGCTAAATTATACTTATACAAAGCAGTTGATATTGTTACTCAAAAAGGTAAAGAAAGCGTGATTTCCTTTGCAGAAGGAGATGAACAACGCATGATGTTGATGGGCTTAAGACGCTTTACCAAATATACTAATATGCCAAATGTAGTTGCATTAAGAGAAACCATTACAACAAAATTGGTTGGAGAAAACGAATATTGTTTTTAAAAAATAGTTTTTAGTTAAGTTAATTGTTGAAAAAACCGTCAAGTTAAAATAACGAGACGGTTTTTTTTGTTTTTGAAGTCATTTCTTTATTAAAAAAAATCCTAAATATTGCCTATTATAAATTCTGTTTTTTTGCCTCTTCAGCAATTGAGATCATTTCTTTCTTTTTAATTTCTATAATCTCCACCTTAATTCCAACAGCATAAGCATTCGGAATAATTTTATTGCCATGTGCATTGGCATAAACTTTGGTGAATTCCGCTCCAAAATATAAGATAATTGCCGAATAATAAACCCAAATCAAAATGATAATCACAGACCCGGCCGCACCATAAACGGTTGCAACTGTGGAGCTTCCTAAATAAAATCCAATAGCAAATTTTCCTATCATAAAGAAAAATGAAGTAAAACTAGAACCTATCAAAGCATCTTTCCAGACAATATATCCATCGGGTAATGTTTTAAAAATAATTGAAAACAATACTGTCGTAGTCGCAAACAAGATTAATATGTTTAGAATATAAAATAAATAAACCGTGGTATTAGGAAAATGAATAATCAAGCGCGCATTTATAATATCCATTACCGTATTTACCATCAAACTTACTAATAGCAAAAACCCAACAGATGCAATCATAGAAAATGACATCAATCTGTTTTTAATAAATTTCATAACTCCTTTATTGGGCTTGGCTCTTAAACCCCAGATATAATTGATGGAACTTTGTATCTCAGCAAATACCCCAGATGCTCCTATTAACAACATGATTCCTCCAAATATAGCAGCAAACACATTACTGTTAGACAACTCGATATTCTTAATTGTTTCCTGGATTTGTAATGCCGCTTCATTGCCCACCATTCCATTAATTTGGATAAAAAACCTCCCGGTTATCGCTTCTCTTCCAAAGAAAAAACTTAAAATTGACAAAATAATAATTAACAATGGAGGCAATGAAAATATAGTAAAATATGACAATGAAGCACTCAATTTTAAGGCATTATCATCATCAAATTCATTGAAAGTTGTTTTTAATAAACCCCAACTTGTCTTAGCCAATTCTTTATGCTTCATATTTAAAACTATTTTTTATACTCTTCCGAAAGAAAATATTTCGGCATCCTTATTTTCATTTCCTTGAATTAAATCCCTAATTATTTCGGCAGCAATTAAACTGAATGTAATGCCATTGCCTCCAAAACCCAAAGCAAAATAACTGTTCGGCAATTTTTTATATTCACCAATAAAAGGTAATCCGTCCTTAGTGGCGCCAAAAGTTCCTGTCCAGCTAAATTCGGATTTGAATTCTAAATCGGGGAAAATTTTATGAACATCATTAACCAATTGTCTGGCTTTTTTGGCTATCAGCTTATCTCTTTTTTTAGGATCATAAAAATTAACATCTCTTCCTCCTACCAAAATTCGACCATCAGGAGTAGTTCGCATATATAAGTATGGATTTGCAGTATTCCACATTAAAACATTGTCCTTCCAGAAATTTTTCGATTCATATTGCTCACTAATTACTGCATAAGTAGATTTCAAATCAACTATTTTTTTATCAATAAAATGAGTTACTTCATACCCTGTCGCGTAAATTAATTTTTTGGTTTTAAGAATAAAACCGTGTTCGGTTTCCAGTTGAACACCATTTTTATGATGCTTAATTTTGGTTATGGTTGTGCGATCAAAAATATTTAAATCCTTATCTTTTTTATGTTGCAATAACCTATGGGTAAAGGCATAAGCATTTGTCTGGGCACCGTGATTAGATAAAATGGCTCCCGGTGACGAAAAATTAAATTCTTCTCGAATCGTATTTTCATCTAAATAGCGAACATCAAAACCCGCTTTTTTTCGGGCTGCATATTCTTTTTTTAGAAAAGGAACGTCTTTTTTGTAGGCAGCATAATAAAGGCTTTTTTTGAATTCAAATTCTTTAAACTCTAATTTTTTCGCAATTTCACCCAGCTCTTCTATGGCATGATTGCATAATTGATAGGCTCTTTCCGCATTTTTTTCTCCAACTAAATTTTTTAATTCTGATAATGGTGTGTCAATCTCATATTGCAAAAGTGACGTACTCGCACAACTGCTTCCTAATCCTATGGTTCTAGAATCAACAGTAACGCAATTTATTCCGGCATTAATTAAATAATAACGAACTAATGCTCCTGATATTCCCGCACCTATGATGACTACATCGGTTTCTATATTTTTAGTCAATTTAGGAAAGGTATAGGGCAAACCGTCTTTAATTAACCAAAATGGAAAACCCGCTTTTAAATTCATAATTGTACTAATTACTATAACCCTCAAAATTACACAAATATTGATTACGAATTTGAAATGACTATTGCATAATTTCCACATTCACGAAATTATAAAACAAAATCAGATTATATAATACCTATAATTTTCTTACCTTTGATAGAAAACATATCATGAAAAAAATAGTCATATTATTTAGTTTGGGATTAATCCTTTTTATTGGTTGTAAAACCAATATGGCATCTGATTATGATAAAAAATTAGCCGTTGGTTTTTTGTCAAAAAGTAATAGTAAAGTTTCCGGAACCGCTGTTTTTAAAGAAAAAGATGGAAAAGTTATCTTAGAAGCAAAAGTTACAGGATTGAAACCAGGAATCCATGCTATCCATATTCATGAGAAATCAGATTGTTCAGCTGCAGATGGAAGTTCAGCAGGTGGACATTGGAATCCTACTTTCAAAAAACATGGAAAATTAGGAGAAGGTGAAGCCCATAAAGGTGATATCGGGAATTTTACAGCAGATGAATTTGGAAACGGAACCGTAATTTTCACTACAGATGAATGGTGTATTGGTTGTGATGATAAGACAAAAGATATTCTTGGAAAAAGCTTAATCATACATCAGGATCCTGATGATTATATTTCTCAACCTACAGGAAATGCCGGAGCCAGAGTAGCTTGTTTGGCTATTATCAAATAAACTTTAATTTAAAATAAACTTAATACCAACTACATCCTCCATTTCACAAAAAAACATAGATTTGCAGCTTTAAACTATAGCAATGATTAATCCTTCGGCAAACGGCTGGATAGACAAATTTTTCTTGACGCAAAAACCTTCATCGGTTTCGGTTCATCCTGATTTGTTTTATAAAAAAGTGAGAGAAACTGGTTTCATTTATGGACACATTGTTTCTTTTGATACACTTGTCCCAATAAATACGAAAGGGTGGATTCAAAATGAAATTTCTAAAATTGCCTTACTCAATACTTTATATACTATTTATGGGCTAACTACTAAAGAAAGTAATCCTGAAAGCTTTGTATTAAAGGTCGTGGCTTTTTATAATGAAATGAACCCTCAAGGATTTAGTTTGTTTAAAAAAGTATTGCCCAATAGTTCACCCTCTTTAAATTTAGAAAAAATAATCGATACCCGTGTTCAAACCAATATCGATATTATTAGCAAAAACTTTTCTCATATTCTAACCAATGCCTTGCTTTTTGTAGATGCTTTGGCTTTTCACCAATATCTCATTCATGGTACAATTCCTGAAAAATATTTAAAAAAGATAGAAGAAGCCATTGTCAGTATTGTTTCGCTTGCGCTGAAAACCAAAACAAATAAATCTAAATATGATGATTTATTAATTAAACTTTTTGAGGCATCGGTTCGTTATAGTAAATTTTCCAAAGTAAATGTTCAGAATCTGGAAGACCTAAAATTAGATTATTTTACCTCTGAATTAGAGAAATATTATTTGATTGATATGGCAGGAATGGCGTTATGGAGTGATGGAATTATCGAAAAAAACGAAGCTTATTTTCTGCATAAATTAGCGGAATTCATGAGTGTTCCTGATAATTTTGTAACGGAAAGCATTAATAAAACCAATGGATTTATTACAAAATACAAAGATGAAATTCCTTATTTCAACTATTCAAATCCTGTAAAACATTTTTACGATCAAACGACCCAAAGTGTAGTGGTTTTGATTACTCGAAATAAAAATCGTTTGTATAAAGAAATATCCGAAAGCAAAGAATTGATGGTTTTACTGGCTCATTCCACAAGAAGGGATTTGAACGAAAAGGAAAAGAAAAAAGTCAAAAAACAATTGTTGGATATCTGCAAATCCATTCCTTCGCTAACCATCTTTTTATTACCCGGCGGAAGTTTATTATTACCGATATTAATCAAATTCATTCCTAAAATGTTACCATCATCATTCAATGAAAATCTGGATATTGAATAATAAAAAAGCCACTCGAAAGTGGCTTAATATTTAAAATATTTATTCAAAATTCAATTGATAGACTGCATCTAAATCTTTGTCCGAACTAAAATTGACATTCAAATCAGTAACAAACCCTGAATTCAATCCATAAGCCCAACCATGCAAAGTTAAATCCTGACCGTTTTTCCAAGCGGACTGAACAATCGACGTTTTAGCCAAATCGTATACTTGCTCTTTTACGTTTAATTCTACAAAAGTATTAAATCTTTCGTTTTCGTCAACAATCGAGTCCAAGTAAGCATTATGCAATCGATAAACGTCTTTTATATGACGAATCCAGTTGTCGATAATCCCAATGGAATCATTCCCCATTGCCGCTTTAATACCGCCACAACCGTAATGTCCGCAAACGATAACGTGTTTTACTTTCAAAACATTCACGGCATAATCCAGAACACTCAACATATTCATATCCGAATGCACCACCATATTGGCAATATTTCTATGCACGAAAACCTCCCCTGGTTTTGCACCGATGATTTCATTCGCCGGAACGCGACTATCTGAACAGCCAATCCATAATAATGGCGGCGTTTGTCCTTTGGCTAAATCTTTAAAATAATTGGGGTCTTTTGCCAATGCAGATTCAACCCAAACTTTATTATTATCTAATATTTTTTTATAAAAATCGCTCATAATCTTCTGTAATTATTGTTAATTATACAAACTTTAGTGTTAAATATTTACAACGTAAAGGAACTATTTTTTTACCTTTAATCCCTAATTATTGTATTTTTTATTGGTTTAGTAAGCCTTCTTTTTTAATTTCTTTTTTAATCATAACTCTTTTTGCAGCATCATAATAATGCTCAATAGTAACATGATTCTGCGTTTCCTCAGTGTTCTCTAACTGATATGCTTTTTTAAACCCTTTAAGTTTGACTTTAATATTTTCATCAATGGCTCTTGTGGTTTTAAATTCATGGATTAAATCCAAAATATCGTGAGCAATATAAACCGTATCATGAGCATTGATAATCACTTTTGAGTTTTCAGGAATTTCACTTAAGGTTGATTTGATTGCCGCTTTATTTAAAAAAGAAACTTCCTGTGCCAAATCAATATGAATAACATCGCCATCAGCATATTCTTCTTTTCTAAAATTGTAAGCTCGTTTGAGGTTTCCTTTTAAAACAAAAATGACACTGATAATGATTCCTAAAGCCACACCTTTCAATAAATCGGTAAAAACAACCGCCAGTAAAGTAGCGATAAATGGGACAAACTGGTATTTTCCCTTCTCCCAAAAGTGTTTAAAAGTCGCTGGTTTAGCCAATTTATATCCAACTAATAAAAGAATTGCAGCTAAGGTAGCCAACGGAATTTTATTCAAAACCAGTGGAATTGTAACCACACTTATCAATAACAAAAACCCGTGAATTATAGCTGACATTTTAGATTTGGCACCCGAATTATTATTTGCTGATGTACGTACAATTACAGATGTTAATGGCAAACCTCCTAAAAGTGAGCTCACCATATTACCAATTCCCTGAGCTTTCAATTCTATATTTGTATCAGTATAACGCTTCTGTGCGTCCATCCTGTCAGCCGCTTCAATACTTAATAAAGTTTCTATTGAAGCAACAATTGCTATTGTCAATGCTATCACCCAAACTTTAGGGTTAGTAATTCCCGAAAAATTTGGAGTAACTATAATGGACTTGAACTCCTCTAAAGTCGTAGGAACCGGCAAAGAAACCAAATGTTCTTTCCCAATAGCCAAAGAGCTTCCTGATATTGTGAAAATTTCATTTAAGATCACACCAACTACAACCGCAACAAGTGCGCCCGGAACCAATTTTAATCGCTTCAGAAAAGGTAATTTATCCCAGGCAATCAAAATAATTAAGGATAAAGCTGTGATGATTATAGAACCCAATTGAATATAATCCAAAATACCTAATAAAGCAGAAAACGTATTGCTTCCGTCCATCTGCACAAAGGATTGATCTCCTTCAAAATCGCTATCATAACCGAAAGCATGGGGCAATTGTTTCAAAATAATGATAATTCCGATTCCGGCCAACATTCCTTCAATCACATTCGTCGGGAAATAATTAGAAATGCTTCCCGCCTTAAGAAATCCTAATGCCAACTGGAATAACCCTGCAAAAAAAACTGCAGTCAAAAAGATGTCAAAAGCGCCTAAATCGGTAATCGCGGTAAGAACAATAGCCGTTAAACC
>NZ_DATDPV010000080.1:0-90207 GCF_035292545.1 Flavobacterium sp. | reverse complement strand
ACGAGCCCCTTTCAACGGTTGTTCGTTTTTATATTCGCTGCGAAGCGCCATTAAACCTGGCATTTCAGCTTCCGCTAATTCGATTTCTTTTCTTCCCCAAGCCGCAAGAGAAATATCTTTTACTTTGAAAGCTACAAAAGGTATTGTTGTTGTACTCATCTATTATATATTTGTATTTGCTAAATTTTAGGCAAATTTACGGAATTCCTTTTTATTTAAAATTGATTTCTAAAATAATTATGAATTGTTTACTCCCGTAATCTTTTGAACTTTAATGAAATAATTTTTTTAGGAGCTATTTCCTGCTTTACACTTCAATCTTTTTATTTTTAAAGAAAAAATAAAAAGGATTTCCGTTGCAAACGAAGTTCACTGAACTCGAATGGAAATAAAAGTATAGTGAAGTAATCAGGGCTAAATCAGAATAAACAAAATGCCATTACACAAAACAATAAACGTCAATACAACCACTCAGGTTTTTGTTTGGAAAATAACAGAATCCTATGAGCAGTTGTATAATGAAGTGCAGTTAAACGAAAAAAATGTCATCCGATTAAACGGAATGCGGTCCGAATTGCACCAACGCGCCTTTCTGAGTGTTCGGAAATTATTGCAGGAAACAGGTTATTCCGATTTCGATCTGGTTTATGATGCCTTCGGGAAACCGCATTTAAAAGACGGCAAACATATTTCAATCACCCATTCCCATGAATTTTCCGCCATTGTATTAAGCGACCAAAACATCGGCATCGATATGGAAATGCGAAGAGAAAAAATCATCCGCATTGCCGATAAATTCGTGGATTGTGAATTCAAATTTTTGAATCAGCAACATTCCGAAGATTATATCAGCAAACTAACCGTTATTTGGGGTGCGAAAGAAGCGATTTTCAAAATCCGTAACGAAGTTGGCATCAGTTTCAAAGACCATATTAAAGTAGCACCATTTGAAATGGAAAAAAATACGGGAGTGGCATGCCTGCATTTTAAAGAGGTAATAAGATGTTTTTCCATACATTTTGAAGAAATAGAAAATTTCACATTGGTTTATGCTTTCGAAAATAATTAACATGCATTCCATTTACTCCGATATTCTGAAAGCTAAAGCTGTAAACCAAAAATTACTCGCGATTCTTCTAGATCCCGATAAAATTGTTTGGGAAACTTTGGATGAGTTAATCTCAAAAATCAATCAGTCACCGGCAACACATATTTTTGTGGGAGGAAGTTTGGTAGAAACCAATACTATCGATAAATTGATAATCCAATTAAAAGAAAACGTCAATTTACCGATCGTTCTCTTTCCGGGAAACCCATCGCAAATTTCCGATAAAGCGGATGGAATTTTGTTCTTGTCCTTAATTTCAGGCAGAAATTCCGATTATTTAATTGAGCATCAGGTACAAGCCGCACCGATTTTAAAGAAAACAAACCTCGAAATTATTTCCACAGGTTACATTTTGGTAGAAAGTGAAAGCGAAACTGCAGTTTCAAGAGTAAGCCAAACTTTACCTTTAGACCGCAATAATTCCGAATATATTCTGCAAACCGCACAAGCCGGTGAAATGTTAGGTAATAAACTTATCTATCTCGAAGCGGGAAGTGGCGCTAAATTATCTGTTCCACTTAAAATGATTCAATTGGTTTCACAGAATATCGAGATTCCGCTTCTTGTCGGAGGAGGCATTCGAAACCAAAAAGGAATTCAGGATGCTTATGATTCCGGAGCTGATTTGGTGGTTATCGGAACGGCTTTCGAAAATAATTTTAATTTTTTTAATACATAAAATGATAGAATTTTTCCTGAATGCCTATAAAAATGCTTCTACAACCCAAATCGTTTTAGAATTCATCGTTTTTGTTTTTGGAATTTTGAGTGTTTGGTTTGCCAAAAAAGAAAATATTTGGGTTTACCCAACAGGTTTAATAGCTACCATAATTTCAACCTATTTGCTTTTCATTGCGGGTTATTTAGGCGACATGATGATTAATGCTTATTTCACAATTATGAGTGTTTATGGCTGGTATAAATGGGCTAAAAAAAGCAATGATGGTGAAAACCTGCCAATTACTAGGACTAATAATAAAGAAAAAATTATAGGAATTGTATTGTTTTTTGTTACAATTTTTGTAGTTTTCGGAATATATAATTTATTCGATTACGAAATAAAAAATGAAAATTATATTGATATTTTGGCATCCGGGATATTCTTTACGGGAATGTGGTATATGGCTCATAAAAAAATCGAAAATTGGACACTTTGGATTATCGGTGATATAATTTTGGTGCCATTGCTTGCCTATCGCGGATTAGGAATCTTGTCATTACAGTATTTAATTTTTACAATTTTAGCTATTTCAGCTTATTTAGAATGGAGGAAAATCTTAAACAGCAACATACAGACACGATAAAAATCGCCATTTTTGGTCCCGAAAGCACGGGTAAAACTACTTTGGCCAAACAATTGGCTGTACACTTTCAAACGGTTTGGGCTCCAGAATTTGCACGTGATTATTTACAGGAAAAATGGAATAAAACCCAAAAAATTTGTGAACCCGAAGATTTAATGCCCATCGCAATCGGTCAGACCAAATTGGAAAATGAAGCCTTATTAATTGCCAATAAATACCTTTTTGTAGATACATGTCTGATGGCCACCAAAGTCTTCTCTGAAATTTTCTATAATTTTTGTGATCCGATTTTGGACGAAGCGGCTCGAAAACACGAATACGATTTGTTTTTTCTAACCGATATTGATGTTCCTTGGGAAAAAGACGATTTACGCGATAGCCCAGATGATAGAGAGACAACTTTTAATGTTTTCAAAAAAGCATTAATCGAAAATAACAAGCCATTTATTACCCTTTCAGGTGATGCAAAAACACGTTTTAAAAATGCAATTGCTATAATTGATGATTTGGAGAAAGCTAAAAAAATGGGCTTTTCCTCTCGAGATTTTGTTCAAATTTTCGACAATGGAATTTCATTAGAAACCATCCAGAGTCATTTAGATATTTTCAAAACCGGAACTCCAAAAACCATTTTGGATCGACCAGCAACTATCAATGATGGGATTCTAAAGATTTCAGAAATAGAATTTCAAGAGTTTGCTACCCGTTTTGATGCTGAAAAATCAAATTTGAAACTCCAGAAATTTGTCCCGGCTTCAGGTGCAGCCAGTAGAATGTTCAAGTTTTTGAATGAGTTTTTGAATGAGTTTGATTTTGAAAACGAAAGTATTAATGCTTATATCAATAGAAAAAAGGCAGCCAATCTTACCGTTTTTCTAACTGGTATGGAGAAATTTCCTTTTTTTGAAACCATCAACGAAAGACTAAAAGAAGTATATCCGGATTTTGATTCTTGGAAAAAAGATCAAAAAAATTATCATTTCATAAAAACAATTTTGGCATCTGAGCATTTTGATTTTGCCAATAAACCCAAGGGAATTCTGCCTTTTCATAAATATAAATCGCATATCGCCACTCCGGTTGAAGAGCATTTGAATGAAAGTATTTTGTATGCAACTTCAAACAAGGTTTCGCATTTGCATTTCACGGTCTCGGAAATTCATCAAGAGCTATTCGAAAATGTTATTAATAAAGTAAAAAGTAACATGGAAGCACAGTCAGAAACTTCAATAGATATTGATTTTTCCTATCAAAAAATATCGACAGATACCATTGCCGTAGATTTGGATAATATTCCTTTTAGAAATGACTTTGGTAAATTATTCTTCCGACCTGGCGGTCACGGTGCTTTAATTGAGAATCTGAATGCGCTAAATGCTGATATTATTTTCATAAAAAACATTGATAATGTTATTCAAAATCATGTTGAAAGTATCGCATTGTATAAAAAAGCATTAGCGGGAATTTTGATGGAATTACAGCATCAGGTTTTTAAGTATTTAAATGAAATTGAAAAAATAAAAGAAAATAATGTTGATGATGTGATCACTTTCGTCAAAAATAAATTGAATGTGGCGATAATCGATGATTTTTCAAAATATACTTTAGAGAATAAAATCAGCTGTCTGAAAGAAATTCTTAACCGACCTATTCGCGTTTGTGGAATGGTAAAAAATGAAGGCGAACCTGGTGGCGGACCATTTTGGGTAAGGGATGTAAAAGGGAATTTGTCACTTCAGATAATTGAGACATCACAAATAGATTTGCAAAATCCGAATCAATCCGATATTCTTAATCAAGCGACCCATTTCAATCCGGTAGATTTGGTGTGTGGCATTAAAAACCACCGAGGAAAGAAATTCGATTTAACAAAATTCGTAGACCATAAAAGTGGTTTTATTGTCGAAAAAAACAATAAGGGAAAAGCATTAAAGGCTTATGAATTGCCTGGATTATGGAACGGTGCGATGGCTAATTGGATAACCATTTTTGTAGAAGTCCCACTGATTACATTCAATCCGGTGAAAACGGTAAACGATTTATTGAAACCAGCACATCAACCACAATAATTTTGGACACAACAAAAATCATATCCGAATTACAGCTCAAAGCCGTCAGAAGTAGTGGCGCAGGTGGTCAAAACGTGAACAAAGTATCCTCGAAAGTCGTTTTGTCTTTTGATTTGAAAGCTTCACAATCCTTATCGGAAGAAGAAAAAGTACTTTTAGAAATCAAATTGGCTCCAAGATTAACGAATGATCAAATTCTGATTTTAAATTGCGATGAAGATAGAAGTCAACTCAAAAACAAAGAAATTGTAATCAAGCGTTTTTTAGCACTTCTCAAGCAATCTTTAATCGTTCCGAAAGAAAGAAAACCTACTAAAATGCCAAAATCGGCCATCAGAAAAAGAATAAAAGACAAAAAAAACATCTCTCAGGTCAAACAATTTCGTAAAAAACCGAATGTAGATTAGCTGATTTTTAGATTTTTAATAATCAGCAGAAAATCTAATCCTCAAACAATAGAAATATCTAAAAATCTTTTCTAAATTTGCACCGTCTCAAAGGGGTGCTCTAAATAACGAGCTGAGATTATACCCAAAGAACCTGGGCAGGTAATGCTGCCAAGGGAAAAATGACTTCAGGATGATGTGCACGTTATCCTGAAGCCAGTACAAATCATTAATTTAACAAAGAATAATTCCCCCTTTTATTTGTAATTTTTTTACGAATGAAAACCACATTGAAATTATCTTCGATTGTAGCGATAGCGCTATTTTCAAACAGTTTTGTTTTCGCACAAACAAAAACGGAAACAGATACTGTAAAGTCTAAAACAATCCCTCTTGATGAAGTTTTGGTATCCGCTGTTCGGGTAACGGCTCAAACTCCGGTAACATTTTCTAATATCAACAAAAAAGAACTGGCAAAACGCAATTTGGGTCAGGATATTCCAATTTTGATGAACTTTTTGCCATCGGTTGTCACGACTACAGATGCCGGAAATGGCGTGGGTTATACCGGAATTCGGGTGCGTGGTAGTGATGCGACACGTGTAAATGTTACTCTGAATGGAATTCCGTACAATGACAGCGAAAGTCACGGTAGCTATTGGGTGAACATGCCTGATTTTGCTTCTTCTGTGGAGAGTTTGCAATTGCAGCGAGGCGTTGGAACTTCAACAAATGGAGCTGGTGCTTTTGGCGCAAGTTTAAACATGCTTACCGATAATTTTGCCAAAGAAAGTAATGGTGAAATATCGAATTCTGCAGGGAGTTTCAATACCAGAAAGCATACCATAAAATTCAGTACTGGGTTGATGAACAATCAATTTGAAATTGCGGGAAGGCTTTCTAAAATTGTGTCAGACGGTTATATTGACAGGGCTTCCTCAGATCTGAAATCTTATTTTCTTCAGGGAACTTTTATTGGAAAAACGACCTTAATCAAAGCCTTGGTTTTTGGAGGTTATGAAAGAACTTACCAATCTTGGAATGGTATTGATGGCGAAACTTTAAAGACAAACCGGACGTTCAACTCCGCAGGCGTTTATTTTGATGATGCCGGAAACATGAAATTCTACAAAGACGAGGTAGACAATTACAATCAGGATCATTATCAATTGCATTGGAATGAAAAATTATCTGAAAACTGGAGAACCAATCTGGCTTTTCATTATACCAAAGGTAAGGGATATTATGAAAACTTTAAAGAGGATGCCGATTTTACTGACTATGACTTAACGCCTATCGTTATTGGAGGAGAAACTATTACTACAACCGATTTGGTACGTAGAAAATGGCTTGACAATGATTTTTACGGAACTACTTTTTCGTTAAATTATAAAAAAGAGAAATTAGATTTTATCCTTGGAGGTGGATTAAATAAATATGAAGGGCTTCATTTTGGAGATGTAATCTGGGCTCAATATGCTTCTGACAGTGAACTTGGCAAACATTATTATGATGATGAAGGAACCAAAACAGATGTTAATGTTTTTGCGAAAGCAAATTATCAGGTAACCAAAGAGTTGAGTTTATTCGGGGATTTGCAAGTTAGAAACGTAGGTTACAAAGCGAACGGTTTAGATACCGGGTTGGTAAATGACAACTTCAATTTTTTTAATCCAAAAGCTGGTTTAACCTATACTTTGAATGAAAAGAACAATTTGTATTTCTCGTATGCACGTGCCAATCGCGAGCCGAATAGAACTGATTATGAAAGCGGAAATCCAAAACCGGAAAAATTAAATGATTTCGAATTGGGGTGGAGATCAAATTCAGAAAAAATAAAACTGAATATCAATGCTTATTATATGAGATATAAAGATCAATTGGTTTTAACGGGTGCTTTAAACGACGTTGGTTCTCCTTTCCGAGAAAATGTTGGGGACAGCTATCGTTTGGGTCTTGAAGTTGATGCTGCTTTTTCTTTGTCAGATAAATGGTCGATTAGGCCTAATATCGCTTTAAGCGAAAATAAAAATATAGATTATCATTTTCAAAGAGACGGAGTTTTACAGGATTTAGGAGATACCAACATCGCCTATTCTCCGAATATTGTGGCTGGAAATATGTTGACTTTTGCACCGATTCAAAATTTGCAATTCACATTCCTGTCTAAATTTGTTGGAGAACAATTTATGGGTAATATTGACACAGAAAGTTCGAAATTGGATAGTTATTTCGTGAATGACTTCAATGTTGTTTTCGAACTTCAAACCAAAAAAGTATTCAAATCAATCGTATTTTCTGCGTTAGTGAATAATATTTTTGATTACAAATATGAATCCAATGGTTATTACTACACTTACGATGATGATTATACGACGCCGGGAACAATAACTACTTTGGATGGCGCCGGATATTATCCGCAAGCAGGAATTAATTTCCTAGTGGGAATGGCATTAAAGTTTTAAGGTTGTTGTTAGTTAGTTATGTTGAAAGAAAAAACCAAGCAGCTTTTGCTTGGTTTTTTTAATTATAAACCCGAATCAAATTGCCGTTAACTTCTACTCGGTATTGCTTCATAGGATATTGTTTTCCCTGACTTTGTCCTGTAAATAGACTATATGCGGCGCTATCACAAGGACAAACAGCATTAATTCCGTTTACCGACATGGTAGAGCATGAACTTATGGCCTGATTAGGACAAGCTGCATCGAAGGCAGTATAACCACTTCCGGTATTAAAAATAATAACGCCACGGGCTCCGTAGCCTGAAATATATTTCCCATTGCTGGCAAACTGAAGATTACTGTAAGTAGGCAAATCGGTATTGATTTCTAACGAAAAGGTGTAATTTGGAATAAAAGGATTACTGTTGTTGAAATTTTCGCTATCACAGTTCCAAAAAAAAGGCAATAACAAAAGCAAGATATATTTTTTCATTTTTAAAATTTCTTAAAATAATAGTATGAACAAATTTAATTTATTTAACTTTGAATTCTATATGATTAACATATAATTATTGACTAAAATAAATATCAATTATCTTTGCAAAAAGAAATCCCGTTCCGATGGGATTTTTTCTATTTTATATGAATGATGAAAGGGCTACGTTTAACGTAAAAGTAAAACGGAATGAAGTCAAACTTCAAACTGGCATATTTCATCTGACATATAACAATTGCAATAAAAATATACCATGAAATTATGAGCACAGTATCTTATTACACCGCGGAAGGATTAAAAAAATTAAGAGAAGAATTAGACCATTTAAAAAGCGTAATGCGACCAAAAGCATCACAAGATATAGCCGAAGCAAGAGACAAGGGCGATTTGTCTGAAAATGCCGAGTATGATGCCGCAAAAGAAGCACAAGGGATGCTGGAAATGCGTATCGCCAAGCTTGAGGAAGTGCATTCGAATGCAAGATTGATTGATGAAACCCATTTGGATGTTTCTAAAGTATTGGTGTTGTCTAATGTGAAAATCAAAAACCAATCTAACGGAACGGAAATGACCTATACGTTGGTTGCCGAAAGTGAAGCGGATTTGAAAACCGGAAAAATATCGGTGACATCCCCAATCGGAAGAGGTTTGCTTGGAAAATCAGTTGGAGAGGTTGCGGAAATCACAGTGCCAAATGGGGTGTTGAAATTCGAAATTTTAGAAATCTCAAGAGACTAAATAGTATGTCAACTGTTTTTACAAAAATCATAAACGGAGAAATTCCCAGTTACAAAGTAGCTGAGGATGAGAATTATTTGGCTTTTTTGGATGTAAACCCAAATGCAAAAGGCCATACTTTATGCATTCCGAAATTCGAAGTCAATAAGATTTTTGATATGGACGAAGCACATTATTTGGGATTGATGCATTTTTCCCGAAAAGTGGCTATTGCACTCGAAAAAGCAGTTCCCTGTAAAAGAATCGGGATGTCTGTTATCGGGCTGGAAGTCCCCCATGCGCACGTTCACTTAATTCCGTTGAATGAAATGAGCGAAATGACATTTAAACACAAAGTGAGCTTAACAAAAGAAGAATTTGAGTCTATAGCAAAGAGTATTCAGACGTATTTATAATTGTTGCAAAACAAACTACAAAAATTCATTTCATTAAATTGGAATGAATTTTGTGTTTAAAAGAAAATCTATTTAAATGAATCTTAATATAATGAAAAATATTTTTTCACTTTTTATTCTACTGCTTTCAGGTTTAAGTTTTGGGCAAGTTCAGAATGAATATGCTTCGATTGACAATCAAATTTCTAAAATGCCTGATAACTTAAGCAATTCAACAAAATCTATTGCCAGTTATATAAACGCCAATTTTAAAACGGAGAACGAAAAAATTCGCGCCATTTTTTATTGGACTTCTTCAAAAATCAGTTATGACATAAACAATATGTATGCTGTAAATTTCAATGAAACTTCTGAGGAAAAAATAAAAAAAACATTAGAAACTAAGAAAGGCATTTGCATCAATTACGCTGAAATTTTCAATGACATTGCCAATAAAGTTGGTATAAAATCCATTATTATAGAAGGATATACCAAACAAATGAACAAAGTAGATTATGTCCCTCATGCATGGTGCGCAGCAAAAATTGACAATAAATGGTATGTTTTTGACCCAACTTGGGGTTCAGGATATGTCAATAAAAATAAATTTGTCAGAAAAGTAAATAATTATTATTATAAAACGGATCCAACCAAAATAATTTCTTCTCATATGCCATTTGATTATATGTGGCAATTCCTCAATTATCCGGTTACCAATCAGGAATTTTATACCGGAAAAACCCAAGTTAATAAGTCAAAAACCTATTTTGATTTTGCAACTGAAATCTCAAATTATGAAAAACTATCCGAAGTTGATAAATTGACAACTTCAGTCGGTAGGATGGAAAAAAACGGAGTAAAAAACGCCATGATATTTGACAGGGTTTCCGGTAAAAAACGCGAAATTGAAAACTTCAAACAAAATGAAGTTGTTGCCGATTTTAACAATATAGTTTCAATTTATAATGAAGGAGTAAATGAATTGAATGAATTCATAAATTACAGAAACAAGCAATTTAAACCTGTCGTTTCTGATGAAGAAATAAAGAAAATGATAGAAAGCCCCATGAATAAATTACTGAACAGTCAGGAATTAATAAATAATTTGGGGCAAATAGACAAAAACAACAAAGCAAGCGTAAATTCAGTAAGAAAATCGATAGCAGAAACGCTAAAACAAGCAACAGAACAAGAAATGTTTGTAATGAAATATTTAAGTAAGTCAAAAATTGCAAGGAAATCAATGTTCTATAAAGCCACTTGGCTTGGCGTTCCTTTAAATTAAATATTTTTCTTATAACTCACCAACATCGTAGTGCCTTTGTTGATTTCAGAATTCAACACTTTTATTTTTCCTTTGTGGTATTCTTCGACAATTCTTTTGGTCAGGGAAAGTCCTAAACCCCAACCGCGTCTTTTAGTGGTAAATCCGGGTTCGAAAATTCTCTTGAATTGGCTTTTTGGAATGCCTTTTCCGGAATCGGTGACTTTTATTTTTACAAAATTAGCATCTTCTTCTATAACAACGGCTAATTTTCCGCGTCCTTTCATGGCGTCAATGGCGTTTTTAACTAAGTTTTCAATCGTCCAGCTGTGTAAAGCGGGATTAATGGAAACCAGGATTGGTCCCTTGGGTGCTTTAAAAGAGAATTCCACTTGTTTAGAAAATCGAGATTGTAAATAATCGAAAGATTCCTCGGTTTCCGAAACAATGTCTTTGATTTCCAAAACGGGTTCTGAACCAATTTTAGAGAAACGATCGGTGATATTTTGCAATCGAACGATGTCTTTTTCAATTTCCGCAACGGTAGTTTCATCCACATTATCGGCTTTCATAATTTCGAGCCACCCGATTAAGGACGACAATGGCGTACCTATCTGATGCGCTGTTTCTTTTGCCATTCCTGCCCAAAGTTTGTTCTGGGTAGCCATTTTTGTGCTTTTGTAAAAGTTATAAACCAAAGAGCCGAACAAGAAAATAATCAACAATAAGGCAATCGGATAATACTTGAGTTTATTCAGTAGAGATGAATTTCCATAATGAAGATATTGAAATTTTCCGGGAACATATTCAATGACGATAGGCACGTTCTCCGTTTTTAATTTTGACAACAGTTTCTTCGATTTTTGTTCGTCATTTATAATCTCATCATCAATGTTGATGGTGTTAATGATGCTGTCATTTTCGGTAACTATAATCGGGATGGTAGTATTATTGCTGAAAATTTTTAGGGGAAGATCCAGTTCGGTGTTTTCGCCCGCATTAATCAATGTCTTTTGCGCCGTTGCCAAAAGTTCCATTTTTAGACGCTCCTCATTCTTGAAAATTTGAAAAAAGACATAGGTATTCCACAGAATCATCGTGATAATTATAAAGGATGCAATAATGATAATCCAACGCGTTAGGCTTCTTTTGTCCGAAAAATCCATAGAATTTATTTTGAGGCATAAATATAACGAAATATTGGGATTAAGATTGCACAACACTGAGTTTGATTTTTTGTAGCTGTTTCCTGCTATGCATTCCAAATGAAATTCACTGAACTCCGATTAAAATAAAGTATTGTGAAGTAATCTTTTTTGTTTTTAAAGAAAAAACAAAAAAGGATTTCCATTTCTATCAGGGCTAAGGCCATCATTTGGTTAATAAATCGTAAAAACATAATTCAACATTCTGAATCCATTTTACTACTTTTGTCTAAATTGAAATTTTTATGATTAGCATTGAACCAAAAGACATTTCTTCAGTAAAATTACAGGGGTATTTACAAAGTTCGGTAGGCCCAAGACCTATTGCTTTTGCCAGTACGATGGATAAAGCCGGAAATCCCAATTTGTCGCCTTTTAGTTTCTTTAATGTGTTTAGTTCCAATCCGCCAATCCTGATTTTTTCGCCTGCAAGGCGTGTTCGTGACAATACCATAAAACACACTTTAATCAATGCTGACGCTACCCGAGAAGTAGTCATTAATGTTGTAAATTATGACATGGTACAACAAACTTCTTTGTCTAGTACCGAATATGCAGATGGGGTGAATGAGTTTCTGAAATCGGGCTTAACGCCAATTCCTTCAGATATTGTAAGACCATTTCGCGTTGCCGAATCTCCGGTACAGTTTGAATGTAAAGTAAATGACATTATCAGTTTGGGAAATGAAGGCGGCGCGGGAAATCTAATCATTTGCGAAGTGGTAAAAATTCATATTAATGAAGCGGTTTTAGACGAAAACGGAGCCATAGACCAGCATAAAATTGATTTGGTTTCCAGAATGGGCGGCAATTGGTATTCACGTGCCAATCAGGGGTTATTTGAAGTGCCAAAGCCATTAACCACTTTAGGAATAGGAGTAGACCAGATTCCTGATTTTGTAAAAAATAGTCCTGTTTTCAATGGAAACGATTTGGGAATGTTGGGAAATATCGAAGCATTGCCTACAACCGAAGAAATTGATATATTTGTAAAAGAAAATTTTGCAGTGAAAGGTGTTTTGAGTGCCGACGATGTTTTAAAACAGCATCAAAAAGCCAAAGAATATTTAGATAATAATGACGTGCTTTCTGCTTGGAAAGTATTGTTAGCAAAGGGAATTTAGTTTAAAAAAATAGAAATAGTAATAAAAAAATAATTAAGATGGAAGTTACAGGAAAAATCAAAATGCTTGGTGAGTCAAAAAATGTTGGAAGCGGAAGTTTCTTGAAAAGAGAACTTGTTGTAACAACAGACGAACAATATCCACAGCATATTCTAGTTGAATTCGTACAGGACAAATGTGATTTATTGAACAGTTTTAATGTTGGTGAAGCAGTAAAAGTTTCCATCAATTTAAGAGGGCGCGAATGGGTAGATCCACAAGGAGTTACTAAATATTTTAATGCTATTCAAGGTTGGAGAGTCGAAAGATTAGCTGCTGAATCAGCATCAGCACAAGCGCCACCAATGCCTGCTGCCGAAGCATTTGAACCAGCACAAAATTTTAAAGAAGAAGATCACGACGATTTACCTTTCTAAAATATTTTAGGAATAAAAAACATGCATAGCCTCGATATTCGGGGCTTTGTTGATTAATTCAAAACGTAAAAGCATTGTATTATTTATCCAAAGATTTATTCTTTCCGCCTGTGGAAGAAGCTGACAGAGATGGTATTCTCGCTGTCGGAGGTGATTTGTCTCCGGAGCGTTTGCTACTGGCATACAAAAGCGGAATTTTTCCTTGGTTCAATGAGGATGAGCCGATACTTTGGTGGTCGCCAAATCCGAGAATGGTGTTGTTTTTAGACGAGTTAGTAGTCTCAAAAAGCATGCGGAACATTCTTAACAGAAACCTTTTTAAGGTGACTTTTAATCAAAATTTCAAAGCTGTTATATCCAATTGTCGTTCCGTAAACCGTAACGGGCAAATTGGAACCTGGATTAGCGACGAGATGATTGATGCCTATTGTAAACTCAATGAATTAGGAATTGCAAAGTCGGTTGAGGTATGGCAAAATGATGAGTTAGTCGGTGGATTATACGGTATAGATTTAGGTCATATTTTCTGTGGAGAAAGTATGTTTTCTAAGGTAAGCAATGCCTCTAAAGTGGCTTTTATAAGTTTGGTAAATCAATTAAAAAAAGACAATTATAAACTTTTAGATTGTCAGGTGTATAATGAACATTTAGAAAGTTTAGGATGTCGTGAAATTGAAAGAGAAGATTTTATCAGGATTCTGAATACTCAGGAATAAAATGATATTTTGAATTGACTCATTTCTGTTTTCGTTTCCAACAATCTTCCACATGATCATCAACCATTCCGGTGGCCTGCATGTGCGCATAAACTACGGTGGAACCTACAAATTTGAAACCTCGTTTTTTTAAATCTTTACTGATTTCGTCCGAAAGTGTGGTTGTAGCTTTAATTTCCGATAAGTTTTTTAAATTATTGATAATGGGTTTTCCATCGGTAAATTTCCAAATGTAATTCGAGAAACTCCCAAATTCTTCCTGTACTTTCATAAAGGCAATCGCATTCGAAACGGCTGATCTGACTTTAAGTTGGTTCCGGATAATACCAGCGTCCTGAAGTAAATCCTGAATTTTATCTTCGGAATAATTGGCTACTTTTTTATAATCGAATTGATCAAAAGCATTTCGGAAGTTTTCTCTCTTTTTTAAGATGGTAATCCAACTCAAACCGGCCTGAAAGGTTTCTAAAATTAGAAATTCAAATAACTTTTGGTCGTCATAAACGGGAACACCCCATTCTTCGTCATGGTATTTTTCGTAAATGTCAATTCCAACGCACCATTTGCATCTGATTTTAGCTTCCATAAGATTTGGTTTTTAAAAATTCAAATATAAAAGAAAAATCCCATTTCAAATTGCTTCGAAATGGGATTTAATATGGAGTTTAGAATAAATTATCCTAAAGCAGCTCTTTTGAAACCTGTAACCACTAAGTTAGCGTCAACAGATTTAGCATAAGCAGCAACGCTCATTTTGTTGTCTTTAATATAATCTTGGTTTACCAAAGTATTGTCTTTAAAGAAACGAGCCAATTTACCTTTAGCGATGTTGTCTAACATTTCTTCTGGTTTACCTTCTTGACGTAAGATATCTTTAGCGATTTCGATTTCTTTAGCGATAGTTTCTGAATCAACACCAGCTTCGTTCAAAGCGATTGGAGCCATAGCAGCAGCTTGCATAGCAATGTTTCTTGCAGCTTCTTCGCCGCCATCAACTTTTGCAGAAAGAGCTACTAATGTAGCGATTTTGTTTCCAGAGTGAATGTAAGATCCGATGAAAGCACCTTCTAATTTTTCGAAAGTTCTGATTTCAAGTTTTTCTCCGATAACTCCAGTTTGCTCGATTAATTTGTCAGCAACAGTGATTCCATTGAAATCAGCTGCTAAAAATTCTTCTTTAGTATTGAAGTTCAATGCTAAATTAGCCATTTCAGTAGCCATTTTAACGAAGTTTTCATTCATACCAACGAAGTCAGTTTCACAGTTCAAAGTGATTACCACACCAGCAGTTTTGTCAGCGTTAACAACAGCAATTGCAGCACCTTCTGTAGATTCTCTATCAGATCTGTTTGCAGCTACTTTTTGTCCTTTTTTACGTAGGTTTTCAATCGCTAAATCGAAATCTCCGTCCGCTTCAACTAAAGCTTTTTTGCAGTCCATCATTCCTGCACCTGTGATTGTTCTTAATTTGTTTACGTCTGCAGCAGTTATAGTTGCCATATTGTGTGTTTTTTATGTTAAAAGTAAAAATTCCAATTTTCCAATCCCAAACTCCAAGGTTATTAAATTATCAACGTTTTGTTTCTAATTTATTTGGAATTTGGAATTAAAAATTTGGAATTTAAATGTTTATTTATTCTTCAGTTTTAGTTTCTGTAGTTTCAGTTGCTACTGGAGCTTCTTCAACAACTTCAGCTGCTACCGGAGTTTTTGTTTCTTTTTCTGCTGCTACTGCAGGAGCTGCAACATCACCTTCTTTGTCAGAAGTTCTGTTAGCAAGACCGTCAATAATTGCACCAGTTACTAAAGTTAAAATTTTATCGATAGATTTAGAAGCATCATCGTTAGATGGGATTACGTATTCAACCTCTCTTGGGTCAGAATTGGTATCCACCATGGCGAAAACTGGAATGTTTAATTTTTGAGCTTCTTTTATTGCGATGTGTTCAGCTTTAATATCTACTACGAACAATGCTGCAGGAAGTCTAGACATATCTGCGATTGAACCTAAGTTTTTCTCTAATTTAGCACGAAGACGATCTACTTGCAAACGCTCTTTCTTAGAAAGGGTCATGAATGTACCATCTTTCTTCATTTTATCAATAGTAGCCATTTTTTTAACAGCTTTTCTGATTGTAACGAAGTTAGTTAGCATTCCACCAGGCCATCTTTCAGTGATGTAAGGCATGTTTGCAGCTTTTGCTTTTTCAGCAACGATATCTTTTGCTTGTTTTTTGGTAGCAACGAATAATATTTTTCTACCAGATGCAGCGATTTTTTTCAAAGCTTCATTAGCTTCTTCAATTTTTGCTGCAGTTTTATATAGATTGATAATGTGAATACCATTACGCTCCATATAAATGTAAGGAGCCATGTTTGGATCCCATTTTCTAGTCATGTGTCCGAAGTGAACACCTGCTTCTAGTAATTCTTTTACTTCTACTTTGTTTGACATTTTTTTTACTAGTTTACGTTCTGTTGATTAGCAATGTATAAATGGCGGTTTCCCGGCTGAATACATTTAGATGCTAAACTAATTCCTACCTCAGTAGGCAACAACAACATTGTTTTTAAATTCAATAATTGAGTCTTGCTCCATTGAACAAGACAGGCAATATTAACGTTTAGAGAATTGGAATCTCTTACGAGCTTTCTTCTGACCGAATTTCTTACGTTCAACCATTCTTGGATCTCTTGTTAATAAACCTTCTGGTTTAAGTATAGCTCTGTTTCCTTCACCAACTTCACACATAACTCTGGCAATAGCCATTCTCACAGCTTCTGCTTGTCCTGTAGAACCACCTCCGTAAACATTTACTTTTACGTCATAGTTTGTAACATTGTCTGTTAAAGACATTGCTTGTAAAACTTTGTACTGTAAAGTAGCTGTTGGGAAATAAGTTGCGAAAGGTTTTTTGTTTACCACGATAACTCCTGTTCCTTCCGAAACATAAACACGTGCAACAGCGGTTTTTCTTCTACCGATTTTGTGAATAACTCCCATTACTTAAGATCGTTAAGGTTAACTGTTTTAGGTTTTTGAGCGCCTTGTTTGTGCTCAGTACCTACAACAACATTTAAATTTCTGAAAAGTTCAGCCCCTAATTTGTTCTTAGGTAACATTCCTTTTACCGCTTTTTCTACTAATAATGCAGGGTTTTTTGCCTGTAATACTTTAGCAGTTAAAGTTCTTTGTCCTCCAGGGTAACCAGTGTGACGGATGTATGTTTTTTCATCCATTTTGTTACCTGTAAGGTTGATTTTTTCTGAGTTGATAACGATTACGTTATCTCCGCAGTCCACGTGTGGTGTGTAACTTGGCTTGTACTTACCTCTCAAAATCATAGCGACTTTTGAAGCAAGACGACCTAAGTTATGACCGTCAGCGTCTACAACAATCCACTCTTTTGTAACAGTGGCTTTGCTGGCTGATTGTGTCTTGTAGCTTAATGCGTCCATAATATTATTTTAATTAAACATTCCATCCCCAATAAAGGGGTTGCAAAAGTACAATTAATTATTTTAAATACAAATAGCTGAATAAGATTATTTTAAAGCCGGTTTATTCGTTTTATATTTCTGGAAATTAATTCAGTAGATATTAAAATGATTCATTCCCTAGCCCTGATGGAAGTGGAAATCCTCGCTTTTTTGCGAGATTGTAGCGGACAGCAGGAAAATGATGTCTAAAAATTCGCAAACCTTTTGCTTCTAAAGAAAATTATATGTTCATTTTTTCTTATTTTTAGCGTTCAATTGACATTTATTATGAAATCTAAGGCTACATTAAAACAAATTGCAAAAGAACTTAATGTTTCTGTTTCTACAGTTTCTAAGGCGCTAAATGATAGTCCTGAAATTAGTGAGCAGACAAAAATTAAGGTTAAAGAATATGCAAAACTTAAAAATTACAAACCGAATATTATAGGTGTAAATCTTAAAAACAGGAAAACCAAGACTATCGGCGTTATTATTCCTAATATTTTGAATTCTTTTTTTGCCAAGGTTTTTAGCGGGATCGAAAAGATTGCGGACGAGAAAGGATATAATGTTATTATGTGTATTTCGAACGAATCGTTAGACAAAGAAATTCATGCTTTGGAAATGTTAAGCAACGGTACCATTGATGGATTTATCTTGTCTGTTTCGGAGGAAGCTCAAAAACTGAAAAAGTTTGATCATTTTAACGAAATAGTTAACGGCGGAACACCTATTGTAATGTTTGACAGAATTGCAGATGAAGTACAATGTGATAAAGTGATTGTAGATGATTTTGATTCTGCTTTTAATGCAACGCAACATTTAATAAATTTAGGTTGCAAAAACATTGCTTTATTTTCCTCTATTGGTAATTTGAATTTAGGAAAATTGAGGGTACAGGGTTATTTAGCAGCCTTGGAAAAAAATGCAATAGCGATAAATGAAAATCTAATTATTCTTGCTGATTCTGCTGATGATTTTGACAGGCAGGTGCAGCAATTATTTGAAAAAAATAAAGTTGATGGAATTTTCGCACTAGATGAGCATACTTCTGTTTCGGCCATCAAAATGGGATTGAAACAGGGTTATAAAATACCGGAAGAATTATCTGTCATCGGTTTTGCCGATGGCGTTTGGTCTCGAAGACTAACACCAAGTTTGTCTACAGTAAGTCAGCATGGTCCGGAAATTGGCGAAGCGACTGCAAAAATGCTGATTCAACAATTAGAAAGCAAAGAGGAGGAATACACTTGTAGTACTACAGTTGTGAAAACGGAGTTGCGACAGAGAGAATCGACCAGAAAGCTGTGATTTGTTGTAAATTCTAATGCGCTTCCAGCCAATCTTTACCCGCTCCTAAATCAACTTCCAACGGAACATCAAGCTTAAAGGCATGCTCCATTTCGTATTTAATCATTGGTTTTATTTTTTCTAATTCCGAATTATGAACATCAAAGACAAGCTCATCATGAACCTGCAATAACATTTTGCTTTTCCAGTTTCCGGAAGTTAATTTATTATGAATGTTAATCATCGCGATTTTGATGATATCGGCTGCACTTCCTTGTATTGGAGCATTTACCGCATTTCTTTCGGCGCCACCGCGAACCACTGCATTTTGCGAATTGATATCTTTCAGGTAACGACGTCTTCCTAATATGGTTTGCACGTATCCGTTTTCTCTCGCGTTTTGTATCTGTTCGTTAATATAGGTTTTCAGTCTTGGATAGGTTTGATAGTAAGCATCAATCAATGCGGCGCTTTCGGAACGGGAAAGTGAGGTTTGATTGCTCAACCCAAACGCAGAAACGCCATAAATGATTCCGAAGTTCACCGTTTTGGCATGGCTTCTTTGTTCACGCGTAACTTCTTCTAACGGTACATTAAATACTTTTGAAGCCGTGGATTTGTGAATGTCTTCTCCATTAAGGAACGATTTAATCATGTTTTCTTCGCCACTCAATGCGGCAATAATTCTTAGTTCTATTTGGGAATAATCGGCAGAAACTATAGAATAATTTTCATCCCGAGCAATAAATGCTTTTCTGATTTGACGTCCTCTTTCGGTACGAATCGGAATATTCTGTAAGTTCGGATTATTGGAACTCAAACGACCGGTCGCCGCAACAGTTTGCATATAATCGGTGTGGACACGATGCGTGATTTTATCTACCTGGTTTGGTAAGGCTTCCACATAGGTATTCTGTAATTTTACCAATTGGCGCCAATCGAGAATGTCTTTTACAATAGGGTGTTCGTTGACTAAATAACTCAAAACTTCTTCACCAGTGGCATATTGACCGGTTTTGGTTTTCTTTTGTTTGATACCGCCAATTTTCAATTTATCAAATAAAACATCGCCCAATTGTTTTGGTGAGGCTAAATTGAATTTTTCTCCGGCAATTTCATAAATGGTTGCTTCCAGATTTTTTATATCGTTACTCAATTCATTTGACAAAGATTTTAGAAAATCAACATCCAGTCGGATGCCTTCTTTTTCCATATCGGCCAAGACTTTGACCAATGGAATTTCTATGTCTTCAAAAAGTTTTTTGGTTCCGGTTTTGTCTAATTCTAAAGTAAAAATTTCTTTTAACTGCAACGTTACATCGGCATCTTCAACAGCATATTCCTTAATATCTTCTAATTCGACATCGCGCATCGATTTTTGATTCTTTCCTTTTTTTCCTATTAAAGTTTCGATGGATTTGGGCGAATATTTCAAATAGGTTTCTGATAAAATATCCATATTATGACGCATATCCGGATTAATCAGATAATGCGCAATCATGGTGTCGAATAATTTTCCTTTTACGGTAATGCCGTAATTCGAAAGAATTTTTAAATCGTATTTTAAATTCTGCCCGATTTTCTCGATGGTTTCATTTTCGAAAAAAGGAATGAATTTTTCGATTAGTGTTTTGGCTTCTTCCTGATTTTCAGGAAACGCAACATAAAAACCTTTTCCTTTCTCGTAAGAAAAAGAAATTCCGACTAATTCAGCATGGAGCGCATCTAAACCGGTAGTTTCCGTGTCAAAACATACGGAAGGTTGTTTTTGTAAATTTTGCAACAGCAATTTTAAGCCCAAATCTCCTTGAACGATTTGATAATAATGTTCGGTATTTTCTAAGGTATTATAATACTGATGATGTCTTTCTTCTGAATTTTCTTCTGTAGTTGCACTTCCAAACAGATCGAATTGTTCGTCACTTTTCGGTTGTGGTTTTTTATATAATTTAGCATCAGAAACCGGATTGTTTGCTGTTGCAGTTCCGTCTTTTTTGAATATGGCATCAAATTGTTCCGCCATTCTTCTAAATTCCAATTCATTGAAAAGCGCATCGGTTTTTTCGACATCCGGAGAGGATAATTCATAATCCGTTTCGTCAAAAACAACAGGACAATCGAGTAGGATGGTGGCTAGTGTTTTGGATAATAATCCTTTTTCTTTATTGGCTTCAATGTTCTCTTTCATTTTTCCTTTCAGCTTATCGGTGTTGGCTAAAAGGTTTTCCATGGTTCCGAATTCTTTCAGTAATTTCTTGGCAGTTACTTCTCCTACGCCAGGAAGTCCCGGAATATTATCGGCTGCGTCGCCCATCATTCCAAGGAAATCAATGACTTGATCCGGTCTTTCGATTTCGAATTTTGCTAAAACTTCAGGGATTCCCCAAATTTCTATGCCATTTCCCATTCGAGCCGGTTTGTACATGAAGATGTTTTCGGATACCAATTGCGCAAAATCCTTATCAGGTGTAACCATAAAGACTTTGTAATTCTGTTTTTCTGCTTGCTTGGCAATGGTTCCAATTAAATCATCGGCTTCATAACCTTTGACTTCTATGATTGGAATATGCATCGCTTTTAATAATTCCTGAATATAAGGCAAGGCAATTTTTATGGCTTCCGGAGTGGCGTCACGGTGGGCTTTGTATTCGGGATATATTTCGTTTCTCAACTGACTTCCGCCATTGTCGAAAGCTACGGCTAAATGGTCGGGTTTCTCGCGTTTTATAACATCCATCAAGGAATTCATGAATCCCATAATCGCCGAAGTATCCATTCCTTTAGAGTTGATTCGCGGGTTTTTTATAAAAGCGTAATAACCACGAAAGATTAAAGCATAGGCATCGAGAAGGAACAGGCGTTTTTGTTGTGACATGAGTGTATCTTGTTAGAATTTTCAAATATATAAAAAATCAGGTCTTGCTTAGAATGTTTTCTTTTTGAATATCAATTTGGCATTTTGGATAAGATTGCCTTACCATGTGTTAAATCTTACAGAGGTGTTAAATATTATTTAAAAAAAACGGTATTTTATTGTGAAATATACAACGGAATACTTTTTGTGTTGAAAATTCCGTATTTTTGTAGTCCCCACTTTTACCATATAATATTATGAAAAATCTATACGTTTCAAAAATGAGATTGAAAACGCTCTTGTTTTCAATTGGGACATTTCTTGTGTCAATAATGCTTCAAGCTCAAATAGGGATTGGAACTGTTAGCCCGGATGTGAGTTCTATATTAGAGGTTTCTTCCACTGCCAAGGGAATGTTAACCCCACGAATGACTACTGTCCAAAAAATGGCTATTACAACTCCTGCTAACGGGTTAATGGTTTATGATACAGATATAAAAGCCTTTTATTATTATGATTCCTCCGTTTCTTTATGGATGAAAGTGTTAAGTGATTCTACTGGCCGATTGAAATTTAAACGTATTAAATCAACCGATGTTTTAGCAACTGTTTTAGCAGCTGAAAAAACGGCGGGCGGTAATACAAAATATCTTTTGGACGCGACTACTTTGTACGAGATTAATGGAACTGTTATGGTTGATTTACCAATAGAACTGAACAATGCTTATGTTGTTGGTCTAGATTCCGGAGATGATAAATTGATTAAAGCCACGGGTGATCTTTTTACGGGATCCACGGGAGGTTCTATCAGAGTGTTAACTTTAGCCGCATTAGGAGGTAATGTTTTTAATATTCTGGGAACAGGATTAGAAAGTTTAATTATTAGGGATTGTATTGTCGGCAATTCCGCTAGTGTAGGGAAAATTGAAAATGTTTGGTTGGTATTTATAAGTATCGTTCAGTATGCGAACAATGCAACAGGAATTGTTTATAAAGATATCAACAAATTATTAATCTCTAATGCAGGTTGGTTCGGCGATAATTCGGGAACATATGAAACCTTACAAGGTACTTTTGGGCTGGTTGGAAAAATCGGAGGATTTAGTGAGGTTAATGGCGCTAAAATTGGGGTTGATGTATCCTCTAATCCAACTATTACCGGTGATGCAGTAATTGAAACCGTTGTATTTACTGGTGTTCCCACTACAGGATTTTTTATAAAAAAATATACAACTGGCAGTTATACAGGATATAATTTTAATGATAGTTGGGCGGTGCGTTCAACAGGAATTCCAAATGAGGGAGATAGTTATGCAACCGGTAATTTATATTTGAATAGAACATTATCGTCACCAACAGTTCAACTTACAGATACTGGTTCGGCCTATAAAATTCCGGGAACGACAATCTCTACGAATTTGTTCAGAATGAATGGTTCCACAAGTAATCGTTTGGTCTATTTAGGCAAAAAACCGAGAACTTTTACAGCCACAGCTACCGTTTCTTTCGAAGGAGGATCTGGTTCTACTGATGTTTTGTTTTATTTCATAAAATTTAGTTCAACCGGAACTCCCACTTTTATAACATCCTCAGAAACTTTCATTGATTCTAATACAACTAGTGTGCAAAGTTTCCCTATTACAGGAACCGTTACTCTTTCTACTGGAGAATATATAGAATTGTATGCGCAGCGATTAAATGGTTCCAATAAAACATTTACTTTCCGTTCTTATAATATGTCTGTCAAATAAAAATAAACGCATTATAAAAGACTTAATTTTAAAATTGCACGGGCTTGACTTTTTATTTAAAGTCAAACTCTTCTTTTTGCAGATGTAATTTTAAGCTCTTCAATATTCAATTTTATGTACTGCCTATTTATTGTTTCGTTAATTATATAACTATTGTGTTGGTGAAGATTCAAAAACAACCCATAACAATATTTTAAAAGCGTTAAATTTTAACTAATAGAAAACCGTTTCACTCCATTAATTTGTTATTTTGTATAAAAAATTTATTACGATGGTTTTTCGCATACTAGTGCTGTGTCTTATTCTACTTATTGTTGAAATTTATGCTTTTCAGGCATTAAGGACTCTGGTAAAGCCAAAATGGATGTTGGTTGCTTATCAAGTTATTAGTTTATTGGTTTTAGTATTCATTGTATATTCTTTCATGCAATTCGATCGTACTGTCGGACAAACCAGGCAAACGATGCTCACTACGGGTTTAATGCTTTTAGTATATGTTCCAAAAATGATTTTGGCCTTGGTACTGCTTGGCGAAGATATTTTCCGAATTGGGGCAGGTTCCGTAAATTATTTTGCCTATTATGACAATACCACAGATTTTCTGGCTTCAAGGCGAAAATTCATTAGTCAGGTAGGGTTAGGATTAGCGGCAGTCCCGTTTTTGTCCTTAATATATGGAGTAACTATAGGAAAGTACAATTACAAAGTAATCAAGCAGCGTATTTTCTATGCCGATTTGCCGGATGCTTTCGATGGTTTTAAGATTACACACATATCTGATATTCACAGCGGTAGTTTTGATAATCCGGATAAAATAAATTATGCCATAGATTTAATTAATGAGCAAAATTCGGATATGATTTTGTTTACCGGTGATATCGTAAATACTGATGCCAGAGAGATGCACCCTTGGATTGATACTTTCAACAGAATTCAGAAACATGAGTTTGGGAAATTTTCTGTGCTTGGGAATCACGATTATGGTGAATATGTAACCTGGCCTTCTGAAAGAGAGAAGGAAGATAATTTTCAAGCCATAAAAGACTTACACGGTCAAATTGATTTCAAATTGTTATTGAATGAAAATACGCTTATCAAAAAAGGAACCGATAAAATTGCCTTAGTTGGAGTAGAGAATTGGGGAAATAATTTCAGGAAAGCAGGTGATATTAATTTGGCTTCAGCCGATTTAGCTAAAGAAGATTTTAAAATATTGATGAGTCACGACCCGTCGCATTGGGAATATGAAGTAAAAAACCATGAGAAACATTTTCATTTAACCTTGTCAGGTCATACCCATGGCATGCAATTTGGAATAGAAATTCCGGGTTATATTAAGTGGAGTTTAGCGCAATATGTATACAAACAATGGGCTGGATTATACGAAAATATGGGAAGGTACGTTTACGTGAACAGAGGTTTTGGTTTTCATGCCTATCCGGGAAGAGTAGGTATTATGCCGGAAATAACGGTCATTGAACTAAAAAAAGGTAAAAACGTAACATAATCTGTTAAAAACGTTATATTTGTATAACAATCTCTATTCAGTAGTCTAAAATAATTTAATTTTTGTTTTTATGTCAAAATTTGGAGAACTTATAAATGCGCAAACGCCTGTGTTAATTGATTTTTACACAGAATGGAACGAACCTTCAGTTTCCATGCATCCTGTAATTAGAGATGTTGCTGCGGCTCTTGGCGACAAAGCAAAAGTCATTAAAATCGATGTGGACAAAAACCAGGAATTAGCCGATGCTTTACGTATCAAAGGGCTTCCTACATTGATGATTTATAAAGCTGGTCAGATGATTTGGAGACAGTCCGGGGAACTTGATGCAAATACTATTATCAATTTGGTTCAGGAACAGATTCAATAATAGATTGCATGGTTGATTTCTTTTTGTAGAATTAGAAAACCAGCTATTCAATATGAATCGGTAAACACTTGTATTTATTCTCTTGTAGAAATTCTAAAGTTTTCGGTAAAGTAAATTCCAAATTCTGAAAGGCTTTTACACTATCATGAAAAACGATAATACTCCCGGATTCAACATTTTTTAAAACATTTTCCAGACATTGTTCCGGAGATACTTCCGTGTCAAAATCGGCACTCAATACATCCCACATAATAATTTTATATCCCATTTTTCGCAATGCTTTGGTTTGCGAAGGTTTTATTCTGCCATAAGGCGGGCGGAACAGTTTTGGGTGACTATTTTTGATTGAATGTTTTCGAATTTGTTCTTCACACAAATTAGCATTCTTTAAATAGGCTTTAGTTGCCGTTTTCCATCCGTTTAAATGATTAAAAGTATGGTTTCCTAGGGAATGTCCTTCTTGGATAATTTTCGCAAAAATGCCTGGATGTTTTTCGATGTTATTTCCAATGCAGAAAAAGGTGGCTTTGGCTTCATATTTTTGCAATTGAGATAAAGTCCACTCGGTAATTTCCGGAGTTGGCCCGTCATCAAAAGTCAGGTAAACAATCTTTTCTTTATTCGGAATATGCCAGACATATTTTGAAAAGATTTTTTTGATTACAGCATTCGTTTTTATCCAATAGAAAGACATAAGCTATATTGGTTTAAAAAAAGCCCGCCGGTTGGCAGGCTTTCTATAATTTTGAAATTAATCGTTACTCTTTGTCGCGTCCGAAACGTTCAAACAATTTATTGTAGGTATTGAAAACAGGTCTGTTTTTGTTATAAAATTCTATGTCGCCTCTGTCTTTCATTACTTGCAGCAAGCTTCTGTAACGTTCAATATCAGTAACAATATCGATGCCAATGGCACTTTGTTCAGAAGATTTCATATTACTGTAAAACTTAAGGTTTTCTTTGTATTTAGTCATTAATTGGTCCAGGATTTTCCGTGCTTTTTCCTTTTCTCCAATCGCATAATAACCTCCGGCAAAAGGTTCAACCATAGTATAATAGTCATAAAATTCCAACGGCATTTTTGTCATTGCCAAATCAATAATATTTTTTGCCTTATCCTTTTTGCCTTCATTGATTAATTGTTCCATCAAACGAGCCATATTGGTTCTATAGGAAATACTGTTTTTTCTGGTTTCAGGATCGTGATAAATGTTTGGGCTTTCGCCATTGCCCCAATCCCATTTCATGACAATGTCATACATTTTGTCGGAATCAATCTGTCCCATATCAAGTTGGCTTTTTTCCTTGTTTATTGCGGTTTTTACCGGCACTAATTTATAAACCAAACCGTCTAATTGCAGATAATCTTTCATCCATAAATAATCATCATCACCAAAGCTTCCTCCAGTAAAATAAATTGGTCTTTCCCAGTTGTTGTTGGCAACGATGTCCAGCATCATAACCCTGTTTTTATACAGTGCTTTTCCTTTAATATCAACGTCTATGTATGGAACAATAGAATCATAGTATTTTGGGCTAACCACTTTGTTTTTGATAATCACGTTTTTATCCACAGGAATTCTGATTTTATCGGTTGGATAAAAATGAATTTTCTGACCATTCTGCATTTCTACAACGGTTTGCGGATCATTACTTTTTATAAAACTCATAAGATCTTTGATGTCCCAACGGTTTTCAGTTATCTGATTGTAGACGACGTAATCCAATTTGTCTCCTACATATTGATCGTGAGTAAATGAAATCGGCAAACCATCGGATTCGTAAGTTTTCATTTTCATTTGGTCAATATACCAATCGGTCATGAAAAGACTCGTGTTTACTATTTTGATATCAGTTCTTACGTTTTCGATTTCTTGTGCGTACCAAAGCGGGAAGGTGTCATTGTCGCCAATGGTAAATAAAATAGCATTTGGTTCGCAGGAATTCAAATAATTTTTAGCCATTGCGATGGCAGTATATTTATCGGAACGGTCGTGATCATCCCAGTTTTGTGAAGCCATTAATACCGGAGCGGCTAATAAAGTGACTGCAATCACGATTGGACCGGCAATTTTTGGTTGCAGATAATCTTTTATAAAATCATAAATAGCATAGACACCAAATCCTATCCAAATAGCAAATACATAAAAGGATCCTACCAAGGCATAATCTCTTTCACGTGGTTCAAAAGGTCTTTCGTTGAGGTATATTTTTAAGGCTAAACCGGTAAATAAAAATAAGACGAGCAACACATAAAAACTTTTTTGGTCCTTATTGGCATGATATAATAATCCGATAACTCCTAAAAGAAAGGGTAAGAAGTAGTATAGATTGCGTCCTTTGTTATTTAATACATCCGAAGGTAAATCTGCTTGTGAACCCAGACGCATTTCATCAATAAAGGTAATTCCGCTTAACCAATTCCCGTTAAGGCTGTCATATTTCCCTTGGATGTCGCTTTGTCTTCCGGTGAAATTCCACATCAAATACCTCCAATACATGTATCCGAATTGGTATTCAAACATAAATCCAAGATTGTCCACAGTGCTTGGTTTTTCTATGATAAGATATTCGCCATAGCTTCTGAGAAAAGATACGTAGCCTTCGGTATCGATTTGTTTTGCGGCATAAGCATTTCTGAATTCCGAAACTGTTTTCTCTACTTCATTTCGCAATTGAGCAACTGCTTTTGCTAATTCTTCTTCACCTAATTGATTAACATCAACGCCGTATTTTCCTAATTCATTTTCATAAGGATAATTCGGATTTATTTTAAATTCAAGAACATGTGTAAAATTCATGTAATTTTCTACGTGATCGGTGCTCCACATTCTAGGCAAAATGGCTTTGTGATTGTCATCACTATTCTGCTCAGCGTTTTTGTAATTGTTTACGATGACATATTTTCCGGTTTTATAATCTCTTTCGTAGTTTGGCGCCTTGTCTAAATACGGGTTGTCTTTGTCCAATCCTGCAAAAGTATCCGAATATTGGGGGCCATAAAACAACGGGTTTACACCATATTGTTCACGATTGTAATAGGCAAGAACTTCACGGGCATCCGAAGGTTTGTTTTCGTTGATTACCGTATTTGCATTAGCGCGGATAGGCAGCATCATCCAGGTGGAAAATCCAATAAGGATGAATAATATGCAAAGAATTAAAGTATTGTATTGAGCAAGACCTTTCTTTTTGGTGTAATTTAAACCAAAATAAAAGAAAGCAATAAAAAGTAATGCGACAAAAATGGTTCCCGAATTAAAGGGCATTCCCAATTGGTTTACCATGAAAATCTCTGCATTAGCAAAGAAAGCCATCGTTAAAGGCAATAGTAATTTGAAGATGAATAATAAAACGGCAACAACAACTGCATTAGCTATTATAAAATTTTTGACAGTTATTTTTTTGTAATGTTTAAAATAATATAAGAAACCAATAGCCGGAATAGTAAGTAAGGCCATAAAGTGAACACCAAAAGAAAGTCCAATGACAAGACAAATTATTAGCAACCATCTGTTTCCTCTCGGATTATGCATATCCCGTTCCCAGTGCAGTCCTAGCCAAAACAATAAGGCTATTAATAAAGTAGCCATGGCGTATACTTCGGCTTCAACGGCATTATACCAAAAACTATCTGAGAAAGTCAAGGCTAAAGCGCCAACAAAAGCACTTCCTAAAATGACAATGCCATTGTTTTTGCTGATTTCCTTAACCTGCTCGTCTTTTGGACTTGGGGCCAAAGATTGTAAAATCAATTTTTTCAATAAAATGGTTGAAGACCAAAATAATAACAGAATGGTAAATGCACTCGAAAAAACCGACATCATGTTTACCATCAAAGCGATATTCTTTTCATCAGAAGCAAACATGGCAAAGAAAGCGCCCATCATTTGGTATAAAGGTGCTCCAGGCGGATGCCCGACTTCGAGTTTTGCCGCAGTTGCAATGTACTCTCCGCAATCCCAGAAGCTCATAGTTGGTTCAACGGTAAGTGTGTAGGTCATTAATGCTATTGCAAAGGTAAGCCAGCCTAAAATTGTATTCCACTTATTGAAATTGAAGTTTGTCATATTTATAGTATGAATTTTGCTTTTTTTATTTGTGTTACAAAGAAAATGTTTTTTTGGTTAAAGAAATACAAAAAAAATATTTTTAATTTTTTTTGCTAAAAAATTTGTGAAAGCTAAATTTTATTTTAAATTTGCACTCGCTTAACAGCAATGGAATTGGTCCATGGTGTAATGGTAACACAACTGTTTTTGGTGCAGTCGTTCAAGGTTCGAGTCCTTGTGGACCAACAAAAAACTCCTCAAGAAATTGAGGAGTTTTTTTATGCTTATAAATGAGTGTGTTATATCTTAAAAGTGATTACAGGTCTAACGGCATGGTTTACTAAATCTTCGCTGATACTTCCGTTGAAAAAGTGTGAGAAACCAGTTCTTCCGTGTGTGCACATTCCAATTAAATCAGCATTAACGCTGCTGGCATAATTCAGAATGCCTTTTTCTACGTTGACATCATTGTAAATATGCATGGAATAATTTGTATAATCAAATTCTTTTATGAAATCATGCATTATATTTTCAGCAATAGCGGTAGATTTAAAACTGTTTGGTGTGTTAATCATTACTAAATTCAAATGCGAATTAAATATAGTTGCTAATTCTACTAGTTTTTTAAATGGTTTTTTGATTTCTTCTGAAAAATCGGAAGCAAAAACAAGATTGTCTGCTTTGAATTCGCCTGTTTCGTTTTTGATTACTAAAACGGGTACATCCGAAGTTCTGACTACTTTCTCAGTATTTGAACCGATGAACATTTCTTCAAATCCGGAAGCGCCATGAGAACCCATAACAATTAGGTCTACTTCATTTTTTTTGCTTACTTCTAAAATCCCTTCAAAAGCTTTTTCAAACTGGATGATTTCTGATACGGCTATCCCTTCCAGGAAATCAATATTCATTAATTCGTCAAGCTTGTTTATCGCCCGGTCTTTAAAAAACATGATTTGAGGAATGTCGGCCCCGCTAGACAAAGCATCGCTTCCTTGGGTAGGCAATTCAAGCATGTGAAGTAAGAAAATTTCGCTATTATTTTTTCTGGCAATTTGTGCAGCTACTCTTAAAGCATATTCAGCATGCTTCGAAAAGTCGGTAGGTACAAGAATTCTTTTCATAATTTGGAGTGTGAGAAAATTATATAAATATAAGTTTTGGTTTATAAAATAAAGGTAATAAATATTTTAACATTACACAATGATTTTTCATTTATAAAAAAAACACTATATTTGCATCGTTATTTATTAAAAGTTAGATAATGAGGGGACATTTGTCCCCTCTTTTTATAAAGATATGACATTCAAAGAAAAAGTTAATAATTTACTAATTGAAGGATTAAAAGAGAAGCCATCGGTTTTTTTAATTGATCTGACAATTACCGATAATTTTAAAGTTATTGTAACTTTAGATGGTGATAACGGCGTGGTTCTGCAGGATTGTATAGATATTAGTCGAGCAATTGATCAGAATTTAGATAGAGAAGAACAGGATTTTTCTCTTGAAGTAGCTTCGGCAGGAGTTTCTGAGCCATTAAAACATATAAGACAATACAAGAAAAACGTAGGTAGAAATTTACGGGTTAAAACCGCAACTGAAACCATTGAGGCAGCATTAGTAGACGCTAATGATGATTTTATTGTTTTAGAATGGGAAGCAAGAGAGCCCAAAAAGATTGGAAAAGGGAAAGAAACTGTTCAAAAAAGACAGGAAATTCCGTATGCAGATATAAAAGAAGCAATTGTTACAATAACATTTTAATTAAAAAGTTGGCATGGAAAATTTAGCATTAATCGATTCATTTTCAGAGTTTAAAGACGATAAACTTATTGATCGTGTAACGCTTATGGCGATTTTGGAAGATGTGTTTAGAAATGCATTGAAAAAGAAATTTGGTTCAGATGATAATTTCGATATTATCATCAATCCTGATAAAGGCGATATGGAAATCTGGAGAAGAAGAGTTATCGTTGCCGATGATGATTTGGATTTAGAAAATGAAGAAATTACATTAACCGAAGCAAGAAAAATCGAGCCCGATTTCGAAATCGGAGAAGAAGTTTCTGAAGAAGTAAAGTTAATCGATCTTGGAAGAAGAGCTATTTTGGCCTTGCGTCAAAATTTAATCTCTAAAATCCATGAGCATGACAATACAAATCTTTACAAACAATTTAAAGATTTAATTGGCGAAATTTATACCGCCGAAGTGCATCATGTTCGTCCAAGAGTTGTAATTTTGGTAGATGATGAAGGAAACGAAATTATTTTACCAAAAGAGAAGCAAATTCCTTCGGATTTCTTCCGTAAAGGAGATAATGTTCGCGGCATCATTGAAAGCGTTGAATTAAAAGGAAACAAACCTCAAATCATTATGTCCAGAACTTCTGAAAAGTTCTTGGAAAAATTATTTGAACAAGAAATTCCTGAAGTTTTTGACGGTCTGATTATGGTAAAAAATGTAGTGAGAATCCCAGGCGAAAAAGCAAAAGTAGCTGTAGATTCTTATGACGACAGGATTGACCCGGTTGGAGCTTGCGTTGGTATGAAAGGTTCTCGTATTCACGGAATTGTTCGTGAATTAGGAAACGAAAATATCGATGTAATTAATTACACAACTAATATACAGTTATATATTACAAGAGCGTTAAGCCCTGCAAAAGTATCTTCAATCAAAATTAATGAAGAAACCAAAAGAGCCGAAGTATTCTTGAAATTAGAAGAGGTTTCTAAAGCCATCGGTAGAGGTGGACATAACATCAAATTAGCAGGTCAATTGACCGGTTATGAATTGGATGTTATTAGAGAAGGAAATGTAGCCGAAGAAGAAGATGATGTTGAATTAACAGAGTTTTCAGATGAAATCGAGGCTTGGGTAATCGAAGAATTTGCAAAAATCGGTTTGGATACTGCAAGAAGTATCTTGAAACAAGATGTAAATGACTTGGTAAGAAGAACGGATCTGGAAGAGGAAACAATTCTGGATGTAATGCGCATATTGAAGGAAGAATTTAATGCTTAATTAATTTCTTCTAACAACACAACAACAAAAAAGGTAATAATAAAAAGGTTTTATGTCTGAAGAGAGAGTAATAAGAATAAACAAGGTTTTAAGGGAATTAAATATTTCGTTAGAAAGAGCTGTGGATTATCTTAAAGATAAAGGAATTGCTATTGAAGCAAATCCAAACGCAAAAATTTCTGATCAGGAATTTAATATCCTTCAAAGCCAATTTGCGGGCGACAAGGGGAATAAAGAAGCTTCGAAAGAAGTTGGTGAAGAAAAAAGAAAAGAGAAAGAAGCATTGCGTGTTGAGAGAGAAAAAGAAATCGAAGACAAACGTAAGCAAGATGAAGAACGTCAAAGACAACAAGAAGTTATCAAAGCGAGAGCGGTAGTAACGGCTCCAAAACAAGTTGGAACGATTGATCTTAATCCTAAAAAACCTGCGCCAGCTCCGGTTGCAGCTCCTGCGAAAGCGGAAGTGAAAACGGAAGTTAAGCCAGAAGTTGTCAAGCCAGTTCAAAAAGAAGCTCTGAAAGAAATAGAAGTTCCTAAAGAAAAGGAAACGCCTAAAGAAAAAGAAACTCCGAAAGAAAAAGTGTCTTTTGAAAAAAAGGAAGCAAAACCTGTTGCCGAAATTAAAGTAGTAAAAGAAGCTCCAGCCAAACCAATAGAGGCTGTAACTCCTGCGGAAGCTCCGGTTGACGAAGCTTTTACTACACAATATCAAAAATTATCAGGGGCTACTTTAACAGGTCAAGTGATTGATTTATCTCAATTCAATAAACCGAAAAAGAAAAAAGAAGAACCTAAAATTACGCCAAATAAACCCGGAGCTCCTGGAGCAGCTGGTTCAGCGGCTAGTAATGCTAATAAAAACAAAAGAAAAAGAATTGCTCCAAAACCTGGAACTCCAAGACCTGGAGGAACTGCAACGCCTGGCGTACCTGGAGCAAGTAATCCAAATAAAATTACACCAAATGTTGGTGGTGGTTTCAATGCCAACAGAAGTGCAAGACCTGGTTTCGTAAAAGGAAACAGACCTGCTATTGTTGCCAAAGTGGAGCCAACCGAAGAAGAAGTTAAAAATCAAATCCGTGAAACTTTAGAGAAACTGCAAGGAAAAGGTGGAAAATCTAAAGCGGCAAAATACAGAAGAGACAAAAGAGATACACACCGTCAGAAATCTGATGATGAACAAAGATCTATCGAAGAAGGCAGTAAAACCATTAAGGTAACCGAGTTTGTTACTGTTGGTGAGATTGCCATAATGATGGATGTGCCGATTACGAAAGTTATCGGAACCTGTATGTCTTTAGGAATCATGGTTACCATGAACCAACGTTTGGACGCAGAAACCTTAACGATTGTTGCTGATGAATTTGGTTATGAAGTTGAATTTATCACTACTGAATTGGAAGATTCCATTCAACAGGATGAAGACAGACCGGAAGATCTTGTTTTCAGAGCGCCGATCGTAACTGTAATGGGTCACGTCGATCACGGTAAAACATCTTTGCTGGATTATATCCGTAAAGAAAATGTTATTGCAGGTGAGTCAGGTGGAATTACACAACATATTGGAGCTTACGGAGTAACTCTTGATAATGGTCAAAAAATCGCATTCTTAGATACACCGGGTCACGAAGCGTTTACAGCGATGCGTGCGCGTGGTGCTCAGGTTACCGATATCGCGATTATCGTGATTGCTGCTGATGATGACATCATGCCGCAAACCAAAGAGGCCATCAGTCATGCGCAAGCAGCGAATGTGCCGATTATTTTCGCCATCAATAAAGTGGATAAACCGAATGCCAACCCTGAGAAAATCAAGGAAAAATTGGCAGGAATGAATTTATTGGTTGAAGATTGGGGTGGTAAATTCCAATCGCATGATATCTCTGCAAAAACAGGTACTGGCGTAAAAGAATTGTTAGAAAAAGTATTATTGGAAGCTGAAGTCCTTGACTTGAAAGCGAATCCAAATAAGCCTGCATCAGGAACGGTTGTTGAAGCCTTCCTTGATAAAGGAAAAGGGTATGTTTCTACTATTTTAGTACAAAACGGAACTTTGAAAGTGGGTGATTATATGCTTGCCGGGAAAAATCACGGTAAGATTAAAGCCATGCATGACGAAAGAGGAAACATTGTTAAAGAAGCCGGACCATCGACACCAGTGTCAGTTCTTGGACTTGACGGATCGGCTACAGCCGGTGACAAATTCAATGTTTTTGAAGACGAGAAGGAAGCAAAAGCAATTGCTGCCAAACGTACACAGTTGATGCGTGAACAATCTGTTCGTGTACAACGTCATATTACGTTGGATGAAATTGGACGTCGTATTGCATTAGGTCAGTTTAAAGAATTGAACATTATCCTTAAAGGGGATGTGGATGGTTCTGTTGAAGCCTTATCTGATTCGTTCTCTAAATTATCTACTGAAGAAATTCAAATTAATATCATCCATAAAGGGGTTGGAGCGATTACTGAAACTGACGTAATGTTGGCTTCTGCTTCAGATGCAATCATTATCGGATTTAATGTTCGTCCTGCAGGAAATGCAAGACAATTGGCTGATAAAGAAGAAATCGATATCCGTTATTATTCTATTATCTACGCTGCTATCGATGATTTGAAAGATGCGATGGAAGGAATGTTAGCGCCAGTGATGAAAGAAGAAATTACCGGAACTGCAGAAGTAAGAGAGATTTTCAAAATCTCGAAAGTGGGAACTATTGCAGGATGTATGGTTATGGACGGAAAAATTGCCAGAGCTTCTAAAATTAGAGTGATCCGTGAAGGTGTTGTAGTGTTTACAGGCGAATTGCTGGCGCTGAAACGTTTCAAAGACGACGTGAAAGATGTTTCTAAAGGATACGATTGTGGTATTCAAATAAAAGGATATAACGATGTTGAAGAAAGAGATGTTATTGAAGCGTATCATGAAGTTGCAGTAAAAAAGAAACTTAAATAGTTTCAAGAAATATATTTAAAATAAAAAATCCCGATTCGTCGGGATTTTTTTATTTCTTTATGGAATCAAGTTGGATTGTGGAGTGATTTATAAGTTATTTTTTAGATTTGTTATAAAGTTACGGAGTGGGCACGGATTGCAAATTCGAACAATCGGGGTCAGATACTAATATATATTTACTCAAACTAAAAAGGGATATTATATTAAATCAAATTTTAATAGAATCTCATTTTAAAAGATAAATAACTATAAAAATTAATTTGTTGACTTAAAGTGATATGAAAATAAAAAAAACTTGTCTGATTTATTTTTAATAAAACCAATCGTTTCTATATTTTTCCCTTTATCATAATATGCAGTTACTTCAATTTTATACTCAATGTTCATATTTTCATCATTAAGTTTTTCATTGGAAGTTTCAATTTTATTAATATCCACTTTATTTAACAAACCTGAGGCTAAACTATTAATTTTTAATAAATCATAAAATTCAGATTTACTTATGGTCTTATCTAAGTAGCTATAAATTTTTAAAGCATCTTGTTTTGACAAATCTTCATAAAATTCTTTAGTTAGAGCTTCTGCATTTTCTATATCTTCTTTTGAATTTCTAACTATTTCCTTTTTTTGACAGGAAATAGTTAGAATAATCAAAATTATTAGGTATATTTTATCATTCATATTTTGATTGTGTCCGTTAAAAGCATTTCTTGGTTTTCTTGTTATTCTAATTAAGATTTTTAAAATAATAAAACTAATAGATTTTAACTTTCTCGTCTAAAAAAATCTCAGATGGCGCGTATATGTCCTCGGAACGATAGTTCGGATTTGCAATCGGCGCCCACACAAAAGCTCAAGTACTATAAGTAAAAAACAAAAAGCAACTCGTAAATGTGTTGCTTTTGTTTTTATAGGATTAAAACACATGCTTACGGATTATTGGAAAAGTAATTTAATATCGAATCTCATAATCACTTAATATGTAGTATCGGTCTACTTATTCGGCTTAATTAATAAAGCATTTGGATACCGTTGCTTTAATTCGGCTAAATTCCTTTCCGCATCAATTCTGGTCTTAAAATTCCCCACCCATACTTTATAAGCCGGAGTATAAAAAACGATGGTCCCGTCATAGTTTTTAAACTCGCGTTTAAACTCCATTAAGGTTTTTTTGGAAGTCTCGCTATCGCCATTATAAATTTGGATTTTATACCGCTCATTTACAGTGATGGAAGAGTTTATTTTTCTTTTTTCGTTTAATAATTGTTCAAATTTCGGGTCTTGATTAACCGTTACATTTCTAGCCTGGGCATATAAATTTGAGCCTGAAAGACATAAAATTGCAGAGCAGAAAAAAAGGGTTTTGAATGTTAAAATTCTCATAAAGCGGTGATTTTTATACAAATGTACTTATTAATGAATTAAGCAAAACGACATTTTTATTTAGAATTGATATAAATTGATATTTAAGACTATTTTAAGGTTTTGAGAATAGTTCTTAAATCGTATTTTTGTCCAAGTTTTAAAGAAAGTATCGGTTTTGCTGTATATGTTTATAGAAAAAACCATACCAATTTTTAGTCGATAATCATTATACTATATGAAAAAGGTGGGTAACCATAATTCGATTTCAAGGAATTTATTTTTTAGTCTGGCAGTACTGCTGACTTTCTCCTTATCTTCATTTGCTCAAACAGGAGATCCTGTAAAGGGTAAAGAACTATTCAATGCTCAATGTGCGGCTTGTCATAAGCTAGATGGAAAAGCAACAGGGCCTGCTCTAAGAGGGGTGGCTGCTAAGTACGACATGGCTTGGATTTACAAATGGGTTCGTAACAGTTCTGAATTAATTAAATCAGGAGATGCGCAAGCTGTAAAAGTTTTTGAAGAAAACAATAAGTTAGTAATGTCTGCTTTTCCTCAATTGTCTGAAGGGGATATTGACAATATTATTGCTTATACTTCTGAAGTAAAAGCTGAAGCTCCTGTTGCTACTGCCGGTACTGCCGGACCTCCGGGAACTAAAGCAGATTCTGGAATTTCCAACAATGTAATCCTTGCTGCCTTAGCGGTGGTGATGTTAATGTTGGTGGTGATGTTGTTTTTAGTAAATAGCGTTCTTGGTAAAGTTGCTAAAGCAAACGGTATTGAAGTAGCTAAAAAAGAGCCAACAACTCCAATCTGGAAAGCTTTCGCAAGAAATCAATTTTTAGTGTTGGTAACATCAATATTTTTATTGCTTGCGAGTGGTTATTTTGTTTATGGATTCTTTATGCAGGTTGGTGTGGATCAAAATTATGAGCCAATTCAACCAATTCATTTCTCACACAGAATTCACGCAGGAAGCAATGGTGTAGATTGTAAATATTGTCACTCTGCTGCTCGTGTAAGCAAAAATGCAGGTATTCCTTCAATGAATGTTTGTATGAACTGTCATAAAAGCATTTCTGAAGTGGCGGATACTACTGCTACGGCCGATCATTCAAAACCTTTTTATGATGGTGAGATTGATAAATTATATGCAGCCGTAGGTTGGGATAAAGTAGGTCAAAAATATACTGGTAAAACACAGCCGGTTAAGTGGGTTCGTATTCATAATTTACCAGATTTCGTTTATTTCAATCACTCTCAACACGTAACTGTTGCTGGTGTTGAATGTCAAACTTGTCACGGTCCGGTTCAAGGATATGAAATTCAAAAACAATTTGCTCCTTTAACAATGGGATGGTGTATCGATTGCCATAGAAAAACCGACGTTAAAATGGAAGGAAATGAATACTATACTAAAATTCACGAAGAGCTTTCCAAAAAATATGGTGTAGACAAATTGACTGCAGCGCAAATGGGAGGTTTAGAATGCGGTAAGTGCCACTACTAATTTGTGGATTTGTCATTCGGTTATCTGACCGAATTAACAAATAACCAAATTACCGATTAAACAAAAATAATTTAAGAAGCTAATATTTATATACATGTCATCAAACAAAAAATACTGGAAAAGTGTTGAAGAACTAAACGAAAATAGTTCTATTGTTGAGGCGCTTAGAAATAACGAATTTGTTGAAGAAATTCCTACAGATGAATTTTTGGGAGATAAAGCATCTTTATCCTCTTCATCAACAACCCGTCGTGATTTCTTGAAGTACGTTGGATTTTCTACTGCAGCAGCATCGCTTGCAGCTTGTGAAGGTCCTGTGCATAAGTCAATACCTTATATTTTACAACCAGAACAAATAATTCCAGGAGTTGCGGATTATTATGCAACATCTGTTTTTGATGGTTTTGATTTTGCGAACCTTTTAGTGAAAACACGTGAAGGCCGTCCAATCAAGATTGATAATAATACTATTGCCGGAGCAAAATTTGCTGCAAATGCGAGAGTTCACGCATCGATTTTATCTTTGTATGACAGTATGCGTTTGAAAGAGCCAAAAATTGCCCGTAAAAATGCAACTTGGGCAGATGTTGATACAAAAGTAAAAGCAAGTTTGGCTGATGCGAAAGCAAAAGGCGGTCAGGTTGTATTGTTGACTAGTACATTAGCAAGTCCGTCAACTGAAAAATTAATTGGGGAATTCATTGCAGTAAATCCAGGTGCAAAACACGTGGTTTATGATGCGGTTTCTTCTTCAGAAGCTTTAGATGCATTCGAAACCGTTTACGGAGAAAGAGCATTGGTTGATTATGATTTTTCAAAAGCATCTTTAATCGTTTCTGTCGGAGCAGATTTCTTAGGAGATTGGCAAGGTGGAAGCTATGATTCAGGTTATGCGCAAGGCAGAATCCCGAAAAACGGAAAAATGTCTCGTCATTTCCAAATGGAAGCGAATATGACATTGTCCGGAGCTGCTGCTGATAAGCGTATTCCGATGTCAACTGCAAATCAAAAACAAGCTTTAGTTAAAATATACAATGTAATTACAAATTCAGCTGTTGCCAGTAATCTGGACAAAGAATTTGATGCAGTAGTTACAAAAGCAGCCCAACAATTAAAAGCGGCTGGAAACAAAGGAGTATTGGTTTCTGGAATTCAGGACAAAAATGCTCAGGTGTTGGTTTTAGCAATCAATCAAGCCTTGGCTAGTGAAGCTTTCATAACAACTGGAACAAGACAAATCAGAAAAGGATCTAACGAAAAAGTGGCTCAGTTAATTAAGGATATGAATGCAGGAAGCGTTCATACTTTAATCATGAGTGGTGTTAATCCGGTTTATACTTTACCAAACAGCAAAGAATTTGTTGAAGGGTTGAAAAAAGTACAAACTTCTGTTGCTTTCTCATTAAAAGAAGATGAAACTGCTTCTGTTGCAACAATTGCAGCGGCAGTCCCTCATTATCTCGAATCTTGGGGAGATGTAAGTATCACAAAAGGATCTTACGCTTTGACTCAACCAACGATTCGTCCATTATTCAATACAAAACAATTTCAAGAAGCATTATTATCTTGGAATGGAAATACAGTTCCTTTTTACGATTATTTAAAAGCAAACGCATCAAGTATTACTTCAGGATCATCTTGGAATAAAATTTTACATGATGGTGTTTTTGTTTCTGCAATAGCTTCAGGAGTTTCTGCTGCTGGTGCTAATTATAGTGCTGCTGCAAATGCTTTGGCACAATCAAAAGCTGCAGAAGGATTTGAATTGGTTTTATATACAAAAACTGGTTTGGGTGATGGACAACAAGCAAACAATCCTTGGTTGCAAGAGTTTCCGGATCCAATCACGAGAGTTTCATGGGATAATTATGTTACAGTTTCAAAATCAGATGCTATTAAGTTAGGACTGTCAAATGAAATTGTTGCTAATGGAGGTCTTAACGGTAGCTATGCAACGCTTACTGTTGATGGAGTGAAATTAGACAATGTACCAGTTATAGTTCAACCGGGACAAGCTAAAGGAACTTTAGGTTTGGCTTTGGGTTATGGTAAAAAAGCGGCTTTAAAAGAAGAAATGCAAGTAGGTTTAAATGCTTACTCATTATATAAAGGTTTCAATGATGTTCAATCTGCAAAATTAACAAAAGCTTCTGGAGAACACGAATTTGCGTGTGTTCAAGGACAAAAAACGTTAATGGGTAGAGGGGATATTATCAAAGAAACGACTTTAGAAATATTCAATACCAAAGATGCTAAAGAATGGAATGTTGTTCCTATGGTATCTTTAGATCACAAAGAAGTGGAAGCAACATCAGTAGATTTATGGGATTCATTTGATCGTTCAGTAGGACATCATTTTAATCTTTCAGTCGATTTGAATGCTTGTACTGGTTGTGGTGCCTGTGTTATTGCCTGTCATGCGGAAAATAACGTGCCGGTTGTTGGAAAAATGGAAGTAAGAAGAAGTCGTGATATGCACTGGTTGCGTATTGACAGATATTATTCTTCTGAAGATACTTTTGCGCAAGACAACGAAAAGAAAGAAAATTTCGATGGATTGTTTGGTGAAAAAGGTTCTTTAGGTGGATTTGGAGACATGGAAATTGCTGCGGAAAATCCACAAGTATCTTTCCAGCCTGTAATGTGTCAGCACTGTAATCATGCTCCTTGTGAGACTGTTTGCCCAGTTGCTGCAACATCACACGGTCGTCAGGGTCAAAACCAAATGGCATACAACAGATGTGTGGGTACTCGTTATTGTGCAAACAACTGTCCTTATAAAGTACGTCGTTTTAACTGGTTCTTATATAACGGAAACAGCGAATTTGATTACAATATGAATGACGATTTAGGTCGTATGGTATTGAATCCGGATGTGAATGTTCGTTCAAGAGGGGTTATGGAAAAATGTTCTATGTGTATTCAAATGACACAAGCCACTATCCTGAAAGCAAAACGCGAGGGAAGAGCTATCGTTGATGGTGAATTCCAAACTGCTTGTTCAAATGCTTGTTCTACAGGAGCAATGGTATTTGGAGATGTAAATGATAAACAAAGTCATGTCGCTAAATTAGGCGAAGATGACAGAATGTATCACTTGTTAGAGCATGTTGGAACAAAACCAAATGTGATTTACCACGTAAAAGTTAGAAATACCTAGTATAAAAAAATTAAATAAGTAACAATTTAAAGGATTATGTCTCATATATACGACGCACCCATTAGAAAACCCTTAGTTATTGGTGATAAATCTTATCACGATGTAACAGTAGATGTAGCTGCACCGGTTGAGGGTAGAGCAAATAAACAATGGTGGATTGTATTTTCAATCGCATTAGCTGCATTCCTTTGGGGATTAGGCTGTATCATTTACACTGTTTCTACCGGTATCGGAACATGGGGATTAAACAAAACAGTTGGTTGGGCTTGGGATATTACTAACTTCGTTTGGTGGGTTGGTATTGGTCATGCAGGAACTCTGATTTCAGCAGTACTTTTATTATTCCGTCAAAGATGGAGAATGGCCATTAACCGTTCTGCGGAAGCCATGACTATTTTCTCGGTAATTCAAGCGGGTTTATTTCCAATTATTCACATGGGTCGTCCATGGTTAGCGTATTGGGTATTGCCAATTCCGAATCAATTTGGTTCGCTTTGGGTAAACTTTAACTCACCATTACTTTGGGACGTATTTGCAATTTCTACTTATCTTTCTGTATCATTGGTTTTCTGGTGGACAGGTTTATTACCGGATTTTGCGATGTTAAGAGACAGAGCTGTAACGCCATTCAACAAAAAAATATATTCTATTTTGAGTTTTGGTTGGAGCGGAAGAGCAAAAGACTGGCAACGTTTCGAAGAAGTATCTTTGGTTCTTGCAGGTTTAGCAACGCCACTTGTACTTTCTGTGCATACGATTGTATCTATGGACTTTGCTACCTCGGTTATACCGGGATGGCATACAACGATTTTCCCTCCGTACTTTGTTGCCGGAGCAGTTTTCTCTGGATTTGCAATGGTGAACACCTTGTTGATCATCATGAGAAAAGTGTCTAATCTAGAAGCTTATATCACTGTTCAGCATATCGAATTAATGAACATTGTAATCATGATTACGGGTTCTATAGTTGGTGTTGCTTATATCACAGAGCTTTTCGTAGCTTGGTATTCTGGTGTTGAATACGAACAATATGCATTTTTAAACAGAGCAACCGGACCTTACTGGTGGGCATACTGGGCAATGATGTCTTGTAACGTTTTCTCTCCGCAATTCATGTGGTTCAAAAAATTAAGAACAAGTATCATGTTCTCCTTCATTATTTCTATTGTTGTTAATATTGGTATGTGGTTCGAACGTTTCGTAATTATCGTAACTTCATTACATAGAGATTACCTTCCATCTTCATGGACGATGTTCTCACCAACATTCGTAGATATTGGAACATTCATTGGAACTATTGGTTTCTTCTTCGTTTTATTCTTATTATATGCCAGAACATTCCCAGTGATTGCTCAAGCAGAGGTAAAAACAATTTTGAAAGGAACTGGAGATAATTACATAAGAGAAAGAGAAGCAAATAAAGATTCACATCATGAGTAATAAAGTAATATACGCCATTTATAATGACGATGATATTTTGATGGATGCGGTTAAAAAAACACGTGCAGCTCATCATCATATTGAAGAAGTTTTCACTCCTTTTCCAGTTCACGGATTGGATAAGGCTATGGGAATTGCCCCAACAAGATTAGCAATTTGTGCTTTCATTTATGGTTGTATTGGTCTAGCGGTTGCTACAGCAATGATGAATTTCATAATGATTCAGGATTGGCCTCAGGATATTGGTGGAAAACCTAGTTTTAGTTATGTTGAAAACATGCCGGCTTTCGTGCCAATTATGTTTGAATTAACTGTGTTCTTTGCTGCGCATTTAATGGTTATTACTTTTTATATGAGAAGTAAGTTATGGCCTTTCAAGCAAGCAGAAAATCCAGATGTAAGAACTACCGACGATCATTTCCTAATGGAAGTTGCTGTAAATAATAACGAAGAAGAATTAATTTCTTTTTTCCAGAATACAGGTGCGGTAGAAGTAAAAGTAATCGAAAAGCATTAATTGAAGATATGAAAAGCGTATATAAAATAATGATTTTATTAGGTATGTCAGCATTAGTAACTTCTTGCCATGATAAAAAAAACCCTAACTACCAATACATGCCTAATATGTATGAAGGTGTAAGTTATGAAACCTATTCTGAGTCTAAAGCATTCAAAAATGGCAAAGAAGGTCAACTTCCTGCCAATGGATCAATAAACAGAGGTTTTGAAGTATATGAATATGAAAACTCAACGGCTGGTTATGAATTGGCAAAAGCGAATTTAAAATCACCACTAGATTCATTATCTACAACAGATATGGAATCAGCAAAAGGGCTGTTCGAAATATACTGTGCCATTTGTCATGGAAATTCTGGAGACGGTAAAGGAAAATTGGTTAAACAAGAGAAATTCCTGGGTGTACCGAGTTATAAAGACCGTGTAATAACAGAAGGAAGTATTTTTCATGTTGAAACTTATGGATTAAATTCAATGGGTTCACATGCCAATCAATTGAGCGCGCAGGAACGTTGGTTAGTAGCAGCTTATGTGCTGAAATTGAAAAGCGAATTATAATTGTAGAACAAACTCATCGTAATAGATATGTACACATTTTCAAGTAAATTAAAAACATTTTCTTTTATCCTAATGCTATTAGGTGCTCTTGGGATAGGATATGGTTTTTTAACTGCCCCGAAAGATATTCAAGAAGTAGAGAAAATTCTTGCTGCCGAATCGCATGGAAGTCATCATGCCGAAGCAGTAGGCACGGCTCACGAGGCTAAACCAGCAACAGCTGCAGCAGAAGTAGGTGCTGAACCACACGGAACTATCGTCGAAACAAAAGGATTAGATTCAATGCATGTTGATACAATTGCAGTTGCAGGAGCTCATACAACTACTGCAGCAGTAAATCATGATCAGGCAGATACCGCAGTACACAAAGTAAAAGCAGAAACTCATGATGCTCACGCGGAACATCAGGCACATTTGGAGCATGTTTTGCACCAATTGCAAAATAAACCATGGGCTGCATTATATGTTGCTTGTATCTTTTTCATGCTTGTTTCTATGGGAGTATTAGCTTTTTATGCGATACAACAAGTGGCACAAGCAGGATGGTCTCCGGTTTTGTTTAGAGTAATGCAAGGGATAACTGCTTATTTACTACCTGGATCAATCATATTTTTTATCATATTAGTTCTTTGCGGAATGCATTTCAATCATTTATTCATTTGGATGGATAAGGATGTGGTGGCTCATGATAAATTAATACAAGCTAAATCAGGTTATTTGAACTTTCCTTTTTGGATTATTAGAGCAGCAATATTTTTAATTGGATGGAATTTATACCGTCATTTTTCAAGAAAAAACTGTTTGGCACAAGACGAATCAAATGACAATAGTTTCTACAAAAAGAATTTCAACATATCTGCTATGTTTTTAGTATTCTTTATTGTTACAGAATCTATTATGTCTTGGGACTGGATTATGTCGGTAGACCCGCACTGGTTTAGTACCTTATTTGGATGGTATGTGTTTGCGAGTTTCTTCGTAAGCGGAATTACAACCATTGCTTTAGTTACTTTATATTTGAAATCAAAAGGATATTTAGAGCATGTAAATACAAGCCATATTCACGATTTAGCGAAATTCATGTTCGGTATCAGTGTTTTTTGGACCTACTTATGGTTCTCCCAATTTATGTTGATTTGGTATGCTAATATTCCGGAAGAGGTAACATATTTCATTACGAGAATTGAACAATATAACCTTCCATTCTTTGGTGCTGTAGTAATGAATTTTGTATTTCCGATTTTGATTTTAGTCAATACCGATTTCAAAAGAATTACATGGGTAATCGTTATGGCGGGAATTGTAATTTTGGCAGGACATTATATTGATTTCTTTATCATGATTATGCCAGGTACAGTTGGAGACCAATGGTTTATTGGCGTTGCTGAAATTGGATCAGTACTTTTCTTCCTTGGTTTATTTATTTTTGTTGTTTTCTCAGCATTGACTAAATCACCATTGTTGCCAAAAAGAAATCCTTTCATTGAAGAAAGCAAACATTTTCATTATTAATATAAAAAAGTAAAAACAGATGACAAGTTTGTTGGTAATTATAGTTCTAGTTTTATTATCTATTGCATTATGGCAGTTGACGAAGATATTTGATTTAACTCAAGTAGGCGAACACTCGGATAATTCTCAAGTTGCAACTGATAACGATAATAACATTCAAGGTTATTTGATGTTTGGATTCTTAGCGTTCATTTATATTTTTACAATCTATGGATTGTTTAAATGGGGACCTTTAGTTCTGCATACACCTGCTTCTGAGCATGGAGGTGAGGTAGATTATTTGATGAATATCACTTGGGTTTTAATATTTGTGGTTCAAGCCATTACACAAGGGTTGCTTTATTATTTTTCATTTAAATATAAAGGGAAAAAAGATCAAAAAGCATTATATTTTGCAGATAATAACAAACTTGAGTTTGTATGGAGCGTTATTCCTGCTGTTGTTCTTGCTGGTTTAATCCTTTATGGATTGTATGCATGGACTAATATTATGTTTGTTGATGAAGATGAAGAAACAATAGTTATTGAATTATATGCCAAACAGTTCAGCTGGGAAGCAAGATATGCAGGTAAAGACAATGTTTTAGGAAAAGCCAACGTAAGATACATCGAGGGTGTTAATACCATGGGTGTTGATTTAGCTGATCCAAATGCACAGGATGATATTACTGTAACGGAATTGCATATCCCGAAAGGGAAAAAAATTCATTTCAAAATGCGTTCGCAAGATGTATTACACTCAGCTTACATGCCGCATTTTAGAGCTCAAATGAACTGTGTTCCTGGTATGGTTACTGAATTTGCTTATACGCCGATTTATACTACTGCAGAATATAGAGAGATGCCTTATATGATTGAAAAAGTAGCCAACATTAATGCGCTCAGAGCAAAGAAAAGCATAGCCCTTGTTGCCAATGGTGAAACGGCTCTTGATCCTTATACTTTTGATTATTTATTGCTTTGTAATAAAATTTGTGGTGTTTCACATTACAATATGCAAATGAAAATTATTGTAGATACGCCAGAAGATTACAAGAAATGGTTGAGTGAAAAAGCAACATTAGTTCAGGTTTATAAAGAATCAACAGTAGTGCCTGCTGATGCAGCACCTGTAAAAATGGTTAAAGATTCTTCTAAAGCTAAAGACACAACTTCGGTTGCTTTAGTGGTGGAAAAAAAATAATTAAGAAAATTTAAAGTTAACATATATGTCAGCAGAAGGTCACGATCACGGACACGAACACGAACACGAACATCACCATAAAGATACTTTTATTACAAAATATATCTTTAGTATCGATCATAAAATGATTGCCAAACAATATCTTATTACAGGTATTATTATGGGAGTTATTGGAGTTGGTATGTCATTGCTTTTTAGAATGCAATTGGCTTGGCCAGAAGAATCTTTCAAAATATTCAATTTCCTATTAGGTGATAAATTTGCTCCCGATGGCGTAATGTCAAATGATATTTATTTAGCATTAGTTACCATTCACGGAACCATCATGGTCTTCTTTGTATTGACTGCCGGTTTAAGCGGAACTTTTAGTAATCTATTGATTCCACTTCAAATTGGAGCAAGAGATATGGCTTCCGGATTCATGAATATGATTTCCTATTGGTTGTTCTTTTTGTCTGCGGTTATTATGATCGGTTCATTATTTGTTGAAGCTGGACCAGCATCTGCAGGTTGGACAATCTACCCGCCATTAAGTGCATTGCCACAAGCAATCCCTGGATCAGGTTTAGGGATGACGTTATGGTTGGTTTCAATGGCTATTTTTATCGCATCTTCTTTGATGGGTTCTTTGAACTATATCGTTACAGTTATAAATTTAAGAACTAAAGGAATGTCTATGACTAGACTTCCATTAACAATCTGGACTTTCTTTGTAACGGCAATTATTGGTGTGGTTTCATTCCCGGTATTGTTATCAGCTGCTTTGTTATTGATTTTTGATAGAAGTTTTGGTACTTCTTTCTTCTTATCTGATATTTATATTGCTGGAGAAGTTTTGCATTATCAAGGTGGTTCACCAGTTTTGTTTGAACACTTATTCTGGTTCTTAGGCCATCCTGAAGTTTATATTGTAATCTTGCCTGCAATGGGTATTGTATCTGAAGTTATGGCTACGAATTCACGTAAACCTATTTTCGGATACAGAGCAATGATCATGTCAGTTTTAGCGATTGCCTTTTTATCAACTATTGTTTGGGGTCACCACATGTTTATATCAGGTATGAATCCTTTCTTAGGTTCCGTATTTACATTCACCACTTTGTTGATTGCAATTCCGTCTGCTGTAAAAGCGTTTAACTGGATTACAACTTTATGGAAAGGGAACTTACAGTTTAATCCTGCGATGTTGTTTTCAATCGGAATGGTTTCTACCTTTATTACAGGTGGTTTAACAGGAATTATTCTTGGAGACAGTACGTTAGATATTAATGTTCATGATACTTATTTCGTTATTGCTCACTTCCACTTAGTAATGGGTATTTCTGCTCTTTACGGAATGTTTGCCGGAATCTACCACTGGTTCCCTAAGATGTACGGTAAAATGCTTAATAAGAATTTAGGATATGTCCATTTTTGGGTAACTGCGGTTTGTGCTTATGGAGTATTTTTCCCAATGCACTTCATCGGTTTAGCTGGTTTGCCAAGACGTTATTATACCAATACAAACTTCCCATTATTTGATGATTTACAAAACGTAAATGTATTGATTACAATTTTCGCTTTAGTTGGAGGTGTTTTCCAATTGGTATTCTTGTACAACTTCTTCAGTAGTATTTTCTACGGTAAGAAAACGGTTCAAAATCCATGGAAATCGAATACATTAGAATGGACTGCGCCAATCGAACACATTCACGGTAACTGGCCAGGAGAAATTCCTCACGTTCACAGATGGCCTTACGATTACAGTAAGCCAGGACATGATACAGATTTCGTTCCTCAAAACGTTCCTATGAAAGAAGGTGAAGAAGTTTTACATCACTAATATTTCAAATGATATATAAAAAAGCCTTTCTAATCAGAAAGGCTTTTTTTATTACTACTATATGATGATATTTTTCTATATTTAGAGGAATTAATTGCAACAAGTATTACCATGGAAACTACAAAAGAATATTCAAACGGAGAAGTAACGATTGTATGGAAAGCCGAATTGTGCATCCATTCCGCAATTTGTGCCAAAGGCCTGCCAAATGTCTTTAAACCCAAAGAAAAACCTTGGGTAAATGCCAATGGAGCCAGTTCTGAAGAAATGATCAATCAGGTTAAAAAATGCCCTTCCGGAGCATTGTCATTTTATTATAACAAAAAAGAAAAAAAAGATGAGTAACGACTATTCCAATTGCGAATTGATAATGAATCAGGAAAAGAAATGCTTTGAATTGCAAGTAGCAGATCATACGGCTTTCATTGAATTCATACTTAATAATGAAAACATCCTTTTCCTTACCCATACCGAAGTGCCAAAAGCATTGGAAGGAAAAGGAGTCGGTTCTGCAATTGTAGAAAAAACATTGAATTACATCCAAGAACAGAATTATACGCTGGCGCCACTTTGTCCTTTTATCGCGAAATATCTGATTAGACATCCGGAATGGAAATCTATTTTAGCCAATGGATATCACGTTTAACATATCAAATCAACGAAACAACAAATCCACCACTAAACTTTTTCTATCTTTGTTCGATGAATGAAAATTTAGACCCAACAAATCAAAACTACAATCCCGAAGAACTGGATCTTGAAAAAAAGTTAAGACCCCTTTCTTTTGATGATTTTTCAGGTCAGGAACAAATATTAGAAAACCTAAAAGTTTTTGTTCAGGCTGCCAATCAACGTAATGAAGCGTTGGACCATACCCTTTTTCATGGACCTCCAGGATTAGGAAAAACCACTTTGGCTAATATCTTAGCCAATGAACTGGGCGTAGGTATCAAAATTACTTCAGGGCCAGTATTGGATAAACCCGGAGATTTAGCAGGATTGTTAACCAATCTCGAAGATCGTGATGTTTTATTTATAGACGAAATCCACCGTTTGAGTCCCATTGTCGAAGAATATTTATATTCCGCCATGGAAGACTTCAAAATCGACATCATGATTGAATCCGGACCCAATGCGAGAACGGTTCAAATCAACCTGAATCCGTTTACCTTAGTCGGCGCCACCACACGTTCCGGATTGCTGACAGCGCCAATGCGTGCTCGTTTCGGAATCCAAAGCCGTTTGCAATATTACACCACTGAACTTCTGACCACCATTGTCGAAAGAAGTGCCGCCATAATAAAAATGCCAATTACCATGGAAGCCGCCGTCGAAATTGCCGGCAGGAGCAGGGGAACACCGCGAATTGCCAACGCTTTGTTGCGACGTGTGCGTGATTTCGCCCAAATCAAAGGCAACGGAAAAATCGATATTGAGATTGCTCGTTATTCGCTGAAAGCTTTAAATGTAGATGCCCACGGTTTAGACGAAATGGACAATAAAATCTTAACGACCATTATCGATAAATTCAAAGGCGGACCGGTAGGCTTATCGACTTTGGCAACAGCCGTTTCCGAAAGTAGCGAAACCATCGAAGAAGTCTACGAGCCCTTCTTAATCCAGGAAGGTTTCATCATGCGAACGCCAAGAGGAAGAGAAGTAACCGAAAAAGCATACAAACATTTAGGGAGAGTAAAAGCCAATACCCAAGGCGGATTGTTTTAGGGCATTACCCAAGGGTCGGGCTATCCGCTAAATCTTTTTGAGGTTAAAAAACCTCAAAAAGGATACCGCTTCTATCCCTAATGCTATAGCTAAATAATAAACTATCCGTATTGTAAATTCAAATTTTCACACGAAATATCCGAGTATTGATTAACAACAAATCAAAATATACACAATTCATAAAATCCGAAGCCCAACGCCTCGGGTTTTTGTCTTGTGGGATATCACAAGCAGGATTTCTAGAACAAGAAGCACCGCGATTGGAAAATTGGCTGAACAAGAATAGGAACGGCCAAATGTCCTACATGGAAAACAATTTCGACAAACGATTAAACCCAACTTTATTGGTGGATGATGCCAAAAGCGTGGTTTCTCTTTTATTGAATTATTATCCTTCTGAATTGCAAAATCCAGATTCTTATAAAATCTCCAAATATGCCTATGGACAGGATTACCATTTTGTCATCAAAGAAAAACTCAAAGAATTGCTGTTCTCCATTCAGTCAACCATCGGGGAAGTTTCCGGTCGTGCTTTTGTAGATTCGGCACCCGTGCTAGATAAAGCCTGGGCAGCCAAAAGCGGTTTGGGTTGGATTGGCAAAAACAGCAATTTGCTAACCAAACAAGTAGGTTCTTTTTATTTTATAGCCGAACTGATTATCGATTTAGAATTAGAATACGATTACGCCACCACTGATCATTGCGGCAGTTGCACCGCCTGTATCGACGCCTGTCCCACCGAAGCCATTGTGGCGCCTTATGTCGTTGACGGTAGCAAATGCATTTCCTATTTCACGATAGAACTCAAAGAAAATATCCCACAGGAAATGAAAGGAAAGTTTGAAGACTGGGCTTTTGGCTGTGATATTTGTCAGGATGTTTGCCCTTGGAACAAATTCTCAAAAGCACACAACGAACCATTATTTAATCCCAATCCGGAAATTTTATCGATGTCCAAAAAAGACTGGGAGGAAATCACCGAAGAAACCTTCAAAGCCGTTTTCAAAAACTCCGCCGTAAAAAGAACCAAGTTCGAAGGTTTGAAACGGAATATACATTTTTTGAAATGAGTTTTTTGATAAAACTTACTTTGTCAATACCATACTATTATAGCCTCATGAATCGCTTATAGGGCAAATAAGTTAGAACTACTGTTATTATTCTTATAAGCCAATAGCAAAGCCAGTTTAAAAATTTTGAGAAATAATGTTGCTCTGTTATTAGAGATTCAGAAGTTACCCTTTGGCATTGCGAAATGATTTGATTCAAGTGCGATAAGTACGTTTTAGAAAATGTCGCAGAATTAATTTCAACATTCATTTCGATACTTCCATACGAACTCAAATTGTTCAGGTTGAAAGAGCCAATAGTGGTCCAGTGGCTATCAATTACCGCGGCTTTTCCATGCATGACAGATTTGTCCCATTCGTAGATTTCAATATTATAACGCAGAATTTTAGAATAAAAATGAAGGGAAGCACCTCTTAGCAAAGGAACGTCTGATATCCCGGACAGAATTAATTTAATCGTCACCTTGTTTTGAGAAGCTTTTTTCAAAGCACCAATTAATTTTCTTCCGGGTAAAAAATAACTGCCAACAATAATGATTTCCTTTTTGGAATTGCGAATGGATTTGATGTAGGCGTTATTAATCTCATTTTTCTTTTTCAGCCAGTCATTTTGAAGAATGCTAACATGGATTTCTTCTGTAGTATAAAAAACAGATTCTATTTTTTTTCTTCGGATTTGTCTTTTTTTATAATAAATATCCAGGCACAGTTCCTGAAGCGGTGCCGCAATTTGTTCATTATTTAACTGCACAGCATAATCGAGCCAGGGTGTAACAGTTGGAGTTCCGTGATATTTGTCGGCGATATTTATTCCTCCAATTAATACCACTTTTGCATCTGCAACAACAACCTTATGGTGTAATCTTCTGCCGATATAAAATGAACTTGCCGAAAATAAAGGAGCGAAAAGACGAACATTAATTCCATGGCGTCTGAAGTCCTCAATAAATTCTTCTGAAAGCGATTTAGATCCGAATCCATCCAGTAAAAGATAAATTTTTACATTTCGGGAAGCCGCATTTTTTAATGCTTCGGCGATTTTATTTCCTATAAAGTCGTCATCAAAAATATAAATCTGAATATGGATTTCAAATTGGGCATCCAAAATAATTCGTTCCAAACGGGAAAAATAGTCCTCACCACCATGAACAAGGGTTATGCTTTTGGAAGCAGAAAGAGTATCATTTAACATTATTTCTTCAGATTTTTATTGATTTCATTTTGCATGTTATTAATCGATAAAGAAATCATTTCGTCAATTTTAATTTTATTCGATTCATGCAAAATGGTGTTACAGGTAATCACTTCTTCAGCTCCGGCAGTAAGCAAATCTGAATAAGCATGGTTTGCAAATATTCCGTGAATACCGATGCAATTGGGTTTTTTCATTCCTGCTTTTTTTAAATGTCCAATAGTTACAATCATAGTCCTTGCAGTGGAGATGATGTCATCTACCAATACCGGCGTGTGATCTTTATACTTCTCCAGATGAGGAACAGATATTTCAACCTCTTCATCGCCTTTTCTTATTTTTTCAAGAATAATGAATGGAGCAGCTGCCTTATCTGCAACTTCAGAAACCCATTGTTCGCTTTCACTATCCGGACCGACTAATACTGGTTTTTTAATATTACTTCGAATCCATTCTGAAATGAGGTCCGCGGCATGAATTACAGTGGTCGGAATAGTATATATTTCGGACAGGGAATTTCTTCTGTGCAAATGAGGGTCAATAGTTATAAGTGAATCAGCGAATGACGAAATGAGTTTTGCGAAATAAACAGAAGTAATTCCTTCTCCTGGTTCAAAGCGCTTGTCTTGCCGCATATAAGCCAGATAAGGCGAAACGATACAGGTAGATTTTGCTCCTAATTCTTTTGAAGTCTTTGACAAATAATATAGTGGCAATAATTTTTTGTCAGGATGATCCAGGGTACAAATCAAAATTACTTGTTTATTCTTTACATCAGATTCGATTTTGATATAGGTTTCTCCATCAGGAAATTGCCGGATAATTGCCTTGCCCAATTCTGCGTGACATTTTCCTGCCAATGATTTTGCCAATACATCATTTCCTGGTAGAGCAAAAAATATTTTTTCCATGCTAGACAATTTTGATTATTGGATTCACGGATTTCAAATAATCTTCTGCGTAGAGCAGTTCTCCTTCCGATTCAGAATAAATAGTGAAGAGTGTCTGCCCTTTTTCTACTTTAGTTCCAATAGGGGAATTGAAGTAAATTCCTGCTGAAGGAGATTGCGGTGCTCCTGCGAGTTTGGCGACCTTGGCAAGCTTCCTGTTATCAATGAAAGTTACGGTTCCGGCACTTTCTGAATTAATATCGATTTTATATTTAGCAAAATTTGGTTCGGTGATTCTTCCTTGGGCCAGACATATTTTTTCAAACTTCTCATACGCTTTCCCGTTTTCCAAAATTTGTCTTGCTGCAGAAAGGCCTTTTCCTTTTTCGAATTTTGTTGATAATTCCAGCAGAACGCCCGCAATCATCAACGATTTTTCTTTTAAACTGTTTGGAGCATCTTTTTGATTTCTTAAGACCGAAAGAACATCCATTGCTTCCAATGAAGGGCCAATACCTCTTCCTATGGGTTGTGAGCCATCGGTAATCAATACTTCGACATTTAAATTTATAGCATCGCCAACGGCTCTAAAATAATATTGCAACTTCAATGCTTCATCACGCGTTCGCACTTTTGCCGTTTCACCGAAAGGAATTTCAATGACAACATGGGTTGAACCTACAGCCGCTTTTTTCGAAAGGACGGAGGCAATCATTTGCGCAGTACTATCAATATCCAAAGCCTTTTCAACCGAGATTAGTATATCATCAGCCGGACTCAGCCTTGCCAGGCGACCCCATGCAAAACAGCCTCCTTCCACATTCACCACTTCTTTAATCTTTTCAATGGACAGATTTACAATAGTTATGGTTTCCATTGTATCGGATGTTCCGGCTGGAGATGTAATGGCGCGTGAAGATGTTTTTGGAATGGTGAGTCCCGCTGCAGCCACGATTGCCACTACAATGGGCGTTGTACGGTTTCCGGGTAAGCCGCCAACGGAATGTTTATCCATAATTATTTTTTCGTCCCATGTTAATTTTGATCCGGAATCTATCATTGCTTTGGTGAGCCATATGATTTCTTCCAAATCGAGATTTTCACCTGCACATCCGGCAATGAAAGCAGCAATCTCAATATCCGAATAAAAGCCATTGGTGATATCATTGATGATTTTACGATATGCAGCTTCGTCGATTTTTTTGTGATATATTTTTGCACGAACAGCACTTAGTGATTCAATCGGTTTAAGATGGGAGACGGTAATTAAATCGCCATCTTTTACATTGAGACGCTTTAATGCCATGTCGGAAAGTGAAGCTTCATTTTTTTGTAATAATTCCGAATGGACTACGTTCAGAGTTGCAATTATACTTTTTTCATTGTGATGGACAACGAGTCTGGTGAGTGCCGTAAAACCTTCTGAACGACAAATGTGACAATCGCTTCGCATGAAAATATTATTTTCGAGGTACGTATCAATACCCAGTGATTTTATCTTTAACGCGTTTAAGTAACTAGGTTGTTCCATTATTATATCGATTGTTTTTCATTGTTTTTCATTGTTTTAATTCTTGCGGGATGCTCTCGGTAATTTCATTTTTCTTTAATTAAATCTCCTTTAATGATTTTTGTTTCCATAATATCGGATGTTAATTATGAGTTTTTTTTCAAAAAACTGTTATTGGCCGTAGGTCTGGCAAAGTATTGTAGAGGGGTAGTTTTTTCTTTACTAATTTACAAAATAAATCCTTCCAAATGGTTAAACGACAGAAGCCATTTTTTAATGCTTTTTTCACTAATTTGGATGTAATTGCTATCAGTTTTCTCTGTAAGATTAAACGCTAAACGTTACCATAAAAACTTTACAAAACTATTCTGATAAAACTTTACTTTTTACCCTCAGACTTTTATCTTTGTAAGTCGGAATAAAATCTACAAAATGAATAAGTACAGCAAAAGAAGAGAAGCACTATTATACCATGCCAAACCAACTCCTGGAAAAATTCAGGTCGTTCCAACAAAAAAATATGCCACACAAAGAGATTTGTCATTGGCCTATTCGCCCGGTGTTGCCGAGCCTTGTCTGGAAATTGCAAAAGACATTAACAACGTTTATAAATATACTGCCAAAGGCAATCTGGTTGCCGTAATTACTAATGGAACTGCCGTTTTAGGACTGGGTGACATTGGTCCGGAAGCTTCAAAACCTGTAATGGAAGGTAAAGCTTTGTTGTTTAAAATCTTTGCAGATATTGATGTTTTTGACATCGAGGTGGATGCGCGTGACATCGACAAATTCGTGGAAACGGTAAAAGCAATTGCTCCAACTTTTGGAGGAATCAACCTCGAAGACATTAAGGCACCCGAATCTTTTGAAATCGAAAGACGATTGGTCGAAGAACTGAACATTCCGGTGATGCATGATGACCAACACGGAACGGCGATTATATCCTCTGCAGCATTACTCAATGCATTGGAATTGGCTGGCAAAAAAATCCAAGATGTAAAAGTCGTTATTTCCGGAGCAGGTTCTGCAGCTTTGGCTTGTGCCAATCTTTATGTTTTGTTAGGCGTAAACCCAGACCAAATCATCATGTTTGATAAAGATGGTGTTTTGTCAAGCGACAGAACCGATTTATCACCCTTACAACAAATATATTCCAAAGGATTAAAAAATAGTACACTTGGCGAAGCGCTTCAGGAAGCGGATGTTTTCTTGGGACTTTCGGCAGGAAATATTCTTTCTTCAGAAATGTTACTTGGAATGGCCAATGACCCTATCGTTTTCGCGATGGCTAATCCAACTCCGGAGATTGATTACGATGTGGCAGTTGCTACCAGAAAAGATATTATTATGGCAACGGGGCGTTCTGATCATCCAAACCAAGTGAATAATGTGCTTGGATTTCCTTATATTTTTAGAGGCGCACTCGATGTTCGTGCCACAAAAATAAACGAAGCGATGAAAATGGCAGCCGTAAAAGCTTTAGCGGCTTTAGCCAAAGAATCCGTTCCTGAGCAGGTAAATATTGCTTACGGAGAAACCAAATTAATTTTCGGAAGAGATTATATTATTCCAAAACCATTTGATCCAAGATTAATTTCGACAGTGGCTCCTGCAGTTGCAAAAGCAGCGATGGAATCTGGTGTGGCATTAAATCCAATTACAGATTGGGGGAAATACGAGGAAGAATTACTGGAAAGATTAGGTTCTGATAATAAAATGGTTCGCCTTTTGGCCAATAGAGCTAAAACGGATCCAAAACGCGTCGTTTTTGCCGAAGCAGATCATTTAGATGTGTTGAAAGCAGCTCAAATCGCGTATGAAGATAAAATTGCTTTTCCAATCCTGTTAGGAAACCGGGAAACGATTTTAGAGCTTAAAGAAGAGATTGGTTTTGAAGCGGATGTGCCGATTATAGATCCAAAAACATACGAAGAAGACCAGAGAAGAAATCACTATGCAGATATTTACTGGAAATCGAGACAAAGAAGGGGAATCTCGCTTTTAGATGCTCAAAAATGGATGCGAGAACGTAATTATTTTGCTGCGATGATGGTCAATGAAGGGGATGCAGATGCCATGGTTTCTGGCTATTCGCGCAGTTATCCAACCGTTGTAAAACCGATTATGCAATTAATAGGGAAAGCGCCTGGCGTATCCCTAATTGCCTCAACCAACATGATGATGACCAATCGTGGCCCGATGTTTCTATCCGATACCGCGATTAACCCGAATCCAATGGCTGATGATTTGGCGAAAATTGCTTTAATGACAGCAAAAACGGTAAGGATGTTTGGTTTGGATCCGGTTATTGCGATGATTTCGTTTTCTAATTTTGGTTCATCAGGTTACGAAAGTGCAAATAAGGTTCGTGAAGCAGTAGCCTTTTTGCATAAAAATCATCCGGAGCTAATTGTTGATGGTGAATTGCAAGCCGATTTCGCTTTGAATCCGGAGATGCTGAAAAATAAATTCCCGTTTTCTAAATTAGCAGGGAAAAAAGTAAACACATTGATATTCCCTAATTTAGAAGCTGCCAATATTACCTATAAATTATTAAAAGAGCTGTACAAAGTTGATTCTATTGGACCAATATTGTTAGGGATGGAAAAACCGGTTCATATTTTTCAATTGGGTGCAAGTGTCGAAGAAATGGTGAATATGGTAGCAGTTTCCGTTGTAGATGCCCAAGAAAAAGAGAAAAGAAATAAACCAAAATAAATGCGCTGCAGAACGTATATTTCTGTAGATAATCCGGAAGAATATTTTCCATTGGAGATTTTTCTTATATTTGGAAACAACTAAACAAAATGATAGCACACTTACAAGGAAAATTAGTAGAAAAAACACCAACAGATGTCATTATTGACTGCAACGGCGTTGGATATCATGTGAATATTTCCTTGCATACGTACTCTTTGCTTCCGGCTTCTGATGCGATAAAATTGTTTACCTATCTTCAAATAAAAGAAGATTCCCATACCTTATTTGGATTTGTAGAAAAATCTGAGCGAGAAATATTTAAAATGCTGCTTTCAGTTTCTGGAATTGGAGCCAGTATTGCGAGAACCATGTTGTCATCATTAGATCCTAAACAGATTATTCATGCAATAGCTTCTGCGGATGTAGTTACAATTCAGTCCATAAAAGGAATTGGAAGTAAAACAGCCCAAAGAGTTATTCTGGATTTAAAAGACAAGGTGTTAAAATTGTACGATTTAGACGAAGTTTCGATGAGTCAAAGCAATACAAATAAAGATGAAGCGTTATCTGCTTTGGAAGTGTTAGGTTTTATTAGGAAATCAGCCGAAAAAGTAGTGGAAAAAATCGTTAAGGACAATCCAGACGCAACCGTAGAGACAATTATAAAACAAGCTTTAAAAAATTTATAGTACTTGAAAACATTTTATTTAAAAGGTTCGGGAGCCATTCTTAAAATTAGTATTTTCTTACTAGTTCTTCTTTCTAATTTCAGTTTGCACGCTCAGGTGGACGAAGAAGTTCAAGACACTACAAAAACAGGCTATTCTACCGGTAAGGTAGATATAAAAAATCCACCGAGTATTCTGGAGGCTTATACTTATGACCCTGTAACCGACCGGTATGTTTATACCAATACTGTGGATGGTTTTAACATTAATTACCCTATTATTCTTACTCCAAAAGAATACGATCAATTGGTGATGCGTGAATCCATGCGAGATTATTTCAAGAAAAAATCGGATGCAATAGATGGTAAAAAAGAAGGAAGTGAAGCCGCCAAAAAAGATTTGTTACCGCGTTATTATGTTAATTCCGGTTTTTTTGAAACTATTTTTGGTGGCAATACCATCGATGTAAAACCAACCGGTTCCGTAGAATTGGATTTGGGTGTACGTTATTCAAAACAAGACAATCCTTCGATTTCTCCAAGAAACAGATCCAGTACCAGTTTTGATTTTGATCAGAGAATCAGCATGAGTCTGATGGGAAAAGTAGGGACAAGACTTCAGGTAAATGCCAATTACGATACCGAATCTACCTTTGCATTTCAAAATTTGATAAAATTAGAATACACGCCAACGGAAGACGATATTATTCAAAAAATAGAAATAGGAAACGTGAGTTTGCCTTTGAACAGTTCCCTGATTCGCGGGGCACAAAGTTTGTTTGGTGTAAAAGCACAGCTTCAGTTTGGTAAAACGACCGTTACGGGAATTTTCTCGGAACAAAAATCACAAACCAAAACTGTAACGGCACAAGGCGGCGGAACGATTCAGGATTTTGAAATGTTTGCGTTGGATTACGATTCGGACAGACACTTTTTCTTATCCCAATATTTCAGAAGCAAATACGATACCTCGCTTAGAAATTATCCATATGTAGATAGCAGGGTTCAGATTACCCGAGTGGAAGCTTGGATAACCAACCGACAAAACAGAGTTACCACAACCAATAATAACCTTAGAAATATTATTGCGCTTCAGGATTTAGGGGAATCACAATTAACAGGTTTGAATGATGATGAAGTAGTGGTTGTAACGCCTACAACCAATTTTTTTATTGCTCCAATTAATACCCCATCAGATAATAAAAACAATAAATATGATCCTGCACTGATAGATGCGGGTGGATTTTTGAATGGAAATATTCGAGAAATTGTAACTGCAAATTCTGGTTTTACCGGAGTTACCGTTAGTGAAGGACAAGATTATTCAAAGTTGGAAAATGCCAGAAAATTAAATCCAAATGAATTTACTTTTCATCCCCAATTGGGTTATGTTTCCTTACAGCAGCGTTTAGCAAATGACGAAGTGCTTGCCATTGCCTATCAATATACCATTGGAGATCAGGTGTATCAGGTTGGAGAATTTGGTACAGACGGAGTCGATGCCACACAAACAGGGCCTACTGATCCAAATACTGGCCAGCCGACAACCGTTTCAACTCAGAGTCTGATATTGAAAATGCTGAAAAGCAGTTTGACAAGTGTGGAGGATCCGGTTTGGAACTTGATGATGAAAAATATTTATCAGATTCCGGGGGCATTTCAATTGCAACAGGAAGATTTTAAATTTAACATTCTTTATACAGATCCTTCGCCTTTAAATTACATTGATATCGTTCCGCCGTTACCACAACCTGAGGATTTAGTGACCAGCACGCCTTTGTTAAAAGTATTTAATGTCGATAAATTAAATTACAATAACGACCCACAAACGGGTGGTGATGGTTTCTTTGATTTTATTCCGGGACTTACTGTTGATGCGCAAAGCGGAAGATTAATATTTACAACCGTAGAGCCTTTTGGGCAACATTTGTTCGAAAAATTAAGAAGTAATCCGGGAGAGGATTATAATGAGGGTGAAAGTACCGGAGGTATTTATAATGCCAATCAGACAAAATATGTTTTTGGAAACATGTATCGCCTAACACAATCTGCGGCATTGCAGGACAGTGATAAAAACAAATTTCAGTTAAAAGGAAAATTCAAATCTTCCAGTGGGGACGGAATTCCAATCGGAGCTTTTAATGTGCCGAGAGGTTCTGTAGTGGTTACGGCAGGCGGAAGAGTTTTGGCAGAAGGTATTGATTATAGTGTAAATTATCAATTGGGAAGGGTTCAGATTTTGGATCCATCGCTTCAGGCATCTAACACGCCAATTGAAGTTTCTGTAGAAAACAACTCTGTTTTTGGTCAGCAAACCAGAAGATTTATGGGAGTTAATGTAGAACATAAAATTTCTGATAAGTTTTTAGTTGGTGCCACATTTTTAAAAATGACCGAAAAGCCATTTACTCAAAAATCAAATTACGGTCAGGAATCTGTCAACAATACTATTTTTGGTTTTAATACAAATTACTCTACTGAAGTCCCTTTCTTGACAAGACTGGTTAATAAATTACCATTCATGGATACGGATGTTCCTTCTAATATTTCCTTCAGAGGAGAGGTTGCTTTCTTGAAACCGGATACTCCAAAAGGAGATCAATTTGAAGGAGAATCTACCATTTATGTAGATGATTTTGAAGGTTCGCAGACCACAATAGACATGCGGGCACCTTCTGCCTGGAGTTTATCATCAACCCCGGTAACTCCATTGACTCCTTCGCCTTTTGGAAGCTATAATTTTAATGAAAATGCCGTTGGTTTGCCTTATGGTTTCAAAAGAGCTAAATTGTCATGGTACTCTATTGACCCTACATTTTATGCTTCAAGACCGACAGATATTTCTATTCAACAAATTTCCCTGAATGCAACCCGAAGAATTTATAGTGAAGAATTGTATCCGCTAACTGACATTGCTGTCGGACAAACTCAGGTTATTAATACATTAGATTTAACCTATGATCCACGAAAAAGAGGGCCTTATAATTTCAATACCGCTGCATCGGGAACTAATGACTTACCAAATCCTGAAGAGAATTTCGGTGGAATTATGCGTTCTATAAATTCAACAAATTTCGAGCAAGCCAATGTGGAGTATATCCAATTTTGGATGTTAGATCCTTATTATACTGGAGATCCGACCACTGTAGTAAATCCGGGTAAAATCTACTTTAACTTAGGTTCAATTTCTGAAGACGTGCTGAAAGATGGTAGAAAACAATTTGAAAACGGACTTGGACCAGATCAAATATTAGTGACACCACAACCAGATTGGGGAAATGTGCCAGCATCACAATCCCTAATTTATGCTTTTGATACCAATGCCGCAAACAGGGCAAATCAGGATATTGGTTTGGATGGATTAAATAATAACGATGAAGCAGTTAAGTTTCCTGGTTTTGCTGGTCTGGAAGATCCTGCAGCAGATGATTACCAATATTTTTTAAATGCTTCCGGAGACGTTCTGGAACGGTATGAAAAATATAACGGAACCGATGGAAACTCTCCGATAGAGGTTACGGATACCAATAGAGGTTCGTCTACAATTCCAGATGTTGAGGATATCAACAGAGACAATACCATGAACACCATTAATGCCTATTATGAATACAGCATTGATTTGTATGATGGTATGGGAATAGGGGATAGATATGTAACCGATGTAAGATTAACAACAGCTGTCAATTTGCCTCCCGGAGCTACTCCAACCGCTGCAAGATGGATACAATTCAAAATTCCTGTATTGGCCCCGGAAAATACTATAGGCAGTATTTCTGATTTCAGAAGTATCAGTTTTATGAGAATGTTTATGACCGGGTTCAATGATCAAATTACAGTTCGTTTTGGGGCTTTAGATTTGGTAAGAGGCGAGTGGAGAAGATATACCAATACGCTGGATGCTGACGATACAAATCCAAATGATGACGACACGGATTTCGATGTATTGGCTATTAATATTCAGGAAAACGGAGACAGAGAACCAATAAATTACGTTATTCCTCCAGGAGTAGTTAGAGAGGAATTGTATAATAACAATACCGTTATCAATCAAAATGAGCAGTCATTATCATTGAGAGCTTCTGGCGACGGATTAGAGCCAGGCGATTCAAGAGCAGTTTTTAAAAATGTAAGTGTAGATATGCGTCAGTTCAAAAACCTAAAAATGTTTTTACATGCCGAAGCACTTCCTGCACCAACTGATCCTACGCCATTGCAAGATGATCAGATGATTGGTTTTATCCGTTTTGGAAATGACTTTACGCAAAACTTTTATCAAATTGAAATTCCTTTAAAAGTTACTGCTGAAGGGGCTTTAGATCCAGAAGATATTTGGCCTGAAATGAATGAAATCGACTTGCCCTTGTCATTGTTAACCCAATTGAAAATTTTGTCGATGGGAACTGCGGCACCACCTGAAGATATTAATGGAATTCGTTTTATTGATGACGATGTGTTGGACCCATCATTAGCAAATAATACCAACAGAGGAAAACTGAGATTAGGGATTAGAGGAAATCCAAATTTTGGATTGGTGCGGACCTTAATGATTGGTATAAAAAATAAGGAAACAAACACTAGTGATATTCGCGGAGAAGTTTGGTTCAACGAGCTTCGTCTGTCAGACATGGACAACAAAGGCGGGATGGCCGCAGTAGTGAGTCTGGATTCGAATCTTGCTGATTTCGCAACGGTTTCTACTACCGGAAAAATGAGCACGATAGGTTTTGGAGCATTGGAACAAGGACCGAATGAAAGAAGCAGAGAAGATATCCAGCAATATAATATTGTTACGAATCTGAGTCTTGGTAAATTATTACCAAAAAAATGGGGTATTAATTTGCCATTCAACTATGCTGTTGGCGAAGAAATTATAACTCCGGAATACGATCCGTTTAATCAGGATATTAAGCTGCAACAGCTGTTGGATGTGACCACTGATGAAACCGAAAGAAATAATATCAGAGACAGAGCAATTGACTATACTAAGCGCAAAAGTATCAACTTTATTGGCGTTAAAAGAGAAAGAGCTCCGGAGCAAAAGCAACGTGTGTATGATCCTGAAAATTTAACCTTGTCGTATTCTTACAACCAGGTAGATCGTCATGATTTTGAAATTGAAGATTATATTGACCAGCAGGTAAATACCACTGTTGATTATGCCTTTAGTTTTCAGCCAAAATCTGTGGAACCTTTCAAGAAATCCAAAATACTCAAGAAAAGCGACTATTGGAAATTGTTAAGTGATTTTAATTTTAATTATTTGCCGTCTAATATTTCTTTTAGTTCTAATATAATAAGACAATACAACAAACAACAATTTAGACAGGTTGATGTTGCGGGAATTGGTCTGGATCCATTGTACAGAAGAAACTTCCTGTTTAATTATCAATACGGTTTCAATTATAATTTGACCAAAGCATTAAAATTAAATTATACGGCTTCATCAAATAATATTGTGAGAAATTATATGAATGAAGATAATGTACCTGATAACACCGTTACAATCTGGGATGATTACTGGAGTATTGGTGATCCAAACCAGCACATGCAACAACTGGTTGTGAATTATGAGTTGCCAATTAACAAAATACCTGTATTTTCTTTTATAAAATCGACCTATTCTTATACTGGAAATTATAGCTGGCAGCGTGCATCGATAGCATTAACAACCATCGAAGACGAAAACGGAACGCTTTTTAATCTGGGTAATACTATTCAAAATTCGGCATCACACAAATTGAACACCGCATTCAATATGGATAGCTTTTACAAATATGTAGGGTTAACTAAAAGAGCAAAAAAACCGGCAAAAGCAACACCGGCAACTGCGCCAAAACCGGGACAGAAAATCACCAATACACAGGCTCAGCAAACTGATACCGAGGGAAATATTTTTCTTGATGGATTGAGAGGGGTGCTGACTAGTGTAAAAAATATTCAGGTAAACTATTCCGAAAATAAAGGTACGGCTTTACCAGGATATCTTCCGGGGATCGGGTTTTTTGGTTCCTCGAAACCAACATTGGGATTTGTTTTCGGTTCTCAGGACGATATAAGATATGCTGCGGCACAAAACGGTTGGTTAAGCAACTATCCGGATTTTAATCAGAACTTCACTCAAGTGACCAACAGGGCTTTGAATATAACAGCAAACATGGATTTATTCCCGGATTTCAAAATTGATTTAAATGCGGACAGAGTTTATGCCAATAATTTCTCGGAGCAATATGATGTGATTGGAGACGAGTACCAATCGAGATCACCTTATAATTATGGTAATTTCTCGATTTCAACTGTAATGCTAAAAACATCCTTTAAGACAAGCGACGAGAACATATCTTCTGCATTTGATGATTTTAGAGAAAACAGAATAATTGTTGCCAATCGTTTGGCCACCAATCATTATGGCTCGTCGAGTTTTCCAACAGATGCTGAAGGTTATCCTGTAGGTTTTGGAAAAAATAGCCAAGCCGTGTTATTGCCGTCATTTATGGCTGCTTATACAGGTTTAATTAGTAAACCGTATGGCGAATCGGCGTCTGGTGTTTCACTGGAAGCTTTTAGAAATTTTCCAATCCCGAACTGGACTGCAAAATATAACGGATTGATGAGGTATAAATTATTCAAAGACACGTTCAAACGTTTTTCTGTGCAAAATAGTTACAGAGCTTCTTATACCATTAACTCGTTTAGGTCTAATCTTGATTATAACCAAAATCCAAATGGCACAGACACAGGCGGAAATTTCTATAACAAAACCATTATATCAAATATCAATTTAGTGGAACAGTTTAATCCATTGGTTAGGATAGATTTCGAAATGAAAAATGCGTTTAAATTCCTGGCCGAAATGAAGAAAGACAGGGCTTTATCAATGAGTTTCGATAATAATCTTTTAACGGAAGTAAAAGGAATAGAATATGTTGTTGGAGTAGGTTATCGATTTAAAGACGTCATTTTCTCTACTAAATTGGCAGAGGATCCGTCTGGAATCATAAAAAGCGATATCAATATCAAAACAGATTTCTCTTATCGCAACAACCAGACTATTGTTAGATATTTAGATTACGATAACAATCAATTGGCCGGTGGGCAAAATATCTGGTCAGCAAAATTAACGGCAGATTACTCTTTCAGTAAAAATCTAACGGCTATTTTCTATTATGACCATTCGTTTTCAAAAGCTGTAATATCAACTTCATTTCCAATGACAAACATCCGTGCCGGATTTACCTTGCGATATAATTTTGGAAATTAAGCGTTAAAACATTTTAAAAATATAATAGTAAACTTTACATTTGCTTTTTAAGAAGTGTAAACAACTGACAAATTAAATATAAACAAACAATTAGCAATACAATGAACATACCAGCAAATTTAAAATACACAAAAGACCACGAATGGGTTAGCATAGACGGAGAAATTGCAACTATAGGAATTACCGATTTTGCACAAAAAGAATTAGGTGATATCGTTTATGTTGAAGTGGAAACACTAGACCAAACGCTTAACAAAGACGAAGTTTTCGGGACAGTTGAGGCGGTGAAAACGGTTTCAGATTTGTTTCTTCCTTTATCAGGAGAAATTGTTGAATTCAATGATAGTCTTGAAAGCGATCCGGAAACAGTAAATTCAGATCCGTACGGAAAAGGTTGGATGGTAAAAGTGAAAATTGCTAATGTTGCTGAAATTGAAGAATTGCTCTCCAGCGAAGCATACAAAAAACTAATTGGTGCCTAAACAAATTTATTTTTGGGCAGCTTTATTTTGGACATTTGCTATCGCTTTTTTGTGTTTAGTGAGCATAGGTAATGTTGTGCCTCAAGTGAGTTTACAAAATGCAGATAAATACGTTCATTTTACGTTCCATTTTGTTTTTACCTGGCTTTGGTTTTTATATTTCAGCCATGAAAAAATCGAGTCGAGTAATGCCAAAACGATTCTAGCGGTTTTCTTGCTGTCGTTTATTTACGGAATTTCAGTAGAAATCATGCAAGGATTTTTTACGATAGCAAGAAAAGCAGATATTTACGATGTGCTAGCAAACACGACTGGAGCAGTAATGGCGGTAATTTCGATAAGGTTATATCAGAAATACATGCAAAAAAGAAAACTTTCCAATTAAAATTACAGAAAACAGTCCCACTTCGGTGGGATTTTTTTATTTTTATCCCTTGGTATGAGCTATTTGAAGATTTGTGTTCAAAACAAAATAGCAGATAGGGAATGTTGAGGTAATGTAAAAACAATAAAATGCATCAAATGAATATCAGACAATATTTAGATTCAACCTATTTGAAAACAGCTATTCAAGCTGGTATCAGCGAGAAAGAGAATGTCGAAATCGTAAAAGGTTTTATTCAGGAAGCTATCGATGAGCATTTCAAACTAATTATGATTCGTCCTGAAATGGTTTCTTTGGCTAAGAAAATGATTACAGAGGCCAATTCTAAAGTAGATATCGGAACTGTAATTGATTTTCCGGATGGGAATTCCAGTCTTGTTAAGAAACTTGAAGAAGCGAATCAGGCAATGCTTGATGGTGCTGATGATTTGGATTTTGTATGTAATTATGAAGCCTTTAAAAAAGGTGAAATTGATTTGGTAAAAGAAGAAATTCTAAAATGCACCCAACTCGGATTAAACCATCACAAAGTGGTAAAATGGATTATTGAAGTGGCGGCATTAAACAATCAGCAAATTATTCAATTATCTGCATTAATCAAGAATGTGATTATGTCTAATTTCAAAGAAGAAAGTTATGCATCGGTTTTTGTGAAGTCCTCTACCGGATTTTATAAAACAGAAAATAACCTTCCGAATGGCGCTACAATCCCAACGATAATTATGATGCTCGAAAACGCATCGCCACTTCCCGTGAAAGCCGCCGGAGGAGTGAGAACCTATGAAGAAGCATTAGATATGATTCGTCTTGGTGTAAAAAGAATTGGAACTTCCGGAGCAAAAACAATTGCCAATGGTGAAGTTTCCAAAAGCGAATATTAATTTTACAGTTCAAAACCATATATGAAAAAATATATTCCATTATTGCTTTTAGTACTTTGCTCTTCGCTTTCTAAGGCACAAGTTTCAGAAAAAAATGTAGAACAATTTCCGGTTTTTCCAAACTGCGTAAATTTGCAAAACAAGAATTTAGAAACCTGTTTTTACAATCAGGTTCAGGATTTTGTTTATTCGAATTTTAAAATACCCGAGAATTTACAATTAAGCAATTACAAAGGAACTGTAATTGTCCTTTTTGAAGTGGATGATAAAGGTAGCTTCAAAGTGCAATATGTTGATGCTATCGACGCGGCTTTAGTTGAAGAAAGCAAAAGGGTTTTTGGATTGTTTCCAAAGATTAATCCGCCAACACATAACGGTCAACCCACTTATTCACGATACACAATCAGAATCCCAATTCCATTAAAAACTGCTGCGGAAATGGCTGCTGAGGCTGAAGCCGAAAATAAAGCAACCGCTTTAACCAAAGATAGAAGCAAAGAATTGGCAGAATATGACAATATCATTAAAAAGAAATTCGATAATCCACAATTGGAAAGTCATTTAAATATTCCGCTTTCACACAGTTATTATTCACAATTTGATGCTTCGATGAATCAGGTCGGAACTAATAATCATACGGCTTCCAAGCCTTATACGTATGCTGAGGTTTCAAAATATTATAATCTGAAAGAAGCTAATAAGAAAATACGGAAAGACGCATCTAGTTGGTGGACCAGAAAATTTTGGAATGAAAACACCGTAGAAATTCAAGGCGATGGATATTGGTTTACGATGAACCCGATTTTTGATTTACAAATGGGTAAAAGCAATCCAAGTGTTTCAAAATCTACTTTTGTGAATACACGAGGAATTCAAATTCAGGGTGGTTTGGGAGAACAATTGAACTTTACCACAACAATATATGAAAGCCAAGGTCGTTTTGCTGATTATTTCAATCGGTATGCCGAATCCATAAAACCGTCAGGCGGGAATCCCGCTATTATTCCAGGAATCGGAATTGCAAAAGGATTTAAAGAAGATGCGTATGATTTTCCTTTGGCAGAAGCCAATTTGACTTATACGCCAAGTAAATTCATCAACTTGCAGATGGGTTACAGCAGAAATTTTATTGGTGATGGTTACCGTTCGTTGTTAGAAAGCGATGGCCCAAGTCCGTATCCGTATGTAAAAATCAACACCAGTTTTTGGAAAATAAAATATACGAATACCTATATGTGGCTGAAAGATGTTACTCCTGCAGCTACGGTAGATCGTACGTATTCGACCAAATACATGGCAAATCATTATTTGAGCTGGAATGTATCTAAAAGACTAAATATAGGAATGTTTGAATCCGTAGTTTGGGCAAATACAAATGACAGGGGTTTTGATATGAGTTTTATAAATCCTATTATTTTCTATCGTTCCGTGGAGTTTGCTTCTTCATCAAGAAGCGGAAATGCACTTCTGGGGCTTACGGCAAAATACAAATGGAACAATCAGATTAATTTGTACGGACAATTTCTTTTGGACGAATTTTCGCTTGGCGATATAAAAGCAATGGATAAAAGCTGGAAAAACAAATATGGGTATCAACTGGGAGCAAAGTATTTCAATGCATTTAATGTAGACAATCTGTTGGTGCAATTAGAGTACAATCATGTTCGTCCTTATGTGTATTCGCACAGTAATCCTTTGACTAATTATGGGCACAATAATCAAAGTGTCGGACATCAATGGGGAGGAAATTTCAAGGAGTTTATCGCTATTGGCCGTTATCATAAAGGAAGATATTTTGCGGATGCCAAAGTAACTTTCGGAACGCGCGGTTTGGATTTTGATACTGCTGAAGATAGTTTTAATTATGGCGGGAATATTTATAAAAGCTATGATGATGACAGGCCTTATGATAGAGGAGTTGAGGTTGGACAAGGAAACAAAACCACTATTTTTATTGCGGATTTACAAGCCGGCTATTTAGTGAATCCCGCAATGAACCTGAAATTTTTCGGAAGTATTATTTATAGAAATTTTGATCCGACACAAGATACAGCCACAACTTTCAAAGAAGATACCACTTGGTTTACTATTGGTTTAAGAGCGGATATTTTTAATTGGTACTTTGATTATTAGTAGATGGAATGCATAAATTTAACAATTAATTTTAAACAAATAAATCATGAATGTATTGAAAAAAATTTTATTATTTGTTCTGGGAGTCATTGCCGTACTGCTGATTATAGGATTTTTTGTTAAAAAAGACTATGCCGTGGAGCGGAAAATTGTAATTAATAAACCAAAAACAGAAGTGTTTGAATATATCAAACATCTTAAAAATCAGGATAATTTTTCGGTTTGGGCCAGAAAAGATCCGATGACCAAGAAAACATACAAGGGGAATGATGGAGAAGTAGGTTTTGTTGCTACTTGGGATAGTGAAAATGAAGAAGTTGGAAAAGGAGAACAAGAAATTGCTAAAATTATTGAGGGCGAGCGTATGGATGTCAAGCTGCGTTTTAAAATTCCGTTTGAAGCCGAACATGATGCCTATTTTCTAACAGAGTCCGTTTCTGATAATCAGACAAAAGTAAAATGGGGTTTTAAAGGCACTATGGATTATCCGATGAATCTGATGTTGCTTTTCATGGATATGGATGAGATGATAGGCGGAGATTTTGAAGGGGGTTTGAAAAATTTGAAAGAAGTTTTAGAGAAATAGATTATGACTTAAAAAAAGGCAGACAGATTGGTGTTTGCCTTTTTTTATTAAATCAATTTTCAGTCGTTCATTTTAAGGTTTTTCATTTTGATGTAATGTAAATTTTCAAGTATCTTTGCGCTAGTTTTGAAAAATCAAATAAGACCCCATTGAGCGCTACTACAAATTCCTTTTCCCTTAAAACGGTTTTTACTGATTTTAAAGAAATCACCAAAGCAGGACTTGCCATAAGTGTTTTGTTTTCTTCGATTGCCGGATATTTGCTGGGTTTTAATGATGAACATCCTTTTGAGTGGTCTGTTCTGATTATACTCGCTATTGGCGGATATTGTATGGTGGGTGCCTCCAATGCATTTAATCAAGTAATCGAAAAAGATCTGGATGCTTTAATGGACAGAACGAAAAACCGTCCTGTGCCCGCTGGGAGAATGTCTCCGAATATGGCTTTGTTTATAGCGAGTATTCTAACTATTATTGGAGTCACATTATTATATACAATCAATCCGAAATCGGCCATGTTTGGGGCGATTTCCATTTTTCTTTATACGAGTGTTTATACGCCTTTAAAAAGAATGACGCCGTTGTCAGTTTTTGTAGGTGCATTTCCGGGTGCGATTCCGTTTATGTTGGGTTGGGTTGCGGCAACAAATGATTTTGGAATAGAGGCAGGAACGCTTTTTTTAATTCAGTTTTTCTGGCAATTTCCACATTTTTGGGCTATCGGTTGGCTTTTGTATGAAGACTACGAAAAAGCTGGTTTTTTCATGTTGCCAACAGGGAAAAAGGACAAATCGACTGCTTTGCAAACTATTTTATATACGGTTTGGTTATTAATAGCATCGCTTTTGCCTGCTTTAGGTTATACAGGAAGGTTATACATTACGCCAATCTCGGCAGTTTTAGTGTTTTTACTTGGATTATGGATGTTGTTTTACGCCTTTAAATTATACAAATTAAGAACTTCAAAAGCAGCAAAAACATTGATGTTAGTGAGTGTTTCGTATATTACATTGCTACAAATAATTTATATATTAGATAAATTTTTACGATAATTATGGAAATGACAATTGAGGAACACAAAGAAAGAAAGGCAAGATCATACAAATTACTTTTGCTATTTGCTATGATAAGCATGTTTATGATGTTTGCTGGTTTAACAAGTGCTTTTGTGGTGAGTAAATCCAGAGTGGATTGGTTGAAGGATTTTCAATTGCCGACTGCATTTTACTATAGTACGGCAGTTATTATTGGCTGTAGCGTGACTTTTCATTTAGCAAAAAAAGCAATACAAAAAGACAATAGAAGTGCTACAACATCATTTCTTTTAATTACTTTAGCATTGGGAATTTTGTTTGTGATATTGCAGTTTGTCGGGTTTAGGCAAATCGTTGAAAACGGGTATTTTTTCACGGGAAGCGAAAGCTCAATCACGACAACTTTTTTGTACATTGTTACGATTGTGCACATGGCACACCTTTTTGGGGGATTAATTTCGCTTTTAATCATAATTTATAATCATTTTAAACAAAAATACAATTCAGGTCAAACCCTTGGTATAGAGCTCGGTGCAATGTATTGGCACTTTCTTGATTTCTTATGGGTTTATTTGTTTTTATTTTTATATTTCTTTAAATAAGAAAAAAACGTAAATTTGGGAACTTTTTAACGAATGACTATATATGGAATCGACAGTTACTACTGCAAATAGTGAAGACAGAAATTGGGGTGGCGGAAATGAGCCAATGGGAGCGAATTATGGTAAATTGATGATGTGGTTTTTTATCGTATCAGATGCTATAACGTTTTCAGGATTTCTAGGAGCCTATGGCTTTTCAAGATTTAAATTTATTGAAACCTGGCCCTTAGCCGATGAGGTTTTTACACACTTTCCATTCATGCACGGTGTTTCTGCGCCGATGTATTATGTGGCATTAATGACATTTATTTTGATTTTTTCATCGGTAACGATGGTTTTGGCTGTTGATGCAGGACATCATATGCAAAAAAGCAAAGTGGCATTCTACATGTTCCTAACCATTATTGGAGGTTTAATATTCGTAGGCTCACAAGCTTGGGAATGGAAGAACTTTATCAAAGGAGAATATGGCGCAGTTGAAACAAATGGAGGAAGTCTTCTTCAGTTTGTTGATAAAGAAGGTCACCGAGTAAAATTAGAGGATTTTGCAGCGACACTTCCAGAGGAAAGAACCCGTTTAGAAAGAAATAAAGGGAATTGGTTTATGGAAGAAAGTTCTTTACCAACTTATTCGGTTGCTGAAGTTCAGGCTGGTTTCAAAGCACATCCTGATCTTTTAGTCAGAACAGAAGTTATTTATGAAGATGACGCAGTATCTAAAAAAGATACCAAAATCAATCATGAGTTAACTAAAATCAAGCATAAAACAATATTGACCAGAGCTGAATCTGAAGTAAGATTAAGCCAGGCAAATCTTGTTGTTGAAGGTGCGAGTCTAAGTCATAATGAATACGGAAGTAAATTATTTGCCGATTTCTTTTTCTTCATCACAGGTTTTCACGGTTTCCACGTAATCTCTGGAGTCCTTATTAACATTATTATTTTCTTTAATGTTCTTATGGGAACTTATGAGAAAAGAAGAAGCTACGAAATGGTAGAAAAAGTGGGGTTATATTGGCACTTTGTCGATTTAGTTTGGGTATTCGTATTTACAGTTTTCTATCTAGTTTAATTTACTAAAAGTTATTATTATGTCACACGCACACGAGCATGTATCTAATACAAAAAGAATTTGGTTTGTTTTCGCTTTGTTATCTGTTGTAACAACGGTTGAGGTAATCCTGGGAATTCTTAAACCGGAATCATTACACTTGAACCACTTTCTAGGGATGAATTTGCTGAATTGGATATTTTATATCTTAACCATTTTCAAAGCTTATTACATTGTATGGGCGTTTATGCACATGGAAGGGGAAAAAGGAAGTCTTAGATGGGCAGTTGTTCTGCCTGTAATATTTTTAGTTATTTATTTATTATTCATCCTTTTAGTAGAAGGAAACTATATTTTTGAGGTTTTTAAAAATTCAACCATTAAATGGAATTTTTAACAACATATTAATTCAAAAAAAAGACGGTTTTACACCGTCTTTTTTTATTTTTGTACTTTAAATAATTTCATGTATAAAATGAAAAAAAATATTGTCCTTTTTACACTCTTTGTTTTACCTATTGTTGCCTATCTTTTCTTTGCTTCCGGAGTAAACAGTTTTACGAAATTACCTATATTGACCCCTAAAATTCCTGATTTTGAAAGCTGGACTTCTTTAAACGGAGAGAAAGTAACACTCAATAATAAAATTACCATCTTAGGTTTTTCAGGGTTGGATATGATGAAAAACAGGGGTAATTATTTTAATCTAAACCAGAAGATATACCAACGCTACCACGAGTTCGAAGATTTGCAGTTTGTGGTTCTATGTCCTTTAGGAACGGAAAAAGACGCTAAGTATATCGTGAATCAATTGTCTACCATAACTGATGTTTCTCAATGGCATTTTGTTTTTGCAAAAACAGATGAAATTCAAAACTATTACAATCAATTGAAATTAGTTGGAAAATTAAATGAGGATTTTGGCACGCCTAATGTTTTTATCGTTGACAAAGAAAGAAATTTAAGAGGACGTAAGGATAAGGAAGATTACAAAGAAGGATACAACACGTTTCATCTTTCGGAATTAAGCAACGAAATGTTAGATGATTTTAAAATCATTTTATATGAATATCGCGCAGCATTGAAAAAGAATAATAATGCTTCAAGAAAAATTTAATTTTCAGAATCATGTTTAAAAATAAATCATATATAGGAATTTCTTTGATTATTTTGATCTTTGGAATCTATGCTATCCCGAAAATTGTGGATAGAATAAAGAACAATGAGGTAGTTAAAGGCAATCGTTTAGACAATGTTTCTGATCAGACAAAAGATGATGGGAAACTGGTTAAAATTGGCCCGGCACCAAAATTTGAATTAACGAATCAAAACAACAAGATTATTTCCAATAAAGATTTTGAAGGGAAAGTTTATTTAGTTGAATTCTTTTTTACAACCTGTCCTACAATTTGTCCGAAAATGAATTTGAATATGATGGACATTCAAAATAAATTCTTTGGAAATCCAAACTTCGGAATTGCGTCCATTACCATAAATCCAGAAAACGACACGCCAGCAGTTTTAAAAATGCACGCAGATAAATTAGGTATAAAATCATCGAACTGGCACATGCTAACCGGAGATAAAGCCTATATTTTTGATATTGCGAACAAGGGTTTTAATGTCTATGTAGGAGAAAACAGCAAAGTGGCAGGTGGTTTCGAACACTCCGGATTGTTTGCTTTGATTGACAAAAAAGGGAATATTCGTTGTAGAAAAGACAATTACGGGAATCCGATTTTGTATTATGATGGTTTAGAAAAAGAAGGTGTAAAAGCAATTCAACAAGACATTGCGATTTTATTAAGAGAATAAGAAGTATGGAAAATAATTTGATTGAACAAAAATACAATAAATGGATCCTGGTGTTGTCTATTGCCATCCCGCTTGTTGTAGCTCTTTTATTTACAGTTAATCTGAGAAAACTTGGTTATGATGTTGCGCCAATGACATTTTTACCGCCCATTTATGCCACTATAAATGGTATAACGGCAATGGTTTTAGTGGCTGCGGTTTTAGCTATTAAAAACGGAAAAAGGCAGCTCCATGAAAATTTAATGAAAACGGCAATTGCACTTTCGGTTGCTTTTTTAGCCATGTATGTGGCTTATCACATGACTTCGGATTCCACAAAATTTGGTGGCGAAGGAACCATTAAATATGTTTACTTTTTTATTCTGTTAACACACATTCTTTTGTCCATTATTGTTATTCCGCTAGTGCTGATTACGTATGTAAGAGCATTGGCGAAAAAATTTGACAAGCATAAAAAAATTGCCAAAATCACTTTCCCGATTTGGTTGTATGTTGCGGTTACCGGAGTTATTGTTTATTTGATGATTTCGCCCTATTATGTTTAAGAGATACAAAATCCAAAAGTCAAAATTCAAAACCCAAAATGCATTTTTTGTGCTTTGTTTTTTGTTTTTATCTGTAACTTCTCAAGGGCAATGTGCGATGTGTCGTGCAGCTTTGGAGAGTGAAGGTAATGGCGTAAAAGCCGAAGCAGTAAATGACGGAATTGTATACTTAATGGCGATTCCGTATATTCTTGTCGGTGCAGTAGGCTACTACATTTATCGTATGAAAATGAAAAATAAATAGATCAGATCATTTTTGGTTTTAGCCTATTTTTTTCATTCTACTGAATCCCATCCACTGTAACATTCACATCGCCATTTACTTTGATAAAAGCAATGATGGCTTTATTCGTGAGCTGTATTTTTTGAAATTGGATATCATCGATAGTTCCATTTACAAAAACACCGGGCATAGGCGAATAATTTTTCAAGTATTTCATCATGCTTTGTTTGCCTTCGTCCAAATTTGGTCTAATAGAATAACGACAATTTTCCTGAATTTTTCTTAAAACATAACCTTGAGCCAGCCAGTTTGCGGTTTTTGTCAATTTGCTTTTGGTGTCAAGGGCATAATCCAGTTGGTCGAAATAGACTTCTTTTGTAGCTTCATTATATTGGGGATAACCAGTCAGATATATTGTTCCGTTCAGACTTCCCAACAAATCCAAGGCAATAACCATTTTGCCGTTTTTGTGCCAAAGTGCCACATTTTGAACGGTTACTTTTTTAGTCCCAGCTCCAAATTCCTGCCCGGAAAAATTCTTAGTAATTATTTTTGAAGCATCCTGATAACTGGAAACGGCAGCAATATTGGTTGTGATTCGTTCCGGCATTTGCATTACAGGCTTCAAAACGATTTTATTTTTATCGAATTTAGTAGCTGGTTTATGCCCGATTAAAGTTTCCATGGTACATTTCAAACCCATATCCATTGTAATCGTTTCTTTCTTGAATTTTGCATCGGTGGTGTATAATTCTATCGGAACCACACGAAGCCAGGTTTCGTAAGCTTCGTTCATTTGAAATGGCGTACAGATTTTTTCCAGCGCTTCGAGGACGTTAGGTTTGAAATCCATCGATTTGGCAATGGCTTCATCAATGTTTCGTTCAATTTTAGATCTAAAAAGACGAACTGTCGGATTGATTAAGTAAGTAATTGGGACTGTTTTTCCAAAAACGGTTGTTGTTGGAGTTTCATTCCAATCTAAAGATTTTAGTTCGGTAGCGGTGTTTAATTTCCAATTTGACAAACTGACATCACTTATCAAAGTAACGACTCCATTCAAATTAAATTCCCTTGTATTATAAAGTGAAACACCTAATTTGTCTGTTCCAATTCTGTATTTTATAAAGGCTTTTAAAGGCAAAACGGTTTTAATTTTCCCGTTCAGATTTTCGATTGCAATGGGTGCCAATTTCCATACTTTCATTTCAATATCATCGTCCTCAATATTGTTGTCTTCATAAATCAATCCATTCAAAGTTTTATTGGTCTGATTTTCTATATCTTTCAGTTTAATGAGTATTGGAATTTTGATAAATGAAGTAGTGGTTTCATAAACCAAAGGCTTCGCATCGTCCGGTTCCGGTTTTAAAGCGGTAATTTTTTGTGTGGACGAGCAGCTTGAAATTATAAAAAAAACCAGTAGAGACGTGATATGAAGTATTGTTTTCAAAAGCAATATAAGAGTTAAATTATCGGAGTAAATTTAATTCTAATTTCAATATAAATTTCATAAAAATCATGTAACAAAGTTTCGAGAGAATCGTCTTATAAGATTAATTTTATTTTTGTTAAAAAATTGACAAAAAAACATAAATTTGCATTTAGTAAATTATACCCTGTATTATAAATATCATATGAAAGAAACTGCAATTAGTAGAATCACATTGGTTTTTGTCCTTTTTTTCGGGTTGCTTTCTCAAGCACAATCCAAGAAATGGACTTTAGCAGAATGCGTAGATTATGCAATTAAAAATAACATTTCTATCAAACAATCGGATTTAGACAATCAAATCGCCTCTATTGACAGGAAAGGTGCGATTGGGAATTTCTTGCCAACCATAAATGCAAGCGCAAATCATTCCTGGAATATTGGTTTGAACCAAAATATCACGACTGGGCTTTTAGAGAATCAGACCACGCAATTTACTTCAGCAGGTCTGAATTCCAACATTGCAATATATAACGGCCTGCAAAACCAAAATCGTTTGCGAAGAGCCAATCTTTCCATTGTTTCGGCACAATATCAACTTGCAAAAATGAAAGATGATGTTTCATTGAATGTGGCTAATGCTTTTTTGCAAATCCTTTTCAATAAAGAGAATGTAAAAGTTCAAAAAGAACAATTGGCCAATAATGACAAACAGTTATTGCGTTCTCAGGAATTAGTAAATGCCGGAGTTGTGCCTCGCGGTGATTTATTAGATATTAAAGCGACTGTTGCCGCAAATAACCAAGCGATTGTAAATGCTGAAAATGCATTATTAATTTCTAAATTAAGCCTTGCGCAATTGTTACAATTGGAAGATTTTCAGGAATTCGATATTGCTGATAATGAAACTGATACTAAAGAAAGCTCCATCCTTATACAAACACCGTCCTCTATTTTCGAAAAAGCAAAAGAAGAAAGAGTAGAGTTGAAGATTGCAAAAACCAATATGGAAATCGCCGAAAAGGATATGAAGATTGCAAAAGGGGGTTATCAGCCGAGTTTGCAAGGATTTTATAGTTTCAGTACGAGAGCTGGTTATTCTGATAGAATTGTAGGTATTGATGGTAATGGAGATCCAATTCTTGCACCAGCATTACCCGTTTTTGAACAATTTGACGAAAACAAAGGACATTCTTTCGGAGTGCAATTAAGCGTACCGATCTTAAATGGGTTTTCTGCCAGAAATAATGTAGAACGTTCGAAAGTAGCTTTAGAGCGTTCCAAAATTGCCTTAAGCCAACAGGAATTGGATTTAGAAAGAAATGTTTATACAGCCTTTACCGATGCAAAAGGAGCAATGAAAGCACATGAATCTGCAATTATTGCGCTAGAAGCGAGACAGGAAGCTTATACTTATGCAAAAGAAAAATATGCTGTGGGAATGATGAATGCTTTCGATTTCAATCAATCTCAAACATTATTAGTTAATGCCCAATCAGAAGTGCTGCGCACTAAATACGATTATATTTTTAGAATAAAAGTACTAGAGTTTTATTTCGGAATCCCAATTATTCAATAACAAATACCATGTCAAAAAAAACGATTTATATTTTATTAGGTTCAGCAATAGCTTTAATCATTGCTTTATTAGTGCTTTCAAAAACGGGTGTTATTGGAAATAAAAAGGAGGGAACAGAAGTTGAAATTGCCAAAGTGGATGAAATCACTATTGTAGAAACCGTTTCGGCAACTGGAAAAATCCAACCGGAAGTGGAAGTTAAAATTTCATCGGAAGTATCAGGTGAAATAATCTCTTTGCCTGTAAAAGAAGGCCAAGTAGTAAAAAAAGGTGATTTATTGGTTAAGATAAATCCCGATTTATATACGTCAGGATTCAATCGTTCGGTTTCTAATTTATCAGGAACGAAAGCAGGTTTAAGTCAAGCTGACGCCTCTTTCAAAGAAGCCAAATCGAATTACGATAGAAACAAAACCTTATTCGAAAAAGGGATTATCTCCAGATCTGATTGGGACAAAGCCATCGCTTCTTTTGAAGTGGCTAAAGCCTCTAAACAATCCGCTTATTACAATGTACAAAGTGCTGCAGCAACCGTAAATGAAGCCAAAGACAACTTAGGCAGAACAACCATTTATGCACCGGCAGACGGAACCATTTCAATGCTGAATGTCGAATTAGGAGAAAGAGTTTTGGGAACACAACAAATGACCGGAACAGAAATCCTGCGTGTGGCCAACCTGAATAATATGGAAGTGGAAGTGGATGTGAATGAAAATGACATCGTAAAAATAAATGTGGGTGATTCTGCAAAAGTGGAAGTGGATGCCTATTTGAAAAAAGAATTCAAAGGCATTGTAACCAGTATTTCCAATTCGGCTAGTTCTGCTTTAACGGCAGATCAGGTGACTAATTTTAAGGTAAAAATTAGAATCCTAAAAGAATCTTATGAGGATTTAGTAGAAGGAAAACCGGTAAGTTATTCGCCATTTAGACCAGGGATGACTGCGACGGTAGATATCATCACTACCAGAAAAGAGAATATATTAGGCGTGCCAATTAGTTCGATTGTTGTAAAATCGGATACAACTGCCACTACAAAAATTGTAGTTGAAGATCCCGAAGCTAAAGAAAATAAAGTAACTCCTAAAAGTGATAAAAAATACGAATGTGTTTTTGTGAAAGTGGGTGATAAAGCGAAAATTAGAATTATCAAAACCGGAATTCAGGACGATACAAATATTGAAGTCACTTCGGGTCTTAAAAAAGGCGATGTTGTCATTGTTGGGCCTTACACAACCGTTACTAAAGAACTGAATTCTGGTGATAGGGTAACGATTAAAACAGAAGCTGACAAACTAAAAGAAAAAGAGAAAGAAAAGAAAAGTTAGATAAATTTCAGATAATACTATCCGGAAATCCACAATCCCCATGCCTTATATACTCAATATTGAAACCGCTACTAAGAATTGTTCAATTGCTGTCGCAAAAGAAGGAAAGACAATTCTGTGTAAAGAAATGGCGGAGCAGGGCTATTCCCATGCAGAAAAACTACATGTTTTTATAGAAGAAGCATTGCAGGAATCGCATTTGACATTTAAAGATTTATCAGCGATTGCTGTCAGTCAGGGCCCAGGCTCCTATACCGGATTGCGGATTGGCGTTTCGGCTGCAAAAGGACTATGTTTTGCGTTAGATATTCCATTGATTGCTATTGATACTTTGCAAATTTTAGCGTCACAGGTAACTGTTTCGGAAGGGATTATTATTCCGATGATAGATGCCAGAAGGATGGAGGTTTATAGTGCCATTTTTAATTCCGGATTTGAAAAAATTCGTGAAGTTCAGGCGGAAATAATTACCGAAAACTCTTTTGCGGACATTAAAGGAATAGTCAATTTTGTTGGGGATTGCAGCGAGAAATGTAAAACGGTATTAACCAAGGATAATTTTGTGTTTTTAGATGAAATCATTTATCCCTCTGCAAAAGAAATGGGTTCTTTGAGTTTTGACAAATTCTTAAATAATGATTTTGTCGATGTTGCTTATTTCGAACCTTATTACCTGAAAGATTTTATGATAACGACTTCCTCAAAATAAAAAAGGCCTTCTCATTGAGAAGGCCTTTTGTTTTATAATTCTAAAAAAATTAATCAGCTTCTTCTTCAAGTCGATTGTTGTCCTCTTTTTTTAATTCTTTGATTTCTTCCGAAACGTCCTCAGTAAAAGCATTTGTTTTTTCTTTTACCGTTTCTGCTGTCTGATCTGCCAATTCTTCTGCATTGTCTTTAGTGGCGGCTGTTTTTTCTTTGATACTTTCAACAACATCACTTAATTTTTCAGAAGCTTGTGCGGAGAATTCGCTTGCTTTTTCTTTTGCTTTTTCTGTGAAATCTTCCACTTTGTCAATATATGGTGCCGACTTTTCTTTAGCGGTTTCCATAAAATCTTCTAATTTTTCAGAAGCCTGAGCGGAGAATTCGCTTGCTTTCTCTTTTGCCTTTTCAGCAAAATCTTCTACTTTGTCTATAATTGGAGCAGCTTTTTCTTTAGCCGTCTCCATGAAATCTTCAAATTTTTCAGAAGCCTGAGCTGAGAATTCGCTTGCTTTTTCTTTTGCTTTTTCTGCAAAATCTTCTGCTTTATCCATAATTGGCGCTGATTTTTCTTTAGGAATTTCAGTGTAATTATCTATGGTTTCAGTTGCTTGAGCAGCATATTCCTCCGATTTTGCTTCTACTTTCTCTAAAATAGGCGCTGCGGATTCTTTTCCTTTTTCGATAGTGTCACTTGTTAAATTCTCTGCTTTATCAGCTAATTTACTAGTAGATTCTTTGGCTGAGCCAAATAAATTCTTAAAAAAACTTCCAATTCCCATAATTTTATGTTTTTTGATTAGAAAATAAATGTACGATATTTTTTCAAATCATCGACATAACTTCTTCGAAATTAGAACTTGGCATTAAACAGGCTTTGTTCTGGCAAACATAAAAAAGGGTTTCCTTTTCTGTAAATCGGTCTTCTAAAAACGGAAGACTGGAAGGCTTTTCTGCGCCAGCCAAAATCACATTTGGAAGATAAAGATTGTTTATTTTCGTGGCATATTCCAAAGCTTTTTCCCCGCAGCAAATAGCGAGTTCTTTATTTTGTTCGGAATAGTTTAAAAACACATTCAGCCAATTCGAAAAAGCCGATGGATAATCGATGTTTGGAATGATATTTTGCACCATCTGATGACACACTTTTTCGTAATAGGAATTATGAAAATAAATACTCAATTTGAATAAATTATTAGCCATCACGGAATTCGAAGCCGGAATCACATTGTCTTCGGTCTCAAAATGTTTGGTGATTAAAGCATCGTCGAGATTGGAAGTAAATGCAAAAAATTGTGTTTTTTCGTCATAAAAATGTTCAAAACAATAATCGGTTAATTGTTTGGCATTTTTCAGCCATTTTTCATCAAAGGTCACCTCATATAATGAGACGAAAGCGTCGATCACAAAGCAGTAATCTTCGAGATATCCATTAATGGTGCTTTTTTCATTTTTGTAATTGTGGAATAAATTACCTTCCGGAGTCCAAAGATTTTTAATAATGAAATTGGCGTTTTGTAGCGCGGTTTTCAAATAACTTTCATTGGCTAAAGCTTTGTAAGCATCAACATAGCCTTTGAGCATAATGGCGTTCCATGACGTCAAGGATTTATCGTCCAGTCTTGGTTTGCTTCGTTTTTCCCTTTCGGTAAAAAGAAGTTTTTCCCAGGATTTCTTTTTGGCTTGCAATTCGGAAACTTCCATATTGTTTTGACTGGCAATAATTTCTAAAGACTGATTTTGGATGAGAACAAAATTATTGTCTTCCCAAAAACCAAAATCATTGATATTGAAAATCTGACTAAATAATTCGAAATCTTCTTTTAGTAAAGTTTGCAATGCTTCCTTTTTCCAAACATAGAATGCGCCTTCTTCCAGATGGTTTTTTTCGTTTAAACTGTCTGCATCCAAGGCACAGAAAAAACCTCCGGCTTCATTGGTCAATTCTCTTGAAACGAATGCTAAAGTTTTCTGGATGACTTCTTTATATAATGGGTTTTTTGTGAGTTTGTAGGCATCAGCATATAAAGAAACCAACTGCCCGTTGTCATAAAGCATTTTTTCGAAATGAGGAACATGCCATTTCATATCGACGGAATAACGTGAAAATCCGCCATCAATGGTGTCGAATAGTCCGCCGTACGCCATTTTGGTTAACGTCAGATTGACGAAATCCAAGACTTCCTGGTTCTGTTTCTGATGTCCGTAGCGCATCAAAAACTGATAATTATTGGGCATCATGAATTTGGGTGCACGAGCCATTCCTCCGTATTCCAAATCGAAACTTTTGGTCCATTTTTCGATTAAGGGTCCGATTAGGTTTTGGTCTAATTGTTTATCGGAATTTTTATTTTCGACCAGACCGATACTTTCGATTCCCTGATGCAGTTTTTCGGCATAATCAATCATTTTTTCAGGATTGGATTGGTAGAGTTCCTGCAATTGTTCGAGCGTGTTGATCCATTCGTCTTTTCGGAAATAGGTGCCGCCCCAAACGGGTCTTCCGTCGGGAAGTGTGACTACGTTTAATGGCCAGCCGCCACGACCGGTCATGATTTGAACGGCTTTCATATAAACGGCATCGACATCGGGACGTTCTTCGCGATCGACTTTGATGTTGATGAAATTCCGGTTCATGGTTTGCGCCACTTCGTTGTCCTCGAAACTTTCGTGTTCCATGACGTGACACCAATGACAGGCGGAATAGCCGATGCTGACGATGATGAGTTTGTTGTTTTCTTTGGCCAAAGCCAGAGAATTATTGTTCCACGCTTGCCAATGCACGGGATTGTCAGCGTGTTGTAAAAGATAGGGACTGGTTTCTGATTTTAGCTCGTTCATTTAGGATGGGTTTAGCCCAGATAGCAGTGGAAATCCTTATGCTTTTTTTCTTTAAAAAAGGATAAGATTGCAACGTATAGCTGGATTAGCTTCTAAAAATAAAAAAAAGCGTCTCGAATGGAAACGCTTAAATGTATTGGAATTTCATGTATTAATCTAATTCGAAAGTCAGTTTTAGAGTCACTCTAAACTCAGTAACTTTCCCGTCTACAACTTCTGCACTATGGTCTTTTACATAGGCTGATTTGATGTTGTTTAATGTTTTTGATGCTTTGGCTACGGCTTTTCTTGTAGCATCTTCCCAACTAATTTCTGAGTTCGAAAGGACTTCGATTACTTTTAATACTGACATGGTTTCGTTGTTTTAAAAATTAGAAACCTAAAGTTAGTGAATTTTTGTAATAAAAAGCCGTTGTTTTTAAAAAAATAATTGGCTAAGCGTTTAAGGCTTCGACTTTTATGTCTTCGTCTTTCAGCATGTCTTTCAGCATATTTTCGATGCCGCTTTTTAAAGTGAAAGTAGAAGAGGGGCATCCGTTGCAGGCACCCTGAAGAATTACTTTTACTCTTTTTTCTTTTGGATCATAGGAATCGAAAAGGATATTTCCGCCGTCGGCTGCGACTGCCGGTTTCACGTATTCCTCCAGAATATTGATGATTTGCTGTGAAATGGTATCAAGCGAATCGAAGTTTTTGATTTGTTGTTTTTCCTGTTTGGTGTCGGCTGTGATTACGCTTTCGTCTAGCACTGTTCCTCCGTTTTCGATGAATTGCTTGATGAAAGAACGTAATTCGAGTGTGATTTCATTCCAGTCGTTGATTTCATATTTGGTTACCGAGATGTAATTTTCGTCGATGAAGACTTCTTTTACATATGGGAAACTGAATAGTTCTTTGGCTAAAGGCGAAGCGGCCGTGTCATCGATGTTTTTGAATTCGATGGCGTTTTTGGTCAGTATTCGGCTTACCACGAATTTTAATGCGGCTGGATTTGGCGTGGTTTCTCCGTAAACGGTTATCGGTTGTTTTTTGGATTTGTTTTCATCGACCGTAATGATGATTCCGCCATTGTCGACAAAGGTTTCAATTTGTTCTGCAACGGCATCCTGAACATCTTCCCATTCTACAATATTATATCTTTCAATGGCGATAAAATTCCCGGAAATATAGACTGTTTTTACGAATGGTAAATAGAACAATTGCTGGGCAAGCGGAGAGTTTTTGGCTTCGTCGATATTTTTAAATTCGAAGCTTTCGTTTTGTGTGATAAAATCGGGAAATTCAAATTTTAGAATTACAGGATTCTGTGTTGTTTTTATGGTGATTTTAGACATTTTTATATTTTTTGAGAAACAATATTATTGCTTCTGATTTTTGTGGAGCAAAGGTAAATAATTCTCGTTTAACTAACTCGATTTAAGTAGGCTGATTAGCGGTTTATAAAGGATTTCTGTAGTTTTTTTCAGGCTTACATTGCGTGCTTCTCAGGTTTTACAAAGGTTTAAAACAAAATGATAAAATTTTGTTAATTATTTTTTTGTAAAAATTTGTTTTAATGAATAAGTTTTGGATATTTGCTATTGCCAAATCTATATTTTTTTAATAAAATTTTTAATAAATCTCATGAAATCTCAGTACAATTTACCTACTATTACGTTAATTTTTCCTTTTTTAATCGATAGTCTGAATGAATTTTATGATTCTTTCAAAAAGGCTGTTGTCTATTAATTTTCACAAAAGCTATTCAGAAAAAATTTACTTGCTTGATTAATTTGTAAAGTTCTACTTCAAATTAATTAAACAAAAGAAAATATTAATTATTGAAACACATTGATTTTTTAACTACCATATACTCTGTTAATCAACACGAATTAAAAAGCACATTATGAAAACTACATTTATATTATTATTCTTTTTTATATCATTTTGCTCTTTTTCGCAAGTGGATAATTCAAAAGCAACCGGTACAAGCAACGGAAATAAAGATTCTCTGAGTGTTAAAGCAATCTCATTATCAAAAGATAGTAATGCTAATCCTCTGTTGGATAGGGTTCCATACCCAGTTAATCAAAAAGCCGGACCGGAAATTTTTTATGTTAAAAATGATAAACCAATTGAAAGGGCGCTTTCTAAGCCTGTAAAAGCTGCATCTTCAGAAAGAAGATAAGGAATTGGAAATATGCATAAAAAAAGAAATACCACAAAATATGAAACTTAATTATAATTTATTAATTGTTTTTTTAACATTAATTTGTTTTGGAACAAATGTATATGCACAACCGGCAAACAATACTTGCGCTACAGCAGAGCCTATAACTGTTGGAGTTGGAACCTGTTCGTCTATATTATACACCAATGTTGGAGCGACAACTGCGGGGAATCCTGCTACTCCGGCATGTTGGTCTCCGAATAGTATGAGTCATACAGTTTGGTTTTCCTTTGTTGCAACTTCAGTTTCTATTGAATTATCTACAAATTTTTCCGGAACTCTTGCAAATACTCAAATTGCGGTTTTTAGTGGTCTATGTGGTGGACTAACTCAAATAGCTTGTCAGGAAGATGTTAATACTGCAGGAGGGCTTTTACATACTAATGTTATAGTACATGGATTAACAATTGGTAACACTTATTACGTTGCTGTTGATGGAAATGGCAATACTACAGGAACTTTTGGAATTTGTGCTCAGCAAGCAATGCCTTTGGCGCCTCCAGCGCCGACGCAAGATTGTGCTACCGCACAGTTTTTATGTAATACGAGTAATATTGTCATTGGTGACGGTACTGGTGGACCAGGAGTTACCGATGAACCGGGGAGTTGTTTTCTTGGTGCGGAAAGAGCTTCATGGTGGTATTCTTTTACGGCTGCAACTACAGGAACTTTGGCATTTACAATAACACCTAATACCGCTATAGATTATGATTTTGCAGTTTTTAATACAACTGCAGGGTGTTTGGGTACTGAAGTGGCATGTAATTGGAGTGGTACAATTGGTACAACCGGACTTGGTTGCGCGGGTGCTCAATGTGAAGCAACAATAACCGTTACAGCTGGTCAAACTTATTCTATTTTGATTGATAGGTTTACAGCTTCATCTTCATCAGGATTTACATTAAATTTTGCAGGTACCACAGCGACCTTCGCTAGTCCGAATCCTACTTTTACTGCTACTACAGTTTGCGCAGGAACGGCAACGCAATTTACCAATACGACAAGCGGAAGTAATACATATAGCTGGAACTTTGGTGATGGCTTTACGTCTAATTTAGAAGATCCAACGCATACTTATGCTGTCGCGGGTACTTATAATGTAACGCTTTTGGTTACAACTGTACCTGGAGGTTGCCAAAATTCAATTATACAGCCGGTTACGGTAAATCCACAACCAAACGCTGGAGCAGATGGCGCTACAACAATTTGTGATTCCAATCTAGCAGTAATCAATTTATTTGGATTGATTACTGGAGAACAGGCAGGCGGGACTTGGACACAAACTTCTGGATCTGGCGGCACGTTTAATGCTGGAGCAGGAACGTTTACTCCGGCTGCAGGTGCAACGTCTAGTACTTTTACTTACACTTTAACAGGAACAGCACCATGTGTCAATGATGCCAGTGTAGCCACCATTACCATAAATCCACAGCCTAATGCAGGAACTGATGGAGGAACAATAGTTTGTGATTCCAGTTTAACGGCAATCAATTTATTTGGATTAATAACAGGTGAACAAGCAGGTGGAACTTGGACACGAACTTCAGGATCTGGCGGCACGTTTAATGCTGGAGCAGGAACGTTTACTCCGGCTGCAGGTGCAACGACAAGCTCTTTTACTTACACTTTAACAGGAACAGCACCCTGTATTGATGATGCCAGTGTAGCTACAATTACCATCAATGCACAACCTAATGCAGGAACAGATGGAAACACGACTATTTGTGATTCCAGTGTAACCACAATCAATTTATTTGGATTGATAACGGGTGAGCAGGTCGGCGGAACTTGGACACAAACTTCAGGATCAGGCGGTACTTTTAATGCTGGAGCAGGAACGTTTACCCCGGCTGTAGGCGCGACTTCAAGTACTTTTACTTACGCTTTATCGGGAACGGCACCATGTATCAATGATACTAGTATAGCTTCAATTACTGTAAATCCACAACCTATTGCAGGTACAGATGGAGGAACGACTGTTTGTGATTCTAGTTTGACAACGATAGATTTGTTTAACCTAATTACAGGCGAGCAGGCTGGAGGAACTTGGACACGAACTACAGGATTAGGCGGAACTTTTAATGCTGGAGCAGGAACATATACTCCAGCCGTAGGTGCGACCTCTAGTACTTTTACTTACACTTTAACAGGAATAGCTCCATGTATCAATGATAGTAGCATTGCTACAATTACGATAAATCCACAGCCTAATGCAGGTACAGATGGAGGAACGACAGTTTGTGATTCTAATGTTGCCACAATAAATTTGTTTAGCTTGATAACAGGAGAGCAAACGGGTGGAACTTGGACACAAGCTTCAGGATCCGGTGGAACGTTTAATGCTGGAGCAGGAACCTATACTCCGGCAGCAGGCGCAACATCAAGTACTTTTATTTATACATTAACAGGGACAGCCCCATGTATTGATGATATTAGTATAGCTTCAATTACGATAAATCCACAACCTAATGCTGGAGCAGATGGAGATACTACTATTTGTGATTCAAGTTTAGCCGCAATCAATTTATTTGGATTGATTACTGGCGAGCAAACGGGAGGGACTTGGACACGAACTTCAGGATCAGGAGGAACATTTAATGCGGGAACAGGAGCCTATACTCCGGCTGCAGGTGCGATCTCAAGCACTTTTGCTTACACTTTAACAGGGATAGCACCATGTATCAATGATGTTAGTGTAGCTACAATTACAATAAATGCACAGCCTAATGCAGGGACTGATGGAGGAACAACAGTTTGTGATTCCAGTTCAGCCACAATTAATTTATTTGGATTGATTGTCGGAGAGCAAGGGGGAGGAACCTGGACACAAACTTCAGGATCAGGTGGAATATTTAATGCCGGAACAGGAACGTTTACCCCGGCATCAGGAGCAACCTCAAGTACTTTTACTTACGCTTTGACAGGAACAGCCCCATGTATTAATGACACCAGTGTGGCTACAATTACAATAAATGCACAACCTAATGCAGGAGTTGATGGAGACACAGCAGTTTGTGATTCTAGTTTAACTACGATAGATTTGTTTAACCTGATTACAGGCGAGCAGTCTGGAGGAACTTGGACACGAACTTCAGGATCAGGAGGAACTTTTAATGCTGGAGCCGGAACTTTTACTCCATCAACAGGAGCTACCTCAAGTACATTCTCTTATATGGTAGCAGGAACGTTACCTTGTGCAAATGATACTAGTGTGGTTACAATAACTATTAATGCACAACCCAATGCAGGAACTGATGGGGCTGTTACTTTTTGTGATAGTTCCGGACCGGCAATACATGTGGCTGACTTGATTACTGGTGAAGATTCGGGTGGAACCTGGACACAAACTTCAGGACCAATTGGGAATTTTAATCCAATGTCAGCAATCTTTACCCCTCCGTCAGGTGCGTCATCTGCTACATTTGTCTATACGGTAACAGGAACGGCTCCTTGTATTGATGATTCAAGTGTGGCCACAATAACCATAATTGAACAACCTAACGCAGGAACGGATGGTGGTACCACTATTTGTGATTCCAATGTAGCAACAATAAATTTGTTTACCCTTATTACAGGTGGGCAATCGGGAGGAACTTGGACACAATCTTCAGGATCTGGCGGAACATTTAATGCCGGAGCGGGAACATTTACTCCGGCAGTCGGAGCGACTACAAGTACTTTTACTTATACATTAGCAGGAATAGCCCCATGTATTGATGACACAAGCGTGGCTACTATTACAATAAACCCGCAACCCAATGCAGGAACAGATGGAGGAACAACAGTTTGTGATTCGAGTCTAACAGCAATAAATTTGTTCGGATTGATTTCAGGCGAGCAGGCAGGCGGAATCTGGACACGAACTTCAGGATCGGGTGGAACATTTAATGCAGGTGCAGGAACTTATACTCCGTCAGCAGGTGCAACATCAAGTACTTTTGCTTATACTTTAGCAGGGACAGTACCATGTATCGATGATTCAAGTGTGGCTACAATCACTATAAATCCACAGCCTGATGCAGGATTGGATGGAAACACCACAGTTTGTGATTCTAGCTTAGCAGTAATCAATTTGTTTGACTTGATTACAGGCGAGCAGACAGGTGGAACTTGGACACAAACTTCAGGATCGGGTGGAACATTTAATGCAGGTGCAGGAACTTATACTCCATCATCAGATGCAACATCAAGTACTTTTGCTTATACATTAACTGGAATGGCACCATGTATCGATGATACAAGTGTGGCTACAATCACTATAAATGCACAGCCTGAAGCAGGAGCCGATGGAAACATAATAATTTGTGATTCTAGTTTGGTAACAATAGATCTGTTTAGTCTGATTACAGGCGAGCAATCTGGTGGGACTTGGACACAAACTTCAGGATTAGGTGGAATATTTAATGCAGTAGCAGGAACCTTTACTCCATCATCAGGTGCAACATCAAGTACTTTTGTTTATACTTTAATAGGTACGTCACCTTGTATCGATGATTCAAGTGTGGCTACAATTACGATAAATCCACAGCCTGATGCTGGAGTCGATGGAAACACAACAGTTTGTGATTCCAGTTTGACAACGATAGATTTGTTTAGCTTGATTACAGGTGAGCAGGCGGGTGGAACTTGGACACAAACATCAGGATCTGGCGGGACGTTTAATGCTTCAGCAGGAACGTATACTCCGGTAGCGGGCGCGATATCTAGCACTTTTACTTATACCCTAATTGGAACTGCACCATGTATTAATGACACAAGCGTAGCTACAATTACTATAAATGCACAACCTAGCGCAGGTACAGATGGTAACACTACTGTTTGTGATATGAGTGTAGTGGTAATTGATTTGTTCAACTTGATTGCTGGAGAACAAGCGAACGGAGTTTGGACTAGAACTACCGGTTCTGGTGGGACATTTAACGCAACAGCAGGAACATTTACTCCGGCAGCAGGAACGACCTCAAGTATATTTGCTTATACGTTGACCGGAACAGCACCTTGTTTAGATGATACAAGTTTAGCTACTGTTAATATAAACCCAGGGATTACTCCAACTTTTGATGCAGTTTCACCTATATGTACAGGAGCTACTCTTTTGGCTTTACCTACAACATCAAATAATGGTTATACTGGTACTTGGTCGCCCGCATTAAACAATACAGCTACAACTACGTATACTTTTACTCCTAGTGTAGGTCAGTGTGCTACAACTACGACAATGACTATCACTGTTAATCCATTACCAACGGCCAATACGCCAACGCCCTTAGAAGTTTGCGATCCGAACAGCGATGGATTCAGCGCCTTCAATTTAGAGAGCGCCAGCAATGAAATCGGCGGCGGTTCCGTACCGGCAGGAGTAACCATCA
>NZ_DATDPV010000079.1:0-31147 GCF_035292545.1 Flavobacterium sp. | reverse complement strand
CAGGAAAATCAACTATTGCTTCTTTGTTATTGCGTTTTTATAATGTTGATGGTGGCGAAATATTAGTTGATGGCAAAAATATTTACGATTATGATTTAGAAAATCTTCGTGGTAATATGAGTATTGTGCCGCAAGATGTGATTCTATTTGGCGGAACCATAAAAGAAAATATCGCTTACGGAAAACCGGATGCCTCCGAAGAAGAAATTTTCCTGGCTGCAAAACAAGCCAATGCCTTAAACTTCATCGAAGGATTTCCTGAAAAATTCGAAACTATTGTGGGCGAAAGAGGAATAAAACTTTCCGGCGGACAAAGACAACGCATTGCCATTGCACGAGCATTACTCAAAAACCCAAGCATTTTAATTCTGGATGAAGCCACGTCGTCATTAGATAGTGAAAGTGAAAAACTGGTTCAGGAAGCTTTGGAGATTTTAATGCAGGGAAGAACCAGTATTATTATTGCACACCGACTTTCTACTATTCGCAGTGCAGATCAAATTCTGGTGCTTGATCATGGGAAAATTACAGAACAGGGAACTCATCAGGAATTAATTACTTTAGAAAATGGGATGTACAAAAATTTAAGCCATTTACAGTTTAGCAATTTTTAAGATTCAAAAAAAATATAAAAAGCTCCATTCGTCACGGCCAATGGAGTTTTTTATAGCTTGTTTTCTAACGTATTATCTTTTTTTCCTATCTTTAATTTTCTTATTTGACAACAATAAAAATTAACTTCAAAATTTGAATTATGGAAAATTATGATTGGTCTAAATTCATGAGACGCATTAACATTAAAGTACCAATTCAAGAAATCTACGATTATTGGACTACACAAGAAGGTATGGAGAAATGGTTTTTGCGGTTAGGCGAATTTTCTAATGTTGAAGACCTATTGAAAGATAGAAATACGCCGATTCAAAAAAACGACAATTACAAGTGGATGTGGCATGGTTATTCAGATGAATTGGTTGAAACCGGAAGAATTCTGGAAGCCAACGGTCATGATTTACTGCAATTCACTTTTGCGGGAGAATGTATAGTTACCGTAAAAATATATTCTGAAATAGACGAAACTATCGTTGAAGTAATTCAGGAAAATATTCCAACTGACGAAAATTCAAAAGTGCAATACCATTTGGGATGTTCCAACGGGTGGATTTTTTACTTAGCCAACTTAAAATCCATTCTCGAAGGAGGCATCGACCTCAGGAATAAAAAAATGGAACTTATAAAAATGATTAATTCATAAAAAAAGCCTCAATCACTTGAGGCTTTTTTTATTATTTAGAATTCTTTCTTCTGTCACGTTCCGTTTTTATCAAAGTCAATTCTCGACTGGTTTGTCCTGCAACCGATGTATTTTCTTCCGCACGTCTGATCAAGTACGGCATCACATCACGAACGGGTCCAAAAGGCAAATATTTTGCTACATTATAACCATGTGCCGCCAAGTTATAACTGATGTTATCACTCATTCCGTATAATTGTCCGAACCAAATTCTGTGGTCATTTTTGGCAATGCCTCTTTCCTGCATAAATTCCATTAATTTATAAGAACTCAACTCGTTGTGTGTTCCGGCAAAAATCGACATTTTATCGATGTTCTCAATCATATAATGAACAGCGGCGTCATAATTTTCATCCGTATCTTCTTTCGAAGCACAAATTGGAGACGAATATCCTTTTTCCACTGCACGTTCTATTTCTTTTTCCATATACGCACCACGAACCAATTTCATCCCGATATAGAAACCTTCTGTTTTTGCCTGCTCGTGTAGTTTTTTCAAATAATCTAAACGATCCCAACGGTACATTTGCAACGTGTTGAAAACAATCGGTTTTTCCTTATTGTATTTTCGCATCATTGCCTCGACAATGTCATCGGCTGCGTCTTGCATCCAACTTTCTTCGCTATCAATCAGTAACGCAACATCTTTTTCGTAGGCTACTTTGCAAACCTGGTCAAAACGTGCCACTACTCTATCCCACTCTGCTTGTTCTGTTACTGTTAATGGAATTTTGGCTCCTATTTTTTCATACAAATCAAGACGTCCAAAACCAGTTGGTTTAAAAACAGCAAATGGAATGGCTTTTTTCTCTTTAGCAAAATCAATGATTTTCAAAGTCATTTGCATCGCATCATCAAAATGAACTTCATCTTCTTTTCCTTCGACAGAATAATCCAAAACCGACGAAACGCCTTTGGCAAACATTTTATCAACCACCGGAAGACAATCATCTTCACTTATTCCGCCACAAAAATGGTCAAAAACAGTAGCTCTGATTAGTCCTTCAACAGGTAAATGTGCTTTGATGGCAAAATTCGTAACTGCAGTTCCGATGCGAACCAGCGGCTGATTATCAATCAATTTAAAAAGAAAATACGCCCTTTCTAATTCGGTATCACTTTTTAATGAAAATGCAACTTGTGTATTATTGAATATCTTTTCCATATGTTTTTTAATAATTATACAAATATAAATAGACTTTGATAAATTTTAATCAAAAATTACCTTATTTTGTCTTATCAAACACAACAAAATTACTGAACTAATTATGCAATTTATTCAAGCCAACGATTATCGTATTTATTTTAATGAAAACGGCTATGAAGCGTTCAATAAACATTTGGCTGAAAACAAGTATTCTAACCTATTCATTATAGTTGACAGTAATACTAATGAATATTGTCTGCCCGCTTTTCTACCTTATATAGAAACCGAACTGGCTATAGAAATCATTGAATTCGATGCAGGCGAAAGTTTCAAAAATATAGAAACCTGCGTTGAAATTTGGAATGTTTTGACCGAATTAGGCGCGGACCGAAAAAGCCTGATTATAAATTTAGGTGGCGGTGTGGTTACTGATTTAGGTGGATTTATAGCTTCCACTTTCAAAAGAGGGATTGATTTTATTCATGTTCCAACAACTTTATTGGCGATGGTTGATGCTTCCGTTGGAGGAAAAAATGGTGTGGATTTGGGAAATTTAAAAAACCAGATCGGAGTAATTAACACGCCTAAAATGGTTTTGATTGATACTCGATATCTTGAAACGCTTCCGCAAAATGAAATGCGTTCGGGACTGGCCGAAATGCTAAAACACGGTTTAATCTATGACAAAACTTACTGGGAATTATTTTTGGATTTGAGTAAAATTGATTTTGCCGATTTCGATCAGTTGATTTATACCTCGGTTGAAATTAAAAATAATATTGTTATGCAGGACCCAACTGAAAAAGGAATTCGGAAAGCCTTGAATTTCGGTCACACTTTAGGTCATGCCATTGAAAGTTATTTTTTGGAAAATGAAAATAAAAAAACCTTATTACACGGCGAAGCGATTGCTGCCGGAATGATTTTGGAAAGTTATATTTCCTGGCAAAAAAATCTAATTTCTGCCGAAGAATATATCCAAATTAAAAGCACCATTAAAAATATTTTTGAAGACATTATTTTTGAAGAAAATGACCTGATTCCAATCATGGAATTGCTCATTCATGACAAAAAAAATGAGTATGGTTTGGTTCAATTTGTTCTTTTATATGGAATTGGAAAAGTAAAAATAAATCAAGAAGTTGAAAATGAACTGATTAATAAAGCCTTTTCCGATTATAAATCTTAATATTTTTTTAGCTAAAAGGGTTGCAATTGGGATATATTATTTTTTACATTTGCCCTAATGAATAAACACAAAAATACTAGCAAACATTCTTTCTGCGAGAGTAAAAACAATAATTCTTATATAGGGTTATGGGGTAACTTTTTTGCCGTAAGGGGAATCCTAAATTTTGACGTTTTACATAGTTCAAACATTTATCATGAGAAGCTGCAAATTATTTATGCAAATATTCGGGTTTGAAAATTAGATTAACTTAATTTTTTCAATTACTTTTAATCTAAATTACTGACAAATAAATGAATACAAAATATTCCGATTTAATAAACCAAACATATTATTTCCCACAAGAGGAGTTCAACCTGAACAAAGACAATTTACTGTTTCACAATATTGATTTGATGAAATTGGTAGAACAGTACGGAACGCCTCTGAAATTTACTTATTTGCCACAAATTTCCAAAAACATCAACAGAGCCAAAGGCTGGTTCCGAAATGCGATGGAAAAAAACAAATACGAAGGTAAATATTACTATTGCTATTGCACAAAAAGTTCTCATTTTGAATATATAATGAATGAGGCTTTCAAAAATAATATCCATATTGAGACTTCCTCTGCTTTTGACATTAATATTGTCGAAAATTTATTGGAAAATGGTAAAATCAATAAAAGCACGTATGTGATTTGTAATGGTTTCAAAAGAGACCAATATATTGAAAATATTGCACGATTAATCAATAACGGACATAAAAACGCCATTCCGATTATTGATAATTATGAAGAATTGGATTTGCTACAGGCACAAATCAAAGGAAAATTCAAAATTGGAATTCGTATTGCCGCTGAAGAGGAACCAAAATTTGAGTTCTATACCTCCAGATTAGGTATCGGATACAAAAACATAGTTAACTTTTATAAAAAACAAATTCAGGATAATAAAAAATTGGAGCTGAAAATGCTACACTTTTTTATCAATACCGGAATTAATGATAATGCCTACTATTGGAATGAATTGGTAAAATGTATTAAAGTATATATTGCCTTAAAAAAAGAGTGTCCTTCGTTGGATGGCTTGAATATTGGTGGTGGATTCCCTATCAAAAATTCATTGGCATTTGAGTACGATTACCAATATATGATTGATGAAATTATCAATCAAATAAAAATTGCCTGTGAAGAGGCTGAAGTGGATGTTCCAAATATTTTTACCGAATTCGGGTCATTTACCGTTGGTGAAAGTGGTGGTGCTATTTATCAAATCTTATATCAAAAACAACAAAACGACAGAGAAAAATGGAACATGATTGACTCGTCTTTCATTACCACTCTACCGGATACATGGGCTATTAATAAGCGTTTTATTATGTTGGCCATCAATCGTTGGAATGATCAATATGAAAGGGTTTTATTAGGCGGAATGACGTGTGACAGCGATGATTATTACAATTCTGAGCAGAATATGAATGCCATTTATTTGCCAAAATACAACAAGGAAAAACCGTTATATATCGGATTTTTCAATACTGGCGCTTATCAGGAAACCATTGGTGGATATGGAGGATTACATCACTGTTTGATTCCACAACCCAAACATATCCTGATTGACAGAGATGAAAACGGGATTTTGGCTACGGAAGTTTTCTCTGAGCAACAAACAGCAGATGATGTATTAAAAATATTAGGTTACGATAAAAAATAATTAGTTAAATAAACAATTAGTCAATTTAAAAATTCGTTAATTTGAAAAACAGCTTTTCAATCTTTCGATTTTTTAATTTTTAAACCCAGAAAAATGAGCAAAGGACCCATCAGTCAGTTTATTGAAAAACACTATCTGCATTTTAATGCAGCTGCATTAGTCGATGCTGCCAAAGGATATGAAGAACATTTACTGGACAACGGTAAAATGATGATTACACTAGGTGGAGCAATGAGTACTGCCGAACTTGGAAAATCATTAGCAGAAATGATCCGTCAGGACAAAGTACATATTATTTCTTGTACCGGAGCAAATCTTGAGGAAGATATCATGAACCTGGTAGCACACAACTCCTATAAAAGAGTGCCTAATTATAGAGACCTAAGTCCTCAGGATGAATGGGATTTATTAGAAAATCACTACAATAGAGTTACTGATACTTGTATTCCTGAAGAAGAAGCCTTTAGAAGATTACAATCTCATTTGTTCAATATCTGGAATACTGCTGATAAAGCAGGAGAACGTTATTTTCCACATGAATTTATGTATCAAATGATTAATTCCGGAGTATTGGAACAATATTACGAAATTGATCCTAAAGATTCCTGGATGGTGGCTGCTGCCGAGAAAAACCTGCCTATCGTAGTTCCAGGTTGGGAAGACAGTACTATGGGGAACATTTTTTCCTCTTATTGTATTAAAGGAGAATTCAAACCTACCACTACAAAAAGTGGGGTGGAATATATGATGTGGTTAGCAGACTGGTATCCGAAAAATTGTGCCGGAAAAGGGATTGGTTTCTTTCAAATTGGTGGTGGAATCGCTGGAGATTTTCCAATTTGTGTAGTACCAATGTTGTATCAGGATATGGAAATGCATGATATCCCATTTTGGAGTTATTTCTGCCAGATTTCAGATTCAACAACCAGTTATGGATCATATTCCGGAGCTGTTCCAAACGAAAAAATCACTTGGGGAAAATTAGACATTAAAACCCCTAAGTTTATCATCGAGTCGGATGCTACCATTGTGGCACCGTTAATTTTTGCTTATTTATTAGATTTATAATAGAATTTTTATGAAAAGAGTTATTGTTGATTACGCCAAATTGACTAATGAAATTTTAACATTATTAGTAGAACGATTTCCCGACGGATACGATGATTCGAATATCATTCGTTTTAAAAATCACAAAAACGAAACTATTGAAGCTGTAGAAGTGAAAACTGAAGATACCATTTTCTTGGTAAAAATAAGTACTAAACTTTCCGACAGAATTATTAATTTTGATGAAGATGATGATATTGTTGTTCCATTAGAAGCCATAAAAGGAATTGACCTTGAAGATGAAGATGCGATGGACGACGACGAGGAGGAAGACGAAAATTTAGATAAACCAGATTTTGATGCTGACGATGACGAGGATACTGATCCTTCTGATATTATCGACGAAGATACTGATGATGATGAAGACTAAACTTTATTAAAAATATTTAAGGAACTCATTTTGGGTTCCTTTTTTTATTAATTTAGTTTCAATAATATAAGCCAAAATGACAACACGAATTTTGCACGCCAAATTAAAAGAAAGTTTCGGTTTCGAAAAATTCAGACCCAATCAGGAAGAAATTATAAATACCATTCTTTCTGGTCAGGATACACTAGCAATCATGCCCACAGGCGGCGGAAAATCAATCTGTTTTCAATTGCCCGCTTTGGTTTTCCCTGGAATTACCATAGTAATCTCGCCACTTATCGCCTTGATGAAAGATCAGGTTGATAGTCTAAAAGCCAATGGCATTGAGGCTTGTTTTATAAACAGCAGTCAAACCGAAGCGGAACAACAAACACACATTCAAAATCTAAAAGACAATAAAGTCAAGCTTGTTTATGTGGCTCCTGAAAGTTTGTCGTATCTCGATACAGTTTTTAATCAACTTACCGTTAGCCTTATTGCTGTTGATGAAGCGCATTGTATTTCGGCTTGGGGACATGATTTTCGTCCCGCTTATACCAATTTGGGATATCTCAAAAATCGCTTCCCTTCTACTCCAATCTTAGCTTTAACTGCTACTGCCGATAAAGCTACGCGTAAAGACATTAGCTCTCAATTAAATTTAAAAAATCCAAAACAATTTGTTGCTTCTTTCGACAGAAAAAATCTGAGTTTAGAAGTACGCCCGGCACTAGACAGGGTAAAACAAATCATAGATTTTGTTAAAGATAAACCCAACGAATCCGGAATTATTTATTGCTTGAGCAGAAAAACTACAGAGGAACTTTCAGGAAAATTGCAAAAAATTGGAATTAATGCCAAAGCCTATCATGCAGGGTTAGACAATAAAATCAGATCCAACACCCAGGACGAATTCATCAATGATGATTGTCAGGTGGTTTGTGCTACCATTGCTTTTGGAATGGGAATCGACAAATCGAATGTACGTTGGGTAATTCATTATAATTTACCTAAAAACATTGAAGGCTATTATCAGGAAATTGGTCGTGCCGGCCGTGACGGATTGCCATCTGAGACTATATTATTCGAAAGCTACGGCGATGTCATCCAATTGCAAAAATTTGCTTCCGAAGGATTGAATTCCGAAGTTCAGCTGGCAAAACTCGACAGAATGAAGCAATATGCGGATGCTTTGAGCTGTCGCCGAAAAATATTGCTTTCCTATTTTGGTGAATTGGTCACTGAAAATTGTGGCAATTGTGATATCTGTAAAAATCCACCTGCTTTTTTCGATGGAACCATAATTGCTCAAAAAGCCTTGTCAGCCATTATTCGATTGCAGGAAACGGAGCCATTACCTGTAATCGTTGACTTTTTACGAGGTTCTAAGAATGCTTCTATTTATGAAAAAGAATATCAAAATCTAAAAACATACGGAATTGGTACTGATATTTCATGGTATGATTGGAATCAATATTTAATTCAATTGATCAATTTAGGATATTGCGAAATTGCTTTTCATCAGCAAAATAAAATCAAATTAACCGCATTTGCCAAAAAAGTACTGTTTGAAGGCGAAAAAGTACAACTTACGACCGTCAAAAAAATCAGCATTGATAAATCGGAAATCAAAGAACCAAAAAGTAAAACAGTCACCAATTTGCTTTTTGAGACGCTTAGAAAGCTTCGTTATGAAATTGCCAAAGAAGAAGACGTTCCTGCTTATATTATCTTTAGCGATGCTGCTTTACGCCAAATGGAAACCAAAAGGCCCATGAGCGACGAAGAATTAATCACTATCGACGGTGTTGGGAAAGCAAAACTCGAAAAATATGGTGATGCTTTTGTTAAAGCCATTATTGATTTTCAAAAAAATAAAGCTGTAATCCCGAAGCCTCGGGACAAAAAAGAGGGAAACACCTATAAAGAAACATTAGAATTGTATCAAAGCGGACTTTCTGCTGAAGCCATTGCTTTGAAAAGAAAATTAGGCGTTCCAACGATCATTTCCCATATGGCGAAATTATATATTGATGGCCATGCTGTTGATTTAAGTGAATTTGTTTCTGATGATGAAGTTTCAAAAATTGCAGCAGCACAAATCAAAATGGAATCACCAAATGCGTTAAAACCTTATTTTGATTATTTTGAAGAAAAGATTTCTTATGATAAATTAAGAATTGGATTGGCAATAATCGAAAAAGAAACCAATGAAACAAAAGTTATTTAATATGACTACCTCCTTTCCTCCTATTATCAATTCAGAAACCGAAATTTTGATTTTGGGAACTATGCCAGGCGCGACTTCACTGGCCAAACAAGAATATTACGGATACAATCACAATCATTTCTGGCGAATTATGTATACTTTATTCGATAATTTGCCTGTTTCTGAAGTTTTTGAAGAAAAAGTAAAGATTCTTCAAAGCAATAAAATTGGTTTGTGGGATGTTTTAGAAAATTGTGAAAGAAAAGGAAGCTTGGATATCCACAGCAAAAATCACATCGTAAACGATTTTGAAAGTCTTTTTAAAGAATTCCCCTCCATCAAAAAAATCGTTTTTAATGGTAAAGAAAGCCATAAATATTTCCTGAAAAAGTTCGGACAAATTCAAGGCATTACTTATTATGTAATGCCTTCAACCAGTCCAGCAAATACCATGTCTTTTGAAAACAAACTCAAAATCTGGTCTGAATTCTTAAAATAAATTACAAATATCTTTCTTCAAAAATCTTTTGATGGTGTTTTTGGTGTCCAATAATGATAAATCCTATAGCACGAACAGATACTTCTTTATCTGAAGCTGTTCCAAGTCTTGCTAATTGCTCTTGCGTAAAGCTTTTATAAAGTGATAACGTAGATTGTCTTACTACTGCAAGTTCAGTCAGTAAATCCTGAATACTTCGGTCATTCGCATTAGTATTATCGACGTAGAAATTTTCATCAAAACCCGGCAATGGTGTTTTATCATTTCTTGAAATCCGTAAAGCGCGGTAACTAAAAATACGCTCCGCATCAATTAAATGTTGAATAATATCTTTGATAGTCCATTTTCCTTCCGCATACCGATAATCAAATTTATCCATTGGAATGTTTTGCACAAACTTGATAAATTCATGCACACAAATTTCTAATTCTTCAATTAATTCTACATTTTCCAAAGCTTGAATATAGCCAGTATAATAAGTAGCATATTCATTTACAGGTAATTGGTCTGATTTCATTTTTATCTTTTTTAAAAAACTAATTTAATAAAAAAAACCTCATTTACCAATGGCAAATGAGGTTTATGAATTGTAATCAAAGTATGATTACATATTTTTGAAAATGGTATGCATCAAACGTTTTTTATCATTAATACTTTCGTCTAATGAAATCATAGTTTCTGTTCTGTAAACACCTTCGATATCGTCAATCATAAAGATAACGTCTTTGGCATGTTTAGTGTCTTTTGCTCTGATTTTACAAAAAATATTAAATTTTCCGGTAGTTATGTGTGCTACAGTTACATAAGGAATTTCATTTATACGCTCTAAAACAAATTTAGTCTGAGAAGTATTATTAAGAAAAACACCTACATACGCAATAAATGAATAGCCTAATTTTTCATAATCAAGTGTTAATGAAGAACCCATGATAATCCCTGCATCTTCCATTTTCTTAACTCTCACGTGTACTGTTCCTGCAGAAATCAACAACTTTTTTGCGATATCTGTAAATGGAACTCTTGTATTATCAATCAACATGTCCAAAATTTGGTGATCGACTTCATCTAAACGAAACTTGCTCATAAAATATTTAAATTTATTGTGTACTATAATTACTCAAACAAAGTACAAAGAAAGTGTTTTTAAAGCTAAAAAACATAAAAAAGTTACGTTTTTATCAATCCATTAACAATTTTAATATTTTTTCCTAAATAAAAATCTGCTTTTTTATTTAATTTCGGAATACTATCATTTTCATCTTGATATAAAGCTTGTTGCGCATCATATTCATAATGACCTGAATATCCTTTTAAATCACCAATTTCAACAATATAAGCGTTGAAACAAAGCTGATTACCTATTAATTCCTCTTTGTATTGAACTGCAAAATTCGTAATTATTTCGGTATTATCATAATTAATTTTGACATTTTTATAAACAAAGTCATAAAAACTCACCTTATTTTGAGGAATATTCAAATAATCAGTCATTCTGTTGCTAACTATTGTGCTTCTCGAAAGAAACTGAGAACCAGATAGTAATGCTATAAAAACATATTTCCTGGTCTCTTCTCTATCATAATCTTTAGGAAAATGACCCGCCTCGAACAAAATGGTGGGGACATTTAGAGACTGAAAGGTATCGCCAATGCAATTGATATTAAAAGAATCATCAAATCTCCCTACTTGATTTGGAATATAGTGTTGTAATGTTTCGTTCATCGCTACAATAACATCAATCGCTTTCATTCGAACTTCGTTAACTTCCCGTTCTTCATTATAAGAAGGCGCTAAAAACGAAACAGTTGCAGGTTTATTGGTGTTTTCAGTCCCGAAAATGGTACGCTGATCATGTAAATTATAACAATAATGTGGTTTAAAGCGTTCAAAAACGGCTCGCAGCAGCTTACTTTCCGGTTGTAACAACGCCTGGGAGTCTCTGTTTAGATCCACTTTATTCGCATTTTCTCTTGTATAAAGCAATGCGCCGTCCGGATTTAACATCGGCAAACAACAAAAAGTAAAATTATTCAACAAGTCATTTCCAATTTCAGAATCACTATTCAGCAAATTCAGAAAATCAAAAAGCGCTTTTGTCGTGGTACTTTCATTCCCATGCATTTGTGACCAAAGCAAAATTCGTGTTTTTCCGGTCCCTATTTCGACCTGATAAATTGGTTTTTCAAGAACCGATTGTCCTATAATTTTAACGCGGCCTTTCACATCCAACTTATGCAATAAGGGCTCAATATCGCTTAAAGTAATATATCTCCCGTGCAAACTTTGTTCTTTAAATTGACTGTACAATAACTCGAAATCCATGCTGTATTTTTTGGTTTTACAAAAGTAAACATCTTTGTATTTACAATTGTAAACATCGAAAACAATCGATTTGTTTAACAATGTAAACTACTCCTTTATCTATTCAAAGACCTTTGACTACATAGTAGTTGACAATTGTCATCTATTTATTTTAATATAATCAAATAATACATTATCAGACTTTTAGATACTAATAGCTAAACTATTAGATTAGTAATTATTTCTGTATTAACTCAATTTACATCTGTAATTTAGTTAATCTCATTCTTTTTAATTACATTTGTAACTCGGTCATTAAATACGTTATTTACAATGGTAAACACAGAGGATTTTATTAAAAGATTAGAAGTTATATTGGATTATTACAGTCTGAACGCTTCTGCATTTGCGGATAAAATTGGCGTACAACGTTCCAGTTTGTCTCACCTCCTTTCGGGCAGAAACAAGCCGAGTCTTGATTTCATTCTAAAGATTTTGGAAGTTTTTCCCGAGGTAGATTTGTATTGGATTTTGAATGGAAAAGGACATTTTCCAAAAAGTGCCGGAGAAAATAATATCCTTATTGAGAACGAAAAAAAAATAAATGCTCCTGCTCCAACATTCAAAAATGAAACTGCTGAAGATTTATTCAGTGACATTGAAAAGCCTTTGGAAAAAAATCCCGTAGAAATAAAAAAATCTTTTGCAAACGAAAATATCACAATCTCATCAACCTCTAATGAAATTGATAAAATTGTGATATTTTATAAAAACGGAACTTTTAAAGATTATAAACCTGGCAACTAATTTTTATTACCCTTCAAAACTGTTCTCTGGAATTTTACCCTTGGTACCCACAAAATAATTGGATATGATTTTCATATCGGCTTCAAGATTTCCTGTCGGATAAAATGGATTACCAAAACGGATTTCCATTTTACCATAATCGAATGCAACAGGAATAATGGGCACATTGGCTTTCATAGCAATATAATAAAAACCGGTTTTTAATTCTGTTACCTTTTTACGGGTTCCTTCCGGAGCAATCCCCAGACGAAATACAGCTTTCTTTTTGAAAACTTCTGCAATCGCATCTACTTTATTCAAACCGCCCATTCGATCTAGTGGCGCGCCTCCCATGTATTTAAAATACCATCCAAAAGGAAACCGAAATAATTCCTTTTTTCCAACCCAATTGATTTCAACACCCAAAATTCCGCGGGTAAAAATACCCAGATAGAAATCATGCCAACTGGTATGGGGAACAACCATCATGATAGATTTTTTGATATTTTCATCAACTATCCCGACGATTTTCCATCCCATCAATCGAAAAAATATCCATTTATAAATTAGCTTCTTCATTCCTGATAATTTTGTGTAAAAGTAACATTAATCTCTTATTTTTGGTAAAAAAAGTATAATGCTCAAAAAGCTGCTTAGTTATCTTATTCCTATAAATATTTATCAGAAAAAATCTGCCGTAAGCAAAACGCTTGAAATTACCTGGGCAAATGGTGAATTGGTATTGGATTCGAAAAATACCAATTATTCCTATGGCAGTCTGCAGCGAATTTTGAGAAAAGGACTAAAATCTATAGGTTTTGAAACCATTGTAGCTATGCAAGACATTCTCGTTCTTGGTGTTGCTGGAGGAAGTGTCATCAAAACTTTAACCGATGAAATACATTATAAAGGAAAAATAACCGGCGTTGAGATTGATCCCGACATTATAAAAATGGCCAACGAATATTTCAAACTCAAAGAAATACCCAATCTTGATATTGTGATTGAGGACGCTTATGCATATGTTCTTAAAACCAACGCTAAATATGATCTAATTATTGTTGATATTTTCCAGGACACTACAATGCCTGATTTTTTATTTGAAAAAGTGTTCATTGAGAGAATAGGTTCTCTTTTAAAAACAAAAGGATTCATCTTGTTTAATACGATGATTTTGAAAGAATCAGATAACATCCGAAATCTTCGCTACCTAAATGATTTTGATGAAAAAGAGTTTAAAATCAGAACCATTCCGAGAGTCGAACAGCAAAATGAATTGATTGTGGTGGAGAAAATGGTTTAAAATAGGTCTTTAGAGAATAACAACGCAGAGATTCCTCCTTCGTCGGAATCACAAAATGGATAGGATTTAAAGAATAACATACCGCAACACAAATCAAGCAAACTTGTCATTCCGACGAAGGAGGAATCTCGCTCTCATTAAGGAATCTCTATGAAATCTGCCATCATCCCAAAAGCAAAAAGCCCCACATTACTGTGAGGCTTTTATATTTAAAAAGAATTAAAGAAGATTATTTTCCTCCTTTTTCCATTTTAGCTTTCAATTCAGCAAGAATATCATTGTTATCTCCTAATGTAGATGCAGATGCATTGTTGTTAGATGATGAACTTGTATTCTCAGTAACTGCTTTCACATTTTTCTCTTCTTCTTCACGGAAGATAGCTGTGTGAGACGCAACTACTCTTTTGAATTCTTTGTTAAATTCGATTACTTTGAAATCAGCTGAATCACCTTTTTTCAATTTCTTTCCGTCTTCTTTTTCAAGGTGACGTGTAGGAATGAAAGCAACGATATCATCTCCGAATTCTACAGTAGCTCCTTTGTCAACGATTTCAGAAATCTCTCCGTTGTGGATAGTTCCAACAGCGAATGAATCTTCATACTGATCCCAAGGATTAGCCGTAGTTTGTTTGTGACCTAAAGATAATTTACGTCCTTCAACATCTAATTCTAATACTACAACGTCAAGTTTTTCACCAACGTTTACAAATTCAGATGGATGTTTGATTTTCTTAGTCCAAGATAAGTCAGAGATATAAATCAATCCGTCGATACCTTCTTCTAATTCTACGAAAATTCCAAAGTTTGTAAAGTTTCTAACGATACCTGTATGTTTAGAACCTACTGGGTATTTAGAAGTGATATCAGTCCAAGGATCTTGAGACAATTGTTTGATACCTAATGACATTTTACGGTCATCTCTGTCTAAAGTCAAGATAACTGCATCAACAACATCACCAACTTTTACGAAATCCTGAGCCGAACGCAAGTGCGTAGACCAAGACATTTCAGAAACGTGGATTAAACCTTCAACACCTTCAGCAACTTCAATAAATGCACCGTAATCAGCGATTACAACTACTTTACCTTTTACTTTATCACCAACTTTTAAGTCAGCATTCAAAGCATCCCATGGGTGAGCGTTCAATTGTTTTAAACCTAATTGAATTCTTGTTTTCTCATCATCAAAGTCAAGAATAACAACATTCAATTTTTGGTCTAATTCAAGAACTTCACTTGGGTGATTGATTCTGCTCCAAGAAAGGTCAGTAATGTGGATTAATCCATCTACACCACCTAAGTCAATGAACACACCATAAGAAGTAATGTTTTTAACAACACCTTCTAATACTTGTCCTTTTTGTAATTGACCGATAATTTCTTTTTTCTGTACTTCAATATCCGCTTCAATAAGCGCTTTATGAGAAACAACAACGTTTTTGAATTCGTGGTTGATTTTCACAACTTTAAATTCCATCATTTTGTTTACATATACATCGTAATCTCTAATTGGTTTAACATCAATTTGAGATCCTGGTAAGAAAGCTTCAATTCCGAAAACGTCAACGATCATACCACCTTTAGTTCTGCATTTTACAAAACCATTAACGATTTCTCCTGTTTCGTTAGCCGAAATAACTCTATCCCAAGATTTGATAGTACGTGCTTTTCTGTGAGACAATACCAATTGACCTGTTTTATCCTCACGGATGTCAATTAATACTTCTACTTTGTCACCTACTTTTAAGTTTGGATTGTAACGGAATTCGTTTAAAGAAATAACACCTTCCGATTTTGCGTTAATGTCAACAATAGCGTCTCTGTCTGTAATTCTTACTACAGTACCTTCTACTACTTCTTCCTGATCAGTATCAATAAAAGTTTTTGATACTAATTCTTCAAATTCTTGCAAGTTTTTAGTATCAACAGCATCAATACCTTCTTCGAAGTTGTGCCAGTTAAATTCTGCTAAAAACTGCTCTTGTGATTTTAATGATTCAGACATATCTGATAAAAAATTTGTATTCTGTATTTTCTCGAGTTTCATCATGTGATAGAAAACAACAGAAGTTGTTTGTGTAATTCGTTGAACCCTAATGGAAACTCTTATTCACCAAAAGGTTTGCAAAGGTAATACATCTATATCGATTTGTCAAGTTTTTTTTCAATATCAAAATAATTAATCCAAAAAAAGTAATGCCTTGATTATCAGAAGCGAATAGCTCGGGCATTTTTAGAAATCCTGTTCCCGCTATCCACTTGTATCTTTTTTCAAGGCGAAGAAAAATCACCTTGAAAAAAGGATACCGCTACTATCGGGGCTATTTTAAGTTTTGTATTGATTGTCAGGCAATAAAAAACCCGATAGGTTTAGAAATCCTATCGGGTATATTTTATAAATCTATTTTCTTAATGAGTTACATTCTCCAACGCCTTTGGATCATGTTTGTGTTTAAACATAACTGCAAATGCAATTGCGATTACCATCGCATAAATTGCAAAGGAAAGCCAGATATTATGCCAGTCTCTTTTTCCGTCGTGTGTAAAAAACATATCAATGATTGTCCCACTAATTATGCCTCCAAAGAAAGCACCGAAACCATTAGACATCATCATAAACAATCCTTGAGCCGAGGAACGGATTTTAGGATCAGTGGTGGTTTCTACAAAAAGAGAACCCGAAATATTAAAGAAATCAAATGCCATTCCGTATACTACACAAGACAAAACTATCATCCATAATCCTCCAGCCGGATCTCCATAGGCAAACAATCCAAAACGCAATACCCAGGCCAACATACTAATTAACATTACTTGCTTGATTCCAAATTTTTTCAAGAAAAATGGAATTGCCAATATAAACAATGTTTCAGATATTTGAGAAATCGACATAATTATGGTGGAGTATTTTACCACAAATGAATCTGCATATTGAGGAACATTAGCAAATTCAGACAAATAGGTATCGCCATACATGTTTGTCAATTGTAACGCACCGCCCAAAAACATAGAGAAGATAAAAAACAAAGCCATTTTATAGGTTCCAAATAATTTGAAAGCATCTAATCCTAATTTCTTGGCAAATGAAGCATCTTCATCAATTAGTTTTTGAGGAGGACATTTAGGCAATGTAAAGGAATAAATCCCCAAAACAATTGCAGCAAAAGCAGAAATGTAAAACATATTTGCCGATGCTTTGTTACCAGATAAATTGGTAATCCACATCGCAACAATGAATCCTATTGTACCCCAAACACGAATCGGCGGGAATACTTTTATTACATCATAGTTATTATTCTTCAATATATTGTAAGCCACCGAATTCGATAATGAAATCGTAGGCATATAACACATCATTGCTCCAAAAATTACCCAATAGAAATCTCCGGGATTCTCTACTTGCGGCAAATAAGCAATAAATAGTCCGCCAATAATATGTAAAATTCCGTATAATTTTTCTGCATTTAAAAACCGGTCAGCAATGATTCCAGTTAGTGCCGGCATTATTATTGAAGAAAGTCCTAAAGTTGAAAAAATAGCTCCAAATTCCGCTCCACTCCATTGTTTGGTTGCAAACCAATAATTTCCAACCGTGATAAGCCAAGCCCCCCAAACAAAAAATTGAAGAAAGCTCATCAATGTCAGACGATATTTAATACTCATAATATTTTATTTTATAAAATGTAAATTTTCGAGTCGGTAAAACTAACAATAAATTAAGATATTCAAATTAAAATTGAAGATATTATCAACAAATTATTGAATACTATTTACTAATGCTAAAACTTTATCAAATTGTTCTTCTCTTGTAAGATGAGAATTGTCAATTTCAATCGCATGGTCAGCTTTTACTAAGGGAGAGTCAACTCTATGAGTATCAATGTAATCTCTTTCTTCTACGTTTTTAAGCACTTCTTCAAAGGAAATATCATCGCCTTTTTCTTTAAGTTCATCATAACGTCTTTGTGCACGGGTTTGCGCACTGGCGGTCATAAATATTTTGAGTTCTGCATCCGGAAAAACAACGGTTCCTATGTCCCTGCCATCCATAACCAGACCTTTGTCTTTGCCCATTTGTTTTTGTTGTTCGACCAATTTGGCGCGAACTTCGGAAACTTCGGCCACTTTGCTTACAAAATTAGAAACTGCTATGGTTCTGATTTCTTTTTCAACATTGGTTTCATTGAGGTACATTTCGGCAAAACCCAAATCAGGATTGAATTTGAATTGCAAATGGATAAAAGGCAAACTTGCTATTAAAGTTTCTTTATCGAAAAAATCAGCAGCAATATAACCGTTTTGCATTGCAAATAAAGTAACCGCACGATACATTGCGCCGGTATCCACATAAACGTAACCTAATGCATTGGCCAATTGTTTGGCTAAGGTGCTTTTTCCAGTTGACGAAAATCCGTCAATAGCTATAGTAATTTTTTTGTCCAAAATGTATTATTGAAAGTTAATCGTTAAACCAAACAAACTCGTGTTTGCCGCTAAAGTATATCTTGAATAGGAATAATTGAACTTCAGATTACTGACCTTTAAGCCAATTCCTAACGAGATTCCGGAGAAATTTCGTTGCTCTAAAATTCTTAATTCTTCCGCTCTTCTGAAATTATATCCCAAACGAATATTAAACCCTTTTGTGGGAAACAACTCAGCCCCAAGCACCACATGACGCAATGCATTGTTAAAAAACGATACTTTTTCCTCAGTCGAACCGCCGTCTATAGAACCTTCGGCACGAGCCGGATTAGAAAAAGCTATATTCCATTGTTGTAAATTTTCCAAAGTCAGATGCCAGCGAATGGGTACATTTTCTAATTGTTGAGAAATTCCAGCCATCACTTCTAACGGTAATTGCTCCTTTGTTTCTGAATATGCGGTGAATTGTGTCCCGATATTTCTCACTACTAAAGCATAATTGATGCCGTTATATTCATCAATATACAAAGCACCCAAATCCATGGCACCGCCAAAAGAATTATAGCTTTCTAAAGTCGACGAAATCAATTTTGCATTGGCTCCGACATGAATATCTGTAAATGGAATATTGTAAGCATAACCGAAAGAAAGGGCAATTTCGCTTCCTGTAAACTCAGAAGTTGCAGTTCCGTTTTCATCTCTTCCGTCAAATTTACCGTAGTTTACATAATTGACTCCGGCTTGAAAAGTTTGCAAGTGTCGGTCGTAAGTATAAGCATAGGAAGCGGTTCCGTAAGAAACTTCACCAAAATAACTTCCGTAATTCAATGCCAGATGGTTGTCCATTTCAGCATTAATAGTTGCCGGATTAAAGTGCGCCTGATTTACATCATCATCATAAATCGTGATGGTTTTCCCGCCCAAAGCAGCTTGTCGTGGCGAGGTAACTAAATTCAGAAACTGATAAACTGATTTACCTCCTATTTGACCATAAGATACGGTACTATATAAAAATAAGAAAGCATATAAGAATTTTCCAGCCATAATTGTTATTTCTGCATTGTATAACGCAAATGCGAAGATATTATTTTTAATAAAAAAAACGGCTAATTTCTCAGCCGTTTTTCATTTATAACACTTTTGCGTTTTTAACTTTCTCTTCCGTTATGGCTATGGCCAAAACATCGCTCATTTCCTTGACATAATGAAAAGTCAGTCCTTCTATATATTCCTGTTTTATTTCATCAATGTCGCTTTTGTTTTCGTGGCAAAGAATAATTTCTTTGATGTTCGCTCTTTTGGCAGCCAAAATCTTTTCTTTTAATCCGCCAACAGGCAACACTTTTCCACGTAAGGTAATTTCTCCTGTCATGGCAAGGTTTTTCTTAACTCTTTTTTGTGTAAAAAGAGAAACCAAAGAAGTCAGCATAGCAATTCCGGCGCTTGGTCCGTCTTTTGGTGTTGCGCCTTCCGGAACGTGCAAATGGATATTGTATTTTGGTAATATTTCAGGACTTATTCCTAATAGTTCCGAATTGGATTTAATATATTCCAAAGCAATTGTTGCCGATTCTTTCATTACGGTACCTAAATTTCCAGTTATGGTCATAGTTCCTTTTCCAGGAGAAATCAATGATTCTATAAAAAGGATATCTCCACCAACACTTGTCCAAGCCAATCCTGTAACCACTCCGGCAACTTCATTATTTTCAGATTTATCTCTTGTTAATCTTGGAACACCTAAAACTTTTATAATATCTTCGTCGGTTACTTTTTTATTATACTCTTCTTCCATTGCAACAGATTTGGCTGCATTTCGAATGACTTGAGCCAATTTTGCTTCTAAACCACGAACACCAGATTCACGGGTATATCCTTCAACAATTTTTTCCAATTGTTTTTTTCCGATAGTTAATTCTTTCGAAGTTAATCCGTGCTCTTTTAATTGTTTTGGAAACAAATGCTGACGGGCAATTTCTACTTTTTCTTCAATGGTATAGCCAGACATTTTTATGACTTCCATCCTGTCGACTAAGGCTGGTTGAATCGCTGACATATTATTAGAAGTCGCAATGAACATCACTTTCGACAAATCATATCCCATTTCCAGAAAATTGTCGTAAAACGAATTGTTTTGTTCCGGATCTAAAACTTCCAATAATGCGGAAGATGGATCGCCTTGATTACTAACAGATAATTTATCGATTTCATCCAAAACAAAAACTGGATTTGAGGTTCCGGCTTTTTTCAAACTTTGAATGATTCTTCCTGACATTGCCCCAATATAGGTTTTTCTATGACCACGAATTTCGGCTTCGTCCCGCAAACCGCCCAAAGAAATTCTAACATATTTTCTGCCTAATGCTTCTGCAACGGATTTCCCGATAGATGTTTTTCCGACTCCCGGAGGTCCTGTTAAACAGATTATAGGTGATTTCATATCATTTCGCAATTTTAAAACTGCCAAATGCTCTATCATTCTTTTCTTTACGTCTTCTAATCCAAAATGATCTCGGTCCAGAATTTTCTGTGCCCGTTTTAAATCAAAGTTGTCTTTAGAATATTCATTCCAGGGCAATTCTAAAAACAAGTCTAAATAATTTCTTTGAATACCAAAATCAGGCGCTTGCGGATTCATCCGGCGCATTTTAGCCAATTCTTTGACGAAATGTTTTTCGGTTTTTTCATCCCATTTCTTGGTCAATGACTTTTGAAGCATTTCATCCATTTCCTCTTCTTGTGAAGCACCGCCCAATTCTTCCTGGATGGTTTTCATTTGCTGTTGCAAAAAGTATTCCCGTTGTTGTTGGTCTAAATCGAAACGGACTTTGGACTGGATATCGTTTTTTAATTCGAGTTTTTGCAACTCTAAATTCATAAAACGCAGGGTTTCTAAAGCTCTTTCTTTCAGGTTGCTGATCATCAGTAAGTTTTGTTTCTCTTCAACCGATAAATTCATATTGGATGAAACAAAATTGATTAGAAACGAATGACTTTCAATATTTTTGATAGCAAAAGTGGCTTCGGTTGGAATATTTGGACTTTCCTTAATAATCTGTATTGCTAATTCCTTTACAGATTCAATGATGGCCAAAAATTCTATATCCTTTTTTCCTGGTCTTTTTTCAGAAACTTCTTTAATATTGGCAGTAATATAAGGGCTTTCCGAAATTACAGAATCAATTTCGAATCGTTTTTTACCTTGAAGAATAACGGTAATATTACCGTCTGGCATTTTCAATACACGAAGAATTCTCGCTACAGTTCCGACGTTATGAATGTCATTCTTTGTAGGATCTTCGTCTACTTCATTTTTTTGAGCCACTACGCCTATGATTTTTCCGGCAGCATTGGCATCATTTATCAATTTAATAGATTTGTCTCTTCCAGCTGTAATTGGAATAACGACGCCGGGAAACAAAACGGTATTTCGCAATGGCAAAATAGGTAATGAAGCAGGTAGTTCTTCATTATTCATTTCCTCTTCGTCTTCTGGTGTCAAAAGTGGAATTAATTCGGCATCAGTATCGAATTCTTGTAATGACAAATTGTCAAGGGTTAGTATCTTGTGGTGTGACATAGTATAAATTAAGTCATTTTGACGTTAGAAATTTGCAAATGGGTAACAAATATAGCACAACTGAACAATAATTTTGATGAAAATCGGTGGATCGCATACTAATTTAATACATGCTTTAAATAGACAATCTTTATGCCATAAAAAAACCCGAACAACTGTTCAGGTTCTTTTTATATAAATTGTAATGCTTAATTTAAAATATAGGAAACCAATTCCTGATTGTAAGTATCTGTACCAAATTCATTGGTTATTTTAATTGGCCCAACATTTTTTGAAAACCAATAATAATTTATAGAAGAAGAAGTTTGTCCAAAACTAGTAACATTTTGCACATATTTAACTTTAATGACATCTGTATAAACAGCTCCATTAACAGTTAAAGAAATATTTTTTTCCATAATTGATGCTTCAATCACAAAATTTAAAGTAATGACTGGAAATGAAGGATCAGTATACGTTGTTGTCTGATTATAACTGCTAGTCCATGTACCACCAACAGCTAAATAGTCTTTCAAAAGAATCGTTTCTGAACCAGTAGTTGTCGATCCTGGCATACCTGCTTGCGCCGGAGTAACGATATCTTCAACTTTTATATAATAATCTCCATTAGTTTTTCTTAGTCTTAATGTTGCACTGGTTGCTGTACCTGTGCCACCTGTACCTGTCTGATGATTAAAAGTATAATACGTATTTCCATTAATGGCATTTATAGAAACCATTTTCAGTGGATCTTGTTGCACTCCGTTTAAATTAAAAACCCATTGATTGTTTAAAGCTGCCGGCCAATAATCTCCTGATGAAGTTCCTCCACCTCCGGTATTTCCGCCATTATTCAAATCAATTGCAGGATCAATAGGTTCATTATCACATGAAGTCAAATTAAAAGCTGCAAAAAATACTAATACAGCAGTAATCAATTTTATTTTTTTCATTTTTGGGTTTTTGAAAAGTTTATTTTGTTCAAATATAAATTATTTTTATGCTTTAACCAATATTTTTTTTGGAACCCTATTTAATAGAATAATTCCAATAATAAAAAATACGGCTAAAAATACGATTGCAAATCTTGGACTTCCAGTTACTTGGTCGATAATTCCGTAGATGCACATTCCAATTACAATTCCTATTTTTTCGGAAACATCATAAAAACTAAAGAAAGACGCGGTATCATTTGTTTTGGGCAGCATTTTTGAATATGTCGATCTGGAAAGCGCCTGAATTCCACCCATTACTAACCCTACGAAGGCGGCCGTAATATAGAAATGGATTGGCAAGGTCAAGAAATATGCTGCAGTACATAATACAACCCAAATGCAATTAATAAATATCAAAGTGGGAATATTTCCAAATTTTTCAGAAGCTTTTGAAGTCAGAATTGCTCCCAAAACTGCTACCAATTGAATCAATAAAATACTGATAATTAATCCTGTGGTTTTCTCGCTATCTGTTTTCCAGGTAATTTCCTGTTCCCCAAAATAGGTTGCAATCAACATTACTGTTTGTACTGCCATACTATAAACAAAAAAACTTATCAGATATCTTTTTAAAGAAATATTTTCTTCAAGAAGATGCCATACTTTTTTAAGTTCCCTAAATCCATTGAAAACTACTGCTTTTGTAACTTTATGTCCTTTGTTTCCTTTGGGTAAATAATAATAAGTGTACTGGCTGAAGACAATCCACCAAATGCCAACCATGACGAATGAGTAACGCATGGCTTTGATACTTGCTTCTCCATCGGAACCCGTAATTCCAAAAAAGTCAGGTTTCATTACCATCGCTAAGTTAATAATCAACAATAAAACACTTCCAATATATCCAATAGAATATCCTTTTGCGCTGACCTTATCCTGTTGCTCCGGAAAGGCAATATCTGGTAAATATGAGTTGTAAAAAACCAGGCTTCCCCAAAAACCAATCAATCCAAAAAAGTAAAAAAGTAAACTGATGTAAATATGTTCCAGACTAAACCAATACAATCCAATACAAGAGAGGGATCCCAAATAACAGAAGAATTTCAAGAATAATTTTTTATTTCCGATATAATCTGCAATTCCGGACAATAAAGGAGACATGAATGCCACCATCAAAAAAGCCGCGGCTGTCACAAAACTGATTAATGCAGTGCTTTTGAGGGTTGTTCCAAACACATCAATATGTAAATAACCTTCCATTTTAAAAAGCGCACCATAGAAAATCGGAAAAATGGCGGAAGCGATTACCAAACTATATACTGAATTTGCCCAATCATAAAATGCCCAGGCATTTAATAATTTTTTACTTCCTTTTTCAAGATTTGCCATAAATAATTTAACTATTAGATATAAAAAAAGCTGCCTAATTAGGCAGCTCCGAAGATAGTATTTTTTCTTTTTATTTATAAATAACTCCGAATTTTTTCGCTTCAGCTTTTGCTTCCGGGATCAGACTTTTTAATTTTGCAATTCTGGTAGCATCAGACGGGTGCGTACTCAAAAATTCCGGCGGCTTAGCACCTCCTGCATTAGCTGACATTCTTTGCCAAAAAACTATAGCATTGTCTGGATTATATCCTGCAATTGCCATTAATTTTAATCCTATCATATCCGCTTCACTTTCATGATTTCTGCTAAATGGCAACATTACTCCTAAGGAAGAACCCAAACCATAATATTGTTGCCACATTTTTTGTCTTTCTTCGCTTTGTCCACCAGTTGCAACGCCAATACCAACAGCACCTAATTGTTGCAATTGACCAGCACTCATACGTTGTGCACCATGATTTGCTAAAGCATGTGCTACTTCATGCGCCATAACGGTCGCCATTCCGGCATCATCCTTAGTAATAGGTAAAATTCCTGTATAGAAAACAATTTTTCCACCAGGCATACACCAGGCATTTACTTCTTTATTGTCCACTAATTTATATTCCCATTGATAATCCTTCAAATATCCCTGATATCCATTGGCATTCAGATATTTTTCGGCAGCATTTTTAATTTTCATACCCACTGTTTCCACTCTTCTTGAATCTACAGTTCCGGTAACTACTTTATTTTCTTTCAAAAACGTTCCGTATTGTTGAAAAGAACTTGGAAATAATTGGTCGTTTGAAACAAAATTTAAATTGTTTTTTCCTGTAAATGGATTTTTAGTGGTACACGAAACCACTGAAAACATTACACAAATTGATAGAAATATAATACGTTTTTTCATAATGATAATTATTTATTATTTTGTTGATGTAAATTTACAACTATTTATTTATCTGTCAATATCGTAATTATGTAACTTTTTCGCATTTAATTTTATGTTTTTTTAGTAAAAAAATAATCATATCAAACATTTCCTTTTTAAGTCTGCTTATTTATCTATTCTAAACGAAAAATTGATTAAATTTATTTTGTCTCTTTTTAAGTTTTATTTAATACTTGAAAACTTAAAATAAAATGATTAATAAATTAACTTGCAGTCTATTTTTTATCCGTAAAAATCATTTCCATTGAAATCAAAAAAAGAACAAGCCATTCAAGTTCCGAAACCTATTATTTATATTGCAAAAACACTGCAATTCCTGTCTCCTAAATTAGTAACTCTTTTTGCAGCTAAATTATTTACCACACCTATCAAGCATAAAATTCCAAAACGGGAATTGGAAATGGATAAAAATAGCCAACAGGAATTACTGAAAATTCCAAGTATAAACAAGGAAGTGGTCGTTTATCAATATGGGAAAAGTGATAAAAAAATATTATTGGTTCATGGATGGTCCGGTCGGGGGACACAATTGGTGAAATTTGCTGATGAATTAGTAAAATCAGGTTATTCAACTATCAGTTTCGATGCTCCAGCTCACGGAAAGTCATCGGGAAAAACAACTATAATGACCGAATTTATTGCATCGGTATTAGAAATTCAAAAAAAGCATGGTCCGTTCGAAGCCGCAATCGGACATTCTTTAGGAGGAATGACTTTATTAAATGCTATCAAAAGAGGATTGAAATTAAAACATCTCGCAATCATCGGAAGTGGCGATAAAGTTCAGGATATCATGGATGATTTTGTAGCAAAATTACAACTCAAACCGGAAATAAGTAATCTTTTAAGAATACGCTTCGAAAACCAATTTGGAGAAACCATGGACAGTTATTCTGCGTATATAGCTGCAAAAGAAATTGAGATTCCGGTATTAGTCATTCATGATGAAAACGATTATGAAGTTCCCGTAAAAGCCGGAATTCATATTCACCAACAGTTGAAAAACGGAGAATTAATGTTAACCAAAGGTTTAGGTCATCGTAAGATTCTAGGTGATCATCAAGTGATTAAAAAGGTAATAAATTTCATTACTAAATAAATTAAATTATGAAAAAGGTTCTAATCTTATTCACCCTCATGCTTTCAATAGTAAGCTGTCAGGGGCAAGAAAAAAAGAAACCAGTGACTACTAAAATCCAAAAAACAGATGCGGAGTGGAAAAAAGAACTCGCACCCGAACAATATGAAGTACTGCGAAAAAAAGGAACTGAACGAGCCTTTACAGGCGAATATGTAAATACTTTCGAAAAAGGAACCTATGTATGTGTAGCTTGCGGTAATGTATTGTTTCATTCCGATGCCAAGTTTCATTCCGACTGTGGCTGGCCTTCTTTTGATAAAGCCATTAAAGGTTCCGTTACTTATCACACCGATAACACCTTTGGAATGACCAGAACCGAAGTCAATTGTGCCCGTTGCGGCGGACATTTAGGCCATGTTTTTGACGATGGTCCAATTGAAACCACCGGCAAACGTTTTTGTACCAATTCCGTATCCGTTAAATTTATACCAGAAAAAAAATGACCTATCCACTAGAAAAATCCGAAGAACAATGGAAATCCGAATTAGGAGAAGAAAAATACAGAATTCTTCGCCAAAAAGGAACCGAAGCACCACATTCAGGCAAATACAACCTGGTTTTTGAAAAAGGAACCTATTGTTGCGGTGCCTGCGGAGAACCTTTATTCGAGAGTAACTCCAAGTTTGATGCCCATTGCGGCTGGCCGTCCTTTGACGAATCCATTCCCGGAAAAATCAAATATATAAAAGACAACACCCATGGCATGATACGCACCGAAATTGTTTGTGCTAATTGTGGCAGTCATCTCGGTCATGTTTTTGACGATGGACCAACAGCAACTGGAACACGGTATTGCGTCAATTCATTATCCGTAGACTTTAAAGAAAAATAATGCTATGGATTTATTTGAAACTTCCAATGATTGGGCTAAAAAACTTGAACCAATTCTAACGAAATACAAAGACAAAAAACATCCGTTAGACTATCACAATTTATACCAACTTGTCGTCATGGTTGTCCTTTCAGCTCAGGACTCCGATGCCCATATCAATAAAATTGCTCCTGCCCTGTTTGAAGCTTATCCAAACATGGAAAGTCTGGCCGTTTCGAATGTAGACGCATTGATACCCCACATTTCAGGAGTCAGGAATTTCGGTACCAAAGCCAAATGGTTATTGGAAATTGCGCAAACCATCAAAAAAGACAAAAATATTCCGCTTACCATGGATGGTTTAACGGCTTTAAAAGGCATCGGACGTAAATCGGCCAATGTTATTATGCGCGAAGCAAAAGTTCCTGTCGAAGGTATTATAGCAGATTTACACGTCATTCGAGTAGCACCAAGAATTGGACTAATCACCGAAACCAAAGACGGTATTAAAGCCGAAAAACAACTCATGCAAATTTTGCCTAAAGAAATTTGGGGCGAAATTGGTATGGCCATTTCCTTTTTAGGAAGAGAAATATGTCGCCCGACACCCAAATGCCCTGAATGTCCTATCAATTCCATTTGTAAATATTACAGAGAGCATCAATAGTATTTTGGCGTGACCACAAGGGTCGGGCTATCCGCTAAATCTTTGTTTTCTTAAAGAAAGAAAACAAAGGTTTCTATCCCTCACGCAGAAATTCCAGAAAAGTACCATTCATAAAATCTACAAAATAATTTTAGTTTTGAATCAATTCAAAAATTTTGTAAAATAAAAGAGGCTGCCTTTTCAGACAGCCTCTTTGTAATTAAATTAATTAAATTATTTTGTAGAAATTATTTTTTTAACAGTGAAACCTTTATTCGTAATCACTTTTACAAAGAGTAATTGTACATCTCTGTGATTCAAATTAGGGTTCAATGTCACTTCTTTATTAAAGTAAGCGTCTCGATCATCATAAGTCATTATCAAATTACCTGAGGCATCTAATATTTCTATTGTAGCATCTGTTTTGTAATCAAAATTATAACGAATAGTGATCTCTTCTCTGAATGGTACAGGAGACATTGTGAAATCAGCTTCTTCTGCACCTGCACTTGTATTAACAATCGTAGCTGGAGTTCCGCCTAAAGGACAACCTGAATTATTAAGAATATCCAATTGGGTTGCCAATCTGCCTGGCGCTTTTCCTCCAGTTAAATATGCCGCATTAACAGCATTTATTACCAATTGAGGATTATCACCGTAAGGCGCAGGATAAGTAACTTCATCGCTACAAGCGTTCAATAATGCTGCTACACCTTGACGTGCTAAATTATAAATGTTTCCACCACCTAAATTTAAAGCTTCTAATAAAGTTAAACTAGCGAGTTCTGATGGTGCATTTACAAACACACTGCCAAACAACATCGAAGGGGTATAAGCTGGACACCATCTGTCGGTGTGATTTTTCCAGTATCCTAAAGTACATCCTTCTTGATCACAAGATTCAATTAATACAGTAACTGGCTCTATATCAAAACAACCATCTGTTGTTGTCGCTTTTATATAATAAGTTCCGGACATTGCAACTGCATTCGGATTTGCTAATGCCATTGTTGCAGCTGGATCTTGCCAATAACTCAATGTTGCTCCATATAGTGTGCTTCCTGCAGTCACTGCAGCAGCAGTTAAATCAACTGTTAATGGAGAACAAACTGATTGAGGATTTGTAATCATTAAAATTGGAGATGGACTCGCAGTAACCGTCAAACAATTACTGTTATCATAACACGGAGTACCATTTAGTGTTGAAGTAGCTACTCTGCGGAAATAGGTTGTTACAGTCACAGCTGGTGCATCATAAGTAGCTGAAGTAGCTCCAACAATATCGGTAAAGCCTGATTCACAATTTGTTGTACTCATCTGCCATTGGTAGGTGATAACACCACCGTTTGAACCAGGAGTTACGCTGGTGAAAGCCACCGGATCAAATGGAGCACAAAGCGTTTGACTGCCTGCTATTTCTCCTGGATTTATTGATTCCGGAGTTACTGTCAAACAATTGCTGTTGTCAGAACAAGGAACACCATTCAGTGTTGAAGTAGCCACTCTGCGGAAATAGGTAACTACTGCCACCGCTGGCGCATCGTAAGTAGCTGAAGTAGCTCCAACGATATCAGCAAAGCCTGAACCACAACCTGTTGTACTCATTTGCCATTGGTATGTGATGGCACCATCTCCTGAACCAGGAGTTGTGTTGGTGAAAGCCACAGGATCAAATGGAGCACAAAGCGTTTGACTGCCTGCTATCACACCCGGATTTATAGCATTTGGTGTTACGGTCAAACAATTACTGTTATCATAACACGGAGTACCATTTAGTGTTGAAGTAGCTACTCTGCGGAAATAGGTAACTACAGTCACAGCCGGTGCATCATAAGTAGCTGAAGTAGCTCCAACAATATCGGTAAAACCTGAACCACAACCTGTTGTACTCATCTGCCATTGATAGGTGATGGTACCTCCTCCTGAACCAGGAGTTGTGCTGGTGAAAGCGACTGGATTAAATGGAGTACAAAGCGTTTGACTGCCTGCTATCACTCCCGGGCTAATATCATTTACGGTTACAGTTATACAATTACTGATTGCAGGACACTCAGCGTCTGTTGAATTCACTACCCGACGATAGGAAGTTGTAGCCATCAAACCAGTCGGAGGATCATAAGTAGCGGATGTAGCTCCAACGATATCGCTAAATGTAGCCGTAGCACACGTGCCTAAGCCACTTTGCCATTGATAGGTAAGATTAGATCCTCCTGCCGATACTGTTTCAGTAAAAGCTGCTGGATTACCACCTGAACAAATCGTTTGACTGGCTGCAATAGTACCCGGAGTTACATTAATTATTGTTACTGTTATACAATTACTGTTATCTGAACATGGAACATCATTAAGTGTTGAAGTTGCCACACGACGGTAAGAAGTAGTCACAGAAAGTCCGGCTGGTACATCGTAAGTTGCTGAAGTAGCTCCAACAATATTGGCGAACGTAGCCGTAGCACAGGTTCCTTCACCACTTTGCCATTGGTATGAAATTGTACCGCCACCAGTAGTACTACCAGGTGTTGTACTGGTAAAGGCTGCTGGATTACCACCAGAACAAATGGTTTGGTCTCCTGCTATTACACCCGGAGTAATGTCGTTTGGTGTTACTGTCAAACAATTGCTGTTATCAGAACATGGAACGCCATTGAGTGTAGAAGTAGCCACTCTGCGGAAATAGGTAACTACTGCCACAGCCGGCGCATCGTAAGTAGCCGAAGTCGCTCCAACGATATCTGCGAAGCCAGAACCACAACCTGTTGTACTCATCTGCCATTGGTAAGTGATAGCGCCACCTCCAGAACCAGGAGTTGTGCTGGTGAAAGCCGCTGGATTAAATGGAGTACAAAGCGTTTGGCTGCCTGCTATTTCTCCTGGATTTATAGCGTTTGGTGTTACTGTCAAACAATTACTGTTATCAGAACATGGAACGCCATTGAGTGTAGAAATAGCCACTCTGCGGAAATAAGTTATTACTGCCACAGCTGGTGCATCGTAAGTAGCTGAAGTCGCTCCAACGATATCGGCAAAGCCAGAACCACATCCGGTTGTACTCATCTGCCATTGGTAAGTGATAGCACCGTCTCCTGAACCGGGAGTTGTGCTAGTGAAAGCCGCTGGATTGAATGGAGTACAAAGCGTTTGAATGCCTGCTATTTCTCCCGGATTTATAGCGTTTGGTGTCACTGTCAAACAATTACTGTTATCAGAACATGGAACGCCATTAAGTGTAGAAGTAGCTACTCTGCGGAAATAGGTAACTACTGCCACAGCCGGGGCATCATAAGTAGCTGAAGTCGCTCCAACAATATCCGCGAAGCCAGAACCACAACCCGTTGTACTCATCTGCCATTGGTAAGTGATAGCGCCACCTCCAGAACCAGGAGTTGTGCTGGTGAAAGCCGCTGGATTAAATGGAGTACAAAGCGTTTG
>NZ_DATDPV010000078.1:0-21794 GCF_035292545.1 Flavobacterium sp. | reverse complement strand
GCTACCCCTGCCAATGTGCATAAAACCCTGACTGTTACTGTAACGGATAATATCCCAAGTAATTAAAAAGTAACCGCTGAATTCCAGTTCATCTATAACTTTTAATTCCTTTTCAATTTGTGCCATGGCGGCAGCATTATTTTTTCCATATCGCCATATAAGTCCTTGTTTTGACAAATTAGTTAGCAAAGCAATGTCGTCCTTTTTAGTGTTGGTGTAATACTTTTTATTTTTCGGAGTCTTGAAATCAAATTCAAAATTGCAGGCTTCTATTATTTTTTGGGTGTTGCCAATAATCTGTGGATATTCTTTAAATTTATCCAACAGTTCCTCTAAAGGAATCATGACTTCCGAAGTTTTACAATAATCTTCCTCAGTCAATTTGGATAAGATAATATTAGTATCAATAGCCCGAAGGATCTTGTGAAGATTAAACTCTTTTTTTGTCCGAAATGTTACAGGCTGAAAAACAACCATTTTGTCCATCCTGATTTTCCATTGCTGACTAAACAAAATTGGAAGTTTTTCAGGGGGAATCCCTATGTATTCATAGTCTTTTAAAACTGGAGGTGCATTTTCTAAAGGGTAAATAACAATTACGTGCTCAAAATTACTCGCTTGCTCAGGCAAAGGTGTACCCTCAAAATTATGCTTAGTCAAAAAACGATTCATCTCGGCAAGGCCCACTGCATTTTTTGCTAAACCTACATATAGCAATTTGTTTTTATTCCGAAATTCTATTCCAATCAATGGTTTTATAGCAACTGCTTCGCATTCTTTAATGAAATCATATATTCCGGTAACCGTATGAATGTCCGTCAATGCCATTGCTTTAACATTACACATAGCTGCTTGCTGCACCAATTCCTTTAATGGAATGGTACCGTAGCGAAGGCTGTGATAAGAATGACAATTGAGGTACATTACTTATCTTTTGTTTTAAGAATAGCACCGGCACAACGGTTCACCGAATTAAAGCCGAAGCGTTTTTTCATTCGGTCCATAGCCTCATAAAGTGATAACATTTCTTCAGTATCTTCAAACATATTGATCTGATAAGTCCCACGAACCAATCCGCTGAAACTAACCCCTACCAGGCGCAGGCGCATACGGCGTTCATATAATTTATCGAATAAATCGATAACGTTTTTTGTCAGGATATGATCGGCTGAAGTATATTGTATTTTACATTGTTTGGTATGAACATCAAAATTGGCGTAGCGAATTTTAACCACAACCGTGGAGGCCAACCACTGTTCCGAACGCAATTGGAATGCCAGTTTTTCAACCATGCCTATCAGTACTGATTTCATTTTTTCGATATCGATGGTATCCTCAGCAAAAGTCTGGTCGGTAGAAATTGATTTCCTTTCTTTGTAGGGTTCTACCGGATTGTTGTCTATACCGTTTGCTTTCTTCCATAATTCAATTCCGTTTTTGCCAATCATCTGTTGCAGCACTTCGGCTGGCATCTCAGAAAGGGTTTGGATAGTACGGATACCGATTCGGGATAATAACTGAAAAGTCACCTCGCCTACCATTGGAATTTTTTGGATGGACAGCGGATTTAAAAAAGATTTCACCCTGTTTTCCGGAATTTCTAAATTGCCTCTGGGTTTGCTTTCACCAGTTCCGATTTTTGAAACGGTTTTATTTACAGAAAGGGCAAAGCTAATCGGAAGACCCGTTTCGTTGGTTATAGTTTGGGCGAGTTCATTCGTCCATTTATAACACCCGTAAAACTTATCCATTCCGGTAATATCGAGGTAATGTTCATCAATACTGGCCTTCTCTACAATGGGAGCTTGGCTTTCGATAACTTGGGTAACATCATAAGACAATTTGGAATATAGTTCCATATCGCCTCTAATAATTTTTGCCTGTGGACATAAACGCATAGCCATTCTGATTGGCATTGCGGAACGAACTCCAAAAGTTCGGGCCTCATAAGAACAAGAAGCTACCACTCCCCTGTCGCCCCCACCAATTATCAACGGTATTCCGTTTAATTTGGAGTTGCCTAACCTTTCGCAGGATACGAAAAAGGTATCTAAATCCATATGTACAATTGCCCTTGTCATTACATCATTTTTATATTTACAAAATTAGTACATATTGTCACAAATAGCTTATATTTGTTGTGACGAATAATCCCATTAACACATGTCTCTATTTTCTGATAATATAAAACTCCTTCGGGCTAAGAAAGAAATATCGCAACGTGAAGTAGCAGAAAGCCTTCATATATCACGTGATCGGTATGCAAAATATGAAGACGGTAAAAATTCTCCACCACCGGAAATACTGTTGGTAATATCTCGTTATTTCCATATCAGTATTGATATTCTACTTTCAATTGACCTGAAAAAAATCCCGATGGGAGATTTACTTAAATTAGGTGATAACAGGATTTTGCTGCCCATTACTGTAGATAGAAATGGAAATAATTTCATCGAAATTGTCCCACATAAAGCAAAAGCCGGTTATCTTACGGGTTATGCCGACCCCGAATTTATCGAAAGCCTCCAGCATATTTCACTGCCATTTTTAGGACAAGGAAAACATAGGGCATTTCCTGTAGAAGGCGATTCTATGCCACCGCATGAGGATGGCTCTTTTATTGTGGGTCGATATATTGAAAAGTTAGGCGAAGTGATGGATGGCAAGACTTATATATTAATTACCAAAACCGAAGGAATAGTATATAAGCGCCTGAACAAAAATGGAAAGAATGACCTGATGGCGCATTCTGACAATAGTTATTATCCACCGTATCCTGTGAAAGCCTCAGAGGTTCTTGAAATTTGGGAATACGAATGTAATATTGGTAGAAATGACAGGAAGCAGGAGTTATCTGATGTCGATACTGTGAGAGATATGTTTTTGGAATTGAAGAAAGAAATCAATGACTTAAAAAAGTAATGTAAAAGTCAAATGTCAATTTTAAAAGGAATTGTACCAAGTGAAGCATGCCATTGATCTAAAGTATAATTATCTTGGAAACCTGCTTGCCCATCATTTCCTTTAATTCCCGGCTGAGCACCATTAGGATTCGTTCCAATATGACCTCTTTTACCTCCAATACCTCCTTTAACATCTAACCTGAAATTGGCGGGACTTTCATCCGTAACCAAGACAAATCTGCCGCCTTCACCTCCTGGAGAACCTCCACCACCTCCGCTGCCACCAAATCTCCCTCTCGGGCTATCTTCATCACCACTATATCCGATTGTCCCAGCTTGCCCATCATTTCCATATAAGTATATGCCTCCATCACAAACAAATTTGTTACAATATATAAATAGTAATCCACCATTAGAATACAAACCTAGTATACCACCATCGCCACCTTTACTTTCAGGTCTGCCACCTATTGCTGCTGGCGGGGCACCTCTCCAATCCGTTGCACTCTGCCCAATTGATCCTCCTCCGCTTGATGGCCCTTGAATTTTTGCACCTCCAGCCGATCCACCTCCACCACCAAATAGATTTGTTCCATACGCCCCTGTTCCTCCATTAACATTTGTTGAACCTCCTCTTGAGGTTCCGCCAGAACCGCCACTCCCCCCTGTAGCTTGATTAACAAATTCGTGCTCTATTGATTTTCCATCGGGCGTGATTCCTTTAACAACTCGTGGCCCTATCTTATGGTTTCTTCCATCAATATTGCCATCACAAATAACAGTGCCGGAGACCCATAGTATACACCATTGTGAACTGTTTTCTTGAATCTTTAGAGTCCCATTCTTTTTAATATGAATATTATTATATTGATGTAACCTTGCAGGAAGTGTTACAGTACTAAAAGGTTCAACTACTAAGTCTGGAAGATTAAAATAAGATTGATTTTTTCTTTGATGGTCAATACAAGCGATATTAAAAGAATTTGCTATTAAAGGAAACAACTCTTCAAAATCTTTAATTTTGTTTTTATGATATTCTTCAAGCAGTTTCTCTAAAATTGTTTCTTCATGTTTTTCAAGAATCTGATCTTTTTTTTGATCATTTAAATAATATAGTTTGATAAATTCCAATTTCATTTCTTTTATTGTCATAATAGTAGAGTTATTAGTTTGTTCCTTAAAATTGGTGCTAAAGTACCGCCGACATTGAGTAGGTGATATTTCTGTTCTTTTATTTATTTTATCATTAAGCCAATTACAAAAAAAAAAAATTCAGAAATCAAAAAAAGGGATATTTATAATTAACTAAATATCCCTCACTCAGCCAATTAGTTTATCTTCCTACTGACATCTCTTGCTCAACTTTCATTTGGGCGAGAGAGCGACCGTCCGGATCCATTACTAAGACAGTTTTATACTGTTCAGACGTGGTGATAACTTCTGAATAACGTGCGGTAAAATAAACATCTCCTTTTGGATCAACAAGATTTCCAAACATTAGAGTAAGTAATAATTCTTCAGGATTAATGCCCTGAGGATCATTTTTAACTAGGTGATATCCTGGCTTATGTCCATTTGTAGGAAATCTACCATTCACAATAATTTGAGGAGTTTTTCCCTCGTTTTGTACATGAGCACTCCATGTTCCTAAGTTGTTTTCAATTGCGTTTGACATAATTATTTTTTTTAATTGTTAAATGAATAAACTATTTTTTAAAACAAAAAAAGCATTAAAATAAATGTGCTTTTTTCATTTGTTTAATATCTGTTTTCTTTCAGTTACTTTAATAAATTCTATCTTTTGCATTTTTCTTGTCATCCCGTATAAAATTACTACTATAAAAAAAAACACCATTACGGTTTTTCCGCATAAATTGTTAAAAGTTAACTGTTTATAAAAATATAATTAAAGAAATTATCTATAACACCTTCTAAAAAACACCCAAACCTCCCCTATTCAATTCCCGAATTGAACACTACACTTTTAGTTTCAAAATTTTATATTATATAGTTTTGCCCCACAGAATAGAAGCACTTCCCCTCATCTCCAGCGTAGTCAATACCTCCATATACAACCCGCATGCAAAACGAATCAAACCAACAGCGAATCAAAATGCTATACCAGATGCTATTTGAAATGGCAACAGGAAACCTATCATTTAGGGTTCCTCAAGGCGTAAATCAAGAAGGGCTCGATGAAATAGCAGACACGTTAAATGCATTATCAGATAAAATGCAAAATATTATACTGCAATCAGGATATGTAAATCCTCATTACACGTATCAAAATTTGACTCAGACTACATTTATTCTAAATAACGAATTTCACATCGCAAGTTTTAGCGCAGCAGTACCTGACATTTTGGGATTTAATCCCGAAACCCTTTTTAAAATGGAGTTTACAAACATAATTTCAAGTCAATCAACCCCAACTTGGAACAGCATCAAAGAAGAAATAAGGAATGATGAAAATTTCCATACCACCATCCACCCTATTTTTTTAAATAACCAAGAACGTTTAGTACCTTCTTTCTGTACAATATCCAAATTGCTGTACAGCGACAAAATACTGGTATCTTCAGTAACAACAATTTTACAAGACATCACGAACAATACTAATAATGCTACACCCCGAAAATCAGACGCAGTAATCATTCAAAAGGTTTATGAATACATTTTAAACCATTTAGAAGAACCATTGCCAACTGCCAAAGAATTATCTCAAATGTTTGGCGCAAATGATTTTAAATTGAAGGATGGATTCAGGCATTTCTTCAATACAAGCATCTACAAGTTTTATACAGAGGAAAGATTAAAAAAAGCACATATATTAATTCAACAAACGACTATTCCGTTAAAAGAAATAGCATTCATGAGCGGGTTCAATGAGTATACTAACTTCTCGAAAGCATTTAAAAAGCAATACCATTATCCGCCAAGTGATTTAAAAAGAGAAAACGATGAAATCGACCAGACTACTTTTTAAACAAGCCTAAATCCCAATTAAACAACTCGTAGCTGTTTATATTTCAGAATTTTACTAAATGATACAATAAAAAAAAGTAAAATGAAATTTAACCTCAACTTCAAAACCAATGTCCTCAAAGTAATTTGCTATGGCTACATCTTTCTGTTTATTTATGCAGCGTTCAGCAAGTTACTCGATTTCGAAACCTTCAAAGTGCAATTAGGGCAATCGCCTTTAATAAGTGCTTATGCCGAATGGATTGCTTTCAGTATTCCGGCTATAGAAATCATAATCTCAATCCTGCTTATGATACCCAGATATAGATATTTAGGTCTTTTGAGTGCTTTTAGCCTGATGATAATGTTTACTGCTTACATCATTATAATTTTAAATTACAGTTCTTTCATTCCTTGTTCTTGTGGTGGAATACTTTCCGAAATGAACTGGACGCAGCATCTAATTTTCAATATCGGTTTTGTTCTATTAGCAATAATTGGATTGGTACTCCACAAAAATATAGTACCATCAACACATAATTATATACTACATGCTATCATTGTTGGATGTTTTAGTATAGTTACAATTATTGTCCTATTCCAGTTATCCGAAGAGATAATACATCGAAATAACAGTTTCGTCAGAAGGTATCCGCACCACCCAATTACAACCATAAAAGGGATTCCGTTAAACTACAATTCCCCTTTAAATATAGGCAAACAGTTCCAAGTCATTTAAAAACTGGTTCGATAACTTTATATTTTTGTCCACAAATTCATTTTCAACGGAAACTAAAAGCCTGTAAATCTCATGATTTACAGGCTTTTAAAATTTTTATTTGCACATCAAATTATAGGTTAGGATTGATTTTTTAGCTGAGGAAATTAAACTAATTTAAAGAAAAATTAATGCTAAAATTTATTTTTAGCTTACTTTTATAACCTGTCAAAATAAGATATCGTAATGAATGACCCTATAAAAGAAATATTCCCATCCTTTTCAAATGCTCTAGTAGAAGAAATCAAAACAACAGCAATTGCACAATCAATTGGTTCCGGAGATGTAATTCTGCGAACCGGGCAATATATAAAAAATACCGTTTTAGTTTTGAGCGGTAAAATAAAAGTATATCGCGAAGATGTGGATGGTGGAGAATTTTTTATGTATTATTTACAACCAGGGCAGGCCTGTGCTATTTCTATGATATGCGCCACAAAAAATGAGAAAAGCCAAATTATGGCCAAAGTAGTCGAAGATACGGAACTCATTATGGTGCCTTTACCCCTTATGGATAAATGGATGATGCAACATCGCAGCTGGTACGAATTTGTTATCGATACCTACCGCAGCAGGTTTGAAGAAGCATTGGAAGTTATTAATAGTATTGCCTTTAGAGCAATGGACGAGCGTTTAGAGTTCTATCTAAAAAGACATGCCGAGGCTTGTGGTTGTGATGATTTGAAATTATCACATCAGGAAATTGCTAATGAACTTAACACTTCAAGAGAAGTAATATCCCGGTTACTAAAAAAAATGGAGCAAAAAGGTTTATTGAAATTACATCGAAACCATATTGAATTATTTAAAATAATATTACCTATGTGATAAATGTTACTGTAAATAAAATTTTAACTGACAATATTTGCACTATAAATTTTTTACAATTATGGAATATATAGGTTATTTTACGTCAATACTTATTGGCGTTGCATTAGGACTAATTGGCGGCGGCGGTAGTATTCTCACCGTACCGGTATTGGTTTATTTGTTTGCTGTTGAGCCCGTTCTGGCAACAGCTTACTCATTATTTATCGTTGGACTTACAAGTGCTGTGGGTACTGTCGGGTATTTTAAAAAGGGTTTGGTAAATATCAAAACTGCCATTGTTTTTGGTATTCCATCAATCATTGCTGTTTTTTTCACAAGAGCTGTTATCGTTCCCGCCATTCCAAAAGAAGTATTTTCTGTTGGCGATTTTATGGTCACCAAAAACCTTTTAATGATGTTGCTTTTTGCGGTAATCATGATTGCTGCTTCTTATAGTATGATCAAAAAAGATAAAAAGATTATTTCTGAAGAACCGCAACAACAAAAATTCAATTACCCACTCATAATTATCGAAGGAGCAATTGTTGGCGTTATCACAGGTTTAGTTGGTGCTGGTGGTGGGTTCTTAATCATCCCAGCCTTAGTGATTTTAAGTAAACTACCAATGAAAGAAGCCGTTGGAACTTCCTTAGTCATCATCGCTGCCAAATCTTTGATTGGTTTTTTTGGAGAAGGCGGAGAAAATGTTATTGATTGGCAATTTCTGTTTACCATTTCCGGATTTGCTATTGTTGGAATTTTCATAGGCACAGCCTTATCGAAAAAAATTGACGGTGCAAAACTTAAACCGGCATTTGGGTGGTTTGTTTTAGTTATGGGAATTTATATTATCACCAAAGAACTTTTTCTAAAATAAAACCTGGTGTTACAAAAGTCAAAAAGTAATTATCAACCTTATTGATTGATTGATTGATTGATTGATTGATTGTTTCTTTATTAAAAAATCCAACAACACCATTAAATCTGGTAAAGTAGCACATAAAATAATATTCATGTTCCTTTTGAAGCTAATGTTTTAACCTTCAATAAATCAGTTATAAAACCTTGTGTAACATTAGTCACAGCATTTACTAAATCCAGGAACTAACTTTGTTTAATAATTAGAAACTTAAAAAAATTAAAAGATATGTTTTTTCAACACATTTACGACAAGAGTCTTGCCCAGGCAAGTTATTTTATTGGCTGCCAAAAAGCAGGAGTAGCCGCAGTGATTGACCCTAAAAGGGACGTAGATACCTATCTAGAAATCGCGAAACAAAACAATATGAAAATTACTCATATTTTAGAAACACACATCCATGCCGATTTCCTTTCCGGATCTCGAGAATTAGCCGCTTTAACCGGAGCAGAAATGTACCTTTCTGCTGAAGGCGGGGCAGATTGGAAATATGAATTCCCTCATGTTGATCTGAGAAACGGTGATGTTTTAAAAGTAGGAAACTTAAAAATAGAAGTAGTTTCTACTCCAGGACATACTCCGGAAAGCATCAGTTTTCTTTTAACGGATACCCCTGCCAGCAACGAGCCTGTAATGTTATTCACCGGCGACTTTGTATTTGTTGGTGACGTAGGAAGACCTGATTTACTTGAAAAAGCAGCAGGAATGAAAGGAACTCAGGATATTGGTGCCAAACAAATGTATCAATCAATTAATAAATTCGATGCATTACCTGATTTTATTCAGGTTTGGCCAGGCCACGGAGCAGGTTCAGCCTGTGGTAAAGCATTGGGAGCAGTTCCAAGCACCACTGTGGGTTATGAAAAAATAAGAAACTGGGCATTCCAGCATAAAAACGATGAAGAAGGATTTGTAAAATATTTATTGGAAGACCAACCGGAACCACCTAAGTATTTTGCGATGATGAAAAAACTTAATAAAGTAGATCGTCCGCTTCTTACTGCCGTTCCAAAATTAAAAAAACTGAACTACACTGAATTATCAGAAGCTATAGCAAAAGGAATTAAATTGATTGATGCCAGAGATAAAACGGAATTTGCAAAAGGCTTTATTCCGGGAAGCATCAATATCCAGGGCAATAATTCATTTGCGACTTGGGCGGGATGGTTTCTTACTTATGACGAACCTTTTATGCTGGTTGCCAATGAATCTCAATTGGATGATCTTACCCGAAAACTAATGAGAATCGGACTGGATAACATTCACGGCTATATTCCTTCCACAAAAATATGGGAAGAAAATGGTGGTTTTTTAAACAAAGTGAATCAAATTACATTAGAAGAGTTTAAAACTTTGCAGCAAGAAAAAGACGTTCAAGTGATAGATCTTCGCGGTGTTGCCGAATATAAAACGGGACACATCAAAGGAGCCGACAATGTATTTGTTGGTGCTTTACCCAGCAATCTGGACAAGATCAGTAAAGATAAAAAAGTATTAATCCATTGTCAGGGTGGTGACAGGGCTTCGATAGCTTATTCATTATTAGCCAAAAATGGATATAAAAATGTATTTAATTATTCCCCGGGAATGAACGAATGGATTAAAGAAAATAATCCGATTGAATCATAATTCAATAAAACAGAACAAAACATGAAAATAGAACAAATATATACAGGATGTTTAGCGCAAGGTGCTTATTACATCACTTCTAATGGTGAAGCTGCTATTATTGATCCACTACGTGAAACAGAACCTTATATGGGAAGGCTGGAAAAAGACGGCGTAAAATTGAAATACATTTTCGAAACCCATTTCCACGCTGATTTTGTTTCCGGACATTTAGATTTGAGTAAAAAAACGGGAGCCGCAATTGTTTACGGACCCAATGCCAATCCGGAATTTGAATTCATTTCTGCCAAAGACAATCAGGAATTTACCATTGGTGACCTCAAAATAAAAGTATTGCACACGCCAGGTCATACTATGGAAAGTACCACCTACTTACTCATAGATGAAAACGGAAAAGACCACGCTATTTTCTCTGGAGATACCCTATTTATTGGTGATGTTGGTCGTCCTGATTTAGCTCAAAAAGCGGCTTCAATGACGCAAGACCAATTAGCCGCGCTATTGTATCATTCACTGAGGGATAAAGTAATGACTTTGGCTGATGATGTAATTGTATATCCGGCTCATGGTGCAGGTTCTGCCTGTGGAAAAAATATGAGCAAAGAAACCGTTTCTACTATTGGCGAACAAAAAGCGACCAATTATGCTTTGCGTGCCAACATGACGGAAGCCGAATTTGTACAAGAAGTTACCGAAGGTTTATTGCCTCCTCCTGCCTATTTTGGTATGAATGTAGCGATGAACAAAAAAGGAATTGAAAGCTTTGAAAACGTCTTCAATAATGGAATGAGAGCCATCAATGCAACAGAATTTGAAGCAATAACGGAAGAAACCGGAGCTTTAATCTTAGACACCAGAGATAACCATGATTTTGCCAAGGGATATGTTCCACAGTCCATAAACATTGGGATTAATGGCGATTTCGCTCCTTGGGCTGGCGCTTTGATTGCCGATGTAAAACAACCAATTATTTTAGTCACCGAACCAGGATTTGAAGAAGAAACGGTAACCCGTTTGTCACGAGTGGGATTTGATAATTTGATTGGGTATTTAGAAGGTGGGTTTGAAGCTTGGAAAAAAGCTGGTTTTGAAGTAGATACCGTAAATCGCATCTCTGCAGAACAATTTGCTAAAGAAGTGAAAATTGGCGAAAGCAAAATAATCGATATTCGTAAAGAAAGCGAATATGAGGCCGAACACGTTGATGAAGCCTATAGCCGACCATTGGCCTATATAAATGACTGGATCAAAGACATCAATCCGGAAGAACATTTCTATATGCATTGTGCCGGTGGGTATCGCAGTATGATGGCCGCTTCTATTTTGCAAGCGCGAGGATACAGAAATTTTACAGAAATTGAAGGCGGATTTGGAGCGATATCTAAAACAGCAGTTCCTAAAACCGATTTCGTTTGTCAAAGCAAAGTATTAAAATAATAGTATAAATCTCAATCGTAATAATTATGATTGGAGTTTTTAAAAAAAAATAGAATAAAAATGGAAAAATTAATAAAAGAAGGTGCTTTTCTTGTAGATGTTCGCACACCGGGTGAATTCGCAGAAGGTCACGTAAACGGATCTGTAAATATTCCTTTAGACCAAATAGATAGTCAATTGGAAAAATTTAAAGAAAAAGAACAAATTATTGTGTTTTGCCGAAGTGGTGCACGCAGCGGTCAGGCCAAATTGATTTTGGAACAAAATGGTTTTACCAATGTTACCAATGGTGGCACTTGGCAAGATGTAAACGAAGCGGTAAATAAATAAACTTCAAAAAAATGAAATACAGTGCAGTTTAAAACAAAAGCGTTTTTTGTTTTAAACTGCACAATTATTTAAAAATCAAGATATGATAAAAAATATTTACACAAATTGGAATTACATTCGAGTAATCCGTTTGGTTTTAGGGGTCATTGTGATGATTCAGGCCGTATATACTAAAACTTATTTGTTCCTGATTCCCGGAATTTTATTTACAGGAATGGCGCTTTTCAACACTAGTTGTTGTGGCTCAAATGGTTGTGCTATTCCAAAATCAGAAAATAAAAAACAGCAAGAAGAATAATTAATAATGAAAAAAGCAATAATCGTTACAGCTATTGGCGTAATTCTCGGAGCAATTGCCGGCTATTTATATTATCTCAACATCGGTTGCGATTCCGGAACTTGTGCCATAACATCCAAGCCTTTAAACAGCACTTTATATGGTGGGTTAATGGGCGGTTTGGTTTTTAATATGTTGGTGAAATCACCTAAAAAAGAGTAAAATTTTAAATTGATTTTAAAATAGGTAAATTTGAAAGTCTTTAGGAGAAATTGTGTTAAATTTTTCTTTTGTATCTAACAAAGACTGTAGTAATTACCTTTTAAAATCAATAAGAAAACAAAATAATATGGAAGAGAAAAAACCAGCAAACAAAGACTTAATCTTAAGAGAACGATTAGCATTACAGCGGACTATACTTGCAAATCAATCTACTTTTCTATCCTTTTTACGAACGTCAATGTACTTTTTGATAGCGGGTTTGAGTTTACGAAATCTATTAAAAGTCGAAAACAGTTTACTAATTGAAATCGCCCTTTTTATCACTGCATTTGTGATTTTTGTTTTGGGAACACTCAATTATTTGAAGCACAAGAAATCCATTTTGGAAAACAGAAAACACATTGGGGATTACCAGCTAGAATATTATAAGTAATTCTTTTAGTGCCTTACCTCCTATTCTAAATACGCAATAGATTTGGAATAACTAACTGTTTTTTGAACTCAAAAAACCACTCACAGCAATTGAAAACAAATGATATGAAACTCGGATTAAAAGAGAATTGGAAACAATTTACCATTTTGGTCATCGTCAATGCCTTTGTTGGCGGGATGATCGGAATGGAAAGAACTATTATTCCAAAATTTGCTGAAATCGAATTTGGTATTGCTTCAAAAACAGCTATTTTGTCTTTTATAATTGCGTTTGGAATCACTAAAGCCATCACCAATTATTTTACGGGCAAGCTGGCCAATCGATTCGGTAGAAAAAATTTACTTTTATTTGGCTGGTTTCTAGCGTTGCCAATCCCTTTTATTTTAATATATGCTGAATCATGGAACTGGGTGATTTTTGCCAACATTCTCTTGGGTATCAGTCAAGGGCTTACGTGGAGTAGCACGGTAGTTATGAAAATTGATTTGGTTGGAGAAAAAGATCGCGGACTGGCGATGGGACTCAACGAATTTGCCGGATATTTTGCAGTTGGAGTAGTCGCTTTTCTGTCGGGCTTTATTGCCGAAAAATATGGTATAACCCCCTATCCTTTTTATCTCGGAATCGGAATTTCGATCATTGGTTTTTTATTGACTTTGTTTTTCGTAAAAGACACGCGGTTATTTGTACACGCTGAGAATACGACCAATAAAACCGAAAAATTAGGCAATATTTTTATAGAAACCACTTTCAAAAACAAGACTTTAAGCGCAGTAACACAAGCCGGATTAGTCAATAACCTGAATGATGGCATGATTTGGGGCCTTTTGCCTATCGTCTTACTTTCTTTTAATTACAATTCTCAAAACATTGGTGTTATAACTGCAATTTATCCCACCATCTGGGGTTTTGGACAGTTATTTACCGGAAAAATGTCGGATGTTTATTCCAAAAAAAAGATGCTTTTTTGGGGCATGCTGATACAGGGAATCGCCATACTTTTTATTCCGTTTTCTAAAGAATTTTATCAATTGGCCACTATTTCAGCATTTCTGGGATTAGGAACTGCCTTGGTATATCCAACCTTCTTATCCACTATTGCACAAGCGACAAATCCTCATCAAAGGGCTGAAAGTATTGGTACATTCAGACTTTGGAGAGATTTAGGTTATGCCATCGGAGCCATAATATCCGGAATAACTGCCGATTTATTCGGGGTGAATTATGCCATTATACTAATAGGTTTTATAACTATTGTGTCGTCGATGATTATCAAAATCCGTATGCCAAATGACCATGTATAAAGGGTAATTAATTATTATAAATTAAAAAAATAAAGATATGAAATGGAAAACACCAAAAAAATCAACAATTCAAAATATTGCTTTTATAACCTTTATAGCCCTACTGCTATTTAGTCCTCTTGGCACTTTTGTAAAAGTGCACCTAACCCGCTTAATTTCCTCTTCACCAAATACGATTACAGCTACGGAACAAAAAAAACTCTCCACTTACCAATGGCAGTTAGTTGATGCCACCGGAAAACGTGTGTCACTTGAAGATTATAAAGGAAAAATAATCATTATTAATTTCTGGGCCACTTGGTGTCCGCCATGTATTGCCGAAATGCCAAGCATGCAAAAGTTATATGCAGATTACCAGCTTAAAATTGTTTTTTTGTTTGTCACAACGGATTCTTTTGAAAGGGCAAATGCTTTTTTAGTTAAAGAAAATTTAAATCTGCCTGTATATCAATCTGTCAGCAATCCTCCTTTAGAAATGGAATCATCAACGATACCGGCTACTTATCTTATCGATAAACACAGTAATGTTGTCATGGAAAAAATTGGTGCTGCCGATTGGAATAGTGATGCGTTGCGAGAAAACTTAGACGAATTATTAAAAAAATAATCAGAATCAGTATACAAAAGACTATTTATAAAAGATCGATAAGTAGCTTTTAAATAAAAAATTTAAAGCCGGAATAGCACCATTTTTAAAGTTAAATATTAAAAAGTATCTGAGAAATCTGATACTTTTTTTATTTTATAATTGTACTATTTATATTTTTATAGGAAATTTAAAATGTATAAAACAAGATATTTATCATATTTTATATATTTTTTTTCCTTGTGTGACAAAAGTAACACAACTACTGTTTTAAAAAATTCATATTTGCATTAATAAATCAACAATTATGGAAATTTTAGAATTAATCAAACAACCCTGGCCTTGGTACATTGCGGGCCCATTAGTTGGACTTACAGTTCCGGCTTTATTAATCATCGGAAACAAAACATTTGGCATCAGTGCCTCTTTACGTCATACTTGCGCCATGTGCTTACCGGCAAATATTAAGTTTTTTAAATACGACTGGAAAAAAGAAATATGGAATTTGGTATTCGTATTTGGTATTTTAATAGGTGGAATTATCGCCTATAGCTTCTTGTCTAATCCAGATCCAATTATCATTAACGATAATCTAAGAGCAGAATTAGCCACTTACGGAGTTACAAACGTCAATGGTATGTTACCTGAACAATTATTTTCGTGGGGAAATTTATTTACCCTTAAAGGCTTTTTCATGATGGTCATAGGTGGCTTCTTTATTGGTTTTGGCTCTCGTTATGCAGGAGGATGCACCAGTGGTCATGCCATTTCCGGTTTGTCAAATTTACAATTACCCTCGCTTATCGCAACTTGTTGTTTCTTCGTTGGTGGGTTAATTATGGCAAATCTTATTTTACCTTATATCCTTTCACTTTAAAATTATTAAACATGCAAATTAAAGATAAAAATACAGATTTCGAAACTCGTTCCTTAGACACGGTTTGTGTCAACGAGAGTCAATTAGACCATAAATGGTACCATAATATAAAATACTTAATTATAGGCTTATTGTTTGGTATTGTTTTCATCAAAGCCGAAATCATCAGTTGGTATCGTATTCAGGAAATGTTTCGTTTTCAATCGTTCCATATGTATGGGGTTATAGGAAGTGCCGTTGTTGTTGGAATCATATCCGTTTTTCTGATAAAAAAATTCAATATTAAAACCATTTACGGAGAAAAAATTGAGTTTCATGACAAAACCTTCAATAAAGGTCAGATTTACGGTGGACTCATCTTTGGTTTAGGCTGGACCATAACCGGTGCTTGTCCCGGTCCTTTGTTTGCACAAATTGGGACTGGTGCAACCGTAATGATCGTAACCTTGTTTTTTGCTGTAATCGGCACTTGGGTATATGGCTATTTCAGAGATAAATTGCCTCATTAAAAAACTATGAATACCGAAAAACAAAATATAGACCAATTTAAATCTCTTGTTAAAAGACTAATTTATCTGTTTACGACTATTATTTTCTTAATCATGTCCTTGTTCTTGTTTCTGTTTTTTAATCCGTCAATCACCTCTTGGTTTGAAAATAACGATAAAGAACTAGAGGAACTTTATATTGATGCAAAAAAGAAAGTGGTTTTGCAAAATGAAACGGCAAAATTATGGAAACCGGCTGACATTAGTCTGATTACAGATGAAACTTTAAAACAAGAAGTGGAATATGGCAAAGAATTAATTGTCCATACCGCCAAATATTTGGGTCCAAACGGCAGCGTTAAGAAAATTACCAATGGTATGAATTGCAACAATTGTCATTTAGATGCCGGGACAAAACCCTGGGGGAATAATTACGGTTCCGTATATTCTATGTATCCAAAAATGAGAGCCAGAAGCGGTCAAGTGGAAGACCTTTATAAAAGGGTCAATGATTGCATGGAAAGAAGTTTGAATGGCCAGCCGCTTAAAGAAGATGACAAAGAAATGAAAGCCATGATCGCCTATATCGAATATATTGGCAGTAATGTTCCTAAAGGCACAGAAGCCAATGGTTCCGGAATTTATGATTTGGCATATTTAGACCGAGCTGCCGATCCAATTAAAGGAAAAGTGCTGTATGATGCAAAATGTGTCAGCTGTCATCAAGTTAATGGCCAGGGCGTTTTGGCAGAAGATAAAAAAGAATATATTTACCCGCCAGTATGGGGAGAAAACTCGTATAACCAGGGAGCCGGACTCTTTAGAATCAGTCGTTTTGCAGGATATATAAAATACAATATGCCGCTGGGTTCCACGCATGATAGTCCGCAATTATCAGATGAAGAAGCATGGGATATTGCAGCTTATGTTGAAAACCAACCCAGACCATTAAAGGATTTAAGTCAGGATTGGCCAGATATTTCCAAAAAACCGGTAGATCATCCTTTTGGTCCTTTTTCGGATAAGTTTACTGAAGCACAGCATAAATTCGGACCTTTCAAACCGATAAAAGACGAAAAAAAGAAAAAAGAAAAAAAGTAATTTTAAAAAATCAATTATGAAAAATCTAACGGTATTATTTGTTCTGTTATTTGGCTTGGTTTCCATTGGCACATTTGCTCAAAAAAAACAGAGCAAACACAAAATAGTGTTTCAGTTTACCAATGCTAATGATACGATCCAACAGAAAGCATTTGCAAACCAACTAAATAATTTAACTGCTCACTGGCCTAAAGCAAAATTTGAAGTGGTGGTTTACAATATGGGATTAGAGTTTTTAATGCCCACAAAATCAAAGCATATCGCAACAATTAAAACGCTTCATGCAAAAGGAGTACGTTTTGTTGTTTGCGAAAACACCATGAAAAATCGAAAAATTACCAAAGAGCAACTGATCCCGGAAGCAGAATATGTACCCGCCGGCATTGCAGAAATTGTTGAAAAACAAGAACAAGGCTGGAGTTATATCAAAGGCGGATTCTAAATCTATTCAAAAATTACAAAATTAAAATTTCGTCTCCTCCTACACCATTAAATCCTTGCAGGTTTACCTATCTGCAAAAAACTAAACCAAAAAAATTAAAACATGAGCAATAACCGAAGAAACTTTCTAAAATCTGTAGGAACATTAGGTATTGGTGCTGCAATTATTTCGCCCCTTTCTGTTATGGCAAATACAAATCAAACGGAAGAAATGAAACTTGATGCAGCAATTGACAGAAGCAAACCTCAAACGATTTCCATTCTTCAAACTACCGATGTGCATTGCCAGATTCATCCGCATGATGAGTTATTTTGGGAAAATGGGAAAGCCGTTTTTAGAAAAACTGGCGGTTATGCTTATATAGCCACCCTGCTGAAACAATTCAAAAAGAAAAACCCAAATACCTATATCATTGACACGGGCGATATGTTTCAAGGCAGCGAATTAAGCGTAGAAACTACCGGTGAAGCTTTTGTTCCTATTTTAAATGCGTTAGATTACGATTTGTACTTACCCGGAAACTGGGAAGTAATTTACGGAAAAAAGAGAATGCAAACCCTTTTGGGTTCTCTGGATGCACCAAAAATCTGCACAAATATGTACCACGATTTAGGCGAAGGAAAACGAGGTGAACTTATTTTTCAACCCTATACGATTTGGAACATAGCCGGAGCAAAAATTGGTTTTTTAGGCTACACAGATCCTTTGGTACCCTTGAGACAGAGTCCCAATTACAGCAAAGGAATTATTTATACCAATCCCGAAGAAAATCTGGCTCATTATGTGGATGTGCTTAGAAATCAGGAACAATGCAGCTATGTAATTATGATTGCACACCTTGGTTTATCGCAGCAAATAGCATTAGCAAACATGCCACAATGTGAGGGCGTCAATTATATTTTAGGAGGTGATACACACGAAAGAGTTCGCAAACCAATAGTTTGCAAATATTCAAAAGTAGTAGAACCAGGTGCATTTGGTTCATTTATTGGAAAATTAGATTTGACCGTTTTAAACGGAAAAGTGGTTAGTGACAGCTATGAATTAATAGAAGTAAATTCACCAAAAATAAAACCGGATGCTAAAATTGAAAAATTATTAAAAGAAAAAGAATCCGTTTATCAGGAACAAATCAATCAGGTTATTGGATACAGCACGATTCCTTTGTACCGTTATTTTGTAGTGGAAAATCCTATTGACACTATGATTCTGAATGCCTTAAACTGGAAATTTCCTGAAATTGATATTAATCTTTCTAATGGATTCCGCTTTTGTCCGCCAAAAACAACTCCGGATCAAACCGGCAATATTCCCATCACAAACGGATTTATTTTTGATATGTTACCCGTGGACAGCACCGTAAGAACAGCAAAAGTGACCGGAAAGCAATTGAAAAACTGGTTAGAAAAAGAATTAAATAATGTTTTTGCCGAAGACGCTTCTAAACGTTTTGGTGGCTGGGTGGTAAAGTTCAAAGGAATGGAAGTGCGCTTTAATGCTTTTGCCGAAATGGGGAAAAGAGTGCAAAGTATTACTGTGAAAAATACGCCGATAAATCCTGAAAAAATGTATTCCATAATGGCTTGTGAACGTGATGGCGACCCTGTCGACATGCTTTGCAGAATGAAAGGTGTGATGGATGCCAAAAACACCAATTCGACTTTACATTCGGTGATGAAAGAATATTTAAAACAAAATTCTCCTGTTACACCAACACCGCAAAAAAACGCCATAATTCTGGATGCTCCTGAAACATTATTAACTCAGGTTACCGGTGTTGATTATACTTTCAGATAGTATTCTGACTTTTTAATTTCTTATATAATTTGCCCAACTGTAATGAATGTTACTTAACTTTATTACAGTTGGGTTTATTTTTGTAAAAAATTAAAGACTTACAAATGAAATCATTATTCTCTATATTAATTTCAACTTTTTTACTTTTAATAAGTATCCAATCCTCGGCACAGCATCAGGAAATTTCGGATAAGCCAACCGTTTGGAAAGAAAAAAGTAACGAGAAAATTGATTCCACCTCAATTTTAAATGCTTTTAAAAACGGAAACTTCAGCGGTCATTTTCGCTATTTTTTCATGGGTACCAACAACGAAAGTGGCTTATCTGATTATTATGCTAATGCAATTGGAGGCGGCGTAAAGTTCGAAACCGCTAAATTTCATAATTTTCAATTTGGTGTCAGCGGCTATTACATTTATGATATCGGTTCCTCTGATTTTTCTAAAAAAGACCCGGTAACAAATTTATCCAACAGATATGAAGTGGCTCTTTTTGATTTTCAAAACGCATCAAGTAAAGGCAATTTAAGCCGGTTAGAAGAATTATATTTAAAATACAACTATAAAAATTCGACCATAACCCTTGGAAAACAACTGCTGAATACGTCTTTTATAAACCTACAGGATGGCAGAATGCGCCCTACAGAAGTAGATGGAATTTGGATTGATTTTAATGAACTCAAAAAAACGAAAATTAATTTGGGTTACCTATACGGAATTTCGCCCCGAAGCACCATAAAATATTTCAGAATTGGAGAATCCATAGGGATTTATCCAACAGGCGTGAATCCTGATGGAACAAAATCCGATTATGCGGGAAATTTAGACAGTGACGGAATATATATTGTCGGGGTGCAAAATGAATCGATAAAAAATTTAAAAACACTTTTGTGGAATCAATATGCTGAGAATATATTCAATTCGGCACTATTCCAAATGGACTATAAATATGATTTAAATCCAAATTCGAAACTACTTTTTGGTTTTCAGACGATATACCAAAACGCACTGAATTTTGGCGGAAATGAAGATCCCAGCAAAACCTATTTTGAAAAAAATGGCAATTCTCAAACTTTTGGAGGAAGATTAGGCTGGCAAAATAAAAAAATAGAAATTACTTTAAATTACAACCGAATAACAGCTAAAGGAAGGTATTTAATGCCCCGAGAATGGGGACGAGACCCGTTTTATACCTTTATGGCCAGAGAACGAAATGAAGGTTTTGGAGATGTACATGCGGTAATGACCAAAATACAATATATGAATCCTAAAAAGACATTCAAATCTCATTTGGCAGTAGGTTATTTTGATTTACCGGATGTGAAAAACGCTGCAATGAATAAATATGGATTGCCTTCTTATGTTCAAGCCAATGCTGATGTTCGCTACCAATTTCAGGGAATGTTAAAAGGTTTTGATGTGCAATTATTGTATGTGCACAAGTTCAATGTTGGTGAAACCTATGCTAACAAAAATTATATTTTCAATAAAACGAATATGAGTAATATCAATTTTATACTCAATTTCAATTTTTGATCTTTTATACTATTTTAAAATTAACTCCTGTACAAATGCCTTCCTATAAGCAACATTGGGAATAATTTTAATTCTTTCAAAATGCTGCGCTATTTCTTCCTGGACTAATCCTTTGGCTGTTTGGTTAGACGACGCAATTATTTTAACCTTATTTGCGACATAGATTGGAACGTTCAACACAATCATTCCAATCTTTCTAATTTCATTTTTTAAAATTTATTGACACTTTTTTGATATAAAGACCAAACTTTATTGTTGCTTAATATGTGTGCTTGTTATAATTACGATGAAAGTAATTGTTTATCAGTCCAAAAGCAAAATGTAGCTAAAATACTGATTTTATGATTATTACAATAAAAATAATTTGTAAATTTAAATACTATTTTGGTTTATTCTTTGAATATAGGCTCCCCTCCTTTTTATTAATAGTGAACCTTTAATAATAGTAACACAAACCTACACGACTCAGTTACTAAACAAAATAAACTTTAATAAACTGATTAACATGAAAACAAAATACGCTAAAAAAGCATTGCTTGTGGTATGCATAGTAATGTGGGCAACAACATTAGTAGTTGCACAAAGTCCAATGCTGCTCGACCCGGCTTCACAACAAAAATTTGTCAACCAACTTCCACTTCCATCTGTGATGCAGCCTGAGACACCTGGAGGTAGCCATTATGAAGTCAGCATGACCCAATTCAATCAGGACTTGGGGTTAAAAGATGCCTTTGGGAACACCATGAATACAACAGTATGGGGATACAATGGAAGTTTTCCGGGACCCACTATCGAGACAAGACGTAATGTTCCTATTACGGTCAAGTGGAAAAATGAATTGATTGACAATAATGGTTTTCCACTGCCGCATTTGTTACCAGTTGACACTTCTATACATTGGGCAATGCCTATGGATTGGCCTTCCTGCGGTGTCCCATTGGTTACCCACCTTCACGGAGGAC
>NZ_DATDPV010000077.1:0-3504 GCF_035292545.1 Flavobacterium sp. | reverse complement strand
GGCAATCGATTTTGGTATTATTGTAGATGGTGCAGTAATTATTGTCGAAGCCACGATGCACCATTTACAGAAACTTAAAAGGCAAAAGGATTTAACCCAAACAGAAATGGATTCTGAAGTGTATAAATCAGCTTCAAAAATTCGTAACAGTGCCGCTTTTGGAGAAATCATCATCTTAATTGTGTATCTGCCAATATTAGCTTTAGTAGGAACGGAAGGAAAGATGTTTAGACCAATGGCAATGACGGTAGGCTTTGCTGTTATTGGAGCGTTTATATTGTCATTAACTTATGTGCCTATGATGAGTGCCATGTTCTTATCAAAAAGCACCCAGCACAAACCTAATTTTAGCGATAAAATGATGGGGTGGTTCGAAAGAATTTATGCGCCATTTTTAGATAAAGCTTTACGATTAAAAAGAGTGGTTTTAGGACTTTCCGTTGGCCTTTTTGTATTGGCAGTGGTAGTATTTCAAAATATGGGAGGCGAATTTATTCCAACTATCGAAGAAGGTGATTTAGCGATAAATGCGACCATTATGACTGGAAGTTCATTGACACAAATGGTAAAAACAACCACCGAATATGAAAAAATCCTAAAAGCAAAATTCCCGGAAATAAAAACCATAGTGACCAAAATAGGAAGTGGAGAAATTCCAACCGATCCAATGCCTATCGAAAGTGGCGATTTGATTATTGTACTGAAAGATAAAAGCGAATGGACTTCTGCCGACAACTGGGAAGATTTAGCCAATTTGATGAAAGAAGAAATGGAAGCTATTCCAGGAGCGAATATCGAAATTTCACAACCCATTCAAATGCGTTTTAATGAATTGATGACGGGAAGCCGAAGTGATATTGCGATTAAAATTTTTGGTGATGATTTAGAAATTTTAGATGCAAAAGCTACGGAATTGATTGCCAAAGTCAATAAAATTGAAGGAATTGGAGATTTAAAAGCCGATAAAGTAACTGGTTTACCACAAATAACGGTTAAATACGATTACAACAAAATTGCTTTGTATGGTTTGAATATTGCAGATATCAATCAAATTATTCGTTCCTCATTTGCAGGAGAAAGTGCAGGCAAAATCTACGAAGAAAGCAAACGATTTGATGTTGTAGTTCGAATGAACAAAGACAACCGAAGCGATATTACCGATGTGAGCAATTTATTTATTCCGTTACCAAACGGACAACAAGTACCACTTTCACAAGTAGCATCAATTGCTTACGAGCAAGGTCCGGTACAAGTAAGTCGTGAAGATGGAAAACGAAGAATTACGGTGGGTTTAAATGTTCGGGGTCGTGATATAAAAAGTGTAGTGGAGGAAATTCAACAAAAATTAGATAAAGATTTCAAGCTTCCTGCGGGATATTACATTACGTATGGTGGGCAGTTTGAAAATCTGGTTGAAGCTACAAAAAGGCTTTCAATTGCTTTACCCATTGCCTTAGGTTTAATTATGGTGTTACTGTTTTTTACATTCAATAGTATCAAACAAGCAGCATTAATTTTTACGGCTATTCCGCTATCTGCCATTGGAGGTGTTTTTGCCTTATGGTTGCGAGGAATGCCGTTTAGTATTTCGGCGGGAATTGGATTTATTGCTTTGTTTGGTATTGCGGTTTTAAACGGAATTGTCTTAATTTCTTATTTCAACCAACTCAAAACAGAAGGAATAACCGATCCCTTACAACGGGTTTTAATCGGAACAAAAACCAGACTTAGACCAGTATTGATGACTGCTGCGGTAGCCTCTTTAGGATTTTTGCCAATGGCATTATCTACCAGTGGAGGTGCCGAAGTACAAAAACCACTGGCAACCGTAGTGATTGGTGGGCTATTGTCAGCTACATTATTAACACTTATCGTTTTACCCATTTTATATTTATTATCTGAAACCTCAACTAAAAAGATTTTTTTCAATAAAAAAAATGAGGTTCCTGACAATCCAAAAAACAATAAAAAATGAAAGAAAAAGAAATTACAATGAAGAAAAGAATTTCAAAACCCATAATTACAGTAATTCTTGTATTGATTAGTTCGCTATCATTTGCACAAAATATCCAAACGGTAACTTTAGATCAAGCTATTGCTTTGGCCAAAAAGAACAATATCGATTTAAAAATTGCCGACAAGGAAATTGAAAAACAAACCGTTCTTAAAAAAACAGCTTTTCAAGTGGATCCATTGCAGGTACAGTACCAAGGCGGACAGTTTAATAGCGCCAATTATGACCATAATGTTTCTATACAGCAATATTTCCCAATAGGTAAAATCACAAAAGCCAATCGGCAATTGCAGGAAGAATTAGTAAAACTGGCTGAAAAACGAAAAGCATTATCGGAGTATGAAATTGAAAAAGCGGTTTCGTTAGCATACTATCAATATTTGTATGGCGTTTCCATTCAAAAACTCAATAATGAATTGAATGACATTTACAGCAAATTCCTCAAAAATGCAGAACTGCGTTTTAATACCGGAGAAAGTGGCAATATCGAAGTAATTAGTGCCAAAGCCAAAGTAAAAGAAATTGAAACCCAAAAAGCACAATTAGAATACGATTTAGCTGTGTATCAAAAGCAATTACAGTATTTTATTCAGACACAAGACAATATTGTGCCTGATACAGCTACTCCTTTGCAGTATACAAACCCAAATGATTTGAATGCCTCGAAAGTAGAAGGTTTGGTAAACGATTATTACCTGCAACAAATTTCAGTATATCAAAAAGAAGCCAATACGTTCAAGGCAATGCGAACACCAAAATTAGGACTAGGTTATTTTGCACAAACCATTGATACCAAATCGTTGTTTCAGGGATTTACGGCTGGCTTACAAATTCCGCTGTTTGGCGGGGTAAATACAGCTCGGGCAAAAGCATCGGAGATAAGTATTTCGCAATCGCAATTAGAATTAGACAAAAGCAAACTGACTTTAAAATTACAAATGCAAGAATTGCAAAATGAGTTCGAAAAACAGAAAAAAGGACTGGTTTATTATCAAAATGAAGGTCTGCAATATGCGGATCAAATCATCATAACGGCTCAAAAAAGTTATGCTAACGGCGACATGAGTTATTGGTCATACATCAGTTTTCTAAATCAGGCAATCGATATTAAAAAGCAAAATGCCGAAGCAGTAAATACTTTCAATCAAAGTGCAATTCAATTGCAATTCCCATCAATTTCTAAATAATTAATTTTCCTAAAAATGAAAAATATAAAAAATAGAGTAACTAATATGAACTCCCAATTTGCCTTCTGGCTCTTGCCTTTTACCTTTTGCCTAATAATGTCTTGTGGCGAAAAGAAAGCAGAAGAAGCGCACGAAGAAGAAAAATCAGAAACCGAGGTAGCACTCACTGCAGCACAATTCAAAACCGTTGGTATTGAAACCGGGACTATTGAAATGCGAAACTTAAACACAGTTATAAAAGCCAATGGATATACTGCGGTTCCGCCTCAAAATAGGGCTGACATATCCACCTTACTGAGTGGC
>NZ_DATDPV010000076.1:0-19209 GCF_035292545.1 Flavobacterium sp. | reverse complement strand
AGTCGTTTTCTTATCTTGTTTTAATAAAGGCGTCCCTGTAAAACCAATAAATATGGCGTTTTGCAGCATGGTTTTCATCACCAGGTGCAATTTTCCACTTTGCGTCCTATGACACTCATCCACAAAAACATATAATTCACCAATAGTTTGCACAGGGTTTTCTTCCAGTTCTCTGATGAAATCCTCGAAGTTATCTTCACTTTTTTTACCAAATTTATGTACTAAAGAACACAATAATCTTGGTAAAGGCTGTGTGAGTTGTTGTAATAATTCCCTTCCGCTACCTGTTCTTTTAATGGGTTCGCCAGCATCGTTAAATACCCGTTCTATTTGTTTGTCCAGTTCGGTTCTATCGGTTAGGATTATTACCCTGGCATTGGCATTGTTCTCCAATATCCATTTGGCCAACATTACCATCATAATACTTTTTCCCGAACCTTGGGTGTGCCAAATAATTCCGCCTTCTTTCTTTTTAATGCGTTCCTGTGATGCCTTCAAAGCAAAATATTGGTGAGGCCGAGGTAGTTTTTTCACTCCTGCATCAAACAATACACAATTGTATATCAATTCTAAAAAACGTTCTTTATTACAAAGCTTTTTTAAGTATTTATCTACTTTAAGCTCACTATTATCTTGCTCGTCTTCTTTCCAATTTAGAAAATATTTTTCTTTGGTTTGTATCGTTCCATAGCGTAAGCCTTGGGTGTCGTTTCCTGCCATGACAAATTGAACCGTTGCAAAAAAAGATTGGATGAAACTATCCTGTTGGTTAGTAATGTTCTGGCGAATACCTTCCGTAATTTCTACCAGACCCCGTTTCAGTTCCAGAATTCCCAAAGCAATTCCATTCACATAAATTACAATGTCTGGACGTTTATCCCGATTTCCTTTGATGGTTACTTCCTCAGCAATAGCAAAATCATTTTTTTTCCAGTTCTTCCAGTCAATTAAATGAACGGTAGTATAATTGGTTCCAACATCTTCTTTTACTTTTACACCATAGCGGAGCATAGTATAGATCTTCTTATTTTTTAGGTACAAATCATCGCTAAAGCTATCCGCTACTTGCTTGAGTTCATAAATAGCTTTGCTGAACACAGTAACCGTATAACCCTGTTTAAGTAAATAATTACCTAAATAGCTTTCCTCTATATTGCTGTTCTTTTCACGGTCTTCCCAATTTCCATAATAGGCGTAACCTAACTGTTCTTTGAAGAGTTTGACTATACGGTTTTGAGAAAGACGTTCTATTTGTCCTATAGTGCTCATTATTTTAAATTCTTGGTGTGACTAATTTCTCAATTTCTGTAATATCAATCAAGATAGTCTCAATCCATTTATCTAATTCTACTTTCGGATAAGGAAAATATTTTTTAACTAAAATCCATCCTGCAATAACTTCATAGTCATTCTTTTCTAACACTATTTGATCTGATTCATCACTTCTAAAGCCTAATATTAACCCTTCGGGTTTAAATTGCAACCATAAATTATAATTTCCAAAATTCTTTTTTATCCAAATTATCTCACCTCTATAAAAATTAGAGCCTGTGCTACTGTCTGTTTTAACCCACCAATCACTAGTTTTGTTGAGAATAAATTCAGGATGTTGATCAATCAACAATTTTATTATTTCGTTTCTGTTATTCGACAATAAAAATTGGTTGTCATTGTTAATCCAATTTCCGCCTTCGTTGTTAAATAAATAATGTTGACCTGAATTATTATAATTTCGAATGAATTTAGAACGTGAAGCATCAGAATTTAGTAATTCTTTATTTTTTATTATATAATATTTCCAAAGGATATTTTTGTCATTATAATTATCAATTATTTCATTTAATATAGCTTTATAATCAAGCTCATATTTTTGTTTAAATTTTTTAATAATATTAAAAATAGCTATTTGAAATTCCTTCCTTTTTAATAAGACCCTCCAACTTTCACCATTTTCAATCAACTTAATGTTTTCAATAACTTCGCTTTCTGCTAAAGATGCTCTTAACAATATGTAATCTGATTTTAAATTTTCAATACTGCCATCTTTAACAAAAAGTTTTTCAGCAATTTCTCTGAGTTCAATAAAGGCATTTAAATCTTCGTTCTCAATATTTTGAATCAGAAACGCGATACATCCTCTAAAAAGATCATGATTTTCTGCTTGAATAAATTCTTTCTCCCAATTTGGGTTTGATGAAATAAGTTTACATTTAATCTTTTCCTCTTCAATTTGAGCGTTTAAGAAAAAAGATATTTTGATGTCATTTCCTTCTAAATATTTATAAAAATCAATGCAATTTTCTCCAATTTGAATGATCGATTTTACTGCACTTATAAATCTTTCAGAACTATCAATATCTGTGTTCTCAATTAGATTTCTCGATACTCTCATCCATTCTTTGAATGATTTTGGCAATTTCTCTAATGGCACTTTTATTGTTGAAGCATATATAACAATGGAAAAGAAGCGAATTCTGTCTGAATAACTAGGTTTGTTTGAAATAAATAACTCAAATATAGAATTTTGTTGCCAGTAATTAATTCCTTCTAATTCAGCTTGAATTTCAGAATCAAATTGACCAATAAAATCTAATGTCTTTGTTATATTACTAACTAAATTTTCTGAAAAACAATTTAGGGTATCATATTTAGATAAAGCTATATCATGATTATCGTTAATAAATTTGACATCATCTTTATTATCTGAAATGGCAATCTCAAACATTATCATCCCATTTAGGAATTGCATAAATTCGTCATCAATAATAAAATCATCAACCAGAATTCCTTTATAATTCCAAAAAAGATTTGTCCAGTCATTATCAATTTTATTTTGCCAATCCAGAGTGTTAGGAAATTTTTTCTGAAACCATACTTTAAAATTCTCAAAACGACTAAGAGGTTTTCCTCTTGAATTCATTTTGACATACAGTTCATCATTTAATCCGAATTTTTCCAATTCCAAAAAGTTAAATGTAATTGGCGGTTTATTTTCATTTATTAGATTTTCCCAAAGATCTGAGTTTACATTTTTAAGCTCTTCATGAATCGCTTTTATCATTGTTAGCATTGAAGCAACAGTTGGATCCTTTTTCCAAGAGTGATAAAACCATCTTTGGTCTTTTATATATTCCTCAAGATTATCATCATCAAAATCTATATGTGCGTCAACTAAAGCTTTGCAAAAATCAGATGAGCTTTGTCGAGTTTCGTATCTGAAATTATTCAGTTTTTCACAATTTTCACCATTCTTTTTTGCTAAATACCAATGGATTAAAAAAAGTGTAGTTAATCTTTGTTGACCATCTAAAGGGATAAATTCATTATTCTTATTATACCCATATACAAAATCTATGTCAATTGCATTATCGATTGGATTTGAAATAGCATTAAAAAAACTTTGAATAATATTTTTACGAATCTCTAATGTATCTTCATCCTTTCTACCTTGAGCATAATCTCTTTGTATCTGTGGTATTACAATAGTATTTTTATCTATTACGCTCCAAAAAGTGGTCTTTGTATTTGTAGCAATTATATTTTCTGTTAAGTTCATTTTTCTGAAGGGATTAATTTGTGGTTACATAATAGTTAAAACATTTTTGAATCTCATTTAGGTATTCACTTTTGTCAGCCGTACTCCAAAAGTACATTTGTGAAATATCTTGACTGTAGTATTTTAAAAATACATTTTTTGTACAAATAGGGACAAATACATCTTTGGGGCTAGTTTTTTCGGTATCAAAAATTTTAACTCTCTTGATTGGATAAATACTATTATTAAGAGCACTGTTAATATCTCTATCTAATAATGCCATATTAGAAATAGAATGTACATGTTCATTGTTATTATCACTAAAAAAATTAAAAACTCTTTCCTGAATATTTTTTATGTCTGGTTTGGTTGTAACTTTTATGTTATTTAATTCCTCAAGAATTGATACGGCTTCAACACTTTTTAATTTGTCAGAAATGAATTTATTAACAATTGAAGAAGTTTCATTTATCCATCCTAAAACTGCATCTTTATCGGTTAATTCTTTTGATTGTTGTGCATGAATATGTTCTAAACTCCAATGTTTCCTTTTGTATTTTTCAAATGGAAAATAATTGTCTGGGGTAGTCTTCAATGTTGTATGAATATTGAATAATAAAAGGGTATTTATTAATTTATGATAATCATTTTTTTTATCATAGGATAAATCTTCAATATTATAATCTTTTATATTATCCTTAATAATTCCTTTTATCTCAATCAAAAACGTCGATTTAGGATCGTTTAGAATTATACCTTTATTGTATCTTTTAATTAATGATTTTGCATTTTCAAATCCAGTTGTAATAAGGAAGCCGATATAATGATACAATTCAGGCTTTTCATACCATTCTAAAAAGGTATTATAATAAATCTCAACTTGTTTCCAATTTTCTTCTCTATTTTTTGAATCATTAAAAAATAAAAAAGTATGTAATTTTTCCTCTTTATTCTTATCGTTTTTAAATTTTTCAGAAATTAAATTAAAGATAAATTCGATTCTGTTAGGCATCTCATTTTGATTTTGATTTAGGAAATACCATAGTTTATCATCCTTTAATCCATATTCAATTCTATCCCATTTTTCAGCAATCTCATTTCTTTTTTGGATATTAACTTTATTGTTTAAATAAAGTGCTTTTATTAGTTCTGCATTGGTCAGTGGAATTTTTCCAACATTAATTCTTTGAAAAATATCCTTTGGTTCTGAGCTATCTCGCACTTCATACCAAATGATTTGAGTGCTGTTTAGTAGACAATTAATAAATTTATCGTTAGGATTATTTTCAAACCAATTTTTTATGGTAGTGATTGCTTGAAAAAAATGAAAATTATCGATTTTATTGTCTTTAGGATATTTTGAAATATATTCAGGCCAGGTATTGAAAGGGTCAATATCATTTAATCGATTAAGGAATGCTGAGCTGCTGGTTCGTGTATTATAATCAATGGAGATATTGAGTTTGTTTTTTAAATAAGAAAGAATTAGGAAAATAGTAGTAAGCCGTTGTTGGCCATCTATGAGTTCATACACTTCTTGCGCAGTTTCTTTTTTAAATATTTTTTTCACAACAATGGGTTGTAGCCAATAAATTTCATTTTCAGACCTGTTTTTTGAAAAAGTATCAATATCTTTCAATAAAGCTTCCACTTCTGGAATTCCCCAGCGATATCCTCTTTGATAAGAGTCTACATAGAAAGATTCTTTAATTGTTATTAATTCTTTAATTGTTTTTGGTTCTAGTAAATTCTGTTCCATATTTTTTATTTTTTTAATATTTATTTCATCAACAAATCTATTTTCCCACAACGCCAAACTGTGACGTCTATCTAATTATCAATTAAGCATCTAGAACACAACTCAACCTTACATTCTAATTATCCCTTTATAGCGTAAAAATTTCAAAAAAAGGGTCAGGCAAATTAATAGACAAGTCTGTTTATTAGAAATGGAGTAAAATCAAATCCTTTTTTATCTTTAAAAACAGTATCCGAAATCGGAATAATTATTTTTGAGGCACTCTTTTCACTTCTTTGATCAAACTGAATTTCAGGATTTGAAATCACAGCAGGTTGGAGACAAAATTGATAGAGCGTATTGTTGTTTGCGTTATTTAAAACAAAATTTAACTCTGATGTAAATTTCAAATTTTTTGGTTCCAGCCACCAAACATCTATAGCTGCGTTTTGGCTTGAATATATTGTGTTTTTAGCAATAAGAGATCCATCTTTTTCACTATTGATGAATTCGATCGCTTTGCTTTTATTCATTTCTGATGTGTTGATTAGTTTTTCAACTATTTCGGCTTCTCGTTCTTCAATTTTTTCTGCGTCTAAATCAAGCTCTTCGGGTAAATATTCAGGAACTGCACTTACTTTATCATATTCTCCATGGCATTTTTTGCACAAAATTCGTATTGTACTTTCTATTGGATCATGCGCTTTTAGAAAACGATCTTCAAATTCTTGCAAATCAACGGTAACAATTTCTCCATCTATAAAATCTTTTAAAATGTCGCTAATTATGATTGGCCGTTCTTTTCCTGTAATGTGTGCCGCATCTAGTTTTGAAGTTTTTGATAAACATTCTTGACATTTGCCTATTTTTTTTCGGTGGTTTCTAGTGATATACTGTACTTTATTTCTAGAATATCCTCCTATAAACTTCATAAATTCTTTAGTCGTTCCTTGGAAATTAGCCATTTTAAGTTTTGATAGTTTAAATTTTGATGTTTGAAAGCAAGCTGACTTCTAGGATCAACTTGATTTCGTTATTATTAATAACAAAGTATTTCAAAGCTATTCCTTTACTCTGTATTTTGATAAAAATGGTTTTTTCTCGACAGGTTTGTAATTAAGATTAAGTTCTCCTTTAATTTCTTTCTCAAAATCGGAATACTTAATTTCGCAACCTAATATATGGCCCAGTGAGACTGCCATATCGTGAAGTTCAATGAAAAAACAACCGTCTTCTATAATTATTTTACAATTTTCATATCTAGTATAAACCCTTTCGAGATTTTTAAAATAGTTCTCATATACAGGGTTATCATAATAATCGGAAGGATATTCAATTACCTTCCACTCGTCATAATTTTTTTGTTCCTCAGTAAAGACAATATCCTCAGTTTGATCTACTAATAAATATTCTATTCCATCTTCGGGAAGTTTACTGTTCCTAGCTTCTAATTCTCTAGAAAAAGCCTTCCCTAGTTTGTAGGTAGAAAATCTCATGAAACCAGAATCTTCAATATTCAAAGTGGGATACCCTTCTAATTTTGCCTTTAGATCATGTATTGTTTGGATTCCAGTATGCAAATGGTACAAAAAACTTTCGTTTATTTCTACTGAAATAATAGTATCATAATCCATACTGCTAATAACTAATACTTTCATACTTCTAATTTTAAAGTTTATTATCTAATTCAATCATTCATTATAACCGTCATCCCAATTTCATCCCAGTCCGAAATAGGAACATTGTCTCTTACTTCCTGGATTCTAAAACCTTTTTCATCAAATACATAATTATAAACAACGACCCTTTTTATTCCCAATACGCCTGTTTGAATTTCATCAGTAACTTTGATCCGCCAAACATGGTCATATTTTAATGATGAAATTCTAAGCTTATTTGGGTAAATTCCAGTTTTCTGAAACTCCAGCATGCCGCCCATCGTATGCGTTACAAAAATATCATCGTTAAGATTTTCACTCATAATCCATAATTACATTATACCAACCTCATTTTCCCGTTAATAACTCCTGCAAATTGTAATAAATGAACTTTTACCACAATTTATAGTTGTATTTATAATTGAAGCAGCACCAACTTTTTTTGTATGGTTAATAAAGCAATCTTCCCAATCTTTATGACTATTGAAAACTTTATATTTATCCCTCATATCTTCTGAATTTAAAAAACCTAAGTATAAAAGAACCACAGGGATTCCTTGATTAGCCAACCACCACGCGTGTGCGACGCGGTTTGAAAACTGATAACATTTATCTCTTGATATGGAAATACCACTTATTACATTTTCTAAATTTGTATTTGCTTCATTAATAGCTATACCTATTTTCTTGTGATTCTCTTTAGAGTTACCTGATGCTTCTTCTGAGATGCTTTTCCCTTTACTTCCTCCATTTAATTCTTGAGTATGTGCTTTTGCTTCAACCAACAATATACCTGGCTTACCATTTATTGTGCAGGTAGAAACCAAATCCCAATTTGGTGTTCGAGTTTGAGGCGTACAAATTTCTAACCACCAATTTTGTATTTCCGCCCCTAATTGTGTATTGTGACTAAGAGTTAGAAAGGTTTTTAATTCAGCTTCCTTATCATTTTGTGAATTTTTGGGTATCCAAGTATCCGAAGTTGAAATACTAGCTCCTACTTCTTCTAAAAGAATGTTTATATCAGTTATAAAATCAGATGAATCTATTAAATCAAGCATACACCTTTTACTTCCTTTATATTTGCTCATACTAACCTAGTTTTACCTGTTAATAACTCTTGCATCATCCCTAACTTTATTTTCTTGTATTTCTCCAGTTTTTGCTCTAATGCCGTAAGCTCCGCATCCATATCCGAAAGAATCGCGGCGATACGGGTTTGTTCTTCTGCGGATTTTGGAAAATGAATAGTCATATCTGTTATTGTATCCATTTTGATATAAGGAGTGTTACCAGCACTTACTTCAGTCAAAATCCTGTCTTTCAAATAGCTATCTAAAAATAATTTGATGTAAAATACATCAATGTCAAAATCAGTTAACACATAAGTTCTTTGACATGCATTAAATTTTCCCTTGTAGTAATAAATATAACCAACATTAGCACCATTCCCAGACACCAGGAGAGCTTCGGTGTCAAATGCATATTCGTCAATAAAATAATAATCTTTTGCACAAGTATAAAAACGAAATTCTCCGTTTTCTTTCATTGCATTTGCATCAAGCTTCCCAGTTGTAACTTTCCCAACAACCTCACCCAACTTTCTAACTTCCCAACCTTCTTTTGGTTGCAAAAGTTGTTGCATGGCTCCTTGTTCAATATTTCGTTTTTTGGTAATTAGTTTTTCTAAACCAGTTATTAATTTATCCGCATCAAATAGTGCATTCGTAATGACAGTTTGTTCTGCGAGGGTTGAGGGAATAACACAAGGTATTTTAACTAAAGTGCTTTTGGATAATTTATATCGTCCTGCTCCTTGACGAGTTAAATGTTGTGTAATATCTCTATTATTGAAAAAATAATAAAACCAACTAGTAAGCGTAATATTAATTTTTCCTTTTATTAAATGTGCATGGTTATTAACATTGAATTTACCAAATGCGATTTGAGTCATAGGAATTTCCCTCCATTTAAGAAAATGATCACCGTCTTCGCCTATTAAAGCAAATTCACCTTTAACTCTATAATTGTTTATATAATCTTGTATTTTTGTTGGTCCATAATATGGGTATATGCCTTGCATAGTTTTCCTAACATCTTCACTTATTGGTAGACGTAGATTATTACAGATTTCAAAGGCTTCATTTATTGATTTTATGTTCCAATCATTTGGGATAATTCCAATCTCAGTTTGCTTGTATCCTTCCTTAACTACCATACCAATCCCATTTTAGCCAAATGTGCGTTTACTTTTTCTTCCAGAGTTTCCACTTCGTTTTTCAGTTGCGGCATTGGGTTTTCGTAGCGTTCTGCTAATTCCTTGATGCGTTGTGTTAAAGCTTGGCTTACACGTTCCATTTCTTTAGTAATGGCTGTGGCTATGGTGTGCATCCATTTGTGGTCAGTCACCAAAATTTTTATTTCAGTTTCTGTAAGAGTTGGGTATTTAGCAGCAACTTTCATTTCTAATGCTTTCAAGGCTACTTTTAATTCGGCATTGATTTTGGCATCTTGTTCCAAGAGTTTTAAATAGGTTTCGCATGCTGAAATTTCATCTTTTGGAGCTTTTTCTACCTTTTTCTCTTTGAGTAATCTGGTTACTTCAGCTTTATTTATTTTGTCTAAATCGCCAAATAGTCCACCTTCAGTACCATGTTCTTCTTCGAGTTCGGTTTTGGTGGACTGTCCTTCTTCTTTTTTGGCATTTAAGGCATCAATGGAATTTTGTTCTGCGATAAAATACTGTGAAATGATAAGGCTTGGCGGGATCAATCTACCTTCCAATCCATCTAATCCTTCCACATCTTTACGCACGGTTTCTTTTTTGCTGTTTTTGCTTTCTTTGGCCAGTCGGTTAACTTCATTACCTGCTCTCCAGCCATCGGCAGCAATTACATAAATATCGTCCTGCATCGTTTCGCTCCAGTAACTCATCAGGTGTTGGTACACATCATATTGGTCAATCAAGGCACGATTGTCATAGGCGTGCAATAAGGCTTCGGAGATATTTTGAATCACTTCTTTAGGTTTGCAACCCGCTTCTAAATTTTTAAGTTGAGCGGTAGTTTGTTTTTTCCATTGTTCGAAAACTGTTTTCAAATCATTGGTAAAGGAAAGAAATTCAGGATGCGTGAAAATTACGTTTTTTACTTCGGCCAAAGGCATATTCAACTGTGCATAAGTAGCATTGGTATCCGAGAATAAAACTTTTTTCAAGTTCGGATATACTTTCCAATAGTCACCTAATGCATTAATGTCATTTTGCGGAATTCCGCCTTTTAAATGGGCTAAAATATCCTGGATATCTTCTGTTTCCTGACTGTCAATGTATCTTGGAATGTTGAGGTTATAGTCATTTTTGGCATCGGAGATTTCATCAATTCCCACCATACGACTGTATTTAGGCACTTCAAGTTGCTTGTTGAAAACATCTACAATCTTGTGAATGTCCTGGTCACGCAAGCGATTTTTGTTACCGTCTTTCATAAAACCTTTACCCGCATCGATCATAAAAATCCCTTTACGGGTATGGGCATTTTCCTTGTCAATCAGGATAATGCACGCAGGAATTCCTGTACCGTAAAACAAGTTGGCAGGCAAACCAATAATCCCTTTGATCAATCCTTTTTTGATGATGTTCTTACGAATTTCACTTTCTGCATTACCACGGAACAAAACCCCGTGAGGCAAAATGATAGCACCTTTACCTGTACTTTTCAATGATTTTATAATGTGAAGCAAAAAGGCATAATCGCCATTCTTGTCTGGAGGGGTTCCATAATCCTGGAAACGTTTGTAAATATCATTTTGAGCATCGACACCATTACCCCAATTCGATAACGAAAACGGGGGATTGGCTACTACATAATCAAAGGTTTTTAATTTTCCGTCTTCTTCCCATTTGGGTTTAGCCAAAGTATTGTCGGCCCAAATTGTTCCAGAAGGTTTATTGTGTAAAATCATGTTCATACGAGCTAAACCAGCAGTTGCCGTTTCTTTTTCCTGTCCGTACAACGAGATTTCTTTTTCAGCTTCGTCCGCTACTTTTAAAAGCAAGGATCCGCTGCCACATGTTGGGTCATAAGCGGTAGTTTGTGCAGTACTGTTGGCATCATTGATTCCAAGAATCTTTGCCAAAACCTTACTCACCTCAGATGGCGTATAGAATTGCCCTTTCGATTTTCCGCTTTCGGTAGCAAAGTGACGCATCAGGAATTCATAGGCATCACCCAAAATATCATCGCCTTCGGCTTTGTTCTTACTAAAGTCTAATTCTGGTTTATTGAAAATCAAAATCAGTTTAGAAAGCGTATCAATCATTTCTTTCCCGCTACCTAATTTGGTCGGGTCATTGAAATCTGGAAAATCTTGTAGTTGGTTAACTTCTTTAAGCGGATTAAGAATTTTCTTGTTGATGTCATCACCAATAGTTTCTTTTCCTACTAAAGCTACCATGTCCTGGAAACTTGCTCCATCAGGAATAACAAGCGGTGCGTATTTATCACCTGAATATTTATCGGAGATGTACTTTACAAATAACATTGTGAGTACGTAATCTTTATATTGAGAGGCGTCCATTCCGCCACGTAATTCATCACAACTAGCCCAAAGTGAGCTGTATAATTCAGATTTTTTAATTGCCATTATTGTATGCTATTCTTTATGTTGGGGATTTATGTTTATGCGAACTCTTGTCTTGGCTAATGTAAAGATTATTTATTGATCAGGAATACGGGAAACCGTAAAGTGATGAATTATTTAGGGTTATTTGCTCCGCTTTTTTAATTGTCTCAAAAGCAACTTGTTCCGGAACTACTTCTTAATATACTTGTCAATGATATACTGCGAAATAGGCTTCAATGGTTTACCATTTTCAGGATGAAAACCTGCAGTATTGAAATAGTCCAACTTGCCGTTATTTTTACAATACCAGATTACAGCTTTGTTTTTTTGAAAAAAAGGGGTTTGGAAGGTCACCTCGATTTTTTTTAATTTCAGTTCTTCCTCCATGATGGGTTTTACTTCATTTATTGCCCCAATTCCTTGAATTTCATTAGTACAATCCACGACTTCATAATGGTCATTTTGCCATTGCATGCATTCCTTATTGGGAAAAAAGAACGCCTTGATGCCATAAGCCGAGAGTAAAACAACTACTATTAGTATTATTGTTTTAAAGATTTGATTTACCGAAATTGTTTTGTGCTGTATATGAGCTAATGTTGTTTTCGGTACAATCGTTGTTTTGGTTGCATGCTCCTGAATTGTTATGGCTTCTGTGATAGCTGTGAGCTCTTTTTTTTGTTCTTCAAACGTAAATTCAGCTTTTTCTTCTACAATAGGGTAGGGTGGCTTTTCTTCTTTATTGGTTGTAGTGGAATCCGTTACTTTGAAAAATCGGTGCATGGGTCTTGGGTTAAAATTTACCAATACCGCAGCTAAATCTACCCCACTTATATCCGTTAAATCTGTTTCCCCTTTAAAAAAAGTTTCCAAAGGTCTAAACTTATCTGTTTGTTTTTTTAAATCCTTGCTATTATCCTCTTTAAAGTCAAATCCAAAAAAGTTGCGAAAGATTGTAAAATCCTCTGAATTTCTACCTTCCTTAAAAAGGATAATACATAAATCTCTCAGTTTTGCACGGGAAGGATTAATTAAAAAGCTACTATAAACTCCTGATTTTTCCTCTTCATATTTTGCTTGAATAGCCTCTTTGTAATCTTCTAAAGTATTTTTTTTCATACGCCTTTATCGGAATGTAATGGAATTAAACGGAATTAAACGGAATCTTTTGGAATTATCGGAATCTTAGGAATTCCGTATAAACATGCAATCAAAAACCACATTTCTTTGCCTCAGAATTAGTTACTGCCTTGACATGCATCAGAGGCAAATGTACAAAACTAGTTCTATTCTAGTGTGGCTAAACAGAACGAAAAAGTAGACGGGAAGTAGACTTTATGCTGTTCTGTTTTAGCGCACTACACTTCCCGAACCAAAATTTAATGGTATGGCCTTAATGATATTCGAATTTCTATTTCGAACAGCCTTACTCATGTCTAATTTTTAATTCAAAAAAAATGAACAAATTTATTTTTATCGCTGTCTTTACAGTATCGGGTTTAGTGTTCGTATCGTGTTCAGCAGATACTGAAGCGCTGGAAAATGCAAATAAAAATCAAAAAGTATTGGGTTCTCCAAAACAAAACGATGGATTGTTTTCCAGAGAAGGGGATAGTATTCCTATGACAACAACTCCTACAGAACCAATTGTTATTGATGGTGTTGATGACGGAACAATGCCTCCGAAAAAGCCATAAGTAAAAATTAAGAAGTAGTTTTTTAGTACATTAGTATTATTTTGCTAAATTCGGGGAATGAAATTTAATACGTTTTATTCCCCTTTTTTTATCCTGCTTTTTTTAGTGCTTACTTTATCATGCACTAAAAATAAAAGTTTCCCATCGCAGGAAACCCAGTCATTTATACATAAGATAAATAGTTATTTAGATCTGAGCCAATCGGATTCACTTTCAGTGGAAAAAAAGTTAGCCTATATAAATCAATCCTATCACCTGGCTAAAAAGATAAATATAGATTCCCTTATTTTCAAGACCATGAATAAAAAAGGGGAGTTTTTGAACCTGAACTACCCTGACAATGCCTTTCATTTTTTAAAAGAACTGGAACAATTAGCAACACTTAAAAAAGACACTCTTTATTTGGGTTATTCTTACCTTAATCTCGGAGATTATTATTCTGGTAAGAAACAGGATAGTATTGCCTTCAGTTATTTTAATAAGTCCAAAACACAATTCGAATTAAAAAAAGACAGCAGTCATGTGGTTTATTCGTTATTAATGATGTCTGATATTTTAAAAAATAAAGATGATTATTATGATATGGAGGCTGTTAATACGGAGGCATTAAGTTTTATTAACCAAACCAATAGAAATTATAATTACAGTTGTGTTTACAATAATCTGGGGATCTCTTTAAAAGAAACCTATGATTATGAAAAATCATTGCGTTCTTATAAAAAAGCAAGGCAATATGCTGAGGAAGAATCATCCAGGATAATTATTGATAATAATATTGCCTCAGTCTTCATTTTAAATCAACAATATCAAAAAGCGATTGATTTATTATCAAAATTAGAACATTCAAAAAGTGTAATAGTTAATGAAAGGATAAAGTCCAAAATATTGAACAACTTAGGGTTGGCCTACTTTAAACTGAATGATTCCAGAGGACTGGACTATTTTCTTAAAGCTTTGGTCATTAGGGAAAATCAAAAAGATGAATACGGTTTAATTTCCAGTTATACGCATTTTGCAAATTATTACAAATCAAAGAATAATAGTTTTTTGGCGAAAAAATATGCTTTGAAAGCTTATATAAATGCTACAAAAATGAAGAGTATCGATGAACGACTGGATGCTTTGCAAATTTTAGCCAGTAGCAGTTCCGAAAACGAATCGAGAGATTTTTCATCTACCTATTTTAGATTAAACGACAGCATTATTAAAGAAAGACAAAAAAGCAAAAATCAGTTTGCCAATATCAGATATGATTTTAGCAATCAAAAAGAACAAAACCTAAAACTTACTACCCAAAAAACAGAAACCACCTTGCTGTTGGAACGACAAAAAAGCAGTACGCTTCTCATGTATTTTGTGGTATTGGTTTTGATTGCCCTTACCGTTTTTATCATTAATTTTTTAAATACTAAAAACAAGAAAGAAAAAATTAAGGCTTCTTATAACACAGAAACCCGTATTTCCAAAAAGCTTCACGACGAACTGGCAAATGATGTCTATCATGCGATGACTTTTGCAGAAACGCAAGATTTATCAACAGAAAACAACAAAGAAATTCTCCTTAATGATTTGGATAACATCTATTCCAGAACACGAAATTTATCCAAAGAAAATAGTTCGATTGATACCGGGCCCAATTTTGTAATCAATCTTAAAGAAATGATGTCCAATTACAGTAATGATACTGTAAATGTATTGGTTAACGGTCTGGATATATTGCAAAATACGCCTTTGGAAACCAATAAGAAAATCACAGTGTATCGTGTTCTTCAGGAACTGCTGGTCAACATGAAAAAGCACAGTCAATGTAGTTTAGTGGTCATAACTTTCAAAAAAATTGATAAAAAAATTCAGATAGAATACACTGATAACGGTATCGGAGCACCGCCTGACAAAATAAATTTAAAAAGCGGACTGCTAAATGTGGAAAACCGTATAAATGCCATAAATGGAAATCTTACTTTTGACAATACAATCCATAGAGGATTTAAAGTAAGTATCACATTTCCAATATAAAAGGATTGCCATGTTCAACAAAGTTATCGTTTCCGAAGATTTTGACAGTATCAATATAGCAGTGGTTCAGGCATTGGAAGCCCTTTGCATTCCCCAAATTCAATATGCCAAATACTGTGATGATACCTATCTGAAAATAAAAAAAGCGCAAGCCGAAAACGACCCATTTGAATTATTGATTACCGATTTGTCCTATAAGGCAGACCATCGAGAAAGTACACTCAATTCGGGAGAGGAACTGATAGCTGCCGTAAAAAAAATACAACCCAATATCAAAACTATCATATATTCTATTGAAGACAAATCCTATAGAATAAAATCACTATTTGACACATTAGGAATTGATGGTTATATATTGAAAGGGCGCAACAGTATTCCTGAGCTCCAAAAAGCCATCCAATCTATATATACAAGCGATGAAAAAATCCTTTCTTCCGAACTTTCCCATGTTTTGAAAGACAAATCATTGCTGGAAATTGAAACTTATGATATCGAACTACTGAAGTTATTATCTGAAGGTTTAATTCAGGAAGAAATAGCGATCCAGTTTAAAAATTCCGGAATAGTTCCCAACGGTTCCAGTAGCATAGAAAAACGTATTGGTAAACTCAAAATTTACTTTAAAGCCAATAATAACGTGCATCTTGTTGCCATGGCTAAAGATTTGGGTTTGGTATAAGATTTTTTTTTTAAAATATTTTACCTCATTACGGTTTCCCGTAAGAATGTTGTTTGTATTGTATTTAAGTTTGATCCAAATCTATAAACAGACTTATCAATGAAGGTATTTAATCGATTTAAGTCAGTTGACAGTAAAATCAATCACCCAAAAAATAATACAGAAATTCAAGAAACCCCAGAATTTATAAATGATTTTGGAGCCATTTTCAAAGAAGAAATGATTATCAATGAATACCATCGAAAAACGCCTATAAAGTTAAAACAGGTTACAAAGATTTCGTTTGTCAAAAGAAGAAAATACCATTGGAACATGGCCTGTTTTGCCTTCTCAATAATTTTAGTCTATATAATAGTTTATCATGACAACTATTTCAGGTTTAATATAGTTTTAGGATTACTATCTTTATTGCTAGTAATTGTCGGATTTTATTTTAATGCCTTTCAATATAAATTTTTATTAGTCAATAAAGTTAGTTTTATAGAAATTGTCGTTAATAAGCACCTGAAATCAGATGTTGAAGAAATTGTAATTCATTTGAATAAACATATAAAAACACTTTGAAAAGCTAGTTCAGAATAGTTGAAAAAGCATATATATTAAAACTTTAGGGTGTTAACCTCTAGCATAAAATGGGCATCCTTTATAAAATTTAATAAAAAACGTCCAGTAGTTTTAAAATTAACATTGCATATTATTCGTATTAAAAGCAAAAAGCTTCAGATGCAATATAAGAAGAACTTTATCTGTAATTAGGACAACCCCAACATTTTAAATCTAAATTGACCTGATACGTAAGTCCTATTTCAAATACACCTCTTGTTTGCCCCAATTTTGAGGTATTGACATCATAGGAAAATCCAAAAATAAAATGTTTCATTTGAAAAGAAACAAAAGGATTCACTGAAGTAACAAAATGGCTATTATCACTTTTGCCCTCGGGATTGGTGACTACGGTTGTGCCAATGGTCCAATCTCTGAATATCATTGCCGTTCCTGCATCAAGTCGGTTAAATTCCCCTTGTCTCATATAGTTAAAGGTCATAAGCATCCTGCTTCCTTCAGGAAGGAAAGTCGATCGATAACCATAGATATCAAATTCCCAACCCCCGTGAACCGATAAAAACATTTCAAGAGGTAAATTGTTTTCTCCGGTAAATGAGATATTTGGCTTGTTCAGATGCTTCAACGAAGCGCCTATCCAAACATCTTCTGTATGAAAGAGCATTCCGGCAGAAATATCCAAATAATTGATAGAGCGGTTCCTGAAGGTTGGATCAACGCTTTGAGAATTTATAACGCCCGTATTTCCATTAATCTGATCTTCAAGTACCAGTCCGCCAAAATTAAAATCTTTGCGACCATAACCAACTTCAATTCCGGGTCTAAAATACCAATCATCACTCAATTCAACCTTATGAGCATAGACTCCGTTTATTTGCGTCAGGCTGTAATTGGTAAATTTTTCCCGGTTGCTGATTAGAGTTACACCAATCCCACTGTTAATGCCTGCATACGTATTCGCAAATACATAATCGGTATCAATTTGTCTGTCCAAATTAGGCCATTGGGTACGGTGGATTAGCCCGACATGCCAGTCTTCAAGGAGTCCTGTAAATCCGGGATTTAGTGTTTGGGGCACTAAAAAATATTGAGTAAATACAGGATCCTGTGCTGTAACAGTCGTTGTTATTCCGTGAAAAATTAGCAAAAGCAATAGTTTTATTTTCATTTTAGTAGGCGTCTTATTTGATTAATGTAAAAGGCTGGGCCTTATGGACTGTCTGATTATAGAAGGTTTCCGCCTGCACTTTGCAAAAATAATTTCCATTCTCTGCCTGTGCTCCTTTAATTTTGCCATCCCAACCTTTAAGAGTTTCCCCTTCTTCAGAATACAACAAACTGCCCCAGGTATCATAAATATCAATTCGTACTTTTTTTAGTCCTTTAAATACAGGACGCATAGTATCATTAAGTCCATCATCATTTGGCGTAAATGCATCTGGAACTTCAAGGATATATCCTTTTTCAACAGTTAAAGTTATGACATGAACATAAACACATCCCAGTGGGTAAGTAACGGTTTGAGTTACTACATAATTACCGGGGCTGCTATAAGTGTGCAACGGATTCTCTTCTGTTGATACTGTACCGTCATCAAAATTCCAGGCGATATTGATGTAATCCCCGGTAGCAGTATTGGTAAACTGAATCGGATCAACAACAGAATAGGCTCCGTAAGTTGAATAGGCATAGGAATTCGTAACAAACGAAGGGGTTCCGAGAATGGGTATATCGACATCGAAGGTGTAATTTGCGGTACATCCCAATGCATCTGTTGCTTGTAAAATTACCATACCATTCTGATTCGTATTCATTATTTGATTGTTATTCCCGCTTACCGTTCCGCTGGACCAAACCAATTGATACGGTGGAATACCTCCCGAAACCTGGGCCTCAAAAGTTTGTTTAACATACCTGGTTTCACAATTAAAATCGGTATTAGTTTGCACGTCAACTATAATGGGAGAGGGTCTGGTAACAGCATAGGGAACAGTTTTAAAACAGCCTTTGGCATCGGTAACGGTTACCAAATAATTTCCTGCTGGAATATTGATTAAATCTTCGGAAACTGCCCCATTGGACCATGCATAGGTAAATGGAGGTGTACCGCCTGCTACCATTAGATTTATGGCACCGCTATTGGCATCATTACAGTCAAAAGCATGAGTCACATTGGCAGTTAAAACCAATTGTTGTGGTTCCAAAATGATAAAAGTTCTGTTGATATGACAGGGTTTTCCATCACTAATGGTAACTGTGTATGTTCCTGGACCTAAATTGTTTCTGACATTTCCTGCACTTGATCCATCACTCCAAACTAAGGTTACTGGAGCTATTCCTCCAACAATATTTAAATTGATACTTCCATTATGTGCGCCAAAACAAGTAATATTAGTAACCACCGGATTAATAGTAAATATTGGTGGTTCAGGTATGATTACTGTGACAGGTTTTGTACAATTATGGGCATCGGTTATTAGAATTGTATATGTTCCGGCAGCAAGGTTATTTTGATACAAACCATTGGCTAAATTATCCCATTGTGCTAAATAGGGTGTGGTTCCCCCGGTAACAGTTAAGGTAATAGAGGCGTCGTTTGCGCCATAACAGCTAATTGCTGTGGTTGCAACTGTGATGATAATATCATTAGGTTGTGTAATGGTAATCCCTGTTACGGTTTTAACACCACCGTTCCCGTC
>NZ_DATDPV010000075.1:0-11473 GCF_035292545.1 Flavobacterium sp. | reverse complement strand
TTATTGGATTAAGTTCGCAACCTAACGCAAAAATTTATATATTTGACCGTTATGGAAAACTGATCAAACAAATCAGTCCGACAGGCACAGGAGGCTGGGATGGTACGTATAACGGCCAACTAATGCCATCGTCAGATTACTGGTTTACAGTGGACTATTTAGAAACAGGAGTCAATAAAGTGTTTAAAGCGCATTTCTCATTAAAAAGATAAAATTCATTAGATTAAGAATAAAAAAGCTTCCATTTTGGAAGCTTTTTATTTTATAAAAAGGATGCCATTTGTTTAAAATGAAGGTTTTCGTTCTGTTGCTTTTACGTGAAATTTCAGATTAAAGTTAGAATAACAAGTGGGCTGTTTGGTATTTTTGTGTGAGGGATGGAAACGGCATCCTTTTTTTTCTTTCTTTAAGAAAAAAAAGATATAGTGTACAGCCCGACCCCGAAGCAGGAAGATGCTGTAAGAGTGAGCAAAATGTTATGCTTCGGGGTCACACCCAAAACATTAATTTCCTATAAAGTACAACTGTTCGGATTTAGATTTAGACCAAAAACAGCAATAAAAAAACCGATAAGATAACTTACCGGTTTTTTATTTAATATAAAGATTATTATTTTGAATTATACACTCTGATTGCATCTTTTAGGATTTCAACAGAACGAATCAGATCTTCTTTTTTAAGGACATAAGCAATTCGAACTTCGTTTAGGCCAACTCCTGGAGTGGAATAAAAACCAGCAGCAGGCGCTACCATCACGGTTTCCTTGTTCAAATCATAGGATTCTAACAGCCATTGTGCAAATTTATCCGCATTATCAATCGGTAATTGTGCAATACAATAAAAGGCACCCTTAGGTTTTGCTACTTTTACACCTTCAATTTTATTCAATTCGGCAATAAGTGTATCTCTTCGTTCTCTGTATTCTGTAATCACTTCGTCAAAATAACTTTGTGGGGTGTCAAGCGCTGCTTCGCTGGCAATTTGAGCAAATGTAGGCGGACTTAATCTTGCTTGAGCAAATTTCATTGCTGTTGCCATAAGTTCTTTGTTTTTTGAAACAATGCAACCAATTCTGGCGCCACACATACTATATCGTTTTGAAACCGAATCAATCATAATAGCATGTTCTTCTAAACCTGGGATGTTCATCACAGAATAATGTATGTCGCCATCATAGGTAAATTCGCGATAGACCTCGTCGGCAATCAGGAATAAATCGTGTTTTTTAACCAACTCTGCCAATTGCATCATTTCTTCTTTTGAATACAAATAACCCGTTGGATTTCCTGGATTACAAATCAGAATTGCTTTTGTTCTTGGCGTGATTAATTTTTCGAAATCAGCAATTGGTGGCAATGCAAATCCAGTTTCAATAGTTGAAATAACAGGAACCACTTTTACACCAGAAGCGGTTGAAAAACCATTATAATTGGCATAGAATGGTTCTGGAATAATAATCTCATCACCATGATCCATAGTGCTTCCCATTGCAAAAAGCAAAGCTTCTGATCCGCCAGTTGTGATGATAATATCCTCAACTTCTATTGGCAAACCATGATTTTTGTAATATTGGGATAATTTGGTTCTGTAGCTTTCAAAACCGGCCGAATGGCTGTATTCTAAAACTTTTATATCAAGATTTTTGATAGAATTCATCGCCACTTCAGGAGTTTTTATGTCTGGCTGACCAATATTTAGGTGGTAGACTTTATTTCCTTTCTTTTTTGCGATATCTGCATAAGGCACCAATTTTCTGATTGGTGATTCGGGCATTTGTTTTCCTTTATTTGAAACTTTTGGCATGATGATATGTTTTGAAATGCAAATTTGCGATTTTTTTTTCAAAAAAGTGACAATGTTTGGTGTTGGATATTGTTAAATCATTTTTATTTGTAGTAAGTTTAGTAACTTTATATAAATGAATTTCTATGAAGAATGTTTGTGCTCTATTTTTTCTCTTAATATTTTCTACAGCAGTATTTGCACAGGACGGTTTTCAATTTCAAAACAATAAAAATAAAATTGTTGTTCCATTTGAATTGATTAATAATTTAATTTTTATACCGATTAAAGTTAATGGGGTTGAATTAAATTTTTTGCTCGATACTGGTGTTAACGAAACCATTTTATTTAGCTTGGAGGATAAAGACGAAGTTCGATTTTATAATGTAGAAAAAATAAAATTAAGAGGTTTAGGGATTGAAGAGTCAATTGAGGGGCTAAAATCATCCCATAATACGCTATCCTTGCCTAATTTGATTGATACTGATCATGAAGTATATATTGTATTAGATCAGGAATTTAATTTTTCTTCCCATATTGGGATACCAGTAAATGGCATCATTGGATATGACTTATTTAAAAATTACTTAGTAGAAATAGATTATGACAGAAAAAAAGTAATAATCTATAAAGAGAATAAGAAAATTAATAAAAGAATTAAAAAACAATTTTCAAGTTATCCCATTTCTATTGAAGAACATAAACCATATTTGTTTTCATCAATTGAAATAGGAAAAAAAACTATTCCGGTAAAACTATTGCTTGATTCTGGAAATAGTGATGCAGTTTGGCTTTTTGTAGAGCAATCTAAGGAAATCAATATACCATCTAAGAATTTTAATGATTTTTTAGGAAGAGGATTTAGTGGAGAAATTTATGGAAAAAGAGCAAGAATTTCAAATTTGACAATTGATAAATTCAAATTTGAAAAACCTATTGTGGCTTTCCCAAATTCTTTGTCAACAGTAAATGTAAATTTTGTAAAAGATAGGGTAGGCTCAATTGGAGGCGAAATATTCAAAAGGTTTGTGGTGATTTTTGATTACAAAAACAGTAAAATATTTTTAAAGAAAGGACGCGATTTTGATCTTACGTTTAATTATAACATGAGCGGAATTGAAATACAACATCAAGGATTGCAATGGGTTGAGGAAACCGTACAGCTTCAGACAACACAACCAAAACATCAATACAATACAAGTGGAGAGAAAATTAATAATAACTTTAAATACAAATTCATTCTAAAACCAATTTACTCCATTTCTAGTGTCAGAAAAGATTCCCCGGCAGATGTTGCAGGACTAAAAAAAGATGACATCATAATTTCCATAAATAAATTAAAAGGCTACAAATATTCATTAGAACAAATCAGTTCATTACTGAAATCAGAAGATGGAAAATGGATAGAAATGGAAATCGAAAGAAATAATATGATTATGAAATTTAAATTCCAGTTAAAAAGTATGTTGTAAAAAAAAGCGCTTCAATTGAAGCGCTTTTTTTAATTTTTTATTATTGATTTGGAACCGATTTTTTCTTCTCCAATAAGTTTACTTCCTGTTTCACAATAACCTCACCTTTTATTTTCAAAGGAATTCTTCCGCCTTCATAATTCACTGCATTAGATTCAACAGTGATTGTTTTTCTAATCGGCCCTGGGTTCATATTGTATTTTACATCAATTTTACCAGTTTTACCAGGCATAATTGGCTCTGTTGGTTTCGTTGGAACAGTACAACCGCAAGTCGACTGAACATTCGTGATAATCAAAGGCGCATCTCCCGTATTTTTAAATTCAAACGTACGAACGCCACTGTCGGCCTCCTTCGTCACTTTACCATAATCAATGGTATTATCTTCAGCTTTAAATTCAATTTTAGCTCCCGATTGAGCAAATGCTGATGCATTAACAATAACAACAGCTAATAAAAGTATTAATCTTTTCATTATATTTAGTTTTAGTTTGGTTATGTAAATTTACTTTCTTTTAATTAATGTACAAATATTTAAATCGCTTTTTATACTGTACATAATTATTTACTTTTGTAGCAAATACAAAAAGCGTACCAAAACTTAATTCTGATTTTCAGGAGCAAAAAGTTTGGGCATCTTTATAAATCATTTTCCTGCTGTACGTTATAATCTTTTTTGTCCACTTTCCGGCGGACAAAAAAGGATTTCCACTACCATCAGGGCTATTAGATGAATCTTAGCATTTCGAGAGAAGTAAAAAGAAGAATTTTTGTAAACATATAAACGCATTAACGAATCAACAATACAATGACAATTCCATCGCAATTCGACGCCAAAACCATAGAAGACAAATGGTACGACTACTGGATGAAAAACAATTATTTTCATTCAACACCAGACCATAGAACACCATATACCATCGTAATTCCACCACCAAACGTGACCGGAGTATTGCACATGGGACATATGTTGAATAATACTATTCAGGATGTGCTGATTCGTCGTGCGAGATTAAAAGGCTTCAACGCCTGTTGGGTTCCCGGAACCGATCATGCCTCCATTGCAACCGAAGCCAAAGTAGTAGCCAAGCTAAAAGCCGAAGGAATAAACAAAAACGACCTGACACGCGAAGAATTTCTAGCACATGCCTGGGAATGGACCGATAAATACGGTGGCGTAATTTTAGACCAGTTAAAAAAACTGGGGGCTTCCTGCGATTGGGAAAGAACCAAATTTACTATGGATCCTGACATGTCAGCTTCCGTGATTCGTTCTTTTGTCGATTTGCACAAAAAAGGATTAATTTATCGCGGTTACCGAATGGTAAACTGGGATCCAGAAGCAAAAACGACACTCTCTGATGAAGAAGTAATTTACGAAGAACAACAAGGAAAATTATATTTCCTTAAATATAAAATCGAAGGAACCGAAGATTTCTTAACAGTGGCGACAACACGTCCGGAAACCATTTTTGGAGATACCGCCATTTGTATCAACCCGAATGACGAACGTTTTTCTCATCTAAAAGGTAAAAAAGCCATAGTTCCAATCTGCGGAAGAGTGATTCCAATAATAGAAGACGAATATGTAGATATCGAATTTGGAACCGGATGTCTAAAAGTTACGCCGGCCCATGACATGAATGACAAAGCGTTAGGAGAGAAGCACAACTTAGAAATCATCGATATTTTTAACGAAGATGCGACTTTAAATAGTTTCGGATTGCATTACGAAGGAAAAGACCGTTTTGTAGTTCGTGAGGAAATTGCTCTGGAATTAGAAAAAACGGGAGCTTTAACAAAAACAGAAACGCATTTGAACAAAGTAGGTACTTCCGAAAGAACAAAAGCTGTAATCGAACCTCGTTTGTCAGATCAATGGTTCCTGAAAATGGAAGATTTGGTAAAACCTGCCATCAAAGCGGTTCTCGAAGACGACGAAATAAAATTATACCCAAAGAAATTCGAAAATACATACCGTCACTGGTTAGAAAACATCCGTGATTGGAATATTTCCCGCCAACTTTGGTGGGGACAACAAATCCCGGCCTATTTTTATGGTGATGGGAAGGAAGATTATGTAGTTGCTGAATCGATTGTAGAAGCATTGGAATTAGCAAAAGTCAGAACCAACAATCCACAATTGACAATTACAGACCTTAGACAAGACAAAGATGCTCTGGATACCTGGTTCTCTTCCTGGTTATGGCCAATGGCTGTTTTTGGTGGAATTATGGATCCGGAAAACGAAGATTTCAAATATTATTATCCAACAAATGACTTGGTAACCGGTCCGGATATTTTATTTTTCTGGGTAGCCAGAATGATTATCGCAGGATATGAATATACCGGAAAGAAACCATTTACCAATGTATATCTAACAGGTTTGGTTCGTGACAAACAAAGACGAAAAATGTCAAAATCTCTCGGAAATTCACCAGATCCATTGGATTTGATCGAAAAATTCGGTGCCGATGGAGTTCGTGTAGGATTGTTGTTAAGCGCTTCCGCCGGAAATGATATCATGTTCGACGAAGAATTGTGCAACCAAGGAAAAGCCTTTACTAATAAAATCTGGAATGCCTTCCGATTGATAAAAGGGTGGGAAGTAAGCGAAGCGATTCCACAACCGGAATCGTCTAAAGTAGCTATCGAATGGTATGAAGCAAAGCTGCAGCAAACTTTAATTGAAATCGAAGACAATTTCGAAAAATATAGAATTTCGGATGCCTTAATGGGAATTTATAAACTCGTTTGGGATGATTTCTGTTCTTGGTTTTTAGAGATGATCAAACCAGCGTATCAACAGCCAATAGATAAAGTCACTTTTGATAAAGCCATTGAAATGTTTGAAAACAACCTGAAATTATTGCATCCGTTCATGCCGTTTTTAACAGAGGAAATTTGGCATCTCATTGCAGAAAGAACGCTGGAACAGGCCTTGATTATTTCGGAATGGCCGGTCTTGAAACCTTTTAACGAAAGTTTAATTACGGATTTCGAAAACACGATGGAAGTTATTTCCGGAATCAGAACCATCAGAAAAGACAAAAATATTCCGTTCAAAGATACTATTGAATTGAAAGTAGTAAATAACGACAACGTTTCTACTTATTTTGATACAGTAGTGACCAAATTAGGGAATATCACGGCATTAGAATACGTTTCTGAAAAAGTGGATGGTGCTTTGTCTTTCCGTGTAAAATCAAATGAATATTTTATCCCGATTACGGGTTCAATCAATGTAGAAGAAGAAATTGCAAAATTGACCGAAGAATTGAAATATACACAAGGTTTCCTGAAATCGGTGCAAGCAAAGCTTTCTAATGAAAAGTTTGTTGCCGGAGCACCGGAAAAAGTATTGAACAACGAAAAACAAAAAGAAACCGACGCTTTGTCAAAAATTGCTACAATCGAGCAAAGTTTAGCTGGTTTGAAATAAGTTTTAGTTTTCATAAAATAAAAATGTCTCAATTTTGTTGGGACATTTTTTATTTTGGATCAATAGCACTTTTCAATTATAAAATAATGTGAGGTAAGATTTAAACTATAAATATAATTTTGAGTTAATTAATGATTTTAAATCACTGATTTTTTTCTACTTTTAACCGCAATACAAAGAATCGTGTTAACAAAAAGGTTTCAATGAAAATCATGCTGCTTTTAGCGCTTTTAATGGGGTTGTCATCAAACGGTTATGCCCAAACTGATTTTGGTGATCAGTCATTTGCAATTCCGCCTCTTAACAGCAATGTGAAAGTGATTAAAAACAGCGCTCCTACGAGTCATTTTCCATCAATAAATTTTCCTCCGATAACGCTTCCTTTAAAAAGCACTCCATTTAATAATAATTCTTTACCAAGTAGTTTAAGAAAAATCGGGGAGAAGGATGTTGTGAATTTCATGCAAAAACAACCCTTTAGAAATTCAAATGAAATTTATCAAAAACGATTAGTTGAAAAGAATACAGATGAAAAATATCGTTTAAGCAAAAAGAATCAATACTTGGGTGATTTTAAGACCAAATCAAGATTTGTAAGGATTCATTTTTTTGATTATCAGGAAATTGATGGTGATATCATTAGTATTTATATTAATGGTATTGAGATTGCTTCCAATATTGTGCTACAGGCCAATCTTAAAGTAAGAGAACTTACGTTTGAGAAAGGGATGAATAAAATTGAAATTCAAGCTATCACTCAAGGAGATAGTGGGTTAAATACAGCTCAATTTGAGATTTATGATGAATTAGGAAATCTCCTTTATGCTAATCAATGGAATCTCGAAGCGGGTTATAAAGCAACAGTTGTTGTTATTAGGGAATAGTTACTTCAAATAAACGATATTTCAGGATGAGTTATTGTTAAATAAAAAATGTCCTAATTTCTTGGAACATTTCAAAACTATTATTTCAAATTTTCTTTATATTTTTTCTCAACGACATCCCAATTAATAATATTGAAAAAAGCGTCGATATAGTTTTTTCGCTTGTATTGATAATCCAAATAATAAGCATGTTCCCAAACATCTAATGCTAAAATAGGCGTTCCCGGAATCAGGACATTTGGCATCAGAGGATTGTCTTGATTAGGCGTACTCGTCACTTGGAGTTTCCCTGTTTTGTCTACAATCAACCAAGCCCAACCAGAACCAAATTGTTTTGTGGCTGCATTTTTAAATTGCGATTTAAAGTTTTCAAATGAACCGAAATCCTTTGTAATTGCTGCTGCTAATGTATCTTTTGGTTGCCCGCCGGCTTTTGGTCCCATACATTCCCAAAACAAACTGTGATTGTAATAACCGCCCGCATTGTTTCTTAAATCTGTGCTGTCTAAAACCGATTTCGATAAAATTTCTTCTATGGTTAACTGTTTAAAATCGGTTCCCGCAATGGCTTTATTCAGGTTGTTGGTATACGTCAGATAATGTTTAGAATAATGTATTTCCATAGTGCGCGCATCAATATTTGGTGCTAATGCATCATAGGAATATGGTAATTTTGCCATTTCAAATGTACCAGCATCAGCTTTTACATCATCGGGATTTCCAATAGATATTTTTTCCTGAGCTGAAGGAAGTGGAACTTCAACAACTTCGGTAAGTTTTTTATTGTTACAGGATGGTAACATTAAAAGAAATGAAAAACACAAGAGTAACGCAGTTGTCTTTTTCATGATATTTTTATTTTTCTTGTAAGGAATTAATGGCTTCAATATAAAATTCTTTGGCTTCATCTGGTGTGAGGTGACTGATTTGCATCCAAGCGTTGGTCTTGAAAGCATTTCTTAAATCAAAATTAGAAATATGGGTTGGATTCAATGTTCCAAAAGTGGCCTGTTTATAATAGGCATAAAGCCTCAACTGGACATCTTGTGGCAATGATGCTTGCGACATGGCAGAAGCCTTTTCAACGGCCTCCTGAAATCGAATATCTAAATCCTTTTTTGTCATTAAGATTTAATTGCAATTATTGTTTTTCCTCCAACTGCTTTTTGGTTCAGTTTTACATTAATTTGTGTTCCAAGCGGCAAAAATAAATCTACTCTGGAACCAAATTTTATAAAACCGGCATCTTCACCTTGAACAACCTGCATTCCTTCTTCGGCATAATTGACGATTCGTTTGGCTAAAGCCCCGGCAATTTGACGGTATAAAATTTCTCCGAAAACTGGATTGTCAATAACAATTGTCGTTCTTTCGTTTTCCTCACTTGCTTTTGGATGCCAGGCAACAAGAAATTTACCAGGATGATATTTACTGAATTTTACTTTTCCATTTACTGGATAACGCGTAACGTGAACATTTATTGGTGACATAAAAATGGATACCTGCATACGTTTGTCTTTGAAATATTCTTTTTCAAAAACTTCTTCGATCACAACTACTTTTCCATCTACAGGTGCAATAATATGATTGTCATTAATTTCAACTGTTCTTTTTGGATTTCTGAAAAATTGTAAAACAACTATCAGTAATATTAATGTTGCGATTTGAACAGATTTTAACAACCAAAAAGTGGTGATAAATTCTTTTGACAACAACAGTATAGCAACGGACAATGTTGTCGCTATTAAAATAATTTTCCCACCTTCTTTATGAAACATATTACAAAAAATTTAAAATTTGATAAAACAAAAATACAATTGGTGCTACAAATATAACACTATCAAACCGATCTAGAATGCCTCCATGTCCAGGCATTATAATTCCGCTGTCTTTTACACCGGCAACTCTCTTGAATTTGGATTCAATTAAATCGCCAATAGTGCCAAAAACACCAACAATTAATGCGATTACAATCCAAATAAAAGTTGCGCCTTCCTTTACTTCTATATAGTATTTCGAAATAATATAACTCGCAATTACTGCAAAGATTACGCCGCCAATAAATCCTTCGATAGTTTTCTTCGGAGAAATTCGTTCAAATAATTTTCTTTTTCCAATAGATTTTCCCACAATATAAGCAAAAGTGTCATTAGTCCATATAAGGATAAAAATACTAATGATGATTTTTGGATTGTAGCCTTTTACTCCAAAAGGAATTTTGGTAATAAAAATGAACGGAAGAATGATATAACCTATCAGATAGATATATTTTGAAATGGAGTCAATTTGTGTGCTTTTCTCATCAAATAAAAACACTAAACATTTTATGAAAACAAGGAGTGTAACGCTAAGCGCAACAAGTGTTGGTATAATTGCCGGCTTAGATAAGAATGCAATTTCCTGCTTGAAATTTGTCAGGTAAAATAAAAAATAGATTGCGCCAGCTAATAGAATTGGTATGATTTTATTGATTTGCACCAAATCACAAAATTCCACAACAGTTATAAGTAGAAAAATTCCAAATAAAATAAAAAAACTTTCAGTCGAAAATAAAATGGAGGCGACTAATAAAAATATATAGACAGCACCAGATAAGGACCTTTTGAGCGTTTCGTTCATCTTAAAGGTCTTCTAAAAGCAATAAATAAAGGTTTTTAGCAGAACTTCCGTAATGTAAAAAATCTTCTTCTTTTACTTTTTCAAAATATTTTATGGTAGTAATATTTGTAGGATAATCTTTTTCGTATTTCTTTTTTATCATGCGAAGACCATCACTTTTGCTTTCTAAAATCTGGCTTGTTGTTGCCAATATTACGATGTTAGCAGGTAATTCGTTCGGCTTATTTTGTTTTATTTGACTTGATGAAAACAAAACAGAACCTTCGTCAGCAATTAGGTTTTCGCAGGTTGCAAGAAGAAATTTTGGGTTTTTTGGCTTGTCGTAAATTAATTTATTTTCATCCAGCATGCTGAATAATTTTGGTTCATAGCAAAGAACCTCGGATTCATACCAATCATTTTCTTCTAATATATTTTCAAATTGTTCCTTAACCTCATTTAAATTTTCGCAATACAAAAATTTACCTCCATTTTTTTTAAAATTAAAAGTGAATCTTTCATCTACGGGCAATGACAAATTTAAAGCCGATTCATTGAACTTACTTGGATTTTCCTCATCTGAGGAATCGCTACCGGAACCAAAAATTTTCTTAAAAAGACTCATATAATAGATTCAAATGCTTAGGTTGTCGTTTGAAAACTTTCAAAGATAAAAAAATCTTAATTCAAAAGCGTTTTTTTGAATTAAGATTTTTATAAAAATGAAAAATATTTTTTAATTAAAGAGAAGTTTCTTCCTGCAAATTCTTGTCGAAAGTTCTTTTTCCGAAAATGGCCTCTAGGTCATCTTTGAAAATTACTTCTTTTTCTATCAGTATATCAGCCAATTGATTCAATTTATCCTTGTTTACTTCTAGGATTTTGATGGCTCTTTGATATTGACTTTCAATTAAGTTTGAAATTTCTTTATCAATAATCATAGCGGTATCTTCTGAATAAGGTTTTGAAAAATTGTATTCACTTTGCCCCGACGAATCGTAATAAGTGATGTTTCCTAGTTTTTCATTCAAACCATATATGGTTACCATCGCTCTTGCTTGTTTGGTTACTTTTTCCAAATCACTCAAAGCACCTGTAGAAATTTCATTAAAAACGACTCTTTCTGCAGCTCTTCCACCCATGGTAGCACACATTTCATCCAGCATTTGATCAGGACGAACGATTAATCTTTCTTCCGGTAAATACCAGGCTGCGCCTAAACTTTGTCCTCTTGGAACAATAGTTACTTTTACAAGCGGTGCCGCATGTTCTAACATCCAACTTACTGTGGCATG
>NZ_DATDPV010000074.1:0-9535 GCF_035292545.1 Flavobacterium sp. | reverse complement strand
TTTAAGAAAACAAAGATATAGCGCACAGCCCGACAGCACCGGAGCTCGCGGAGGTGGTGACATGCCAAAAAAATAAAGCCAATTCTATTGCTAAAATTGGCTTTGGTTTTATCCGTGGACGGTTTCGTTTTTTCCGTAGTTTATAGTAATGGAAGTTTAATTTTTTACAGGCTTATAAATTTTGGACATATGCATTCTTATTAGTAAAAAGTTATGCTTCTATTTATTAAAAGCCTAGAGTTAGGCTAAAAAAGGAATTGCTATTATAAATCAAATCAGTGCAGTTATCACATAATATTTGTTTCATTCAACTGTAATAGTGGATTATTACCTTATTTATTTAGGGGTTTTGATGTAATTAAAGTTATACTCCTATTTGAATATTTCTCAAGTTAAAAACGTTCTGAAATCGAATTTCAGAACGTTTTTAACTTGAGAATTTTAATTTTTTAGTTTTAAGATATTTTATGATTTTTGAGTATTCAATTTACTGTTTTTATAACCGTAGATGAAGTAAAATACCAATCCTATCAACAACCAAACGCCAAACCATTTCCAGTTTGAAACCGCCATTCCTGTTAGTAAATAACAACAGGATATTAAGCCTAATAACGGGATTAATGAAAGGTTTTTAAGGAAAGCCACGACTGACATTACCACACATAGGATAAAGAAAATTACCATCGTGATATTCGTTGCAATCTTCTCTTCAGAAAAATTGAAAGTATCTGTAAAGAAAGTTGGAAATAAATACTGTATTAAAACAGCCGAAACTACAACAATTATAGGAAAAATGAACTTTGAGTTTATATATGGAATTTTGAATTTTCCATTGGTTTTTCGTTCAGCTAATTCTTCTTCGCTCTGAGGAGATAACATTAAAACTCCACCGCAAACCAAAACAAAAGCAAATAAAGTCCCAATACTGGTAAAGTCCAATACGAAGTTTTCATCGGTAAAGAAAATAGGAATTCCAACCACCAATCCTGTTATAATAGTTGCAAAACCAGGTGTTTTGTATTTTGGATGAATTGAAGAAAATTTCTTTGGCATTAATCCATCACGGCTCATGGTCATCCAGATACGTGGCTGTCCCATTTGGAAAACCAACATTACACTGGTCATAGCCACAACTGCAGCTATTGAAACTATGAATAGCATCCATTTCACTCCTTTTAGCGCAAATATTTCGGCAAGAGGATCACTTACACCTAATAAAGTATAAGAGACCATTCCGGTAATTACTAAAGCTAAAATGATATAAACAACAGTACAAATCAATAACGAATAGATCATTCCTCGTGGTAAATCGCGTTGTGGATTTTTACTTTCCTCAGCCAAAGTAGAGACGGCATCAAAACCAATGTAAGCAAAGAAAACCGCGGAGACACCTCCCATAACGCCTTTGAAACCATTTGGCATAAATGGAGTCCAATTGTCAATATCTATATAAAAAGCACCAACAACAATTACCAAAACAATAATCACCAACTTGATCATTACCATTACATTACTAATGTTTCTCGACTCTTTTGTACCTCTATAGACCAAATAAGTAATCAGCAAATTGATTACAACAGCGGGCATGTCAAAAATTACTTTTAAGCTGCCAATCATTGGTGCATTTTGCCAGGCATTAAATCCTTCTCCCGCTTTATTTTCGAGAAAAGAAGAATGGGCCGATTGATAATTTATAGTCAGCCATTCGGGTAAATGGATTTGGAAAGTCTCTAATAAATTTGTGAAATAACCACTCCACGAAAAAGCAATATAGATATTTCCGATGGAATATTCCATGATCAATGCCCATCCGATAATCCATGCGAATAATTCACCAAAGGAGACATAAGCATATGTATAAGCACTTCCTGAAACCGGAACACGAGAAGCAAATTCGGCATAACACATAGCGGTAAAACCACAAGCAATAGCACAAATAATATAAAGTATCACAACTCCGGGACCTCCGGAAAAACATGCATTTCCTATAGCACTAAAAGTTCCACCACCGATGATGGCTGCAATCCCAAAAAAAGTAAGATCCCGAACCGTTAAAACTTTGTGGAGTCCAGAATGTTCTATATCACTGCCTTGTTGCAGTATTGTCGTAGTTGATTTTCTTCTAAATAATTTTGAAAAGGACATAAATAATTTTTCTTCTAAAGTGTTAGTTTTATGGTAAATATTCGGAATATAGCTACCGATTTTGTATTTTTTTAGCAAAAACAAATATATAAAACCAATTGTATAAATGGGCATTTGTCTGCAAAAAATAAAATCACCATTTTAAATAACCAAAAACTATCACTTCATAAAAATATATAATTGAAATTGATAGCAGATACACTTCCTTATTGCTTATTTTTGTTCTATCAAAAAATAACATTAATAATAAAACACATAATTATGTCATTAGTAGGAAAAAAATTCCCAAGTATTGCAGTTGATGCTATCTCAGAAATGGGTGATAACATGAAAATCAACATTTTTGAAGAAGCTACAAAAAACAACAAAAAAGTATTATTATTTTGGTATCCAAAAGATTTTACATTCGTTTGTCCAACAGAATTACACGCTTTTCAAGCGGCTCTTCCAGAATTTGAAAAAAGAAATACAATTGTTATTGGTGCCTCTTGCGATACCAATGAAGTGCACTTTGCCTGGTTAAATACTGCCAAAAATAACGGTGGAATTGAGGGGGTAACTTATCCAATTTTGGCTGATACCAACCGTAACTTATCAAATATACTTGGAATTCTTGATATTGAATCTACAAGTTATAGTGATGATACGGATTCTATCATTATTGAAGGTTCTAATGTGACTTACAGAGCAACGTATTTAGTAGATGAAGAAGGTAAAATTTTCCACGAAAGTGTAAACGATATGCCATTGGGTAGAAACGTAAACGAATATCTGCGTTTGGTTGATGCTTATACTCATGTTCAAACCAAAGGTGAAGTTTGTCCAGCCAATTGGGAAGAAGGAAAAGATGCTATGCATGCTGACAGAAAAAGCACTGCGGAATATTTAGGGACTCACTAATTTTAAAATAAAAACTATGTTGATCGAATTAAACGAAGACACTTTACAGGATTTAGTTGCTAAAAACGAAAAAGTAGTAGTTCAGTTTTCAGCTTCCTGGTGTGGAAACTGCCGTATTATGAAGCCAAAATTCAAAAAGATGGCTCTGGAAAACGAGAACATGGCTTTTGTTTTGGTTGATGCCGAAAATTCGCCAGAATCCAGAAAATTGGCAAATGTTTCTAATTTACCAACGTTTGCCACTTTTGTAAACGGAAAGTTATTGAATGAAACTCAAACCAACAAAGCTGAAGTTTTAGCTGTATTGGTAAACGAAATCAAATAATTATGAAATTACCAGTTATCAAACATCTGAATCAATTTATTGAGGAAAATGACCAAGATTATCTTATTGAAACTATTGAGGTTTTGGAAGCTTTAACCGAGATTCCCTCCCTGAAAGATGAAGAATTAGATGTTATTGGCGAACTAATTTCCAATATGTATGGTGCACTCGAAGTTCATAAAATGATTAAAGGAGGAATGGACAAAAAAGAAGCGTTGAATACCTTTATGAAACGTGTTTTAGGATCTATTGACAAGTAATATTTTAAAAAGCATACATTTAAAAACTCTTCTGATTCGTTAGGAGAGTTTTTCTTTTTAAATTAATTTCACAAATATATTTTTCATACTTTTGATGCCTAAAAAATTATCAAAAATGGCAGCAATAACTTTAGGAGGAAATCCAATAAATACTAGCGGTGAATTACCGAAAATAGGTTCAAAAGCAGTAGATTTTAAATTAGTAAAAACCGATTTATCAACAGCTACTTTAGCTGATTTTGCCGGAAGCAAATTGGTTTTAAATATTTTTCCAAGTATTGACACCGGAACTTGTGCAGCATCCGTTAGAAAATTTAATGAGCAGGCAAGTACATTAGCCAATACAAAAGTATTGTGCGTTTCAAGAGATTTACCTTTTGCCCAAAAACGTTTTTGTGGTGCTGAAGGTCTTGAAAACGTCATTAATCTTTCTGATTTTAATATTGGGGATTTCGGTAAGGACTATGGTTTAGAAATTGTTGATGGTGTTCTTTCGGGATTACACTCAAGAGTAGTCATTGTTATAGATGAAAATGGTGTAATTACACACACAGAGCAAGTTGCTGAAATTGCAGATGAACCGAATTATGATGCCGCTTTAGCTGCACTTTAATATTTGATGATGGAATTCCAAAAAGACAGTACCTTTTTTGCCGGCAGACTTAAAAGTATCAACTTCGCATTCAAAGGCGCTGTAAAACTTATTACTACTGAACACAGTATAATGGTTCAGTTTTTGCTTGCGATTCTGCTAACTATTGCTGGTTTTTATTTCAATATTACTGCGACGGAATGGATGTTTCAAACCTTAGCAATTGGATTGGTACTTGGTGTTGAAAGTTTGAACACGGCTGTAGAAAAAATGGCCGATTTTATTCACCCGAATTATCACGAAAGAATTGGTTTTATTAAAGACATTGCCGCAGGCGCTGTTTTTTTTGCAGCTATGGCAGCCATTGCAATTGGTTTAATCATTTATGTTCCAAAATTTTTATAATTGTATAAAATCAATTTTAATTTTCTATTTTTATAGCAATTATCACAATCTCGAATGGCAAAAAAAATAAAAGCAGCAACATCTGATAAAAAAAATGACAGCAATTCCGAGGGAAAAAAGCCTTGGAAGATAGGTCGACAACACAAAATTCTTATAGGAAGTTTGTTTGTTTTATTTTCAATTGCCTTATTACTTGCCTTTATTTCCTTTTTCATTCATGGACAAGAGGATCAAAGCGCTGTTAATGAATTGTCAGACCGTTCAGAATCGGTAAATAACTGGTTGGGAAAGTTTGGTGCTTTTCTGGCTGACCTTTTCATTTATAAGGGATTTGGAGCCGCTTCTTTTCTATTCGTAAAATTATTTTTCCTGACGGGTGCTTATTTAGTTTTGGATATTTCAGTGAAAAAATTAAAAAGTATTTGGTTCTGGGACTTATTCGTTATTGTTATTTTATCCGTTTTACTTGGTTTTTTCGCGACATCTCTACCCGAATTAGGTGGAACCATCGGTTATGAAATGAATTTATTTTCACAAGATTATATAGGAAAAACAGGAACCCTTTTGGTTTTGATTTTCGGTCTGGTTATTTATCTGATTTTTAAAATAAAAGTATCCCCTGACGCCATAAAAGCATTTTTTGAAAGTACCAAAAAAGAAATTGATGAAGAATTAACTCCAATAAGAGTTCCTTCGACAGACAGCGTATATAATTTAGAAGAATTTGCAGTTAACGAAGAGGAGAGCGAGCAATTTGAAGAACCGACATTAAAACCTGTTTCTCAATTTGAGATTAATCGTGACGACTTAAAACCAACCATCAATAATCCTTCGGAAATTAATATGGGTCCGGTTTTGAAAGTAACTCCAATGACTGTTACTCCTGCAATACCTGAACCTGAAATAATCACTACCAATGACGACTCTTTTGTAATTGAAAAAGCACACGAAGAAGATGTAGTCGAAGAAAATTTAGCTTCCCGTTTGGTAGCTGATTTCGGATTATTTGACCCGACTTTAGATCTATCTCATTACAAATTTCCAACTTTGGATTTGTTGAAAGAATATTCCACAGGCGGAATCACCATCAATCAGGAAGAATTAGAAGAAAATAAAAACCGAATTGTAGAAACACTTCGCAACTACAAAATCGAAATTGCACAAATCAAGGCCACCGTTGGTCCATCGGTAACGCTATACGAAATCGTTCCCGAAGCTGGAATTCGTATTTCAAAAATTAAAAGTTTGGAAGACGATATTGCGTTGTCTTTATCTGCATTAGGTATTCGTATTATCGCACCAATTCCAGGAAAAGGAACGATTGGTATCGAAGTGCCAAACAAAAACCCTACAATGGTTTCGATGAAAAGCGTGATTGGTTCTGCGAAGTTCCAGGAAGCCGAAATGGAATTACCGATTGCTTTAGGAAAAACCATTTCAAATGAAACATTCGTAGTCGATTTGGCCAAAATGCCCCATCTTTTGATGGCTGGAGCAACCGGACAAGGGAAATCGGTTGGACTGAATGCGGTTTTGACTTCGTTACTTTATAAAAAACATCCGGCAGAAGTAAAATTTGTTTTGGTGGATCCGAAAAAAGTGGAGCTGACTCTTTTTAATAAAATTGAAAGACATTATTTAGCTAAATTACCTGATTCAGGCGATGCTATTATTACGGATAATACCAAGGTTGTCAATACATTGAATTCTCTTTGTGTGGAAATGGACAATCGCTATTCGTTACTGAAAGACGCTATGGTGCGTAACATCAAGGAATATAATGATAAATTCAAATCGAGAAAATTGAATCCTGAAAACGGACATCGTTTTCTACCTTATATAGTACTAGTGGTCGATGAGTTTGCCGATTTGATTATGACGGCCGGAAAAGAAGTCGAAACTCCTATTGCGAGACTGGCTCAATTGGCCAGAGCCATTGGAATACATTTGATTATTGCCACACAAAGGCCTTCCGTAAACGTGATTACCGGTTTGATAAAAGCGAATTTCCCTGCGAGAATTGCCTTTAGAGTAACTTCAAAAATTGATTCAAGAACTATTTTGGATACACAAGGCGCCGATCAGTTGATTGGACGAGGCGATATGCTTTATACAAACGGAAATGATGTAGTGCGTGTACAATGCGCTTTTATAGATACGCCGGAGGTAGAAAAAATCACGGAATTTATTGGTTCACAAAAAGCATATCCAGACGCTTACCTGCTTCCGGAATTTATCGGGGAAGAAAGTGGCATAAGTCTTGATATGGATATATCCGATAGAGATTCCTTGTTTAAGGAAGCCGCAGAAATTATTGTCACTGCACAACAAGGTTCGGCATCACTTTTGCAAAGAAAACTAAAATTGGGTTACAACCGGGCAGGAAGATTGATAGATCAATTAGAAGCTGCCGGAATTGTAGGTCAATTTGAAGGAAGCAAAGCCAGAAGCGTAAACGTACCTGATTTGACGTCTCTTGATCAATTTTTTAACAATGAACAAAAATAAATCTTAAAATGAAAAATTTTATTCAAATTACATTATTACTGCTTATTGGTTTAACCACTCAGGCACAGGATAAAAAAGCAAAAGGGCTTCTTGATGAAGTTACCTCAAAAATAAAAAGTTACGAAAATATAGTAATCGATTTCAAATATTCTTTGAACAATGCCAAAGAAAATATCAATCAGGACAGCAAGGGAAATGTAACCATGAAAAACAATATGTATGTATTGAACTTAATGGGCGTTACCAAAATATATGACGGAAAAAAGACCTATACCATTAATCCTGAAGATGAAGAAGTTTCGATTTCAAAATTAAACGAGAAAGATGATAGTTCGATTACGCCATCAAAAATGCTTACTTTCTTTAATAATGGCTATAAATACAGTTGGGATATTCTTCAAAATGTAAAAGGAAGAAAGATTCAATATATCAAATTGGTGCCTATTAGTTCTAGAGACCAAAGAAGAGAAATTTTGTTAGGTATTGATATTCAGACCAAAAATATTTACAATTTGATTGAAATTGGAAAGAACGGAACAAAAACTACTTTGACTGTTAATTCTTTTAAAACCAATCAGCCATTGTCAAAAAATCAATTTATATTTGCTGAGAGTAAATATCCAAATTACTACATCAACAAATTAGATTAATTTGAAGTGAAAATTCTTGACAAATACCTTCTAAAAACATTCGTGATTACATTTACTACGGTATTTGTAATCTTGTTTTTTATATTCATACTGCAAACCGTTTGGTTATTCATATCGGAACTGGCCGGTAAAGATTTGGATTTTATGTTGATTATAAAATTCCTGCTTTTCTCTATGCCGAGAATTATTCCTTTGGTATTACCGTTATCGATACTTTTAGCATCGATAATGACTTTCGGAAATCTTGCCGAAAATTACGAATTTGCCGCAATGAAATCTTCCGGAATATCATTACAAAGAGCTATGAAAAGCCTGACAATATTTATCTTGTTTTTGAGTGTTTTGGCCTTTGTTTTTGCAAATAATGTTATCCCTTATGCCGAATACAAGTTTATTAATTTCAGAAAAAATATAGCCCAAAGAAAACCAGCAATGGCTATTGCTGAGGGACAATTTAGTGATATTGGAAACTATAGCATTAAAGTGGATAAGAAGTCGGGAGAAAACGGCAATTCCCTAACGGGTGTGACTATTCATAAGAAATCTGATCAAGGTATTGGTGTTAATACTGTCATAAGAGCAAAAAACGGAGAATTAGTCAGTAGCGAAGACTCCAATATTTTAAAACTTGTTTTGCACAACGGATACTACTATGAAGATATAGTTCCGAAGAAATACGAAGAGAGAAAGAAAATCCCATTTGCTAAAGCTTCCTTCAAAAAAGATATTATCAATCTCGATTTGTCAATTTTAAACAAAGTGAGTGATAATGAAAATATTACCAATACAAATACAATGCTGAATGTAAACGAGTTAGGGTATACACTTGATTCGTTGCATAAAAATTATAATAAAGACTTGGCTTCATTTGCGGAAAACATATATCAAAGAACTGGAGCCACAAACGTTAACAAGTCAATTTCAACTATAAAAAGCAACAATATAAAAGGAGATTTACTCTCACTATATACCAATACTGAGAAAACGAAAATTTTGCAAATAGCCAAAAGTAATGTCAGCAGTACTGGTTTTTCTATTGATAGTTCAAAAGATGAAATGGCATATAAACGAAAAAACATCAACAATCATTGGTTGGCTTTATATGACAAATTTGTAATCACCTATGCCTGTATTCTCATGTTTTTTATTGGAGCTCCATTAGGTGCAATCATTCGAAAAGGAGGTCTTGGCTTACCAATTGTTTTTGCGGTTTTAATTTTTATAACGTTTCATTTTATCAATACTTTTGGAAAAAAATTAGCTCAGGAAGATGGGATATCACCGTTTTTTGGAGCCTGGATGTCCTCACTTATACTTTCTCCATTAGCCGTTTTATTAACTTACAGAGCTACAAATGATATTGGATTAATCAATATGGATGTGATTTTGCAGCCCTTTCAAAAATTATTCCAAAAACTATTTCCATCACAAACTTAATCAATATGTTACCCGATACCCTAAAGCTCAATACAATAGAAGAAGCAATTGAAGACATCCGCCAAGGAAAAATCATCATTGTTGTTGATGATGAAGACAGAGAAAATGAAGGTGATTTTCTCGCCGCTGCGGAAAAAGTAACTCCAGAAATGATTAATTTCATGGCCACTCACGGCAGAGGATTAATTTGCGCTCCTTTGACAGAAAGTCGTTGCAAAGAATTAGGGCTGCATGTAATGGTAAACAACAATACCGATCCGATGGAAACCGCTTTTACCGTTTCGGTAGATTTGAGAGGGAGTGGAGTGACTAC
>NZ_DATDPV010000073.1:0-204877 GCF_035292545.1 Flavobacterium sp. | reverse complement strand
TGGAACGAATGATGCTGGAGAAAAATCAAAAGCTAAATATACAAACGCGGTAAAAATCAAACAGAGATTGAAACAATTAGGGTTCTAACAATGCCAGCAGCTAACAGCGGTTTGCGTCAATGGCTTTAGTTGTTTTTTCCTCCGGAAAAAACGCTGTTAACTCCAATTTTCGTCTATATTTGTAATTGTCAGTGATAGTTTCCGCCACTGAACGCAAGCAGCGGGACGTTATGTGTTATGCTATCACAGCAGAAAACGTAATCAAAAAAATAAAATAACTTTGAAGGAGAAAATATTTAAGATAATTCGTCAGCTTCTCACAATTTGGGGCGGAATTTCACTACTTGGCTTAATTTTAATTGGAGGCTATTTAGGGTATTCAATGACCCTTGCCAACAAAAATATTGAAGACAAAGCTACGAAATCGGACGTGAGATTTGTTTTAAATTGGTGTGAACTTGGTGATGAAAGAATAGAAAAAGTCAATAAAAGTTATACTTCTGGAAGATCTTTTACTGGTGACCATTTTGATGCATATTCAATCAAAATTTCAAACGTAACTATTGACGAACTTGAAAAACAAAATAATAGCACCGGCCAATGGTATCGTTGTGACAGTCTTCCTAAAATTTTAAACGATGCAGTTTCCTTCGCGGGAAGTTGGCAACACGAAACTCCATGGTTTCCGACAGAAAAAAAAATTAGAACAAAAGATTTTTATGTTTATCCTTGGAGTATATACTGTAATGGGATATCTCCATCCGGTGTCCAATTAATTTTTATTAACCCCAAAGAAAAAACAGTTTATTATATCGATGCAGAAATGTAATCAATTAAAAAAATAGCTTTAACGAATTAATAAAGCACAACACATAACAGCTGTTTGCATCAATGGCTTTAGCCGTTTTTTCCTTCGGAAAAAACTCTGTTAGCTCCAATTTTTCATCTATATTTGTGATTGTCAGTGATAAGTTCCGCCACTGAATGCAAGCAGCGGGACGTTGTAGGCAATAATAAATCAAAATTGTGGATAAAAATTTAATTTTAACAAGTGCATCATTAGTTTTTGGAATTGGGTATGTTGGCCTTTATATGTTAAATGGTAGAAACGAAAATCCATTAACATATAAATACAATGAATTGTTTAAAAACGAAAAACGAATAAATCATATTACATTTGCTCTTATATTTGCGGTTTTAGGCGTTATAAGATATAATAGTTTAACTCTTGAAACATATTATTTTTCACCAATCCTTTTTATAATATCATTATATATTTTTAATTATATAATTAAATTAATTTATAAAAGGAATATTTTAATTGAAATTAGAGGATCCGCTTTTAGTTCGATAATTAATAAAAGAGCAAAATTCATGGATAAATTTTTCGGTTTTTTAATTCTATTGATTTCGATGGCTGGACCATTAATAATGAAATATGATAAATTTGATGAAATAAATGCAGAGAGAAGAAAGTTTAAAAAAGAAATTACTGCCTACAACAGCGGTTTGCATCAATGGCTTTAGCCGTTTTTTCCTTCGGAAAAAACTCTGTTATCTCCAATTTTCGTCTATATTTGTAATTGTCAGTGATAGTTCCCGCCACTGTATGCAATCCGCGGGACGTTATGCGCTATTTATGACCAAAAGAACTCAAAAGGACATTGAGCCAAAATACATTATTGAATAAAACATTAAGCCATGATGACTAAACTAAACATTATAAAAGTTTTAATATTATCTACCATATTTTTAAGTGCTTGTGACAAATCAAACGATCTTAAAGATAAAATATGCGGCAACAGTATTAAATATTGGGATTATAACATGATGAGTAGAGATCAAAATGTTTGGTTTACGTTTAGCTTCGATAAAACAGGGCATGTTAAAAAATATTCTTTCTATAAAAATAAGCGGTGGCTATTTGAAGATTATCCTCGTGAGACCTCAGTAAGGTGGACAGTGTCAAAAGATTCTATTCTAACGTTTTTGGAGTCTAAAAATAAAATTGTTAATATCTCTGATAACTTTATCAAACTAATAGATTTACGAACAAATGAGGAATATATTTTATATAAAGCAAAGGGAAATTTAAACATTCAAAGTGAATAATGTAATTTGAAACAGTCGATGCGTTGGTCGGCATAATTAAAGACAGAAATGTAAACAGCGCATAACAGCTGTTTGCGTCAATGGCTTTAGTTGTTTTTTCCTTCGGAAAAAACGCTGTTAACTCCAATTTTCGTCTATATTTGTAATTGGCAGTGAGAGTTCCCGCCACTGAACACAAGCAGCGGGACGTTAGCGGCAAACTTGCCAAAAAAACACGGAAAAATGATAACAAAAAAAAGAATTATATTTTTAATATTTTTGGTTTTAACACAAATCATTATTTCGTGTAATTCAACTAAAATAATTCGTTCAGAATCGGATAAAAATTACGAAATACAAAAAAATGAAATAAATCACGAAGGAATTTATGTTTCAAAAGACACGCTTTATTCCATTGATAAAAATTATAAAAATGAAATAACAATACGTTTATTGAAACTGAACAAAGATAAAACAGTACAAATATCAAATCCATATACATTTAAAGAAGGCGAAAATAAATTGAATAACATAAATCTAACAGATTGGCTATTTAGTGAAACTTCATATAATTATACTCTAAAAGGCGAATCAAAACTAATCATAAAATGCTATGCCAAAAGAGCAAAAACTTGTTGGTATTGTTGGGGTGGACCTGGGCGAATTAGTGAAATTTCTGAAAAATTTGTAATTAATGGAGATACTTTAATAAGATTGAAAAAATCAAATAAAAACTTTAGAAAAAAATATATTTTGGATAGATCACTTAATATTAATCACAAAAAAATCCGAATTGGAAATGCTTGTTCATAAGTTAAAAAGCAACATTATAGTATAAACAAAGTCAGCCGCTAACAGCCGTTTGGCAAGATTTGGGTTTTAGGCTTAATTTAAAGTTTGTCTTGTATTTGGAAATTTTGTGTTTTACCGAAAAATAAATCTTAATTTAGTCCCCAACCTCGCCAAGCGGCGGGACGTTGTGTGCTAGTTAACTACAAAATTGCGTTAAAATAACAATAACTAATTTATTTCTAAATAATTACATGTATAAATCCATTTGTCTTTTATTTATTATCATTTTTCTACCAAGTTGTGAAAAGGAAATTAAAAGCTTCAAACCAACAACTAAACTAGAAAACATTATGAAAAATGTTGAGTTGAAAAATACTCTTTGGGACTTAAGAGTTGAAAACACATGTTTAACACGTGAAATTGAAAAAGACGAAAGTTTTAAAACTTTCTTGAAAAAAACCAATGATAAAGACTTAATTTCGCTCACTGAATGTGAAATTCCATTAATTCGTTGCTTTGCTTTTAAAGCTTTGGTTGAAAAAGAATATCCAGGAATAAGAGAAATATTATTGCGACATATAAATGATAATGAAATAGTAAAATTAAAAAATTACGACATAGAGTTAAGTTTAACTGTTAAATCATATATGTTAGAACAACTTAATCCATTTTCAAAAACAAAGAATAGATTTAATAAAACCGAATATATTAAAATTCAAGATTCTTTTTACAAAACGGAATAAAAAAAACCAGCACACAACAGCTGTTTGCGTCAATGGCTTTAGTTGTTTTTTCCTTCGGAAAAAACGCTGTTAACTCCAATTTTCGTCTATATTTGTTATTAGCAGTGAGAGTTCCCGCCACTGAACGCAAGCAGCGGGACGTTGGCAGAAACCTTTGAGCTACTCGAAACCAAGAAAATCTGTGTAGAGGTAATAACCATTATGAAAAAAATTATAACTTTAATTATCTTAATTACCAACCTGACAGTTAAAGCACAATGTCCAACTCCGTCAAATTTAGTTTATTCGACCGTTAATACTCAAGATGCATTATTAAGTTGGACAGAAAATGGAACTGCCACCACTTGGGATATTGCAGTAGTACCAGATTTTTATGTCGGAGCTCCCTTACCGTCAAATGGATGGATTTCAACGTCTAGTAATCCGTTTATATACATAGGTTTGCCACCAGGATGTAATGTGTTTTTTGTTCGGTCAGTTTGTTCACCAACAGATGTCAGTCCTTGGATAGCTGCTGCAACATCAGGATGCCCAATTAATGTATTTAACTATCTTGCAACTTTATCTAATAATAGCTTTCCAATTGTTAATAACAACAAAATAAAAATCTTCCCAAATCCATCAAGTAATGTTGTCCAAATAAAAACAAACTCAAAAGTTGATAAAATAACAGTATATGATTTTTTAGGAAAAGAAATTTTAACACCAACCCAAAACAATAATGAAATTAATGTAGAAAATTTATCTAAAGGTGTTTACTTAATTGAAGTTTATACAGAAAATGAGAAAATTTATAAAAAATTTATTAAAGAATAAACTATTGCTTAAAAAAGGCATCTGCCAACACAGGTTTTGCGCTATTGCGGTTTTTGTGTTTAATCTAAAGTTGGTTTTGTATCTTTGAAATCTGAGCTTAATCGAAAGTTTCGGTTTCTTTAGTCCGCAACATCGCAAAGCCTGGGAACGTTAGCAACAATAATTTCAAAACGGATAAAATTATTATAAATGATAAATAGACTTATTATTTTGGGGAATGGATTTGATTTATCGCATAAACTCAAAACAAAATATTCTGATTTTATCGAAAATTATTATTCAGGCATAAAAGATTCGTCATGGAAAGATGATTTACTTGAATTTGTAATTCCTGGATATGTGTTTGATAATATGAATTCACTAAAAGAAATCATGGATCACATGAGTTCTAGTCTTGGTGAATTTTCAATAATGCATCCAGAAAAAAATTTACATATAAATCGAAAACCAGCAATTCTTTTACGTAATCATTTTTTCTACGAAATATCACGTAAAATTGAATCTAACTGGGTCGATATTGAAATAGAATATTTTAATAAACTGCTCAATCTACTTGACCAGACTTCTTCAAATAATATATATGACGAGATTAAAAAACTCAACAAAGAAGTAGATTCAATAGCCGAAAAATTTGAATGCTATTTATTTGAACATGTTAAATCCCAAATTGGCGTAAAGTATAATGAAAAAACAGCTCAACTATTTGAAGATAAATTAATTCGGGATTCAGAGAGTATCGAAGAATTTCTTAAAGAATTTCCAGAAAGTTACGCCAAAACGATTAGATATGATTTATTGAAAGTTTTAAAAGATAATAATAACATGACAAAATTCGATGAAACACTTATCTTAAATTTCAATTATACAAATACTGCAGAAGAATTATATTCAGACAAACTTAAAAATTATAAAACTATAAACATTCATGGAAGTTTAAATGATATGGAAAATCCAATCAATTTAGGCTTTGGTGATGAAATGCATAAAAGATATTCAGACATTGAAGAGAAAAACGAAAATGAATATTTAAGACTCATGAAATCGTTTGCATATACAAACACTGACAATTACAGAGAATTATTTAATTTTATTGAAGACAAAGTTTTTCAAGTCCACATTATGGGACATTCTTGCGGAATATCTGATAGAACATTATTGAATGCAATATTTGAAAATAAAAACTGTAAGTCAATAAAAGTATTTTATCACAATTACGATAAAAAAAATTCTAAATCTCAAAATGATAATTATTCAGAAGTTGTTCGAAACGTTTCAAGACATTTTAACCAAAAGACACTAATGAGAAATAAAATCGTAAATAAAAGTTTAAGCTCAGAATTACCGCAATTCAAAATATAATTACAGTTGCTAACAGCGGTTTCGGGAGATTGCTGGGCTTGGTCAACTTCCGAAAAAACTACGTTTTTTCAAAAGTCGTCTTGTACTTGGAGAATTAAGTCTTAAATTCGTCGCAACCTCCCGAAGCCGCGGGACGTTAGCAACCATTGAACCGAAAACTGAAACTTAAAATTAAATCTTTGAAATCAAAAACACATTGGCTTTTAATAGTTTTAACATCGTATCTTTTGATTTTTGGCGTTTGGTCATTAATTTTCACACTTAATTTAGATATGTCGAGGAGTAAAGAAAATAAATTTTCTCAAGATTTTTGGATTGTTATAGACGTTTTCTGTACCATTTCGCTCGGAGTCGGAATATCAATACTTTATTTTTTAAAAAGAATAATTGTAGACGACAATTCAATTAAAATAAAGTTTTTTTTTAGAAATAAACGCTTTGAATACAAGAATGATGAAATTTTAGGATTTGCTCAACATTTTTCATACGGTCGATATAAAAACGTAGAATCCTTTCATTTTAAAACCTTTGATAATAAGACTTATATGTTTAGCGATTCTGAATTTTCTAATTATGTCGAAATTAGTAGTTTTATTGCACAAAAGACAAAACAACTAGAAATTAGTAAATTTCATAATTTGCCAATCTTTTTATTGATTTTGTTAGTTTCGGGTTTTGTATGTACAACTATTATCTATACTACATTATATTTATTTTAATAAAATCAACGGCTGCTAACAGCTGTTTGCGTCAATGGCTTTAGTTGTTTTTTCCTTCGGAAAAAACTCTGTTAATTCCAATTTTCGTCTATATTTGTGATTGTCAGTGATAGTTCCCGCCACTGAACGCAAGCAGCGGGACGTTAGCCGTCAGTTTGGCTGAACATAGAAAAAAAATACTAAAAATTAAATTCAATAGAAATAGAATGAATAATTCTTTTAGCATAATTTTAATATTATTGGGAATTTTGACAGCTTTCATTTTCTCTATTTTTTTCTTAAAATCATTCATTGAAAGAATAATAGAACCAAAGTTTGGTTTAATAGAAATCCTAAATTTTGCTAAAGCAAATAATTCAATATACATTGAGCACAAGAAAGTAAGCAAAAAGGAATTTGAATTATATAACGAAGTGGATATAGAAAAAAGTCTTTATAAAACTTACTTAAGAAACTCATATTTCAAATTAATAACTTATTCAAAAGACAAAAATCAATTTGAACTAGATTGGATTAAAAAAACTAAATGTATTGGGCCAAATTTTATGATTGAAATACTAATGGGTGAAAATTTAAAAAATATTGTGGGAACAAAATATATTAAAGAGCAAAATGTTGAAAAATTGAACGCAATACAAACCGAATATGAAACAAAAAAAGTTTTAATAAATGAAAATTGTCCTGCGTGTGGAACAAAAATAGAAAAAGAGAATACAAAATGTAAAAAATGTGGACTAAGTTTAAGTGTATAAAAAAACCGAACGGCTAACAGCTGTTTGCGTCAATGGCTTTAGTTGTTTTTTCCTTCGGAAAAAACGCTGTTAATTCCAATTTTCCTTTATATTTGTGATTGTCAGTGATAGTTCCCGCCACTGAACGCAAGCAGCGGGACGTTAGCGGTCAGCTAAGAAAAATGAAAAGTTATGAACATGATTGAACTAAAAGAAAGACAAAATATCTCTGACAACATTAATTTAAGTAAAATTTATGTCCAACTCGCAGAACTTCTAAAGGAATTAAAAAAAAAGCAATTACCGCATAAAATAATTGAATCTGTTAATCAGGATATTGAAGAAATAAATTCTACATCTCTTACAGATAATGAATTAAGGAAATTAGTAAAACAGAAGCAAACGAGAATCATAAAACTAGTTGAAAAGGAACTTAAAATTGTACCCAAAAACTATTATCGCAATCTTTGGTTAGTTGTTGGTATGTCCGCTTTTGGATTGCCAATTGGAGTTGTTTTTGGATTAAGCATTGGTAATATGGGGTTATTAGCATTAGGTTTACCAATTGGTATGGCGATCGGAATTGTAGTAGGTTCTGGAATGGACAAAAAAGCTTCTGTAGAAGGAAGACAATTAGATGTAGAAATAAAATATTAAACTTCATCGCATCTAAAGAGAAAAATATAGCCCAACCGCTAACAGTGGTTTGCGTCAATGGCTTTAGTCATTTTTTCCTTCGGAAAAAAAGCTGTTAACTCCAATTTTCGTCTATATTTATGATTTTCAGTGATAGTTCTCGCCACTGACCGCAAGCAGCGAGACGTTACCAGCAAGTGTTTTTCCAAAAAACCGCCGACAGAAATAACGCTGAATAGTTTCTGAATTTCTGACCACTTCTACTCGACTTTTTAAAAAATTCTCAGCTGAATTTAAACTTGGTTCATAATCGAAATTTGAATTTACAAAGCGGACAAAAATTAACAAACTGTTGAAAAACGAAATTTACAAACGAATAGAATTCTGGAAAACAGTTTGCAGAAAGTTGCGGTTAAAAAGTTTACGAAAGACAATTGAAATGCAGAAAATTATTAGCCGAAAATCGAGCCGGTGAAAAAGCAAGAACGAGCGAAGCTCGATTTTTTTGAGATTTAATGAAGTAAATTCAGAAAAGTTTGCGGCTGACAACCGAAACGCAGAAATAATCCTAACGATGAAATGACAATTAAGCGACAACACCTACTGGTAACAGCTGTTTGCGTCAATGGCTGTAGTTGTTTTTTCCTTCGGAAAAAACGCTGTTAACTCCAATTTTCGTCTATATTTGTGATTGTCAGTGAGAGTTCCCGCCACTGAACGCAAGCAGCGGGACGTTGGCATACATTGTGGAAAAGGGAAAAATAAAAATCTATCTTAATATAATTATCGCGAATGTAATTTCAAAGTGGATCCTTAATTTTAGCTATGTATTTGACAATAAAAAATATGAATAATGAAAACTGAAAATAAAATATTTATAAAATCATTTTTGATATCGGGACTAGTTTACGCTGGACTAATGGCAGGATTTGACTATTCTGATGGGCAATCATTTAGGATATTTAAATTCTTATTGCACTTTTTCTTCTTTGGCTTGTCTATGGGTTTATTGTCTAGATATAACTATAAAAAACAAATGAAAAAAGAAATGAGAAAAACTGAAAATAAAAAAACAGAATTATAAACTGAATAAAAACAACGAAATGCCAACAGCGGTTTGCATCAATGGCTTTAGTCATTTTTTCCTTCGGAAAAAACGCTGTTAATTCCAATTTTCGTCTATATTTGTGATAGTCAGTGACAGTTCCCGCCACTGCTTGCAAGCCGCGGGACGTTGGCAGAAATATATATGAAAAACAAAAATAACTAACAGAAATGAAATTAAAATTAATAGGACTTGGAATAATATTTTTACTGATTTCATGTAAAACTTATACAATTACACCCCAAAGTTTCAAAAGTCAATTTACTAAAACTGACAATAATAAAATGAAAGAAGTTGAGACTAATAATCCACTTTTTTACAAAAATTTTAAATACTTATCAAACGATATTAAATATCTAAATGCAACAGACAAAAAAGGAAATGTAGTTTTTGTCCAAAATTCTCCTTCACTTGAAATGAGAGTAACATTAATAAACGGGAAAAAGAAATATTTTTATTTCGATACTGTAACATTGGAAAATGACACTTTAAAAGGCGGTAAATCAAGATTTATGTCAGGATTGAAGAATATCATACCTTTTGACAAAATTGTTAAAATAGAATTGCAAGAAGGTGGAAAAAACTATTACTATAATAACTAAGTACAAAAATACTTCTGCCAACAGCGGTTTGCGTCAATGGCTTTAGTTGTTTTTTCCTTCGGAAAAAACGCTGTTAATTCTAATTTTCGTCTATATTTGTGATTGGCAGTGACAAGTCGCGCCACTGCTCGCAAGCCGCGGGACGTTAGCAGATATATTAGATGAAATCACTAAAAATCATACTTACATTTATAATTTCACTTCAACTTTTAAGTTGTGAAAAGACATTGAGTACTCTACAAATTGAAAAAAATGCACTGGATGAAGTCTTTTTAGAAATTGTTGATTCGATTTATATGGATCGGAGAGTTATGTTGCCTCCACCAAGTCCAAGATTAGATTTTAAAACAAATAAAGAAGATACAGTAGGTTATCACGACAAGTTGAAAAAATATTGGAGCTATCAGGATAGTATCAAAAAAGATACGGCAAAAATAATAATCGGTGTAAATGATTACGTCGAAAAGATTTGGAAAAACGATAAACAACAAATTTTGGAAATGTATAAAGATTCACTATTTGTGTATGACAAATCAAAAGATATCAAGCATTTCAAATTAAATCTATCTACGTTTAAAAACAATAAAAAATTTGCTTTTAAATACTTATCCGAATTCCCCGAAGTGAGATTCTGGGATTATCAAAATAATTTGCTTCCTGTTGGTTCTATTTCAGTTTCACGAATCCAGTTTAATAATGCCCAAACTTCTGGAGTTTTAGCTGCTAGTGCATCATGTGGCGGTGGAAAATGCGGGCGAGGATTTTTGATAGTTATAGAAAAAAAATCTGGAAAATGGAAAATTGCAAAAATTATTCATACATGGCTTTCGTAAAATACATCTGCTAACAGCGGTTTGCAGCAATGGCTTTAGCTGTTTTTTCCTTCGGAAAAAACGCTGTTAACTCCGATTTTCGTCTATATTTGTAATTGTCAGTGATAGTTCCTGCCACTGCTCGCAAGCCGCGGGACGTTATGGGCAAGTTTAACTCAAAATCAAATTTATAAAACAATTCTATAATGAATAAAAACAGACTCAAACTTTTTTTAACTACACAATTTATCTTTTTAATCGGCCTTAATTATTACATAAATGCCCAAACAATATCTGCAGGATTTAATCATTCGCTTTTTAGTTGTGTAAGCGGATCATCTCAAAGCGTAGGTTCAAATACCAGTGGGCAACTTGGACTTGGAAATTATGTCAGCCATAGTGTCCCAGTTCAGGTGTCTGGACTTAACGGAATCATAGCAGTTGATGCATCCTATTCGCATTCCCTTTTCCTAAAAAATGATGGAACAGTTTGGTCTGTTGGTAGTAATGGTCAAGGGCAACTTGGTGATGGAACCACAACCAGTAAAACAACTCCCCTTCAAGTATTGGGGCTTACAGGAATTACATCCATATCAGCCAGTATCGACTTTTCAGTATTCCTAAAAAATGATGGGACGGTTTGGGCGGTTGGTAATAATATTGGAGGCCAGCTGGGTGACGGAACTACACAAAGTAAAAGTACACCAGTGCAGGTAATTGGGCTTACAGGAATTACCGCAATTAGTTCTGGAATGTATCATTCCCTTTTTCTTAAAAATGATGGAACTGTATGGGCCACAGGCGATAATAACTACGGTCAAATAGGAAGTCAGCCTTTATTTGGTGTATCAACTCCAGTGCAAATAACAGGACTAAATGGTATTACAAAGGTTGCTGCTGGCGGAACACATTCGCTCTTTCTGAAAAATGACCAAACGGTTTGGGGAGTTGGATCTAATTACTACGGTCAACTTGGTAATTCAAATGTAGGTAGTAATAATTATAACCCGTTTCAAATAACTGGTCTTAGCCAAATGATAAATGTATCAGCTGGATACCTTCATTCTCTTTTCCTTAAGAATAATGGTACAGTTTGGGCATCAGGAGCGAATACGTATGGTCAGCTTGGAGACAACACCACAATTGATAGGAGCATACCATTTGCAATACCTGGCTTGAATGGTATAATTACCATTGATGCTGGTGTACACTTCTCGCTTTTCCTGAAAAATGATACTACTATTAAATCAGCGGGCAACAATAACTCTGGCCAACTTAGTGACGGAACCACAATTGAAAGACATACTCCAGTGTTGGTTAATGGTGCATGTTCAGTTACTTTAGAAACACAAGAAAATTATATTGAAAACTCTGTTTCTGTTTATCCAAATCCTTGCCACGAACTGTTGTTTATAGAATTTACTGACATTTATACAGACTACGCGAACACTATAGCTGAAATATTCAATTTACAAGGACAACTGTTACAAACTATAGCATTAAAAACAGGAAATACAAAAATCCAAGTTGACCACCTAACAAAAGGTATTTATTTAGTTCATATAAAAAGCCCCAAAGGAATAATAGTAGAAAAAATAATTAAGAATTAAGATTAAAAGATAATAAAGAAAAAACCTGCCCATAACAGCTGTTTGCATCAATGGCTTTAGTTGTTTTTTCCTTCGGAAAAAACGCTGTTAATTCCAATTTTCCTCTATATTTGTTATTGGTAGTTATAGTTCACGCCACTGCTCGCAAGCCGCGGGACGTTAGCCATCATTTTAACTGACGAAAAAACTTAGAACACAAACAAACCAAATGGCAGAAAGCAAATTAGAAAAAGTAGCACAACAGATACGGAAAAATATACTTGAAAACCTTAATCTATGGAGTTCAAAAGAAAGTCAATTAAAATTCCAAAGCGACGTTCCAAGTGCACAAGTCTCTGATGAATTATTTAACCTTTGGGATGATGATTACCAACCAGAAAGTGAAATACATAAAATGGCATTTAACGAAAAGGAGCGACAAGCTCTTGAAAAATTCAATACATTATTAAATATAATTTCTGAAAAAACACCGCAAAACTTGCCAAATATTGAGGAATTTATTTTGACAAAAGAATGGCTTGAACTAAACGAGTTGGCAAAAGAAGTAGTAATTGAAATGAATAAATAAGTTGTTTAACCTAAAAAAAAACGATGGCTAACAGCTGTTTGCGTCAATGGCTTTCGTTGTTTTTTCCTTCGGAAAAAACGCTGTTAACTCCAATTTTCGTTTATATTTGTAATTGTCAGTGATAGTTCCCGCCACTGAACACAAGCAGCGGAACGTTAGTAGCAAGCTTCCCAAAACGCACAAAAAGTAACACTAAAAACAAAAAATCATCGAACAAAAAGAAACACTATTTAGACATTTTGAAAAGTACATCAATCTAAATGATGAACTTAAAATTGCGTTAATTGACAAAGTTAGTTTTGTAACTTTTAATAAAAGTGAAATAGTTCATAATGCAAATAATGTATGTACAAAATCCTATTTTATCCAAAAAGGCTTATTTCGCACCTATTTTATTAAAGATGGAAAAGAAATTAGCGAATATTTTCCAGCGGAAGGAGAATGGTGCAATTCGCCGAGAAGTTTTAGAACAAGAAAATTAGACATATACAACATTGATGCACTTGAAAATTCAGATACGTTTTGTTTAGAGGTAAATGATTTAATGTATTTATTTGAAAATTTTCCAGAAATGGAACGTTATGCAAGATTGTCAATGGGTACAATTTTTGGTCACTTTATGGAAAGAATAAAATCTATGCGTTTTACGACAGCTAAAGAAAAATATAACCATTTTATAGAAACGTATCACGATATTCATCACAGAATTCCGCTTGGAATGGTTGCTTCCTATTTAGGTATTACGCAGGAAACATTGAGCCGAATCAGAGCTGAAAAATGATTTTTTGATATAGGTCAAAAGTTTATAGAAACCAAAAACTTACATTTACTCAAATTTTAAAACAAACTGTAAAATGTCAAAAAAAACTAAAATAGCGTTAATTTTAATTACGAGTACTTTGTGCTTCGGTCTTGTATATGTTTTCACTTATGTTCCACCTATTCCAAAAGAACATGGAATCTTAGATACAACATTGTTTTTGGGTAAAGGTGAAAAGCAACCTTTGATAGTTGCATTTGGCGGCGGCGGCGGCGGAAATGACTGGAGCAGAGATTACGTAAAAGTAAAACGAGATAGTCTTAACAATAAGGGTTATGCCTTATTAGCAATTGGATATTTCAATTCAAATGGAGCACCATCAAGTTTGGATAGAATATCACTAGACGCAATTCGCGATTCTATTTTATCTATAGCAAAAAACCCAAAAATTGATAAGTCTAGAATAATATTAATGGGCGGTTCGCGTGGTGGCGAGTTGGCATTGAATTTAGCAAGTAGATATAATGATTTCACGGGTGTAATTGCTATGTCAGCGCCAAATGTAAGTTTCCCAGCACTTACTTGGTCGTCAAACACTTCGGCTTGGAGCTATAAAAATAAAGAAGTTCCTTATGTTCCTGCTACTTTAAAAACAATTTCACCAGCACTCACAGGTGACCATTATACAGCATTTAGCATGATGCTGGAAGATAAAGAAGCCGTTAAAAAAGCAGAAATCGAAGTTGAAAACATTAATGGTTCGATTTTACTTATATCAGGAATAAAAGACAATCAATGGCCAGCCACCGAAATGTCTGACCAAATTGTTAAGCGATTACAACAAAATAATTTTAAACATTACTATTCCCACATTAAATTAAATGGTGGACATATTGCACCATTAGAACATTTTAATCTAGTATATGATTACTTAGATAAGAATTTTCAAAAAGAATAAAACAAAAAAAAAGCCAGCCACTAACAGCGGTTTGCGTCAATGGCTTTAGTTGTTTTTTCCTTCGGAAAAAACGCTGTTAACTCCAATTTTCGTCTATATTTGTGATTGTCAGTGATAAGTCCCGCCACTGCTCGCAAGCCGCGGGACGTTGTGCGTTATTTTCGAGCTACAGAAAACCGAAAATAAATATCCAAAAGTAAAAAAAATGAAAGATGAAATCATAAATATAATTGGAGCGGGAATTGGAGGTTTAACGACTGCTTTAACATTAAAACAAAATGGTTTAAAAGTAAACATTTTTGAAAGTTCATCAGAAATCAAACCAGTTGGAGCAGGGATAATTATTGCTAATAATGCAATGCAAGTTTTTAAAAAATTAGGAATTCACGAAAAAATTGAAAAAGCAGGAAACAAAATTTCATATCTAAAAATTACAAATCAAAACCTAGAGAATATATCAGTAGTTGATTTGAATTATTACGAAAAAAAATTTGGAGTTCATAACATAGCAATTCACAGAGGAGAATTACAAAAAATATTAGCCGATGAAATTGGATATGAAAATATTACTTTATCGAAAAAACTTTCAAAAATCGAAAAAAACGAATTGTTCAAACTAACTTTTGAAGATAATACAACAACAGAAAGTAAAATTGTAATTGGTGCAGACGGAATAAAATCAGTAGTAAGAAAACAATTATTTGAACAAAGTACAATCCGAAAAGCAAATCAAATATGTTGGAGAGGAATTTGTGAATTTAATTTGCCTAAAAAATATAATAACGAACTTAATGAGGCTTGGGGAAAAGGAAAACGCTTTGGTTTTGTGAAAATCAGTGATAAAAAAGTATATTGGTTCGCATTAAAAAACGCAAAAGGAGAAAATTCTGAAAAAGTAAACGAAAATTTAGAGGAACTATTCAAGGAATTTCATAAAGATATTTTAGATATTATCATTGCGACCAAAAAAGATGAAATTATGGTTAGTGAAATTACTGACCTAAAACCAATTAATAAATGGCAACAAGAAAATGTTTGTTTGGTTGGAGATTCTGCTCACGCAACAACACCAAATTTAGGACAAGGTGCGTGCCAAGCAATTGAAGATGCGTATATTTTAGGAAAACTATTAGAAAATGGAGTTGCTATAGAGAGTACTTTTATAGAATATGAGAAATTAAGAAGAGAAAAAGCAAATAAAATAGTAAAAACGAGTTGGCAATTAGGTAAAATTGCACAACTTGAAAACAATTTTGGGATTTGTTTTAGGAATTTAATTTTAAAAAACATACCAAATTCTTTGAACAGGAAGCAAATGGATATGATTTTCAAACTTGGTTAAAAAAACAACGCACAACAGTGGTTTGCGTCAATGGCTTTAGTTGTTTTTTCCTTCGAAAAAAACGCTGTTAACTCCAATTTTCGTCTATATTTATGATTTTCAGTGATAGTTCTCGCCACTGACCGCAAGCAGCGAGACGTTAGCAACAAGTTATCCAAAAATCCTAAATATCTTATGAAATTAAATTTATTATTTGTTCTTCTTTTCAGTTTTTACTGCCATTCCCAAAAAAAGACGCCGTTGGATATTGAACTTAAAGTAACTTGTGAAAAAGTTGAAAAGAAAAATGATGATGGTTTTGACGAAATTATTGTGAAAACCTGTTATTTGAAAAATTATAAATTTGTTTCAACAGGTTCGCCTGATTATAAGGGAAGATATTTTTGGGAATATCAAGTATATAAATTAGTAAATAAAAAGTATGTTGCTATAAAAAATTCTGACATTTTTATAAATTCTAAATACTTAGAAAAATATATTAATAATGAAATCAAGAAATTATATGAATCAGATAAAAAAATAATGGATAATTCCCAATGTGTAAGCTTTATAAAACTTCGCCCTTTTCAAATAAATGAAATGGGAATTGATTTTAATCACGAAAACAAAATGGTTTTCAATACAAGTTTTGGACTTCCGTCAGCATGCTTAAATGTTGATAGAAATATGATAAGTATGGATTTAAATCAAATTAAACCTTATTTAAAATAATTAAACATCTGCCAACAGTGCTTTAGCGCCGCTGGACTTGGATCAATTTCCTAGAAAACTTAAAGTCAAAAACCCAAGAATATAGTACGCATGATTACAAAAGCAACTTTAGAAGACGTTTCTGCATTAAATAAATTAATCAATTCAGCCTATCGTGGTGAATCTTCTAAAAAAGGATGGACTACCGAAGCTAACCTGTTAGAAGGACTCAGAACCACCGAAAAAGAATTAACGGAAACCATCCAGAACCAGAAAAATACCATTCTGAAATTTACGGAGAACAACCGGATTATAGGTTGCGTATTGCTAATTGAAAAAGAAAATCAATTGTATTTAGGAATGCTGACCGTTTCGCCAGAATTACAAAATAGCGGTGTTGGAAAACAATTATTGCAACAGGCTGAAATTCATGCTTCGGCATTAGGTTTGCCTAAAATAGTAATGACCGTTATTTCAGTTCGGGAAGAATTGATTGCCTGGTACAAGCGCAAAGGTTATATAGCTACGGGAGCAAGAGAGCCATTCCCGGCAAGCGACGTTCATATTCCAATCTCAAATCAGCCTTTAGAATTTATCGTGTTAGAAAAAAGGATTCTATAGTTTGAAATCCATACGAAAGGAACATGCTGTGCTCTGATTTAACTATAGCCAATAAAAAAACAGATATCCGGTTTAATCGGTAAAACAAACCGTATTTTTGTGGCGTGAAGAAATCAGTTTCAATTATTGGTGGAGGACCTGCTGCACTTTTACTCGCAGCATTTCTGGATTGTCAGAAATTCAAGGTCACAATCTACGAAAAAAACAAAACACTGGGAAGAAAATTCCTGGTGGCCGGAAAAGGTGGATTTAACCTCACCCATTCGGAACCGATTGTTGAACTCATCGCACGGTATACACCATCCCATTTCTTACAAGAGGCACTCCTTAATTTTGATAACCGGGATTTCCGGAATTGGATGAATTCCATCGGGATTCCGACTTACATCGGAAGCAGCAAACGCGTCTATCCCGAAAGCGGCATTAAACCCATCGCGGTACTCAAGGCTATGCTTGATGTTCTCGATAAACAAGGCGTTGACATCCAATATCAGCACATCTGGACGGGTTGGACTGGCAAAGATGATCTTGTTTTCAATACTGATTCAGAAATAAAATCCGACTATATCATATTTGCTATGGGCGGCGGGAGCTGGAAAGTAACCGGTTCAGATGGTACTTGGCTTGATTTATTCGAAACGCAAGGTATTGCTATCATTCCGTTTCAATCCTCGAATTGTGCGTATCGTGTTGACTGGCCAGAAGATTTCGTTACGGAACACGAAGGCAGTCCCCTTAAAAATATAGCTATTAGTTGTTTAAATAAAAGACAAAAAGGCGAAGCAGTCATCACGCGTTTCGGTTTAGAAGGCAATGCCATTTATGCGCTTAGTCCACAAATTCGGGAAGAGTTGGAGAACCAGCAAAAGGCCACCATTTTTCTGGATTTAAAACCAACCTTAAGTTGTGATGATTTGCATCAGAAGATCAAAAATTCAAACTTAAAAAAGACGAGCGAAACATTACAAAAAGAGGTTAAATTGAGCCCCGCGCAGATTGGCCTTTTGAAAAAATACCTTTCAAAAGAAACCTACCTGAATCCGGAATTATTGGCACAAAACATTAAAAAAATGGCTTTGGAAATCAAGGGTTCTGCCCTATTGAATGATGCCATATCCACAACGGGCGGCATTCAACTGAATGCTGTGGACAAAAACTTCCAATTGATAAACAAGAAACATCACTATTGTATTGGCGAAATGCTGGACTGGGATGCACCCACGGGCGGCTATCTTCTTCAGGCTTGCTTCAGCATGGGCAGGCATCTTGCCCGTCACCTGAATAGTATCCCTTAGTTTTTTGAATATGATATTGATAAGACTCCAAAAGAGTATTTTAATTCAATTTATTTATAAAACCATTTCCTCAAACAAGCGTTGTGCGGTCTGCTCCAAATCATCACACAATCCCGGATGTGGTCTTGAAGTCTGAATAGCCGAACTGCGAATGGCCGTCAGCCAACGGAAACGTGACGGAATATCGAATTGCGCTATTGGCCCGCCTGATTTTTCACCATGCCCTACTTTCCCGAAAGCCAGTAAATTTAAATGCAATTGTTCCAGATCCAAATCATCTGAAAAAAGCTGGAGTTTTGATTCGTTTACCGAACAGAGTACTTTTATAAACTTGGCTTTTTTACAAAAGAGAATAATGCCCACATTGAGGAATTCTTCGCGTTCTACCCTAGGCACAACCCGGATTACGGCATACTCATATAAGTGTTTCTCTTGCATTTTGGGCTTCATTTATAAAAATTTCAGAATGGTTCAAACGTATGGATAAAAACTGGAAATAGACGGCTCGAATGGCTTCGGGCGTTTCATCGGTATCTTCCCATTGCAACCAGTCTGTTGGAATCAGATTCACAATAGATTGTAAAACTTTATCAGTCAATATTTTTTTAAATAGTACATCCGTTTCTGGCAACATAGAAGCCTGAGGCAACAATACGTGGTCTTTTATCAGGGCAAACGGACTTTGTGCATGTTTTTCCCAATTGGTCCACGAATGATGAAAATAAAGACTTGCACCATGATCAATCAGCCATAATTCTTTATGCCAAATCAGCATATTGGTATTTCTGAAAGTTCGGTCCACATTGGTAATAAAAGCATCCAACCAAACAATTTGCGAAGCCAGTTTTGGATCAACAACAGTCACAACAGGATCAAAAGTTATCGCTCCGGATAAATAATGCAAGGCCAAATTGAGTCCCTGACTACCCTGAAGTAAATCCTGAATTTCTTCATCGGCTTCTGTGCGGCCAAAAGCTTCATCGAGATGGGCATAAACGAGTTCAGGCATTTTCAAGTTCAAAACTCGGGCAATTTCTCCGCCTATTAATTCCGCTATTAAGGCTTTTACGCCATGTCCGGCCCCTTTAAATTTTAATACATATTTAAAATCATCATCGGCTTCAGCGAGTGCAGGCAAAGAACCGCCTTCCCGCAAAGGAGTGATGTATCGCGTAACATTTACGGTTCTAACATGGGGTGCATTTTCCATAATCGAATTGAATAAAGCTATTTTGCTTGAATACAAACTTACAAATAACTAGCCTGATATTGTATTTGAAGTGGTTTTTTACTGTTGATTTTTTGAATGTTAAATAGTCTTGATTCATAAGATACGAACGGGAGGTTCACGCTGGCAGTAGATTTACAGCGCAAAGCGGGAATGTGTTAAAATAAAAACAGGCTCTTTTTGAAAATATTTCCCAATTTGAATTTATAAAACCATTCAAACGCTTATTTTTGCGCTATGGCAAAGAAAAATACAGACAAAATCGCTTTTGATCACATAAAAGTCCTCGATGCAGGCGCAAAAGGCGTTTCGGTAGCAAAAGCACCGGACGGAAAAGTAATTTTTATCCCAAATGTCGTTCCCGGCGATGTCGTGGATGTGCAGACTTTCAAGAAACGCAAGTCGTTTTATGAAGGAAAAGCGGTAAAATTTCACGAATATTCCGAACACCGAGTGGAACCAATATGCCAACATTTTGGGGTTTGCGGCGGTTGTAAATGGCAGAATATGAAATACAGCCAACAATTGTACTACAAACAAAATGAAGTGCTAAATCATTTGCAACGCATTGGAAAAGTAGAACTTCCTGAATTTGAACCAATCTTAGGTTCGGAGAAGCAGTTTTTTTACAGAAACAAAATGGAATTTTCGTTTTCTAACTCCCGTTGGTTAACGGAACAGGAAATTGATAGCACCGAAGATTTAGGAAACAGAAATGCCTTAGGATTTCATATTCCGAAAATGTGGGATAAAATCCTGGACATCCAAAAATGTCATTTACAGGAAGACCCATCAAATGCGATTAGAAATGAAGTGAGAGATTTTGCGAATGCGCATGGTTTGACTTTCTTCAATCCGAGAGCACATGAAGGATTGCTGAGAACTTTGCTGTTAAGAACAGCTTCCACCGGAGAAATCATGGTTTTGATTCAGTTTTTTGAAAATGACAAAGCCAACAGAGAATTGCTTTTAGATCATCTTTACGAGAAATTCCCGCAAATTACATCGCTTCAATATGTAATCAACAATAAAGCAAACGATACTTTATACGATACCAACATCAAACTATATAAAGGTCGCGACTACATTCTGGAAGAAATGGAAGGCTTGAAGTTTAGCATTAATGCGAAATCTTTTTACCAGACCAATTCGGATCAGGCGTATGAATTGTATAAAATCACGCGTGATTTCGCTGGTTTGACAGGGAACGAAATCGTGTATGATTTGTATACCGGAACCGGAACGATTGCACAATTTGTATCCAAGAAAGCTAAGAAAGTTATAGGTGTGGAAAGCGTTCCCGAAGCGATTGCCGATGCCAAAGAGAATGCGAAACGCAATGAAATCACAAATTGCGAGTTCTTTGTGGGTGATATGAAAGTGGTTTTTAACGAAAGTTTCATTGCACAACACGGTCATCCCGATGTGATTATCACCGATCCGCCAAGAGACGGGATGCATGCTGCCGTGATTGAACAAATCATGAAAATTGCTCCTGAGAAAATTGTATATGTAAGCTGTAATTCGGCTACACAAGCACGAGATTTGGCTTTGATGGACGAGAAATACAAAGTAACACGCGTGCGTCCGGTGGATATGTTTCCGCAAACGCATCATGTTGAAAATGTTGTACTTTTGGAAAGAAGATAAAAAATTAAACTCAGGATTTAGGAATTAGGAATTTAAGGTTTATGAAAAAAATAATTTTATTAGTTTTCGCAATTACATTGTCTTTCTCCGGTTGTGAGAAAGATGATATTTGCGACGGAAATACACCGACAACTCCAAGACTTATCATAGAATTTTATGATTTTGCAGATCAAACGGTTTTGCAAAATGTTACTAATCTGAAAGTAACCGGAGAGGGAGCAACTGGAGTCGGAACAGCCGCATATTTATTATTTGATGCAAAGAGTAAAATTGAGCTTCCGCTAAAAACGACTGAAGACCTGACGAAATACACTTTAGTTTTAAATTATAATGATCCTTTAACTACATCAACAGATGAGCTTCAGTTCAATTATAGTCGCGCTAATGTTTATGTTTCCAGAGCTTGTGGCTTTAAAACCATATATGATTTGAACGGAACCTCTTTAACTCCTTTTATTTTAAATAATAATCCAACTTTAACTCAGGGAAATTGGATAAAAAACATTGAAGTAATACAATCCAACATAAACGACGAAAATGAAACACACATCAAAATTTACTTTTAGTGTATTGATTGTGTTGCTGTCATTTTTGGCGCATTCACAAGAAATTACCAAGACCGACAGTATCTCCAAAAGAACGAAAATTGTCGGAGCAGTTCCTGACAAAGGAAATCAGACTTATCAAAAACTGCCGCAGGAAAAAAAGAGAGATTCTATCCCTCCAAAAATAGAACGTTTCGGTATTCGTGTTGGAGTCGATTTGTATAAAGTAGCGCGCTCTATTTACGATAAAGACTATAAGGGACTGGAGTTGGTTGGTGATTATCGATTGACAAAAAACTATTATTTAGCTGCCGAATTGGGTAACGAAAATAAAACCACCGATGATGATCAAATGAATTTCACGACCAAGGGAACGTTTTTAAAAGTAGGTTTCGATTATAATGCCTACGAAAACTGGTTAGACATGCGAAACATGATTTATATCGGTTTGCGTTACGGGGTGAGTAGTTTTAACCAAACGCTGAACAGTTATGAAATTTATAATCCCAATCCGTATTTTGGTGAAGCGCCTGTTATTGCTTCAGGAGAAAAATATGATGGGTTGTCGGCACATTGGATTGAAGCCGTTGCCGGAATGAAAGCAGAAGTATTCAATAATATCTATGTAGGATTCAGCGTGAGACTGAACCGATTGCTTTCGAACAAAAAGCCGAATAATTTCGATAATCTATACATTCCGGGTTTCAACAGAACGTATGATGGTGATTTTGGGGTAGGTTTTAATTATACGGTTTCTTACTTTTTGCCTATTTATAAGACCACTTCTTCGAAAAAAGCAGATAAAAAGAAATAAAATATTTGTCCAAATTTTGGAATAAAAAAATCGCAAAGAAATCAAGGTATCAATCTTTTTTTCTTTGCGATTTTTCTTTTGATAAAAGAATTATTTAATTTCCTTTATACCTTTCATGAAAATCCATTTCATAAATAGCTTTTCGCCATCATTAGTTTTCACGGCTTGGAATTTTGGAGACAAAAGCGTTCCGACTACAAATGCAGTAAATGGAATCCAAAGTCCAGTCAAATTAGTATACGACACCAATAAAAAACGAACCAGGATAAACAAAGCTGCAAAACATAATAATTGAAAGACAAAGGCTTTTACTTGTAATTTGGTCATGATAATTTTTGTTTAAAGTTTGAAAAAGTTTAAAGTTGAAGTAAATTTCAACACTGACTATTCAATAGTGTCATCTGAAACCTGAAACTTCGTTCTCTTACTTCCTTCATACATTTCGTATTTCACCAAACGCGCTTCCAAACTGGCATTGAAAAGTTTGATTTTTCTGGAAGGTTTTAGTCCAACATATTTCAAAGCTTCTAAATTAGCCGTGATAAACCAAGCGTTCGTTCCCGGGTAATTTTTCTTTAAGGTATCGCCAATATTTTTGTAGAATTCTTCCATGTGAATATCCAAACGCTCATCATAAGGCGGATTAAATACAATATGCAATTTTCCTTCAGACGTTTTTTCCGTATCAAAAAAGTTTCTTTCTTCAATCGTAATATATTCCTCTAAATTGGCATTTTTGATATTGTCTTTGGCTTTGTTTACGGCACTTGGTGCTTTATCGTATCCTTTTATGGTATAATGAAATTCACGAACCTTTTTCATCAATGAATCCATAATCGAATCGAACAATTCATTGTCCCAGTCATTCCATTTTTCGAAAGCAAATTCTTTTCTGTTGATGTTTGCCGGAATGTTACAGGCAATCATTGCTGCTTCGGCCAGGAAAGTTCCACTTCCGCACATCGGATCCAGAAAATCACTTTGTCCGTCCCAACCAGATAGCAATAAAACGCCTGCTGCCAAAACTTCATTAATCGGAGCAATATTGGTAGCGGTTCTGTATCCACGTTGGTGCAAAGAATTCCCAGAAGTATCTATGGCTACTGAAACTTGGTCTTTATCGATATGAATATTAATTCTCAAATCAGGAAAAGCCTTGTCAATACTTGGTCGTTGTCCCGTTCTTTCTCTGAATTGATCCACAATGGCATCTTTACATTTTTGAGAAACAAACTCCGAGTGATTAAAATAGTCCGAATGTACCGTAGCATCAATCACAAAAGTCTGATTGGCATTGATGAATTTAGACCAATTCACTCCCGTAATTCCTTTATATAAAGCTTGTTCATCTTTTGCCTTAAAAAAATAAATGGGTTTCAGGATTTTCAAAGCGGTACGCAAAGCCAGATTTGCCTTGTACATAAAACCTTTGTCTCCTTTAAAACTCACCATCCTTACCCCTTGCTCGACATCTTGTGCGCCTAACATCAGTAACTCTTTAGCCAATATTTCTTCAAAACCAAAAAAGGTTTTGGCAATCATTTTAAAATTATTTTCCATTGTAAAATCAAGTATTCGGTGCAAAAATACACTAAATTTGCACTGTTTCAGTAATTAGTATAGAGAATTGAATATAAACTAATACTTGTAAACCGTTAACTGTAAACTTTAAAAATGCAAAAAGAAGTCAATAACTGGTTCGCCTCTTGGTTCGACAGCCCTTATTACCATATCCTTTACAAAGATCGTGACTATGAAGAAGCGCAATTGTTCATGGACAATATTGTACATTATCTCAACCTTCCCGAAGAAGCAAAAATCCTGGATTTGGCTTGCGGAAAAGGGCGACATGCCATCTATCTGAACCAAATGGGTTTTGATGTGACCGGCGCCGATTTATCTGCAAACAGTATTGCTGAAGCCAAAAAATCCGAGAACAAAACGCTGCATTTTCAGGAACACGATATGCGTTTGCCTTTTGAAGAAAAATTTGACGCGATATTCAATTTGTTCACGAGTTTTGGTTATTTCGAAAGTGATGAGGATAACCTGACGACTCTAAAAGCAATGAAAGAAAGCCTGACCGAATATGGTTTTGCCGTGATTGATTTTATGAACGTGCATCAGGTTATTGCTAATTTAGTTCCCGAAGAAGTAAAAACAGTTGATAATATCGACTTTCACATCAAACGCTATGTAAAAGACAATCATATCTATAAAGAAATTGATTTTGAAGATCAAGGCGAAAAATTTCATTTTACCGAAAAAGTAAAAGCCTTAACATTAGCAGATTTTGAAACTTTAATGGAACAGGCTGATATTTTCTTATTGGATATTTTTGGAGATTACAAATTGAGAAAATTCCATAAAATGGAAAGCGAAAGATTAATTATGATTTTTAAATAATGAACAATTTATTGCCATTTTTGTTACCGTTACTTTCCGTTTTAATGGGTTATGCATTTGCCTTATTTTTAAAACCGGAAGCAAAGAAAAACCTGAAGCTATTATTGGCTTTCAGCGGTTCTTTTTTACTGTCTTTGACGGTGATGCATTTGTTACCCGAAGTTTATGAAGCCCATAATTCCAATGTAGGGATTTTTATCATGTTTGGAATTTTGTTCCAAATCATCTTGGAATTTTTCTCCAAAGGTGCCGAACACGGACATGTTCACGGTCATGCAAAAATGTTTCATATGCCATGGTTACTTTTCATCAGTTTGTGTATTCATGCGCTTTTAGAAGGTTTCCCGGTCAGTCATCATCATGATTTAGCGTTGGGAATTGCGATTCATCATTTTCCGATTGCTATTATCCTGACTACTTTTTTCATTAATGCGCAATTGGATAAAAAAGTAATTTTCCTGTTCATGATCACTTTTGCGATTATGACACCACTTGGAACGGCGCTTTCAGGATATTTACCCGTTTTAAATGATTATTATACTGAAATAACAGCTGTTGTCATTGGAATTTTATTCCATATTTCATCCACTATTATTTTTGAAAGCAGCGAAGGACATAAATTCAATATTGCCAAAGTTTCGATGATTATTTTCGGAATTGCATTGGCTTATTTGATATAATTTGCGACTTTATACTGACAACTCACGAATTGTCCCTTCATATAAATCTTTGTAACTTTGAATCTCTGAACCTTTGCAACTCAACAAAATGGCATTTACCAAAACCACCGAACAATCCTCGAAATACGAACATTTAGAAAAAATGTCTGTTCAGGAGTTGTTATTTAATATCAATCAGGAAGACAAAACCGTTCCTTTTGCTGTCGAAAAAACCTTGCCACAAATAGAAATTTTAGTTTCCCAAATTGTGGCTAAAATGAAACTAGGCGGCAGACTTTTTTATATCGGAGCCGGAACTTCGGGACGATTGGGAATTGTTGATGCTTCGGAATGTCCGCCTACTTTTGGTGTTCCTTTCGATTTAGTAAACGGAATTATTGCCGGTGGCGATAAAGCTATCCGCAGCGCAGTAGAAAATGCCGAAGACAATGCTACTCAAGCCTGGGTGGATTTACAGGAGCATAATATTAATGAAAATGATGTGGTGATTGGCATTGCCGCATCGGGAACTACGCCTTATGTTATTGGCGGTTTGGAAGCCTGTAACCAGAACAATATTATCACCGGTTGCATAACCTGCAACGAAGGAAGTCCGCTTTCGCAAACGGCACAATTCCCTATTGAAGTGATTGTAGGACCCGAATTTGTTACCGGAAGTTCCCGTATGAAAGCAGGAACGGCACAGAAATTAGTTTTAAACATGATTTCGACTGCGACCATGATACAACTTGGAAAAGTAAAAGGCAACAAAATGGTCGACATGCAATTGAGTAATAAAAAACTCGTAGATCGCGGCGTGAAAATGATTATGGGAGAAATTCCTGTTACCTATGAAAAAGCAGCTGAATTATTAGAGAAATACGGCAGTGTGCGGAAAGCAGTAGAAAATTATCTGGCTCAGTAGAGAATTCAAAAAATATTAAAATCGAAAACCTAACAAATTCATGAAAACAAAATCCTTAGTTGCCTTATTATTATTAACTTCTCTATTTTCATTTTCACAACAATTAACATACAAATCAGGCGGAAATATTTTTGATTCAAATAATAAAAAAATATCACCTTCTGAAGTTAGACAATTGCTTGCTGATAAACCTGGTTTATTAAATTTATATAATGAAGGTAGAACAAAAAAGACCGTTGGTAATGTGCTTTTAATAGGAGGTTTAGGATTAATTGTTGGTGATTTGGCTAACGGTGCAACAAGAGATGTAGTTTACCCAGCCGCTTTAACCTATTTGGGAGTTGCCTCATTTATAATTGCCATACCCGTTAAAATTGGGTTCTCAAAAAAGATAAAAACAGTTGTAGAAGATTACAATAAGCAATTGGTAAATAATGATTCTAAAATCAAAATTGAGAGTATGTCCTTATATACAAATCAGGGTGGTTTAGGAATTCAAATGACTTTTTAATAGCTGAAAAATGTCAACAAATAAAGAAATACTGAACAAAGGAATCAAATTTATGGCTTGGGCTTTGCCTGGTTTATTTATTGGACCGGCTATCATCCATTTTGCTTTTATCAATAAACTGCAACCTGTCTTTTATCTTATTTTAGGATTGGGAATTGTCTTTTGCATTGCTTCAATAATTTTAATTTTTACCGGTTTGAAAACCATTATGAAAAGCTTATTCGGAAACTAAAAATGGAAAACTTAATTTACATTCATGAGACTTTTGAAAAAGTCAATTATATTGATAAGATAATCAACAATCGGGAATTTGAAGGTTGTGTTTTCAAAAATTGTGATTTCTCGAACAGTGATTTCTCCTATAATACCTTTATTGATTGTGAATTTATCGATTGCAATCTGTCGATGATAAAACTAGGGAACACGAGTTTAAAAACCGTGCATTTCAAAAATTGCAAATTACTTGGAATTCAGTTCCACACTTGTGATGATTTTCTGTTTCATGTTGATTTTGAAGATTGTGTTCTGGACTATTCGTCTTTTGCAAATAAGAAAATGCTTAAAACCAAATTCACAAACAGTTCTTTGAAAGAAGTTACCTTTATAGGAACTAATTTATCGAATTCGGTATTTGAAAACAGTAATTTAGCCGGAGCGATTTTTAATGACACCCAATTAAAGGAGGTCGATTTTACAAAAGCTTATAATTATAAAATTGATCCCGAATTCAATCCGATGAAAAAAGCAAAGTTTTCGACTCAGGGAATTCCGGGACTTTTAGAAAAATACGATATAAAAATTGAATAATAGCCCTGATTGAAGCGGCATCCTTTTTCTGGCTTCTTTAGCCAGGAAAAGATACAGCGGAAAGCGGGAAACAGCTCCAAAAAAATATGAAGAAAATAACACTCCTCCTCCCACTACTATTACTAACGTCATGCTATGATGTGGAGCGCAATTGCAAAGATTTCAAAACCGGAAAATTTGAATTTATTCAGGAAATTGATGGCGTCAAAAAAACATCAACTTTTGAGCGCACCGAAAGTATCCAAATTGAAACTTTTGAAGGTAAAACCGATACGGCTTCGATACGATGGGTCAGCGATTGCGAATATATTTTGCAAAAAATAAATCCGAAAAACATGTTAGAAAAAAAGGCAATTGGCATGAAAATTTTGAGTACTTCAGAAAATTCATATACCTTTGAATTTGGAATTGTCGGAAGCGACAAAAAGCAAAAAGGAACGGTAAAGAAGGTTTCAGATTTCAAAAAGTAGATTTCTAGCTTTAAATTTTAATAAAAACTCATAATACATAACTAAATAAAATGGAAATATTTTTAAATGTCGATGCTTGGATTGCCTTACTGACACTAACTTTTTTGGAAATTGTTTTAGGTATCGATAATATCATTTTTATCTCGATAGCCACTGGGAAATTGCCTGAAGAAAAACGTAAAAAAGCCACCAAAATCGGAATGTTTCTGGCTATGTTCATGAGAATCGTACTTCTTTTGGGAATATCCTACCTCATCGCGATGAAAGAACCATGGTTTAGCATTAATTTCAGTTGGCTGACAGCGCAGGTTTCAGGTCAGAGTATTATTCTCCTTTTGGGCGGATTGTTCCTTATTTATAAAAGTACCAGTGAAATTCGTGAAAAAGTAGATGAAAGAGGCGAAGAAGAAAAAGAATTAGGAAAAGCGGCTACCAAGACTTTTGGCAATGTTATTTTGCAGATTATATTAATTGACTTAGTTTTCTCGTTCGATAGTATTTTGACCGCAGTAGGTATGACTAATGGCGTTGAAGGAGCGCTTTATATTATGATTACGGCGGTAGTTATTTCGGTACTTGTTATGATGCAATTTGCCGTACCGGTAGGTAATTTTGTGAACAAACATCCTTCCATCCAAATTTTAGGATTATCGTTTTTAATATTAATCGGTTTTATGCTGCTTACCGAAAGTGCGCATTTATCAAATGCTTTAGTTTTTGGAAACCATGTGACTCCGGTTCCAAAAGGTTATTTGTATTTTGCGATTTCCTTCTCGCTTTTAGTGGAGGTTTTAAATATGAAAATGTCGAAAAACAAGAAGAAATAATATCAAAAAAGCCACTCAAATTAGAGTGGCTTTTTTTTATTCTAAAGTCAAAGTAATCTGACCGTCATCTTCTAAACTTATATTTTCGTCAGACAAATCTGTTTCGTCCATCACTTCTATTTCTTCCGGAATAACCTCTTCCGGAGCTTCGTACGGTAAAGGATCTAAAAGGTTAACCTGTTTCAGTTTATCTGTTGTTAATTGGTTACCTAAAGCTTTCAATCCTTTTAGAGCGATAAAATTTTCGATATCGATAATCTGATTTTCCTTTTGTACTCCTTTTACTTTTGCAAAAACCAATTCGGCTACGGGACGATAATCGGTTGCCACAATTTCTAATTGGGAATTAGGATGCTCGGTGATGAAAATTTCTTCTTTATTTTCGGTTTCAATCAAAAAGCGTTTGACGTAATAGCGCTCTTTTTCCCCATCATAATAAATGGCTGAAACTGGTTTTTTAGGATGCCATTTCTCCAGAACGACCATGTCTTCATCAAAGTGTGTGGTCAATTCGGGGGTAATGACTTTCAGTTTACCGGATTGTTGAATAACCAGGATTTTATCATTAGGTCTGAATTCGCCGAGTAATTCTCCTCTACCATCAACATTCAAACGCTGAACTGTATCGTCGAACCAGATCTTTCTTGGCAACAATGTCGATATTCCTTTTTCTTTTATTTCAATTTTCTTGATTGGATATTTGGTGACCAAATTCCCTTTGGAAGAACGGCCTTTTATAGCCATTTTCGCAAAATCCAAATCAAACTTCAGCTTTTTAACGCTTCCTACTTGGCGTAATAACACCGTAATTACTTCCGCTTCCCCATTTGGATTATCAGTGAAATACAAGACTTGTGAACCTGGAGTTTCATTTGTTAAATCATAGGCTTTGTCACGGGTGACTCCCGAAACATTGAAGCGTTTGATATACGACGGACCGGATTTTCCATCACGGTAAATCATATTATAAATGGTGCGTTTGTCGTTTCTGTCGAAAATATCAATGTGAATAATATCTTTTCCAACGAATTTTTTCTCGTCGACTTTACAAATCATCATTGTTCCGTTTCGAAGAAATACAATAACATCATCGATATCGGAACAATCGGTAACGTATTCGTCTTTTTTCAAACCCGTTCCAACAAAACCTTCCTCACGATTTACATACAATTTTGTATTTCTTAAAGCCACTTTTGTAGCTTCAATATTATCGAAACTGCGCAATTCAGTTTGGCGTTCACGACCTTTTCCGTATTTATCTTTTAATTTTGTAAAATAGGCAATTGCAAAATCGATGAGATGTTCTAAATCATATTTTACCTGTTCGATATCGCCTTCAAGAGCTTCAATTTTATCTTGTGCTTTATTGCTGTCAAATTTCGAAATACGCATAATTCGAATATCCAATAAACGTAAAATATCTTCCTCAGTCACGGCACGTTTCAAATGGGTAATATGCGGTTTCAATCCTTCATCAACGGCAGCGATTACACCTTCTTTAGTCGTTTCTTCCTCGATTAAACGATAGACTTTTTTCTCAATAAAAATGCGTTCCAAAGAAAGAAAATGCCATTGTTCTTCTAGTTCACCCAATTGGATTTCAAGTTCGCTTTTCAGTAAACCGACTGTTCTGTTTGTTGAAATTTTCAACATATCGGAAACACCTACAAACAATGGTTTGTTGTCTTCAATCACACAACCCAAAGGCGCCACCGAAGTTTCGCAGGCCGTGAAGGCAAACAACGCATCAATGGTTTTATCGGGAGAAACCCCAGGAAAAAGGTGGATTAAAATCTCGACCTCAGCAGCGGTATTGTCTTCAATTTTCTTGATTTTGATTTTCCCTTTTTCATTCGCTTTAAGAATACTGTCAATCAAAGTAGTCGTATTGGTAGAAAACGGAATTTGGGTAATCGCTAAGGTATTTTTGTCTAACTGTCCGATTTTAGCACGGACACGAACACGTCCGCCACGCATTCCTTCATTATAATTAGATACATCGGCAATTCCGGCAGTCATAAAATCCGGAAAAATCTGGAATGGTTTTCCTTTCAGAATTTTTATAGAAGCATCAATCAGTTCATTAAAATTATGAGGCAGCACTTTTGTGGAAAGTCCAACAGCAATACCCTCGGCTCCGGAAGCCAATAATAATGGAAATTTTACCGGAAGATTGTTTGGTTCCGCTCTTCTACCATCGTAAGAAACGCCCCAGTCTGTAATTTTTGGGCTGTATATAACTTCCAAAGCAAATTTAGACAAACGTGCTTCGATGTAACGAGAAGCCGCAGCACCATCACCTGTAAGGATGTTTCCCCAGTTTCCTTGGCAATCAATCAGTAATTCTTTTTGGCCAATTTGAACCATTGCATCACCAATACTCTGATCTCCGTGCGGGTGGTATTGCATGGTATGTCCCACCACATTGGCGACTTTATTGTAACGACCATCATCCAACTCTTTCAAAGAGTGCATGATTCTGCGCTGAACGGGTTTGAAACCATCCTCAATCGCAGGAACTGCACGTTCCAAAATTACATAGGAAGCATAATCTAAAAACCAATCTTTGTACATTCCCGTTACTTTGGTAATTGTATCGTGACTGTCCTCCTCTTGGTTATCGTAAAAATGCTGTCCTCCTTCGGGTTGCCCTTCCGGTATTGAATCTATATTTTCTTCTTCGTCCATTATTTTTTGTTTGAATTGTTTAAAGTTTCAATCATTGCCAAAACTTTAAACCTTAAACTATTTTTAAACTTCTTCAACAACATCTAATTCAACCTTCAAATTATTGATGATAAACTCTTGTCGGTCCGGCGTATTTTTGCCCATATAGAAAGAAAGCAATTGCTCTACCGAAGTGTTTTTATCCATCATAACTGGGTCTAATCGTATAGTCTCTCCAATAAAATTCTTGAATTCATCAGGCGAGATTTCTCCTAAACCTTTAAATCGGGTGATTTCGGGTTTTGGTTTCAATTTTTCCATCGCGGCCTTCTTTTCTTCCGGAGAATAGCAATAAATTGTTTCTTTTTTGTTTCGAACCCTAAAGAGTGGTGTTTGCAGAATATACAAATGACCTTCCTTTATTAATTCAGGGAAAAATTGCAGAAAAAATGTAATCAATAACAAGCGAATGTGCATTCCATCGACATCGGCATCTGTTGCAATTACAATATTGTTGTATCGTAAATCTTCCATGTTCTCTTCGATATTCAAAGCCGCTTGCAGCAAATTGAATTCTTCGTTTTCATACACAATTTTCTTGCTCATTCCATACGAATTCAAAGGCTTTCCACGCAAACTGAAAACCGCTTGTGTGTTGACATCACGTGATTTGGTGATAGAACCCGAAGCAGAATCTCCCTCGGTAATAAAAAGCGTACTTTCTAAGTATCTTGGGTTTTTAATATCCGGTAAATGCACGCGGCAATCCCGTAATTTTTTGTTGTGTAAGTTCGATTTTTTGGCTCTGTCTTTGGCTAATTTTCTGATTCCGGAAAGTTCTTTTCGTTCTCTTTCGGCCTGAAGGATTTTGCGCAAAAGCAAATCGGCAACTTCCGGGTTTTTATGCAGATAGTTGTCTAATTTATTTTTTAAAAAATCATTGATAAACGTTCTAACGGATGGCATTCCTGGATCGGATCCCATATCGGTAGACCCTAATTTGGTTTTGGTTTGCGATTCGAAAACGGGTTCCATTACTTTGATACTAATGGCACTGACGATTGATTTTCGAATGTCGGAAGGCTCGAAATTTTTATTATAAAATTCACGAATGGTTTTTACCAATGCTTCCCGAAACGCCACTAAATGCGTCCCTCCCTGCGTGGTATTTTGACCATTTACAAAAGAATGATATTCTTCGCTATATTGCGATTTACTGTGGGTTATGGCTACTTCGATGTCATCACCAAGAAGATGAATAATCGGATAAACCATATCTTCTTCCGAGATATTTTCATCCAATAAATCCTTTAATCCATTCTCCGAAAAGAATTTTTCTCCGTTATATATGATTGTTAAACCCGTATTCAGGTAACAATAATTCTTCAGCATTTTGATTACATATTCATTTCTGAATTTGTAATTTTTAAAAATCGCCTCGTCCGGAATAAAAGTAACTTTGGTTCCTTTTCGTTTGGTGGTTTCAATAATATCTTCTTCGAGAACCAAATTTCCGGCCGAAAATTCAGCGGCTTTTTGTTTGTCTTCCCTAACCGATTCTACGCGAAAATAATGGGACAAGGCATTTACTGCTTTGGTACCGACACCATTTAAACCAACAGATTTCTTAAAGGCCAAAGAATCGTATTTTCCTCCGGTATTCATTTTGGATACTACATCAACGACTTTTCCTAAAGGAATTCCACGACCGTAATCGCGCACGGAAACCGTTTTGTCCTTGATGGTTACTTCGATGTTTTTACCGGCGCCCATAACGAATTCATCGATACAGTTGTCGAGGACTTCTTTTAGTAAAATATAGATACCATCGTCTGGCGAAGAACCATCTCCGAGTTTCCCGATGTACATTCCGGGACGCATACGGATGTGTTCTTTCCAGTCGAGTGAACGAATGTTGTCTTCGGTATATTGATTTTGATCGGACATGGTAAAGTTTATCGAATTTAACTGCGTTCTATTCGGTCTTTGCTTAGCGCAAGACCTCGAGTGTGCTAATGTAGTATATCTAACTAAAAAATAAAAGTAGTCTATCTTAAAGTTATTAATAAAAATATTGACAAATAATTAATGTGAGCATTAAAGCTCCGAAACGATTTTCTTTATCGCTTCGTCAAATTCTGTATTGGATATTTTTCCTTTTTCCATATCAAAATTTTCATAGAAACTAGGTAAGGAGAAAGTCGCTTTTATATCGGCTCCATATCGGGGGAAAGCGTTTTTTGCAATTTCCAGTACGTTTGATCCGCCTCTTTTCCCATCCGATGTGGCCATAAGAAGCATTGGTTTGTTTTGAAAAACTTTTCCGTTGATTCTGGAACACCAGTCAAAAACATTTTTGAACGCTGCGGAGTAATTGGAGTTGTTTTCGGCCAATGATAAAACAATAAAATCAGCTGATGCTATTTTATCCAAAAGCGCTTTTGCTAGCGGATGTTGGCCAATCATTTTTTCGATATCAACACTAAATAATGGCATTTCATAATCATTTAAATCCAAAATTTCGATATCTGCATTTTTGAATAAATGAGCCACATAAGTCGCTAATTTTTTATTTATGGAGTTTTTACTGGGACTTCCGGCAAAGGCTATGATTTTCATGTGGAGCAGATTTTTTTTAAAAGTAATAAAAATTGGAACGCTGACAAAATGGATTTATACTGAAGAGGTTCCCCCTTCTTCGGATCGACAAAACGAAATGGGGTCTGGCACAAAAAAACCTGCAAAATTACTCTTGCAGGTTTTTATATATTTAAATTCAAAAATTACACGTTAAATCTAAAGTGCATCACATCACCATCTTTAACAATGTATTCTTTTCCTTCTACTTTAAATTTTCCGGCTTCTTTACATTTTGCTTCTGAACCGTAGTGAACGAAATCTTCATACGAAATTACTTCGGCACGAATGAATCCTTTTTCGAAATCGGTGTGGATTACTCCGGCAGCTTGCGGTGCCGTTGCGCCAATATTTATGGTCCAGGCACGAACTTCTTTAACTCCTGCCGTAAAATAGGTTTGTTGTTTTAATAATTTATAAGCTGCACGAATCAAAACTGATGCGCCCGGCTCTTGTAACCCCATGTCTTCTAAGAATACCTGACGTTCTTCATAGCTTTCCAATTCTGTGATATCGGCCTCGGCACCTACAGAAAGTACGATAACTTCTGCATCTTCATCTTTTACCAATTCACGAACCTGATCTACATATTTGTTTCCGCTTACCGCCGAATTTTCATCAACATTACAAACATATAAAACTGGTTTTGCAGTAATCAATTGGAAACCTTCCATCAATTCTTCTTCATCAACATTTTTTATTTCTACAGTTCGAGCTGATTTTGCCTGAAGCAAAGTTTCTCTGATTCTGTTTAATAAGGCTTCTTCAACAATTGCTTCTTTATTTCCGGTTTTAGCGGCACGTTTTACTTTTTCAAGACGTTTTTCAACCGTGTCTAAATCTTTTAATTGCAATTCGATATCAATCGTTTCTTTGTCGCGAATTGGATTTACATTTCCGTCAACGTGAACAATGTTATCATTGTCAAAACAACGTAAAACGTGAATAATCGCATTACACTCTCTGATATTTCCAAGGAATTGATTTCCTAAACCTTCGCCTTTACTAGCCCCTTTTACCAATCCTGCAATATCAACGATATCAACAGTTGCCATTTGGACGCGTTCTGGTTTTACTAACTCTTCCAGTTTTTCCATTCTGGAATCCGGTACATTCACTACTCCTATATTAGGTTCAATCGTACAAAAAGGAAAGTTGGCACTTTGCGCTTTTGCATTAGATAAACAATTGAATAACGTTGATTTTCCTACATTCGGTAATCCTACAATTCCTGCTTTCATTGTATTGTAATTTATTTTAAAAGTGTGCAAATATAAGGTTTATATCTTTTGATAAGTCGTTGATAACATTTTTTATGCATTGTTAGTTTGCTGTTAAAAACATAAGATAATGCCAACATTAACCAATCAAAAAGAGAATTATTTTTTCATACAGATTTCTGTGTGTGAATAATGTAACTTTTCATGAAAATTGTATAACAAATTCGAGTTCAAATAAGTATACATTTGTAATATATCAATTATTAAAATTAAATTTTATGAAAACTATAATTTTAGGAATGGCTGCTTTTTTATTAACATTAAATATTCAGGCACAAAATAAAAATGTTAAATCGGAAGTTAAAACCACTGTTACTACAGTTAAAGATTCTGAAGGAGAAAAAAAATTAGTCAAAACTCAGGAAGTTAAAGAAGTTCAAAATATCGAATTACAAAATGCTGATTCTAAGGAGTTGAACAAAGAAATGAAACAAACTCCCGTTCAAGTGACAGCTACCACCGAAGTGACTGCAAATGGTGTTACCAGAGTTCTCGATGTAGACAGATCTGCCTATTATAATTTAAATGGCAGTAAATATAAAGTTGCTGTTGATAAAAGTGGCTACACCATGTTTACACCAACCGGTAAAAAATCGGCGATTTTAAGAAGAACATCGAATAACAATTATATTTATAAAAATAAAAATAAAACTTCATTTGGTTATTTTGATGCCAACGGAAATCTGGTTTTAGAAACATATAATGACAAAACTGATAAAGTAACCGTAACAACTTATGTTATCGTTAAATAGCAAATAATCCTACTAACGCGAAAAAATCCTGAGTTATTCACACTCAGGATTTTTTTTGATTTAAATTTAAAAAAACACCTTATTCCTACAATTTAAATTCATTAAAACCATTTTGTAATGATTTTTTGATAAATATTAATACACATTCATTAAATTTGTAATGCATTAATCTTTAAATATTTAAATATTATGAAAACAATAATTTTAGGAATAGTTGCTTTTTTATTTTCATTAAATATTCAGGCACAGAATCAAAACGTAAAAACCGAAGTCAAAACCACTGTTACTACAGTTAAAGATTCTGAAGGAGAAAAAAAATTAGTCAAAAAAGAGGAAGTTCAGGAGATTCAAAATATCGAATTAAAAGATGCCGAATCTAAAGTTTTGAATAAAGATTTGAAAGAAACTCCTGTTGAAGTGATTTCAAAAACAGAAGTCAGTGTTGATGGCCTGACACGGGTGGTAGATGTTGACCGTTCAGCCTATTATATTTTAGACGGTCAAAAATACCAAATTTCTTTAGATAAAGATGGCTATAAAATGACCAATCCTAACAGTAAAAAGTTGGCGTTACTAAGAAAAACATCCAACAACAACTATATTTATAGAAATAACAATAAAATTTCTTTGGGTTATTTTGATCAGGATGGTAATCTGATTTTAGAGACTTATGATGAGAAAACTGATAAAATTACGCTAGAGAAATTTAGTCTTGCCAAAGAGTAAATTTTGGTATAAATAAAAAATCCTGAGTTATTCGCTCAGGATTTTTTATTTAAAATTTATCAAGAATCTATTCGTTGTGCAAAAACGCTTGTCTGTTCAATAGTGTTTCTTCGCTTTCTACATGATTATCATCCGGGATACAACAATCTACCGGACAAACCGCAGCACATTGTGGTTCATCATGAAAACCTTTACACTCCGTACATTTTCCGGGAACTATATAATAAATATCGTCAGAAATAGGCGTTTGCGCATCATCTGCATCCACTTCGGTACCATCCGGCAGGATTACTTTTCCTTTTAATTTTGTACCGTCTTTATATCTCCAATCGTCTGCTCCTTCGTATATTGCTGTATTTGGACATTCTGGCTCACAAGCGCCACAATTGATACATTCATCTGTTATTATGATTGCCATAGCTATTTATTTTAATATATAAACCTTAATTTTGCACAAAATTACGGCCAAAACTATTCATAAGCAAATCAATATGACTTTAGAACATAAAAAATATATTTTCATTGAACTCGGAAAATTCTTATCCCAATTTTTAGAAAATGAAAGCGTTAACAACCCAACCGTTTTACACAATGATTTATTTTTTAATGAATTTCTGGATTTAATAAAACTCTCGCAATCGCATAATGGCTGGTACACCCCGGAACAAGTCTATTTTTCGATACAATCCTGGGCTTCGGCGCTGACCGCTGACAATTTAAATCAATGGCTTGCTTCATATGATTTTAAAGAAATAATTCCTAAAACAGTCGGATTAATTCTTGCCGGAAATATTCCGTTAGTTGGTTTTCATGATTTTCTTTCCGTTTTGATTACAGGTCATAAAGTTCTTGTAAAAACCTCATCAAACGACCAGCATTTATTGCCTTTCCTGGCTAAATATATTATTTCGGTCGAGCCAAAAATGGAAAACCACATCACTTTCGTTGAAGGCAAACTTGAGAATTTTGATGCCGTAATTGCTACCGGAAGCAATAATACCGCACGTTATTTTGAATATTATTTTAAAGACAAACCTTCGATAATCAGAAAAAGCAGGAATTCAGTTGCTGTTTTAAACGGACAAGAATCCAAGGAACAGATGATTGCTTTGGGCGAAGATGTTTTTAGATATTTTGGATTAGGATGTCGAAATGTTTCCAAGATTTTTATACCAAAAGATTATAATTTTGATTCTTTTTTTAACGGCATGTTTCCTTATCAGGATGTAATCAAATATGAAAAATACGCCAATAATTACGATTATAACAAAGCGGTATTTCTGATGAGCAATTTCAATTTATTGGACAATGAGTTTCTAATTATCAAAGAAGATGCGAGTTACGCCTCTCCTATTTCAAGTGTGTTTTATGAATTTTATGATAGTTTAGATGAAATAAAAACACGCTTAGCAGCTGATAAGGAACAGATCCAATGTATTGTCAGCAATAATTTGATAGAGAACAGCATTGCTTTTGGACATACACAAAAACCAAATTTATGGGATTATGCGGATAATATAGATACGATAGACTTTTTAATAAGGATATAATTTTTGTATATTTGTTTTAAATTCTTACAATTATGAAAAAGTACTTTCCCCTTTTTGCATTGATTTTTATTTTTCAAAATTGTTTTCCCCAATATACCTTAAATGCTTTCTATCCCACCAATAATGCAAGCGGAACCGGATTCGGAACGAATGTAGCCATCAATAATAATGAAATTTTAGTGTCCAGCGCTTCGATGGTTCCAATGAATCTAACGGGGAAAGTTTATCTTTTTAACTTAGCCGTTGGAGGATTGCAACAAACCGATGTATTCTATCCTTCAGATGCAGTGTTAACGGACGATTTTGGCAGTTCGATTTCGATACAAAATGATTTTATTGCCATTGGTTCACCATTACATGATGCAAATTCAGTTGATTCCGGAGCGGTATATTTATATAAAAAAGTAAATAATGCTTGGGTGTTTTTACAAAAAATCACTGCTTTTGATGCGAACTTGAATGATCATTTTGGTAGTTTTGTCAAAATACATAACAATCATTTATTCATTTCTGCTACTGGTGACGAACCTGTTGGCCAGGCAAATAATGCCAACAACGGATCCGTTTATGTCTATACTTTTAATGGAACGGAATGGATTTTTTCTACAAATATAACTGCTGCAAATTCCTTGAAATTTGGAGAAAAAATTGAAGCTGAAAACAATAAAATCGTGATTTCCTGTCGTGGACTTAATGAGAGCACTAATTTTATTTTCAATTCCTATAACTGGAATAATACCAATTGGGTATTTGAGAGTTCCTGTAATACTTTCGGGAGTTTAGAAGAAATTGTAAAAGATTTCAGTTTATCAAACAATCAATTATTTTTAGCTACTTCACAGTTTGCTACAAATGATAAAATTTTGGTTCTTTCTAATGTTACCGGGAATTGGACCTTAACAAACAACATTAATATCTCCCTTTTCCCAGATCAAGTTTTTTCGAGAATAGAAGTAAATAATGATAAAATGTTTATCGGTTCAACGGGTTATATTTTACAAATGCAAAGAAAATTTCCTTTGTTATATTACAAGAACATAGGCGGCAACTGGACTTACCAAAATACTTTATATGGTAACGGAGCTCCGGGTGAAGATGATTTTTTTGGATCCTCAATAGCAACTAATGGAAATGTAGTAGTTGTTGGAGCTCCAAGAGAAGGCTTGCTGTCCTATGGCAAAGCCTATTATGTTGATGTTACTTTGAGTAATAATCAATTTGAAAAAGAATCAACTGTATTGTATCCAAACCCTTCTCAAAACACGGTTTTTATAAAAAATAATTCTGACAATACTATTGAGAAAGCTGAAGTATATTCAATAACTGGGAATTTATTATTTACACAAGATAAAAATCTGGAACAATTATCTTTAGAAAAGTTAGCAAAAGGAGTTTATTTTATAAATTTGAGTTTTACTAACGGATCAAAAAAAACTTATAAGATCATCAGAAATTAACATCAAATATTTTCTTTCGGATACTGTTTTGTTAATAACATCTGGTAATTATTCCTAAAAAAGAAGTTCTAATTTCAGTACAATTTCCGAAATTTGCTTCATAATTTTCTGACCAGCAACACAACACTAATGAAAATACACAATTACAGTGCAGGACCTTGTATTTTACCTCAAGAAGTCTTAGAGAAATCAGCACAAGCCATCCTCAATTTTAACAATTCGGGATTATCAATTTTAGAAATTTCGCATCGCAGCAAAGACTTTGTTGCTGTCATGGAAGAAGCAAGAGCTTTGGCTTTAGAACTTTTAGGTCTTGAAGGCAAAGGATATCAGGCTTTATTTTTGCATGGAGGTGCCAGTTTAGAATTCCTGATGGTTCCTTACAACCTGATGAAAGAAAACGGAAAAGCGGTCTATCTTGATACCGGAACCTGGGCAAGCGGCGCTATTAAAGAAGCCAAATATTTTGGAGAAACCTTTGTGGTTGCCTCTTCAAAAGAAGAAAATTACAATCATATCCCTAAGAATTACAGCGTTCCTGAAGATGCCAATTATTTTCATTGCACCAGCAACAACACCATTTTTGGAACTCAAATGAAGGAATTTCCAGATTTGACTATTCCAACGGTTTGCGATATGAGTTCGGATATTTTTTCACGTCAGATGGATTTCTCTAAATTTGATTTGATTTATGCCGGCGCACAAAAAAATATGGGTCCGGCCGGAACTACTTTGGTTGTGGTGAAAGAAGCAATTCTTGGAAAAACGGGAAGAACTATTCCAAGTATGCTGGATTATGAAAAACACATCAAAGCAGAGAGCATGTACAATACTCCTGCAGTTTTCCCTATATATGCGTCCTTATTAACCTTACAATGGTTGAAAAAACTGGGCGGAATTCCAGCAATCGAAAAAATAAACAACGCAAAAGCAGCTTTACTATACTCGGAAATAGACCGAAACCCTTTGTTTAAAGGAACTGCAAAAAACGAAGATCGTTCTACTATGAATGCTTGTTTTTTATTGGAAAATGAAGCACATACGGAGACATTTGATGCGCTTTGGAAAGCTGCCGGAATTTCAGGATTGGCAGGACACCGTTCTGTTGGCGGTTACAGGGCATCGATGTATAATGCATTACCTTTGGAAAGTGTACAGGTTTTGGTTGAGGTGATGAAAGATTTAGAGAATAAAATATAATCCTCCAGTAGCGACGCACTGCAGTGCGTCTTTATCTAAAAAAAACAGTATATCGATTGAATGTTTAATTTTTCAATCCATAAATTTTAAAATAATAAAAAATGAAAGTATTAGCCAATGACGGGATTTCTAAAAGCGGAATTCTAGCTTTAGAAAAAGGCGGATTTGAAGTGATTACAACAAAAGTAGCGCAAGAGCAGGTCATTAATTATATCAATACCAATAATGTGAGTGTTTTATTGGTGCGAAGTGCTACAAAAGTGCGTCAGGATATTATTGATAATTGTCCGAGTCTGAAAGTGATTGGTCGTGGCGGTGTGGGTATGGATAATATTGATGTGGATTATGCACGATCTAAAGGAATTCATGTGATCAATACGCCTGCTTCATCATCGGAATCGGTGGCAGAATTGGTTTTTGCCCATTTGTTTTCAGGTGTTCGTTTTTTACATGATGCCAATAGAAATATGCCGCTTGAAGGCGATACGAATTTCGAAGGTTTGAAAAAAGCCTATGCAAACGGAATTGAATTACGAGGGAAAACGTTAGGAATTATTGGTTTTGGACGTATCGGAAAAGAAGTAGCCCGAATGGGTTTAGGGTTAGGAATGAAAATTATCGCTTCCGATAAATTTGTTGGGAAAGCAGAAATTAAAGTTGATTTCTACAACGGTCAATTTATAAATGTTGAAATAGAAACCGAACCTATAGAAGATATCTTTAAACATGCCGATTTTATTACGGTTCACGTTCCTGCACAAGAAGGTTATGTGATTGGAAAAGCAGAATTTGAAGCCATGAAAAATGATGTTGGTATTGTGAATTGTGCCCGTGGCGGTATAATTGATGAAGTGGCGCTAATTGAAGCTTTGGATAATGGAAAAGTATTGTTTGCCGGTTTGGATGTTTTTGAAAATGAACCAACACCGGAAATTCAAATCCTGATGAACCCGAAAATTTCATTAACACCACATATCGGTGCAGCGACTCTCGAAGCTCAGGATAGAATTGGGACCGAATTAGCCGAACAGATTATTAGTTTATTAAAATTGGAAAAAGCATAAAAAACATATTATTTTTAAAAAAGCCATTTACTATTAAGTGGCTTTTTTATTATAAAAACTTAATAAGTAACCGTTTATTTTTGTAACTTTATTTTTCATTTCTTATATCATGAAAAATAGTGTTTATATAGCGATTATTTTCTACCTCATTATTGGTTGTACTACTTCCAAGTCTACACTTCCAAGTACCGAAAAATCAACGGCTACACAAAATGATACCGTAAGGATTGCTAATGATGAACTGAAATATGAAGTCATTATTATTGATCCTGGTTTTAGTACCTGGCTTGCCTCAAGGGCTTTACCCCGTGGATATCATTCGCAATCTTATTTAGAAAACAAAAATCGAATGTATGTTAGCGAGTGGAACAATCGTGTTATGCAGCCATTCCGGTACAGTCCCAATCTTTATGAAATGAGTATTAATTATGATTTAAATGTTGATTACGGCTATGAAGTAAATTATCTGATATACAATTACATGATTTATTTTCAAAATACCTATAAACAAAAGCTCGATGGTTATGTCCCTATAAGATAATGTTACTATATTTGTAATCATTATAAATAAAGATGAAAGAATTAAAAAAGCGTTGGGGAATTGATTCCAATTTTCAGCTCACAATTATATTTATCGTTTTTGCAATTACCGGTTCGGCTTCCGCTTGGTTGTCGAAACCTTTCTGTTTTTGGCTGGGAATTACAAAAGAAGATATAGGTTATTGGTTCACTCCTGTTCGTTTGATTTTGATTTTCCCAATATATCAGGTGCTATTAGTACTTATAGGTTTCCTTTTGGGTCAATTTAAATTCTTTTGGGCATTCGAGAAGAAAATGCTACAACGCATGGGATTTGGTTTTATGTTTAAAGAATAAAAAAACGCCTCAGTTATTGGGCGTTTTTGTTTTTTATTAAATAAGTATAAATCCAGGTCAATGTAAAGGTTGGAATAAAATCCGAAAACGGGATAATTTCTTCCACGAAAGCTATCACACCCCCAACTTTTCCTATCGTTCCTTTGTACATTCTGGTCATCAAATAACCCGCAACCGGAGCCCAAATGACATCAGAGAATTCCCCTAGTAGCGGAATTGTAAAAGACAACATTCCTATGGCGTCGAAAATTAATCCTAAGATTAAATTCATCCTTCTGGTTTGAGTGTCGTCAATTTGTATTTTACTTTGGATCATGGTTTCTATTATTATTTCAAATCTAATACAAATCTAATGCCAATTATTTTTTGAGTTTGTCTTTATACACTTTTTTCAATTTCTCGATTTTTGGTGTAATCACATAACTGCAGTAACCTTGCGTTTTATTCTGATTGTAATAATTTTGATGATACTCTTCAGCTTCATAAAACTTTGGCGCTGCTGAAATCTTTGTCACTATTGGTTTTCCAAAGGTGTTCTCTTTAGTCATCAAAGCAATATAATCCTCCGAGAGCGTTTTTTGTGCTTCGTTGTGATAGAATATTTCGCTTCTGTATTGTGTACCAATATCATTCCCCTGACGGTTCAATGTTGTCGGGTCATGTGTGCCAAAAAAGATTTCCAATAATTCCCCAAAACTGATTTTCTTAGGATCAAACGTAATCCGAATTGCTTCCGCATGGCCGGTATCACCATTGCAAATTTCCGCATATGTCGGATTCACGGTTTTTCCGCCTATATATCCTGAAACCACACTTTTTACGCCATTTAATTCTAAAAAAACTGCTTCCGTACACCAAAAACAACCTCCGGCAAACGTCGCGAGTTCCATTCCTTCTTGTATATCCATTTTTACAGGTTCTTTAATTTGTGGCACAATAACTTCTTTTTCTTTCGACTGGCATGAAAAAGAAAACATGGCCAATACAATTCCAATGACTTTTTTCATTACTACTAATTTACATTCAAATTTATCCATTAATCGGGCGTGTCAATTTGTTATTAACTAAAGTTTATAATTTGATTTACGAAATTTCTATTCTCAGAGATTTAAATATCCTCAAAATCTTTGTTTCTTTGTGAAAACTGTTCCAAAAAATGATACACGCAAAAAACATCCATAAATATTACGACCAGCTTCATGTCCTGAAAGGAGTTGATTTACATATTCAAAAAGGCGAAATCGTTTCGATCGTCGGAGCTTCGGGTGCAGGAAAAACTACGCTGTTGCAAATTCTTGGAACGTTAGACAAACCAACGGTCGAAAACGGAATAGAATTGCGCATCAACAACCAGGACATTCTGACCATGAATGACAAAACCTTATCTAGATTCAGAAATTTGAATTTAGGTTTTATCTTCCAATTTCATCAATTATTACCTGAATTCACGGCTTTGGAAAATGTGTGTATTCCCGCCTTCATTGCCAATAAATCAAAACAGGAAACCGAAACCGAAGCCAAAAAATTGTTGGATTATCTTGGACTTTCTCATCGAATCAGCCACAAACCCAACGAACTTTCCGGCGGTGAGCAACAGCGTGTAGCTGTAGCAAGAGCATTAATCAACAAGCCGGCCATTATTTTTGCCGACGAACCATCTGGGAATTTGGATACTGCCTCTGCCGAAAACCTGCATCAATTGTTTTTTAAATTGCGTGACGAATTTGGTCAAACCTTTGTAATCGTGACCCACAACGAAGAGTTAGCCAATATGGCCGATAGAAAATTGGTTATGGTAGACGGACAAATCAGTTTGTAAATATTACACGTTTAAAGTTTAAAGTTTTTTACGAAACTGTAAACCAACATTAAACTTTAAACCTTAAACAAAAAAATGAATCCATCAGAACTAAAATCCTTCCTCGACGAAAAAGTTATTCTTTACAATAACCCCAATTTCATTGAAAGTGACCCGATTCAAATTCCGCATCTATTTTCATTGAAAGAAGATATCGAAATTGCTGGCTTTCTGAGCGCTACTATCGCTTGGGGTAACCGCAAAATGATTATCAAAAATGCGCACAAAATGATGGATTTGATGGGAAATGCGCCTTATGATTTTGTAATGTCGCATACCGAAGATGATTTAGAACGGTTGGAATCCTTTGTACATCGCACGTTCAACGGACAGGATTTTACCAGTTTTATCAGAAGTTTGCAACACATCTACAAAAACCAAAACGGATTGGAAGCTGTTTTTGCGCAACATCAACAATTAGGATCAATGCAAAAAAGCATTTCCGAATTCAAAAAAACATTCTTCGAAATTCCACATCAAAACAGAACCCAAAAACACATTTCAGATCCTATGAACGGTTCGGCGGCGAAACGAATTAATATGATGCTGCGTTGGTTTTGCAGAGAAGACAATAAAGGCGTCGATTTAGGGATTTGGAAAAGTGTTTCACCGGCTTCGCTCTCCTGTCCATTAGATGTGCATTCCGGAAATGTGGCTCGGAAATTAGGCATACTCACCCGAAAACAAAACGACGGAAAAGCAGTAGCTGAATTGGATTTGAAACTCCGTGAATTCGACCCAAATGATCCTGCAAAATACGATTTTGCTTTATTTGGTCTGGGCGTTTTTGAAGGATTTTAAAATTAACACCCGATTAACTTATTCTCTGTAAGAATTTTATATATTTGCAATCCCCAAAATATAACAATAACAATTAAATAACCTGCATTTTGTAACAATAAATTCAAAGATTATAATTTGAATAATTATATAAATCTATGATTGCATATTTATGCATATTGCCTAAAAATACTGGCTTTATTAAACATACCTTATTTTCATCAGAACACATTGGCAAGCTTTATAGTAATGTTGAAGCAACCGCAACCTCTATTTTAGAAACAATCTTTAACTCTCATTTTCTCTATTATTCATTAAAATATTTTGTGATTCCTTTTCTATTATGGATTGTTTTTTCTTTGCTGATATTATTAATTATCAACAGATATTACTTTGAAAAATCAATCATTCCAAAAAAAGAAGCCGAAATAAAAATAAATGCCTTCCTTACTGAAATTATCTTTTCTAATCATAACCTTACCCAGATAAAGGAAAAAATAAACCTTTTTAAAGCAGTGGTTCCCTTTAAGAACAAATGGTGCCGGGATTTAATTCTTACCAAAATCATTACCATTAAACAAAATATAAACGGTGTGAATCCAACCCATATCTTATTAATCTACAAATTTTTCGGGTTTCAGGATTATAGTCAAAAACTCATTCGAAACAGGAGATGGCATAATAAAGCATTGGGGATTTATCATTATCAGATGTTGGATTATAAAATAAAAAAAGGACATATAAAACCTCATATAAATGATAAAAACAAGTTTTTAAAGTCAAATGCGTTGATTGCATTAATCTCTCTTTCTGATGAGAAATTAGATTTTTTGAACAACTATCAGGAAAAAATATCGAAGGCTGACGAACTTAAAATTCTTGATATCATTTATCAAAGAAAATCCAGTTTACCAAAAAACATTAATGATTGGTTCAATAATAAAAACAGTTCCATCGTAATTTTAGCCATCAAATTGGTGATTCAATATCGGGAAACTTTAAGTATTTCTCAAATAAAATTTCTTTTGTCCAGCAGAGACTCTTTAGTTCGTAGAGAAACTTTATTGGCTATTAGGGAATTAGTAATTATTGATTCGAATGACCTTCTAATACATCATTATTCTAGAGAAACGGATAAACGAAATAAAATTTCTGCTTTAAAAACATGGAGTGTCATTGGTGATCATACAACTAAAGATTTTATTTCCACCATTTTATCTGAAGAAAAAGATTTGGAAATTAAATTTGAAATGATCAATTGCATCAATAAACTGGATGACACTTTTTTTAAGAATTATACAACTGACAATACTCTGGAGAATGAGGTTATAAATAGAATTCTTTTACATGTGAACGACCCCCATCTGATTTGAAAACTTTAGAAAATATTATCAAGAATTATGAGTTTTTCATTACCTGCTATTCATTTCTATATATAGCAACCTATTCGGTATTGGCAATATTGTCTTATTTAGCCATAAAAAAATATTATAACTCTAAATACTTTTTGCTTAAAGAGGTATTGGTAAAATCCAATCATAGTCTTGGTGTTTCGATAGTCGCTCCGGCATATAACGAAGAGAAAACAATTGTATTTAATGTCAAATCATTGCTTTCGCAAGAATATCCTAAATTCGAGGTTATCATTATTAATGATGGAAGTACTGACACTACACTTGAAAAATTAATCAGGGAGTTCAGTTTAGTAAAAGTTGCCTTTTTTTATCAGGAGAAAATTCCAACCAAAACAGTAAGAGGGCATTACAAATCAACCAATCCAATCTATTCAAAGCTTTTGATTGTTGATAAAGAAAATGGAAAAAGCAAAGCTGATGCCTCCAATGCCGGTATAAATTCGGCAAAATATTCCCTTTTTCTTTGTACCGATGTAGATTGCGTTTTAAGAAGGGATACTATTACGATGCTGGCTAAGCCTTTTATTGAAAATACGGTAAAAGTGATAGCCACCGGGGCCGCAATCCGGATTTCAAATTCTTGTGAATTTAAAGATGGCATGCTTTATAAATCGTATTATCCCGATAATTTTTTTGCCCGTTTTCAGGAACTGGAATACATCCGGGCTTTTTTATTTGGCAGAATGGCCTGGAGCCAAACCAACTGCTTACTGTTAGTTTCCGGCGGACTGGGAATGTTTGATAAAGAAACCGTTATAGAAGCCGGAGGATATTGGCATAAATCATTGGGTGAAGACATGGATCTCATTACTCGAATGAGAAAATTAATGCATGAAAAGAATCAAAAATTCTTAATAACCTATATTCCTGAATCCTTATGTTGGACAGAAGTCCCGAGTACCATGAACGTTTTTTTAAGACAACGGGTACGCTGGGCCAGAGGATTGGTACAGACATTATATTTGCATAAAAAAATATTTTTAAATCCAAAGTATGGCAGAACCGGGCTTATTGTTTTCCCTTATTTCGTGTTTTTTGAATTTGCTGTGCCTATATTAGAGCTCACTGGTTTAATCGTTCTGCTTCTTGATTATTTATTTTTTGAGATCAATTATGATTTTCTGCTAATTGTCAGTGCATTTGTATATCTATTTTACATCTCAATCACATTAATATCTGTATTTTTAGACCAATTAATTTACAAACATTACTCTAGTATTAAAGAAATCATCATTTTAGTACTAATGGTTTTCCTTGAACCTTTTATTTATCATCCGATTAATGTTTACGCTTACCTTAAAGGCTATTCCTATTTTTTAAGAAAAAAAGAACAAAAATGGGGAACCATGATAAGACAAGGATTTAAGAATTCAGAAGAATAATTATGAAAAGAATAATCGCCTTTATATTTTTAAATTTCATAGCAAGCACAACTATTTTTGCCCAAAAAATGGATTCTGACAGCTTATTAGTCCAAACGCTTTATCAAATAAACACCGTTAAAAATTATCCTAAGGCCATTCAACTTGGGCAATTAGGAATCAAAATCGCACCTGATTATTTAGATTTTCATGTCGCTTTAGGAAGATGTTATATGTTGACCAAAAATATTGACAGTTCCCGTATCTATTTTAATCATGTTATTGATAAAAACCCAAAATACAAAGAAGCCTTTATATATTTAACAAAGCTGGAACTTGAGAAAAAAAATGCGTCAAATGCCATTCGTACCATTGATAAAGCCTTACTTCATTATCCGGAAGAAAAAGAGTTTCATCTCTTAAAGCTCCAAGCGGTTAATTTGGAAAAAAATGATGAAAAATCAATTTTGCTTTTAAATGATTTAGTCCAAAAATATCCTACTGACAGTGATTTAAAACATCAATTAATCGAATTAAAATCGAAATCCGTTTCAGATCGGGTGGGAATTAATTATAATTATACCACTTTTGACAGAAGCGGAACTGGTCCTTGGCATTTATTGGGATTGCAATACATTCGAGAAAGAAAGAAGCTAACCCTGATCGGGCGAATCAATTATGCGGATCGACGTTCTTTCGGAGAAAGCATAAATTCCGGTATTCAATATGAATTGGAAACTTATTTTTTAAACAATAAAAAAAGCTATTCCCTTGCTAACATCTCTTATAGTAAGGATATCGTTTTTCCAAAGCTCCGCCTTTCTTATTCCTATTTCCATAATTTAAGTAAAGGCTGGGAAGGCGATGTCGGAATCCGATATACAAAAACAAGCGATAAAGATTTATATGCGGCTGTTTTAGGAATCGGAAAATATGTGGGTTCCTATTGGTTCAATTTAAGATCTTATGTCCAAATGGATGAAGACAAAATATATCCGGCTTTTACAGCAACTGCCCGATATTATTTTGATACTAAGTATGATTATGCAACAATTATCACCGGGTATGGCACAACTCCGGACGAAAGAGTTACCTTGGGACAATTTCAACAAAGAGTGGCTTTGGATTCCTACAGAATAGGCGCAGGATATTACAAACTATTTGGTCAGCATTATTGTACCGGAGTGCAAGCAGTTTATAATCGCCAGGAATATGTTTCAAATAATTTTCAAAATGAATTTGATGTTTTTTTATCAGTTCAATATAAATTTTAAAAATAATACCACTAAAAAGAACAAAATTAACTAATGAAAAAAATAGTACTCATAGAAGATGATAATTTAATAATCAGCATCTTAGATTTTCTTTTAAAGAAAGAAGGATTTGAAATTCATGTTGCAAGAGATGGTAATGATGGTATCGAAAAAATAATTGCTATTCAACCCCATTTGATTATCACTGATATTATGATGCCTTATAAATCAGGATTGGAAATTACCGCTTTTGCCAAAAAGAACTATCCTTCCATTCCTGTAATAATAGTTTCAGCATTGGGCAAGGAAAACCAGACCGTTATTGAAGCCTTCAAATTGGGCGTAGATGACTTTGTTGCTAAACCATTTAATCCTATTGAATTGATTTTAAGGGTCAAACGCTTCTTTATCGAAAAGGAAATACCGCACCTTTCTCATTCCTAAATAGATAAGAATTCCATAGCAATCATCAATGTCCTCATAAAAAGCGTACCTTTGCAAAAAATATACGTTTTATGACCACTTTCGAGCAATTCAATCTTCCAAAATCAGTACAAAAAGCAATCGATGATTTGGGATTTGTAACCCCTACTCCTATTCAGGAAAAATCTTTTGCCGTGATTATGTCTGGGCGCGATATGATGGGAATTGCACAAACAGGAACGGGTAAAACATTTGCTTATCTATTGCCGTTGTTGAAGTTATATAAATTTACTCCAACCAATACGCCTAAAATTGTTATCCTTGTTCCAACCCGTGAATTAGTAGTTCAGGTAGTGGAAGAAGTAGAGAAACTGACCAAATACATGTCGGTTAAAACACTCGGAATATTTGGTGGTGTCAATATCAATACGCAGAAAAAATCAATCTATGAAGGGATCGATATCTTGGTGGGAACACCGGGACGTGTCATGGATTTGGCGCTGGATAGCGTAATCCGTTTCGATGAAACCCAAAAATTAGTGATTGATGAATTCGACGAAATGTTGAATTTAGGTTTCCGTGTCCAGTTGACTTCTATCTTAGCGATGATGTCGCGTACTAAACGCCAAAACATCTTGTTTTCAGCAACCATGACCGATGAAGTGGATGCCATTTTGAATGACTTTTTCGATTTCCCTGAAGAAGTTACGCTTGCCGCTTCGGGTACGCCTTTAGAAAATATCAAACAAATTACTTATAACGTTCCGAATTTTAATACCAAAGTCAATCTGTTGAAACACTTGTTGCAAACAGACGAAAGCATGGAACGTGTTTTGGTTTTTGTCAATAACAAGAAGATTTCGGATATGCTTCACGAGCGCATCGAAGAAGATTTCGAAGGGGAATTTGGAGTTATTCACTCCAATAAATCCCAAAATTACCGTTTGAGCACGATGGCTTCTTTCCAGGAAGGAAACCTGAGAGGAATTATCACGACGGATATTATGGCGAGAGGTTTGGATATTTCCAATATTTCTCACGTCATCAACTTTGAAGTTCCTGAATTCCCAGAATTATACATGCACCGTATCGGTCGTACCGGTCGTGCCGATGCTACCGGAACAGCAATCAGTTTCATTACGCCCCGTGAGGAAGATTTCAAAATCCAGGCGGAATTATTGATGAACAGAGAGCTAGAAACCGAACTTTTCCCGGAGGAAGTTGAAATTTCCTCAAAATTAATCGAACCTGAAAAAGACAAACAGCCGATTAAATTTTTGATGAAAAAACAAAAACTGGATGGTGATGGTGCTTTTCATGAAAAAGCTAAAAAGAATAAAAAAGTCAATTTGGGTGGTCCTTCCAAAACCAAAAAGAAAATATCTGGTTCGGTTAACAGAAATATGTTGAAAACCAGAGATAAGAAACGTAAGGATAAAAAATAGAGGTCGTCATAGATAGCATTTCTACATTTTAACTTAATAGTTTTCATTTTTTTAAAGAAAAGTTTTACTTTAGTAAAAAAATGTCATGAAAAAAAACGTCTATCTCTTTGTGACTTTATTTACTATAATTAGCTTTTCTTGTAGTAGTGATAATAGCAATAATGATAATCCAGTAGAGCCTGATCCAGTTTTTGATTGCAATTATCATGGTAACGTGGTACTTACCACTCAGGCAGAAGTAAACTCTTTTGCTTCTTTCGGATATTGTCGAATTATTGATGGGCATTTAATTATTGGTAACAGTACCAGCGAAAGTAACATAGGCAGTTTGTCCGGACTTAGTACCATTACAAAATTAAATGGTAACGTTATAATTATTAATAACCCCCTGCTGACAACTCTTCAAGGACTTCATAATATAACCGATGCCAGTTATATAGAGATAAAAAACAACAACTCTCTGATAAACCTTACAGGGTTTGGTTCTGTGGTAAATTTTTCAGGAAATTCTACTGGTTTTCATCTGATTTCCAACGCATCGCTTCAAAATCTTGAAGGACTTGAAAATATGCAAAACATTCCAACAATCCAGATAGACAATTGCCCATCTTTTAACAGCCTTCATGGTCTTGAAAATTGTACCAGCTTACAGAATCTCGAGATAACTTCCTGCCCCCTGTTAACCAATTTGGTCCCTTTAGCTAATCTTGAGCAGCTTGGAACATTGAAAATGTGGGACAATGAATCATTTACTTCGTTACAGGGACTAAATAATGTAACAGAAATGGATCAGCTAGAACTTAAAAATAACCAAGCTCTCGTTTCACTGGATGGTCTGGATAACCTCACTGTACTGGTCGGATTGAGTTGCATACAAAATCATTCGCTTACAACATTGGGAGGGCTCGAGCATATAACAAAAATCCATAATATAAACATTACGAGCAACAACGGGCTAATCTCGCTTTCGGGGCTTCAAAATGTTACCGAAACAGCTGATTTGAAAATAAATTATAACAATGCCCTAACTTCTATAGCTCATCTTTCTTCACTAATTAAAATAGATGCATACTTTAGCGGATTATCGTATATAGGTGGCTTGGATATTAATCTCAACCCTTCACTTCTATCACTTAATGGATTACAGAATATAACCTTGTTTAGAGGCGATTTATATGTAACCAATAACAATTCTCTTACAGGCCTTTGTGCAATTCTAAACTCTATACAAACCGGCACTATACAATACATGTATGTTTATAATAATGCAAATCCAGTTACGTCTTCTCTGCTTAACCTTGGAAACTGCAATTAAATTAAAAACCATCAATTTTTTTTCGAGCCAGCTTCAGGTTCATTCTAATACAATTTCACACGAACTGCTTATATAAGGTTTTTTTGTTATTGCCCGTGATTAGAGAGTTCTTTTGGGAATTTATCTGCTATGAGATTCAAATTTATCTTGTGTTCTAAATACGCTTTTAATCCATCTAAAACGGTTGTAAATCCGCCTGTTGCATCTTTGATTTTTTCTATTAGCTCGTCACCTGTTGTTTCAAAACCGTAGTTTTTTATGATTACATAAGCGGTATCATCACTCAATTTGGTAAACTCAAATTCGACTGTTGTTTTAGGCTCGCCCCATTCGACAATAATTTTCTCGTTGGATACAATTTCTTTTACCAGAACTTCGGCTGAAACATTGCACATTTCCCATTCCCATGTGATTGTTTTTCCTACTTCAAGTTTATCACTGCCTTTAGTAAACCAAAAGTTTTTGGTAATTGTCGGATCAATAAATGCTTGAAAAACCATTTCAACCGGTTTTCTGATTAGCATTTGGGTTTCGACACTTTTTGAGTTTTTGTTTGTCATCTTCTTAAAATTTAATTCTAAAATAGTTAGCACAAATGTTCATTCTTAGAACTGCACTTCTTTTCAACCACAAAACTGTATGCAGAGAACGAAACCCATTATTATCGTTCACCAATTAATTATAAAACAAATGACAGGAATTAATGTTCCTGTCATTTGTTTTATTAAAACTTTATTTTAAGGTTTACGGTCTGCTATATTATTACGGTTTAGTAACAATATTACTATCAAGAATAACAGCTGTTTGTGCTAAGGCACGGCCAGTTAATGATGCTCCCGTAGCAAGCGTAATACCTGTTTTGGACAATATTACACCTTTAAATTGAGCTGTTGTGCCGATACTTACTGTACCTGCAACCTGCCAGAAAATATTTTTGGCTTGCGCTCCTCCGCTTAGAGTAATTTTTACTCCTGAGCTTACGGTAAGGTCTCCCGTTATCTGGAATATCCAAACATCTGTTGAGCTTCCTGAAATTATTACGTCTGTAGGTGCAGTAACAGTATTGGTCCATTTATAAAGACCCTCTGTAAGTGTTTTTCCGCCAATGTTACCAGTGCCAAGTTCAGAGAAATCAGGTGATGGGCGCCCTGCAGCATCGTTATAAGCAGTTATCATATTATTTACTGCTGTTGTAAGGTTAATCGGTGTTGGGCTTGCCATATCTGCGGCATATATTTTTCCGGTTACCTGTGCAGAAGTCGCATATCCAGTGGCATTTGTTATAGAAAGCCCTGTGATATAAGATGTAGCTGCGGGACTTAATCCTAAATCCCCCGTAATAGCGGAAGTTGGGTTATTGTTGATGGCGGTTTTTGCAAGGATAACATAATTACCTGCTCCTCCTAAGCCAACGGCTGAAAGACCTTGTGCATTAATTCCGGTTGTAAAGTTCCATGTGTTATTAACGGCTAGCGAAATTCCTGCAGCACTTTTAACACCTGTAGTTATAGTAGCCGAATAAACCATACCAGCAGTTAAAGCGACTGAAGGTGTAAATGTGGCTGTAGTTCCCGAATAACCAACAGTACCTAGCACCGTTGTATTACCTTGCTTTAAGGAAAAAGTAGTAGTATTAATTGTTGAAGGGTTCATTGACTCGCTGAAAGTAACGGATATTACTTTATTCAGTGCCACGTTAGTTGCATTGCTGCTTGGACTTTTTGCTGTAATTGTAGGAGTCGGAGGAGTCGGAGTCGGAGTCGGAGAATCGTCATTTTCACATCCTACAACGAAAACAACTGCTGCTAGCATAACTGCTGTAAATATTTTTTTTAATTTAATCATTTTGTGTCTTATTAATTTCCGCTACTGGCGGACAGTTGTGAATAATTTTCACACAACAAAATTAAACGGTCTTTAACCCGAGTATGTTACACAATTTAACTAAAGAGTTATATAATTCACTCCTTTTACGGAAGTTTGTCGGAATGATAAATGATGTTTTTATATTGTAAACACATTTTTATATGCCATTTCTGAGGCTTCTTTGATAAGGGGAACTTCATGTTATTGTCTACAAAAACTTCTTCTGCATGGGTTAATCCCAATATTTTTAGCAGGTTAGGTGGTCTATGCCTGCAATAATTTCTCAATATCAAACTTTATCATTTTCATAAATACCTCCATTACTCGTCCTGCTCTTTTCGGGTCGCTCATCAGTTTCGGAAGTATACTCGGAACAATTTGCCAGGACAAACCGAATTTGTCTTTAAGCCAGCCGCATGCAATTTCCTGTCCTCCGTCTTTGGTGAGTTTCTCCCAATAGTCGTCAATTTCTTGCTGGGTATCGCAGAATACCTGAAACGATACCGCTTCATTGAATTTAAAAATAGGTCCGCCATTTAATCCCGTAAAAGGCTGTCCGTTAATCTCAAATTCCACGGTCATCACAGTGCCTTCTTTCTGGCCGTGAACTTCAAAACCTTCCTTTCCGTAATGACTGATCGTATTAATTTTAGAGTTTTTAAAAACGGAAATATAAAACTTGGCTGCTTCTTCGGCCTGACCGTCAAACCATAAGCAAGGGGTAATTGGGTGATTTGTCATTTTTGAAAATATATTGGTTATCCGTTTGTTTCTGTATAATTTTTGAAATTGTCAAGAATGGCTTGCCAACCGCCACGCTGCATTTCAATGGGATTTTCGTTTTCGGCTTCAAAAGTTTCAATCACTTTGGTCTGATTTCCGTCATCCATAAATTGAATTTTTACTTTTCTGCTGTCATCGGTGGTATATTCAATCAGCTCCTTGTTTTTTATGGCGTCATAAGTACCGGTAAAATCAAATCCCCTGCTGCCGTCTTTGGCCTCCATTCGGGAAAGGAATCTTCCTCCTGCCCGCAAATCGTTTTCAGCTCTTGGGGTGTGCCAGTCTTCTGAAGCATTGTTCCAATTGACAATATCATCCGGATTGGTCCAATTTTTCCAAACCTTATCAATGGGCGCCTTAATGGTGGTTTGCACCGTTATGGCAATTTTGTCTTTCGTTTCCATAATTTGAATTTTATACTGGTTTTTCCATACAATTAAACATCCATTCCACTCCGAATTTATCTTTGCAACTGCCATAATAGCCACCCCAAAACATATCCTGAAGTTCCATCTCTACTTTTCCTCCATTAGATAAAGAATCAAATAATTTTTTCGTCTCTGCTCTTGTATCGGGCTCCAAATTGATATAGACATTGTTTCCAAAATTAACTTTAAAACCCATGGATTCCGGCGCATCGGTCCCCATTAAAAAGTGTCCGTCCAGAATGGATAATTCAATGTGCATGACCAAATTTTTATCTTCTTCGGGCAATGGTGGCATTTCGTCTGATGGCGGAATATCTTTGAATCGCGCTATTCCGCCTCCGCTAAATTCGCCTCCAAATACGGATTTATAAAAATTGAATGCTTCCTCTGTATTACGAGGAAAGTTTAGATACGTGCTTACTCTTGCCATTTTAAGTAGTTTTTAATTATTCAATATTTTCTTTTCGTAATGATTACCAATTTATTTATACATCTGACAATCAAATAATTCAGTACACTAATTTAATAAATTTAGCATTAATAATTGCCTAATTTATGTTATACATTTTGACTTGAAAAAATCATTTTATCTATGTTTTTATTGGTTACTAAAATATAAATTGATCATCACTTCGAGTGATTATGTATTATTAAAACGCTAGTTTTAATAATACATAATCGTATCGAGAAGCTTCATCGACTATAAAAGGTTCTCGATACTTCACAAGGCTTTTCTGTCGCAAATCCTTGTTCAACTCGAACTGACGACATCTCAAACCCTCTTAATCACTCCAATTTAAAAACAAATCCAACAAAATCTAATCCCTAAAATTAGAAATCTAAAATCTAAATACTATCTTTGACAAACTCTTAAAAAGAATGCAGTTTAAACACCCGGAAATTCTCTATTTTCTTTTCTCGCTGGTTATTCCAATTCTGGTTCATTTGTTTCAATTACGCCGTTTCAAAAAAGAATATTTCACTAATGTTCGTTTCCTAAAAGAGCTTTCCATTCAAACCCGAAAGAGTTCCAAACTCAAGAAATGGTTGCTTTTAGCCACCCGTTTACTGATTTTAGCATGCATCATTGTTGCTTTTGCGCAACCTTTTTTCCAAGCCAAAGACAACAAAAACAGCACCAATGAAATGTATCTTGTTCTGGATAATTCTTTTTCCATGCAGGCCAAAGGTCAAAAAGGAGAACTGCTAAAAAGAGCCGTTCAGGAATTACTCGAAAACACGCCAGAAAATCAGAATTTTTCGTTGATTACCAATTCCGAAACTTTCTGGAATACGGATATTAAATCCATTCAAAAAGAATTACAAAACCTAAAATACAGCGCGTCGCCTTTTCAGATTGAAAGTGCTATGGCGAAAATAAAATCCCGAAAATCAGCTTTCAATAAAGATATTGTCGTGATTACCGATGCTGTAGGCTTAGAATCCAAACAATTGAAAAGTATCGACAGTACCTTCAACACCTACTTCATAATTCCGAAAGCGGAACAAAAAAACAACGTTTCTATCGATAGTGTTTTCATTCAGCAAACTTTGGACGATTTCTATGAAATTGGCGTAAAAGTATCCACTTATGGCGAAAAAACAAACGATATTCCGGTAGCTTTATACAATCAAAACAAACTGATTGCAAAGACTTTACTAAAAATAGAAGCCAAAGAAAAAACTATTAATTTCACGATTCCCAAGAAAGATTTTCACGGCTATGTTTCCATTATCGACAATGGTTTGACTTACGATAACACGTTGTATTTCAGCATTTCAAAACCAGAAAAAATCAACGTATTAAGTATTGGTGAACCTGAAAAAAGTGCATTTCTATCCCGAATTTATACGAATGACGAATTCAATTATAATAATTTTGCAATTGCAACTTTAGATTATAATTCTCTCGAAAAACAAGATGCCATTGTGTTGAATGAACTTAAGGAAATTCCACAGGCTTTGCAAACCACTTTGAAATCATTTGTGGAAAAAGGCGGTAATTTGGTGGTTATTCCTTCCGGCGAAAATGCGGTTTCAAATATGAATGGTTTCCTTTCTAATTTTGGAAAAATACAATTCGGTTCTTTGCAGAATACAACCAAATTGGTAACCAAAATTTCTTTTAAACATCCGCTATTCCATTCGGTTTTTGAGAAACAAATCAATAACTTTCAGTATCCGAATACAAAAAATTCATTTGGTCTGAGTAGTTCCAATTCGCCGATTTTAAGTTATGAAGACCAGAGCATTTTCCTGACTTCATTGCCAAATCAAGTATCGTCGGTTTATGTGTTTGCTGGGCCAATCAATAAAACCAATTCCAATTTTCAGAATTCACCTTTGATTGTTCCCACGTTTTACAACATGGCTCAAAGCACTCAAAAAACAGGCGTTAATGCTTTGACTATTGGAAACAACCAGCCTTATTTAATAGATGCGCAACTTTCAAAAGATGAAATTGTGAATGTTAAAAATGTTCCCGAAGCTTCGGGAGAAAAGTTTATTCCTGTGCAACAAATTCTGAACAATAAAGTCAAACTTACGTTTAATGATTATCCGGAACAGGCTGGAAATTTTGGTGTGTTCAAACAAGACCAGTTCCTGAAAAATATCAGTTTCAATTATAATCGAACCGAAGGGAATTTGGCTTTAGCCGATGACAATCTGTTATCCGATTACAACGTAATTGACAATATTGATACTGTTTTCGATACCTTACAAACCGACCGAACCAATAATGAGATTTGGAAATGGTTTGTTATTTTTACCTTATTATTTTTAGTTACAGAAGTATTCATACAAAAATTTGTAAAATGAACCTAATCATCCGAGAAGCTAAAATTATTGATCCGAAAAGCCCGTTTCACAACCAGATTGTAGATGTACAAATTGGCAATAAAACGATTGAAAAAATCGCTTCAAACCTCCCTAATCCAAATGGATTTAAAGAAATAAAACTGGATAATTTGCATCTTTCCGAAGGTTGGTTTGACAGTAGTGTTTCGCTTGGAGAACCTGGTTATGAAGATCGTGAAACCATATCAAACGGTTTAATTGTAGCGGCTAAAAGTGGATTTACCTCAATAGCTTTACAACCCAACTCCTACCCGATTATCGACAATCAGTCGCAGATTAATTTTGTAAAAAACAAAGCGAATGATTCCGCTACTCAATTGTTTCCGATTGGTGCCTTAACCAAAGGAAGCGAAGGAAAAGATTTAGCCGAAATGTTTGACATGAAAAATGCCGGAGCAGTTGCTTTTGGTGATTATAATAAGAATATGGACAATGCGAATTTACTAAAAATAGGATTGCAATATGTTCAGGATTTTGATGGATTAGTGATTGCATATGCACAGGATTCAAACATTAAAGGAAGCGGTGTTGCCAATGAAGGTATTGTTTCTACACGTTTGGGTTTGAAAGGAATTCCAAATTTAGCAGAAGAATTACAAGTAGCACGAAACTTATTTTTACTGGAATATACCGGTGGGAAATTACATTTTCCGACAATTTCATCAGCAAAATCTGTGGCATTGATCAAAGAAGCTAAAACCAAAGGTTTGCAGGTAACATCTAGCGTGGCGGTTCATCATTTGGTTTTAACCGATGAAAAACTGGACGAATTCGACACCCGATTTAAAGTTTCTCCTCCACTGAGAACTGATGCCGACAGAAAAGCTTTACTCGCCGGTGTTTTAGACAACACGATTGACATGATTACCTCCGACCATAATCCGATTGACATTGAACATAAAAAAATGGAATTCGACATGGCTAAAAACGGAACTATTGGTTTGGAAAGTGCTTTTGGAGCATTGTTAACGGTATTACCTTTAGAAAAAGTAATCGAAAAATTAACAGCTGGGAAAAATACTTTCTCAATCGAAAATAACTCAATTAAAGAAGGAGCCATCGCTAATTTCACACTTTTTACTCCAGAAATTAATTGGACTTTTACCAAAGAAAACATCTTATCAAAATCGAAAAATTCGGCTTTTCTCGGAGTAGCAATGAAAGGGAAAGTGTACGGGATTTTTAATCAGGGAAAATTGGTTTTATAATTAAAAAACAAATGAACGATACAATCGAAAAAGGAAAAACAGCGGCTATAACAAGCTATATATTAATTGTTGGCGTTTTGATAGCGATGTCGATGAATGGCGAAGATAAAAATTCATTTGCCTCCTTTCATATCCGTCAGGCATTGGGTTTATCGCTTACATTTATATCATTAGGCTTAATCATCAGTAATTTTGACAGCATCATGATATCGGCTCCCATGTGGATATTTGTCTCTGTTTTATGGACTTATGGCATTTTTAGTGCGATAAAAGGAGAGACCAAACCAGTTCCGTTATTAGGTAATTTTTTTCAAAAAGTATTTAAAAGCATATCATAATCAACATGAATTTATCCTTACAGCATCTCGTTAGAGAACCAAAAATAAAATTAGACAAAAACCCGCTATTGCTTTTACTTCACGGTTATGGCAGCAACGAAGCCGATTTATTTTCGTTTGCCGAAGAACTTCCGGAAGACTGTTATGTGATTTCGGCTCGCGCGCCTTATGATATGCAATATGGAAGTTACGCTTGGTATGCCATCAACTTTGATGCAGACGAAAACAAATTTTCGGATCACGATCAGGCCAGAACTTCCAGAGATATAATTGCCACTTTTGTAGATGAATTGATTGCCAATTATCCGATTGATGCCAATAATGTGAGTTTAATTGGTTTTAGCCAAGGTGCGATTTTGAGTTATGCCGTAGCGCTTTCTTATCCGGAAAAAATTCAAAAAGTAGTTGGAATGAGCGGTTATCTGAATCTGGATATTGTAACTGACAATTATCAAAATAATGATTTTAGTAACCTGAAAATATTTGTTTCCCACGGAACGGCTGATCAGGTAATTCCAATAGACTGGGATAGAAAAACACCTGCTATTTTAGAAAATTTAGGCATAAAAACAACCTATAAAGAATATCCAATTGGTCATGGTGTTTCGCCGCAAAACTTCTATGACTTTAAGAATTGGCTATCAGAGTAATAAAAAATGCCCCCAAATAGTGTCTAACTTATTGGGGGCATTTTAAAATCGGAACCTTTTTTATTTCTGATATAACAAAGATTGATTGGTTTCAAAAGAAATACTATCATCTTTATTGACAAAATACTTTAACAATACTTCGCCCCAATATTCTCCATCGCTGAAATCAGCAATAATCCAACGGTGATTAAGGATTTTTACCTTATTAATGATAAACTTATTTGCTCCAATTTTATCCTGACCAACATAAGGGTTTCCATTTGGGTTTGCATTTAAATCCAATAATTTTTCAGTTACATATGGGATTAATTTTTCGTATGGAATGGTTTTTTCAGAATCTGCTAAATCAAAATAATTCTGGGCATTTTCATTTTTTTCTAAAGAAAAATAATTGGCATCTGTTAATTTGTTGTTTGCAAAAGTCAAACTATCATTCATTTTTTTGTTCATTTTTTCATACTTAGTTTTCTGAAAAGTGGCTTCTTTGCTATAATACATATAAGTGAACACATTGAATAATAATGCTAAAATAAAAAGGTACAGTAATAATGATTTTTTCATTTTTTTTTAAATATTAATTTCTAAATTATCGTATGCTAGATAAACGTTATTTGGCAATTTTTGTTGCACTTCATCATGAAATCCAAGAATATGGCTAATATGTGTCAAATAGGCTTTTTCAGGCTGGACCAAAGTTATAAAATCTAAGGCTTCCTGCAAATTAAAATGCATTTGATGCGGTTCTTCCCGCAAAGCATTTACAACCAAAATTTTTACCCCTTTTAGTTTTTCGATTTCGGCCGCTTCAATTGTTTTAACATCAGTCAAATAGGCAAAATCATCAATCCGGTATCCAAAAACCTGTAGATTGCCGTGCATCACATTAATCGGAATAATCGTTTTATTTCCAATTTTAAACGGATGATTATTTGATACTTCAATTGGAGTTACCGTTGGTGCTCCCGGATATTTATTTTCGGTTTCAAAAATATAATCAAAGCGTCTTTTCAAATTTTCAATCACCCGCTGATGTGCATAAATAGGCATTTTACCCTGCTTAAAGTTAAAAGGACGAATATCATCCATTCCTGCCGTATGATCGGAATGCTCATGTGTGTATAATATTGCTTCTACTTTTTGGCATTTAGAGGTCAGCATTTGTTGCCTGAAATCGGGCCCGCAATCAATCACAAAAGAGTGGTCATCCCATGAAATCCAAACAGAAACACGCAATCTTTTGTCTTTTGGATTGGAACTTTGACAAACAGAATGATGGCTCCCAATTACTGGAATGCCTTGTGAAGTTCCTGTGCCTAAAAAATATACTTTCAACTGTTTTATTTTTTACAAAAATAAGACTATTTATCTTTTATTAAAGCCCCTTTTTGTTAACTTTGTAAACTAGTATAGCAATATATAAAATGGATACCGAAATAAAATTAAAAGGTGACAGAGTCATCGAACAAATACCCTCTATAAAAGACAAAGCCCTTCGTATCAATTTGAACGAAAACATCTATGGAACTTTTGCTGAAATTGGAGCTGGTCAGGAAACCGTAAGACATTTTTTTAGATCTGGCGGTTCTTCAGGAACAATTGCAAAAGCAATGTCTGCTTATGATAAAGACTTTAGCGATGCTATTTATGGGATTGAAGATGACGGCCGTTATGTAACGGAAGGTCGTCTGAAAACAATGCTTTCTCACGAAGTAAATCTAATTGAAGAGCGGCTAAAAAGAGACAAACATCCAAGTAAATTATTTTTTAGTTATGCAAATACTGTTGCTACAATAGATTTTGCAAAACAATTCAAAGGACACGGTTGGGTAGGAATTCGTTACCAAATTGAGCCTGATGAAGATTATAATGAAATTATCATACACATACGCTTCAGAGAAACCGATGCGCGTTTGCAACAGGAAACACTTGGTATTTTAGGTGTAAACCTGATTTATGGTGCTTATTATAAATACAATGACCCTAAAAAATTATTGCGTTATTTATATGATCATCTTGATAAAGATCAATTAGAAATTGACACCATCAACTTCTCAGGCCCCCGTTTTGCTAATGTTGACAATCGTTTGATGAGTTTGCAATTAGTAAAAAATGGGATGACCGATGCGGTAATGTTCGATCCGAGTGGAAACAATATTTTACCGGCAGCGATACTTTACAAAAAAAACATATTGGCTCTAAGAGGAAGTTTTCGTCCTGTTACAAAAGTAAATATGGATATGTATGAGAAATCTCTAAAAATGTTTCTCAACGAAAGCAAAGTCGAAAAAGATAATACTTTAGTTATTTTTGAAATTACACTTTCTAACTTACGTTCCGACGGAGAAATTGACGAACTTGATTTTATGGACAGAGCAAAATTGCTTTGTTCTCTTGGTCAAACCGTAATGATTTCGAATTTTCAGGAATATTACAAAGTGGTCGAATATTTCTCTAATTATACCAAAGCCCGTATGGGATTGGCCATGGGAGTTAATAATTTGATAGATATTTTTGACGAAAAATACTACCGTCATTTAAGTGGAGGGATTCTGGAAGCTTTCGGAAAATTATTTTATCGCGATTTAAAAGTTTTCTTATATCCGATGATTGGTGAAAACGGAGAAATTATCACTTCTGAAAATCTAAAAGTTCATCCAAGAATGAAGGAATTATATAAATTCTTCAAATTCAATGGAAAAGTAATTGATATTGATGATTTTGACCCACATACTTTAGAGGTTTTCTCTCGCGAAGTGCTCAAAATGATTAGTAACGGAAAACCGGGTTGGGAAGAAATGCTGCCTCCTGGTGTTGCTGAATTAATAAAAAAAGACCGCCTTTTTGGTTATGATCCAAATAAAATAATTTTAGAAGAAAGCAATTAATTTTTTTTAAAATCAAAAAAAGCCAAAAAATATATGTTTTATTTTTTGGCTCTTTTTTTATAAAATATTATTTTAAAATCTGAGCGGCATGCGCTTTCGTTTTTACATCAGAAATCACTTCATCGATTAAACCATTTTCATCGATTACAAATGTGGTTCTGTGGATTCCATCATATTCACGACCCATAAACTTCTTTGGTCCCCAAACCCCAAAAGCTTCAATGACTGATTTGTCTTCATCTGCTAAAAGCGGATACGGAAAATCAAATTTTTCTTTAAACTTTGCCTGAGCCTTTTGAGAATCAGCACTTACGCCTAACAAAGCATAATTATTGGCTTGAAAACGTTCAAAATTATCTCTTAAATCACATGCTTCTGCCGTGCAACCTGGCGTATTGGCTTTTGGGTAAAAGAAAACCACTAATTTCTTTCCGGCATAATCGGATAATTGATGCATTTTTCCATCTTGATCCACTCCTGAAAAATTAGGTGCTTTATCTCCTTTTTTTAATGTTGTCATAGTATATAATTTCGAAGTTGTAAAGTATCAAAGTTACAAAGTATTCATTGATAATCAGAAAAAGATTAAAATCCGTACTTTCGTAATTCGTAATTTTTAATCCGCAATTCAAAAAATGACCAAAGAAGAAAAAGTTCAATTTGTAATTGATACGCTTGCTGAATACTATCCGGAAATTCCCATTCCGCTTGACCATAAAGATCCCTATACTTTATTGATAGCCGTTTTATTGTCGGCACAATGCACGGATGTTCGGGTGAACCAGATTACGCCTATCCTTTTTGCAAAAGCGGATAATCCTTATGATATGATTAAAATGTCTGTCGAAGAAATTCGGGAAGTCATTCGTCCATGTGGCTTGTCTCCAATGAAGTCAAAAGGAATTCATGGCTTGTCACATATTTTGATTGACAAATACGCGGGGAAAGTACCTCAAAGTTTTAGCGCCTTAGAAGCATTGCCTGCTGTGGGTCATAAAACGGCAAGTGTCGTGATGTCGCAGGCTTTTGGAGTTCCCGCTTTTCCGGTTGATACTCATATTCATCGGTTGATGTATCGCTGGAATCTAACTACCGGAAAGAATGTGGTACAAACTGAAAAAGATGCCAAGCGCATTTTTCCGGAAGAATTATGGAATGATTTGCACCTTCAGATTATTTGGTACGGAAGACAATATTCTCCAGCGCGGGGTTGGGATTTAGAAAAAGATATTATCACCAAAACTATTGGACGGAAATTGGTTTTGGATGCCTATTATAAAAAAACATCCCGATAATTATGTATCGGGATGTTTCCTTAATTAGCAATATTTTCAAAAGTGAATTCACCAACTTTTATAATACTCATTGCTTTTGAGTAACTGAGTAAAAAACTTATAGTTTCTTTTTTTGGTAACATCTTTGGGGTTGCTAATGTTCTCTTAGAGTAAATTTTTGCCATAATTGAAATTACATTTAGTTCATTTCAGTTATAACGCAGCAAATTCCAAAATAGTATTAATTGGTTAATATTATTTGATGTTTATCAATCACTTTTCTTAAATTCATTAAAGCATAACGCATTCTGCCCAGCGCTGTATTGATGCTTACGCCTGTCATTTCTGAGATTTCTTTGAAACTTAGATCCTGATAAATTCGCATCACCAAAACTTCTTTTTGATCAAGAGGAAGTTCTTCAATCAGTTTTTTTAAATCCAACTCAACTTGATCGGAAATCATTTGGTTTTCAATCGTTAGAGAATGATCGGTCATGATAGAAAAAATAGAAAACTCTTCCGTCTCTCTAAACATGGGCATTTTTTTATTTTTTCTAAAATGATCTATAATCAAATTGTGTGCGATTCGCATTACCCAAGGTAAAAACTTGCCTTCCTCGTTATAAGAATTTGATTTTAAAGTTTTTATGACTTTAATAAAAGTATCTTGAAAAATATCATCCGAAATATCTTTGTTAGAGATTTTAGAATATATAAAACCGTAAATTTTCGATTGATGTCTATTGATTAATGCAGACAAAGCGTTTTCATCACCTGCCACATAACTTTTTACCAATAAAGCGTCTGGAGTTTGTACATTAGCCATAAAAATACCTTTTAGTTTTGGGTTAAAAAAATTTCGAGAATTTTCTCTAAAAAGTAGTTTTTGTAATAGGCAGATGTTAAATTAAGATTAATTAATACCCAAATGTAGCACAATTTTTTTTTAACTCGCAAATTAAAATTGAAAATTTAACACTTCCAATGCAATAAATAAAATTTAACACTCTTTTTAGATAGTAATAAAGAGGATTTTTGTCAAGAATTAAAACTTAAGCGGAAGTTGTTTTTTCCATGCTAAAAGAAATAAAAAAATGCCAATTGCATAGTGTCAATTCTCTGTTCAGATTTGGTTATCTTTGTAAAAATTCACTTTTTTATATGCAAATTGACATCTCTAAACTAGATCCGAAAAGAAATATAATCATCAAAGGGGCCCAAGTTCACAACCTGAAAAACCTTGATGTGGCTATTCCGCGTAATAAACTGGTGGTCATTACCGGTCTTTCAGGTTCCGGTAAATCGAGCTTGGCATTCGACACTTTATACGCAGAAGGACAAAGAAGATATGTGGAGAGTTTGTCATCGTATGCCCGACAATTTCTTGGACGGTTGGATAAACCAAAAGTAGAATACATAAAAGGCATAGCGCCGGCAATTGCCATAGAGCAAAAAGTAAACACTACAAATGCCCGCTCTACCGTAGGAACATCAACAGAAATCTATGATTATTTAAAATTACTTTTCGCCCGAATCGGAAAAACGTATTCGCCGGTTTCAGGTCTGGAAGTAAAAAAAGACACCGTTTCGGATGTTATAAATGCAGTACAATCGTTTGAAACAGATAGCAAATGGTTACTCCTCGCTCCTATTCATTTGGAAAATGGAAGGGCTTTGGAAAACAAGTTAAAAGCATTACTCCAACAAGGTTTTGCCAGAATTTTGGTCAACAACGAAATGATCCGTTTAGATGAAATCGACAAGCATTCCTTAGACAACAAAGATATTCTTCTTATTATTGACAGAATTGTAGTCAAAGACGAAGAAGAATTCTATAACCGTTTAGCCGATGCGGTGCAAACTGCGTTTTATGAAGGAAAAGGAATTTGCTATTTGCAGGAATTAGGTACCAACAAACGTTTTACTTATAGCAGTAATTTTGAATTGGATGGCATTACTTTTTTGGAACCCAATGTGCATTTGTTCAGTTTTAATAATCCGTATGGCGCTTGCCCGGTTTGTGAAGGCTACGGAAGCATTATCGGTATTGATGAGGAATTGGTGGTACCCAATACCGCTTTATCCATTTATGAAAATGCCGTTTTTGCCTGGCGTGGCGAAAGTATGGGCTGGTATCGTGATGAATTAGTGAACAATGCCTACAAATTTGATTTCCCGATTCACAAGCCTTATTATCAACTATCCGAAGAAGATAAAGCCGTGCTTTGGAAAGGAAATAAATATTTTACAGGACTAAATGATTTCTTCAAAGAACTGGAAGAAAAAAATTACAAAATACAAAATAGAGTAATGCTGTCGCGGTATCGTGGCAAAACCAAATGTTATGCCTGTAAAGGAAAACGTTTACGCATAGAAGCTTCCTATATTAAAATTGAAGGGAAAACGGTTTCTGATTTGGTTGATTTACCGATAAAAAAACTGGCTGCTTTTTTTGCATCTATGCAATTATCTGAATTTGATCAAAAAGTAGCCAAACGATTAATGATAGAAATTAATAATCGCCTGAATTTCCTGATTGAAGTTGGTTTGGATTATTTGACTTTAAACAGAAATTCAGCAACACTTTCCGGAGGAGAATCACAGCGTATCAACTTGGCTACTTCACTCGGAAGCAGTTTGGTGGGTTCGATGTATATTCTGGACGAGCCGAGTATTGGCTTGCATCCAAAAGATACCGAACGCTTAATCAAAGTATTGCTTTCCCTTCGTGATTTAGGCAACACCGTAATCGTGGTCGAACATGATGAAGATATTATGAAAGCAGCTGATATGATTATTGATATCGGTCCCGAAGCAGGAACCCATGGTGGCGAATTGGTCGCTCAGGGCACTTTTGATGAAATTTTAAAATCGACATCGCTGACCGCAAAATATCTAAATGGTGATTTGGAAATTGCGGTTCCAAGAAATAGAAGAAAATGGGGAACTTATATCGAAATTTTAGGCGCTCGGGAGAATAATTTACAAAATGTAGATGTCAAATTTCCGTTGGAAGTTTTAACCGTAATTACAGGTGTTTCCGGAAGCGGAAAAAGTACTTTGGTAAAGAAAATTTTGTTTCCGGCTATGCAAAAAAAGTTAGACGGAGTCGGAGAAAAAGCGGGACAATTTGCCGAAATGCGTGGGTATTACCATAAAATTCAACATATTGAATATGTAGACCAGAATCCAATCGGAAGGAGTTCACGCTCAAATCCTGTGACTTATATCAAAGCGTATGATGATATTCGGGATTTGTATGCCAAAGAAAAACTATCCAAAATCAGAGGATATCAACCCAAACATTTTTCTTTTAATGTGGATGGCGGTCGCTGCGTAGCCTGTAAAGGTGAAGGATCCATCAATGTAGAAATGGTTTTTATGGCCGATGTGCAATTGCCTTGTGATGCATGTAACGGCAAACGATTTAAAAAAGAAGTATTAGAAGTTTACTTTGAAGGCAAAAATATCGATGATATTCTAACCATGACCATCGATGATGCGGTTACATTTTTCAAAGAAACGAATCAAAATAAAATCTCTCAAAAATTACAACCCTTACAGGATGTTGGTTTGGGTTATGTGCAATTAGGACAATCTTCTTCTACCCTTTCGGGTGGCGAAGCACAACGTATTAAACTCGCCTCTTTTCTTGTAAAAGGAAGTACAAAAGACAAAGCCTTGTTTGTATTTGATGAACCCACAACAGGTTTGCATTTTCATGATATCAAGAAATTATTGACTTCATTTGATGCTTTAATTGACAAAGGACATTCGATTATTGTGATAGAACACAACCTGGATTTAATAAAATGTGCCGATTATATTATTGATTTAGGACCTGAAGGCGGCGAAAACGGCGGGCAAATTCTGGCTGTTGGAACACCTGAAGAAATTATCAAAAACAAAAATTCCATTACTGGTAAATATTTAAAAGAGAAATTATAAAAGTTGTTTTTGGTTTAAATGACTTTATAAAAACAGTTTCTATATAAACTTCACGATCTGTATCATTTGCATTCTTGAATTAAAAAAGAGCTCAAATGATGCAGATTTTTTTTGCTTTTAAATGAAACAAAATAGCAATCAAAATCATAATTATTCATACTTCGTTCAGGAATGAACATTTTTTTAAATTATTTTTAAAATTTTAATCAATTGATTTTAAGATGTTTAAATATAATAAATAAATCTAAAGTCATAAACCTGAAAGTCTGATCTGAAATTTTGGCACGCAACTTGAATATACCTAATCAAATAAAAAAAGCGGAAGCCGAAAAGCTCAAGAGTAGGCAAAATTCAAATTATATTGATTATGAAAAAAATTACCCTTTTAGTAGCTAGTATCTTTCTGGTAGGAAGTGTAGCGAATGCCTCAGAAATAATCGATATTTCTGATGAAAGAAGATCTCCTGTAGATTTTAGAGATGCAGATCCAATCGTATTTACAGAACGAGGAATTGAATTTTATGTGTTCCCTGACGGACAATTTGATTTTAATACTATTCCTTCAACCGGCGGTGATATGTATTATAAAACAAGTAAAAGAGGTGCAGTAAATAAAACCTATGGTGCTCCTGCAAATGTCCAAAACAGAAATTCTGGTGTAAAAATAGAACATGATTATAAGGGCAGAGTAAGACGTGTTGGAAATGTGTTTATCAACTATGATGCAAATGACAGAATTAAAAGAGTGGGTTCAGTTTACATGACTTACAACCGTTATGCCCTGACACAAGTAGGTGGTTTGCAAATTATCTATAACCGTCGTGGTCAAATTATCGATGTCGTTGGAAATGTAAAAGGACACAGAGCCTATGCATATCAAAACAATAACAATCATGATTATGATAGTGGTTCAAACGACAACGATCAGGATTACTACTATTACAAAACTGATGGTACAAAAGGTAAAATCGAAGACGATAAAAAAGATAAAAGATAGTTTGGTTTGTTAAAAATGGTTGATTTGAAAAGTCCCGTTGGTATTCGTACCAGCGGGTTTTTTATTTTGATTTGTTGCTTCCTTAACGCAATCTTTGAAGCAATTTATCCAAAACCTGATTAATTTCAATCGAAATCACATATTTATAGTTCACAAAAACATAGACCATTGTAATTAAAACAGACTTCAAAACAATATTAATAATCGGATGAAAAGGAAAATCCCAAAAATAGAATGCAAGAAAACAGATCAGTGAAATAAGTAATGAAAACAAGGTATTCATGGAAAACGGATACAGTTTCATTTTGAAAACCACAAACAATAATTTAGCTATACTATACAGCGTAATTGAAATTAAGGTAGCAATCGCAGCGCCTTCAATCCCCATTCTCGGTATGAAAAACATATTTAAAGTAATGGCCAGAAAAGCAAGAAACAAGCCTAAAAACAACACCGCTTTATAATATTTTGAATTAAAAATAATAGCATTATTATTCCCCAAAATCAAATCAAAATATTTAGAAAGCCCAATGGCAAAAACCACAAAAACACCACCGCTGTAACTCTTCGGCAATAAAAGATACAATTGATTGATGTTGACCAAAATCCCTAAAAAAATCAATCCGCCCACGACTTGTAAAGAGATGGAAGTTTTTTTGTATAAATCATTCAATTCATCGTGTTTTCCTTCAGTCATTAATTTGGCTGTGATTGGATACGTAATTTGATGCATTGCTCTGCTGGGAACCGAAATTACGGTAGCAATAAAAATAGCGACAGAATAATAGGCAATATTTTCAATTTTAATGTATTGGGCAATCATAGTTTTGTCAATATCCAAAAGCATATTGGCGATGCTTCCCGATAAAATAATAAAAATAGAATACGCAAAAACAGCCTTACTATTATGAGGGAATTTTAATGAAAATACGATGGGTTTTACTTTCATCGCATAGAAAAACATGATGATCATAATGGCACAATAAATCCCCATTAGTGAATTGATGAAAACAATTGGCGAAATCCATTTGAAATAAACGGCAAAAAGAAAAATAGTAATAAAAACACGAAGTACAATTTCTTTTATAAAACTCCCGAAAACCGATTGTAAATGCACTTTTACCCAGGCATAGAAAATCTCAAAATAGCCCATACAAAGACCGATAACCGGAATTTGCCAAACATAATCAAAGATAATCGCGTTCTTTCTGGATAAAAATGTGGCAATAAAATCGTAACACAAAGTTCCAAAAACAGCAATCGGAATCAAAACCAAAAACGGAAGCAGCAAAACAAAGGTTAGAAACGCTCCTTTTTCTTTTTCGGTTTTGTATTGGGTGAAAAATTTTATCAGGGTATTGTGAACGCCAAAAGCCATCAACGGAAAAATCACATTGGCTGTTGAAAGCAAATAACCCGTCAGGCCATAATAGGTTTCTCCTAAAAAATGGGGATACATAAAAAGCGTGTTGGCCGCACCAATAATAAAACCCAAATAGGTAATAATTGTGTTTTTTATTGATTGGTTGATGACAATTCCCATGTTATTTTTTTAGTAAATTAGCCAGCTTTTCCGTCAGATTTCTTCTGGAATACTGTTGTAATCCTACTGCATGAGATTGTAATTTTCCTTCTAAATAGTGACTATAATAGTTTAAAATTACAGCTTTCAATTTCTCTGTTTCATCATATTTCACAAAAACGCCGGTATTAGTGTTTTTAATGATTTCGGCAAAATCAGAACCTTCGGGACCAATAGCAATAATGGGTCTTTCGGAAACCATATATTCGAATAATTTCCCTGGAATAATACTTTTTGTTTCTTCTGAATTGATTTCGATAAGCAATAAAACCTGAGATTTTTTTTGATGAGCGATAGCCTCATTATGCGAAACATAGCCTAAATTATTAACATATTTTGACAAACTAAATTCTTCAATCGTATCCAAAACTTCCTGGCTCACAGCACCAATTAATTTCAATTGAAAATTAGTCGCAAAAGAAGGATTTTCTTCAATTAATTCAGCCAAGCATTTCCATAAAATCGTTGGGTTTCTTTCGGACAAAAAAGAACCTATATGAGCCATGGAAAATTTCTCATCCAGCGTTTGTCTGCCTGTTTTTTCTATATCGAAACCATTCGTAATCACTTCAATGGGTTTGGAAGTCAATGCTTCAAACTCCTTTTTCGTGGTATTGCTGGTGACCAAAATTATATCTGCTGAATTCAAAACTTGATGTTCTAAATTCTTATGTTTTTTGGATGCAGATGTTGATAATTTCAAAGCTTTATGATAACCAATGGTTGTCCACGGATCACGAAAGTCGGCAAACCACGTTATGTTTAATTTTTGCTTTAATTCCAATCCGATTAAATGCAAACTATGCGGAGGGCCCGAAGTAATTACGGTGTCAATTTGATGTTCCTGAATGTATTTTTCCAAGTAAGAAACGGAGGGTTTTACCCATAAAACTCTGGCATCTGGAACAAAAAGATTGCCACGAATCCAAAGTAAAGTTTTTTCGAGAAACGATTGCTTTTTTTGATTTGGAATAATTCCTGAACTGATTTTTTTGGTTTTATTCTTAGAAAAAAACGAAGCCCACTGATAGGGCTCCATAATTTTTTGTCTGATTATAATGGTTTTTTCCGAAACTTCCGAAAGCAATTCTGTATCTATAATTGGATAGGTCGGATTTTCAGGAATATAAACTATCGGTTGCACACCAAAATCGGGTAAGTACTTCACAAACTTCAACCAACGCTGAACGCCAGGACCTCCGGCTGGTGGCCAATAGTAAGTTATGATGAGTACTTTTTTCATTAGGATTTGTTTCTTTTAAAGTTAAAATAATTTAAAATCTAACTTTAAATTTTTGACTTCTTCTTGTTTTCAAAATATATCCCGCCGATCAGTAACAACAACATTCCAATGGAGCTGAAAAGCGCAATAGTACTTCCTGTTTTTACAACTTGTGGTTCAAATTTGAATTCAATAATATGTTTTCCTGGCGGAATTTCCATCGCTCTTAAAGTATAATCTGCTCTGAAATGTTCCGCTTTTTTTCCATCAATAAAAGTATTCCACCCATTAGGATAATAGATTTCGGAGAAAACGGCTAAACCGGGTTTTGGATTTTCACTGACGTATTTTAGATAATTGGGTCTGTATTTATTCAAAACAATCGTCGCCGAACTGTCTTTGGCGAAAATCGTATTTTTAATCTGATTTCCGAATTCTTTTTGGTTAACAATTGCAACATTTTTAGTGTCTAAACTGTCCAATGATTTCATTTCTTCATCGGCACTGTTCACGAATTTTACTTCTTGAACAAACCACGCATTTCCATTAGCATTAGGATTCGACGTTGGAAACTCTTTTCCTTCTTTATCGGTTTGAATGATGAATTTTGTGTTCAGCATATTCAGAACTTCCATATTATTTTTAGCAATCTGGTAATCGAAAAGCTGTTGCATTCTTCTCGGTTTTGCCGCATGGTACCCACCTATGGATTGATGAAAATAAGAAGCTCTTCCACTCGACATATGTCCGTTTACTTCAAAAACCCTATAATGTGTCGAGTCTCTCAGAATTTCTAAATCAGATGCTGTTGGTTGAAAAGGCATATCCACTTCATTGGCACTTACAAAACTCTTGCTGTCCACATAATTTTTATCGATAAAAAACAGGTCGCCAACCATAAATAAACCAACCAAAATGATGGTCGTATTTTGTGATAATTTGTTTTTGATAGCTAACCATAAAATTCCGGCTACGGCAAAAACTAAAAAAGCAGAACGCAACAAATCAGCTGAGTATAAACTTTTTCTGTCTTCTTTCAAGGCATTTATAAAATCAGGTCCGTAATTTTCGGCAAAATATCCATCGCTTCCACCCGAAAAACTAAACTGGCTTTTGAAAAGAAATAATAATAAAATTAATCCGAAAAATATACCTCCGGAGGAATATAATGCTTTCCATTGCTGCTCTTTTTCTGTTTTGAAGAATGATTGCAATCCCATTATAGCCAAAACCGGAGTACACAATTCCAATAAAACCTGAATCGATGAAACAGCCCTAAACTTATTGTACATTGGAACAATTTCAATAAAAAAGTCAGTTAATATTGGGAAGTTTTTACCCCAGGAAAGCATCAAAGAAAGAATCGCGCCTGCCAGAAAAGCATATTTTATTTTTCTTTTATCAACAAATAAAGCCAAAACACATAAAAAGAAAACAACCGCTCCAATATAAGCCGGTGCGGCAACAATAGGCTGATCACCCCAATACGTTGGCATACTGGAAACAAAATCCTTCGCCTGATCTTCGGGTACATTTTGTCCGATGATAAACTCATACATTTTACTGTCGGTTCCTACATTTTCACCATTAGAACCTCCAAATAATCTTGGTGCTATCAGATTTAAACTTTCGGCAATTCCATAACTGTATTCGGTGATGTATTCATGGCTCATCGCATTATCAGTGACGCTTTTGGAACCGTCTGGGCTAAAAGTCAATTCACTTTTATCTCTGGTACTAAATTTCGCATATTCGGCTGTAGCCATTAAATTTGTGGCATTTGCTCCAACAGCTAATATTCCGGCAATAACAAAAACGCCAAAGGAATAAAGTAGGGTTTTGAAGTCTTTTTCTTTTAGATATTTATAAATAAAATATACCGAAATCACCAATAATAACAACAACAAATAATAGGTCATTTGAAAGTGATTGGCATTAATTTCTAACGCTGCGGCTAGCATTGTCAACAGTCCTCCCACTATGAATCGTCGTCTAAAAACCAAAATCGTACCGGCAATTACCAAAGGCATATAGGCAATCGCATGTGCTTTTGCATTGTGGCCTACGCCAAGAATAATAATTAAATAAGTTGAAAAACCAAAAGCCAACGCACCAAAAAATGCTTTCAAAGGATCGGTTTTCAAAACCAATAACAACACATAAAACCCGAAGAAATAAAGAAATAAATAATCGGCTGGGCGAGGTAAAAATCGTAAGGCAGTATCTAATTTACTGATATATTCATGCGGATAATTGGCTCCTAATTGATAAGTTGGCATTCCTCCGAAAGCAGAATTTGTCCAATAAGGTTCTGCGTTTTCGGTAGCCCGAAAATCATTTTGTTCTTTCGCCATTCCGGTATATTGAACAATATCGGATTGGGAGATTTTCTTGCCTTGAAGAACGGGGTAAAAATAAATAAGGGAAATTAAAATAAAACCAAGTATGGCTAAAGCGTGGGGATAGAACTTATCGAGTCTTTTCATTTTTTATTTTTAGTGACTGTAAAAGTAAAAAATAAATTAAACAATTCTGAAATTTAAAAAAGGTAAATAAAATCTCGCATTAGTCTATTTCTTCAAAATCTACGTATTCGCCCACTTTTTTGGTTTCACGCGGTTTTGCCGCTTTTGAAGTATCAACAACAATTTCGTCTCTATTGGGAGTATGTTGTGTATTTTGGTATTGTTGCTGGAAATTTTGTCCTGCTTTCTCTACTACTTTTTTTACCACAATAGGAAGAAATAGGCGAGCCAAAAATTTAAATATATAATAAAAAGCCACAATATAAAGTAGTATTTTTAAAAATCCGTTAAAAGACGCCGTTTCCATATTCAATTAATTTACGACAAAAATAATAAATCAAAAGCTCAAAATTAAAATATCATTCTTAAATAAATAATAAATTATAGTACATTTGGATTTCATTTTAATTTTTGATAAAAAAGAAAATATGGTTCATTTCAAATCAATCTTTTTATTTTTTGCTTTACTGACAACAACTTTAAACTACGGTCAATTTACCGATGTCATTAATTCGAACCGTCCCGGTGAATCTATGGGTGGGTTTTCTGTTGGAAAAACCGTTTTTCAGGCAGAATTGGGTTTCTATGGAATTAAAGAAAAACATGAATTTTTGGATTATGAAGCCGATGGTTTTGGATCAGAATTGAGCTTGCGTTATGGCGCTCTTTTAGAACAATTAGAGTTTAATCTGGACTTACAATATCAAAAAGACTGGTATAATTCGGATGTATTAAATGAAACCCGAAGCGGACTTAAACAAACTACAATAGGAGTTAAATATTTGTTTTATGATCCTAATAAAAAACCCGAGGGAAAGCCTAACGTTTATAGTTGGAAAGCCAATCACAGATTCAGTTATAAAAGTTTAATCCCGGCAGTTGGTCTTTATGCAGGTGCACATATCAATATTTCTGATAATCCTTTTTCTTTTCCGAACGAACCAACAATAAGCCCAAAAGCCATGTTGATCACTCAAAATCAATTTGGAAAGCAAGTTTTGGTCATCAATATTATTGCGGATAAAATTGCAACCGATTATTTCTCTTATGGTTATATCATTACTTTGACGAGAGGATTCAGTCCAAGATGGTCGGGATTTTTAGAAAATCAGGGGATTAAAGGTGATTATTATTCAGATGGAATCTTTAGAGGTGGTGCCGCTTTTTTAATCAAAGAAAACATTCAGGTAGATGCTTCCATTGGTGCAAATTATAAAAACACCCCTTCTTTATTATTTGGAGGCATTGGACTTTCCTGGCGATTTGACAAAAATTACAGCGAAATAATGCTTCGAACTCCAAAAGAGAAAAAGGGAAAAGACAAAAAAGGTAAGGACAAAAAAGACAAAACCAAAAAGCGTTTAGACGAAGTAGACCAAGAAAAATAGAATTAAAATGATTACAGTTAAAGAAGCAACTTCAAAAAGTGAACTATTAGATTTCGTAAAATTCCCTTTTTCATTATATAAAAACAATCCATACTGGGTTCCACCATTGATTAATGATGAGTTAGAAACTTTTGATAAAAATAAAAATCCTTCATTCGAAAATGCGGAAGCCCAATTTTATATTGCCTACAAAGACAATACAATTGTTGGTCGAATCGCTGCCATTATTAATTGGAGTGAAGTAAATGACCAACAAAAAAAGAAAGTTCGTTTTGGTTGGTTCGATGTTATTGATGATATTGAAGTTACCAAAGCACTTTTGGAAAAAGTATATGAATTGGGACGGAAAAACAATCTAGAATACGTTGAAGGTCCGATGGGATTCTCGAATTTAGATAAAGTGGGCGTTCTGACCGAGGGTTTTGACCAAATCGGAACTATGGTTACTTGGTATAATAATCCGTATCATGTTGTTCATTTTGAGCAATTGGGTTACGTAAAAGACAAAGAATACATAGAAAGTAAATTTCCTTTTTCAAACGTAAGAACCGAATTTTTCGAAAAGGCAAATGATTTGGTAAAAAAGAGATATCAATTGTCGCCGTTAAATTTTAAAACGACCAAAGAAGTAATGCCCCATGTGGATAAAATGTTTGATTTATTCAATGAATCTTACGCTAATTTATCAACTTTTGTGGCTATTTCGGATACGCAAAAAGAATATTTCAAGAAAAAATATATTAGCTTTATCAATCCTGAATACATCAAATTCGTAGTGGACAAAGAGCAAAATATTGTAGCCTTTAGTATTGTGATGCCCTCCTTTTCGGAAGCAATGCAAAAAGCAAAAGGAAAATTATTCCCCTTTGGATTTCTTCATTTACTGAAAGCAAAAAAGCAAACTAAAGATGTACTTTTCTATCTAATTGGCGTTCTTCCGGAATACCAAAATAAGGCAGTTACTGCCATTATTTTCAATGAATACTACCACACTTTCAAAGAAAAAGGAATTGTAAACTGTTTTAGAACTCCTGAATTAGCAGACAATGCGGCTAGTATAAATTTATGGAAACACTTTGATCCGGTTATTAACAAACGAAGGTGCACGTATCGTATCGATTTATAAAAAAAGCGGCTCAAAATTGAGCCGCTTTTTTATTTATTTTTTACAATCTACTTTTGATAAAATTGTTTTACTGTCAAAGTTTAATTGCTTCGCATTTTTAAACCTTACTTTTCCATTATCATCTATTATATCGCCATACCCTTCGACATAAGCATTTCCTTTTTTTAGGAAAGCAACCTGACGAACTGAAGTTGTTCCTTCTGACATAAAAGTATAATCTGCAATCAAAGTATCGCCTTTCAGTTCTCCGGATAATGTCCCTTCGTTACTATCTTTTTCAAAGAACTTATAACTTAATTTTCCTGAGGAAATCTGATTCCCGTTTAGGTTCAACGTCATTGAAATAGTGTCTTTTTTTAGAACCCCTTGATAACATTCTTCAGAAATGGTTGCTTCGACAATTACCGGTTCTGTTATAGCAGGAATAACTTCTTCGGGTTTTTCTTTTTTACAGGAAACTATAAACCCCATTAAAACCGTGCTTATTATAATTACTTTTTTCATAAATTTAAGTTTATCAATTTCATTTCCAATAAATGTAAACAAAAAAATCCATTCAAATTGAATGGATTTTTTTATAAAACTTTAATACTTAACTAAGCGTCTAAGTCAACCGTCGTTCGTGCTGCTATCTCTTTATAAGTACCATTTTCTAATTTCTCACGAATCGCTTCAAAAGCAACCAATGTTTCATCAATATCGGATAAAGTATGTGAAGTAGTTGGTATCATTCTCAACAAAATAATTCCTTTTGGAATCACCGGATAAATCACAATCGATAAGAAAATACCATAATTCTCTCTTAAATCGTTTACCATAACCATTGCTTCCGGCACACTTCCTTCCAAATAAACTGGTGTTACACAAGTATTTGTATCTCCAATATTGAAATTTCTCGATTTCAATCCGTTTTGCAGAGCATTTACATTTTCCCAAAGTTTATCTTTCAATTCTGGGTGATTACGCAACAATTCCAATCGTTTCAAAGAACCAATGGTTTGAATCATTGGCAACGATTTGGCAAACATTTGAGAACGCATGTTATATTTTAGGTAATCAATAATATCTTTATCTGCTGCTACAAAAGCACCAATATTCGCCATAGATTTTGCAAAAGTCGAAAAGTACACATCAATATCATCCTGAACACCTTGCTCCTCACCTGCTCCGGCACCTGTTTCCCCGAGTGTACCAAAACCATGTGCATCATCTACTAATAAACGGAAATTGTATTTTTGCTTCATCGCAACAATCTCTTTCAATTTTCCTTGTTGCCCACGCATTCCAAAAACTCCTTCGGTAATAAAAAGTATACCTCCACCATTTTCTTGTGCTAATTTTGTAGCACGTTGCAGGTTTTTCTCCATGCTTTCTACATCGTTATGTCGGTATGTAAAACGTTTTCCCATATGTAAACGAACTCCGTCAATAATACAGGCATGCGCATCAACATCATACACAATTACGTCGTTTTTAGTAACCAAAGCATCAATAATAGACACCATTCCTTGGTAACCAAAATTCAATAAATAAGCTGATTCTTTCATTACAAAAGCAGCCAATTCATTCTCTAATTGCTCATGATATTTAGTTTGTCCACTCATCATTCGCGCTCCCATTGGGTAAGCCGCTCCGTATTGAATCGCTGCATCCGTATCTGCCTGACGCACTTCCGGGTGATTGGCAAGACCTAAATAGTCATTCAAACTCCAGTTCAAAATATCTTTTCCGCCAAACTGCATTCTTGGACCCAATTCTCCTTCTAATTTAGGGAATACAAAATAACCTTCTGCTTGTGAAGCCCATTTTCCTAAAGGCCCTTTATTGTTCTGAATTCTTTCGAATAAATCTTTTACCATGATATGTTGAAATACATTTTTTATTTTAAGAAGTTGCAAAAATAATTATTTAAAATTTATAATGGTATTGAAACCAAATTTATTTTCGGGAGCTCTTTCCTGCTGTACACTATATCTTTAGCTTTATTAAGAAAAAAGCTAAAGGATGCCGTTTCCATCAGGGCTAAAAAACGGTTTTCAATGATAAACTTTGTATATTTGAATGATACAAAACCCAGTTTATGGCCAATCCAATAATAAACGAACTACCCGAACTGCTGAAAGCCAACATCATTTCAGAAGAAACTGCCGAAAAAATCAGATTACATTACAGCCAAAAAAACAACGAAAACCAAAATAAAATACCGCTAGTTTTTGGAATTTTAGGTGCCATTCTTATCGGATTGGGTATTATTCTTGTTTTCGCACACAATTGGGATGATTTATCGAGGCTGACCAAAACAATACTTTCGTTCCTCCCGCTTATATTAGGCCAATTATTTTGCGGTTATACATTACTCAAAAAACCGGATCATCCGGCTTGGCGGGAAAGTTCGTCCGTTTTTTTATTCTTTGCCGTCGGCGCCAGTATTTCCCTGATTGCACAGGTTTATAATATTCCGGGAGATATCAATTCGTTTATTATTACCTGGATGTTGTTAAGTCTGCCTTTGGTTTATCTCTTAAAATCATCTGTGGTTTCATTATTATATATTTCCGGGATTACCTATTATGCTTGCAATGCCAATTATTTTACATTTCCAAGGGACCAATCTTATTTGTATTGGTTCCTGCTTTTAGGAATCGTGCCGCATTATCGCAATCTTTTGAAAAATAAGATTCAAAGCAATTTTACGTTATTTCATAACTGGTTCGTAGCTTTATCAATAGTAATTTGTTTGGGAACTTTTGCTCACAAAAACGAAAATTTAATATATTTAGGATACATGAGTTTATTTGCCGTTTTTTATTTCAACGGAAAAACGGAATTCTTTGATAATCAAAAATTAAAATACAACAGTTTTCTGATCTTCGGTAAATTAGGAACCCTTTCTGTCCTTTTGGTTTATACCTTCAAATCGTTTTGGGAAATGTTTTACAGAAACAAATATGCTCTAAACGAAATCATTTTTGCTCCTGAATTCCTCGTAGCTTTAACACTTACAATTTTAGCGGGCATATTATTTTACAGAAAAAACAGCAACACAAATTTTAGAAACATTAATATCATTGAAATTGTATTTTTAGTAAATATTCTGTTGCTTTTTACTGGAAATTTTGCGTCAGTATTAGCAAACATACTTGTTTTATTAATAGGAATTTCTGAAATTAAACGGGGAAACAAACACAATGATTTAAGAATTCTAAATTTTGGTTTACTTATCATTACCATTCTTATTGCTTGTCGTTTTTTTGATACCAATTTGAGTTTTATATTACGAGGTATTCTGTTTATTACAATAGGTTTCGGATTTTTCCTAACCAATTATTTCATGCTTAAAAAAAGAAATAGAAATGAAAAATAAGAAAACCTTACTTATACTATTCATATTGGTTGTCCTGGCACAATTATACGTTCCCTTACAAATGATATTCGATCAGGAAGATGTATTAAAGACCGGAAAGGAATTCAAATTTCAAACCGAGCCTGTAGATCCTAATGATCCTTTTAGAGGAAAATACATTACACTTTCTTTTAAGGTAAGAGAAATTACTGTAAAAAACATAAAAAACTGGCAGAATGGTGAAACTATCTTCGCAAAAATTACTACAGACAAAAACGGTTTTGCAAAAATAGCCGCAATTTCAAAAAGCAAACCTAAATACAGTTCCGATTATCTTAAGGTTAAAATCAATGCGGTTTCAAACTTTAAAAACGAGAACATTATATTTCTTGATTTTCCGTTTAATCGTTTTTATATGAATGAGAATAAAGCACAAAAAGCGGAGGAAGTTTATGCCGAATCAATAACCGATTCCATCAATAAAACCTTCGCGTTGGTTGCCGTTAAAAATGGAGAAGCAGTTATAAAAGATGTCTTAATCAACGAAGTTTCCATTAAAGAATTGGCCAACAAAAAGTAAAAATAGTACCATTTATAAGAATATTTTCTATCTTTAATATAGGAATCCAATACCATTAAAAATGTCTCAAAACAAAGAATTAAAATTAGCCGTCTTAATTGATGCCGATAACGTTCCGTACAGCAATGTAAAAGGAATGATGGAGGAAATTGCCAAGTTCGGAACACCCACCACCAAACGTATTTATGCCGATTGGACCAAACCAAATGCCGGAGGATGGAAAAGTGTCTTGCTCGAACACGCCATCACACCTATTCAGCAATACAGTTATACGGTAGGGAAAAACTCTTCAGATTCTGCAATGATTATTGATGCCATGGATTTGTTGTATTCCGATAAAGTCGATGGATTTTGTATAGTTTCCAGCGACAGCGATTTTACCCGTTTGGCGATACGCTTGAGAGAATCCGGAATGAAAGTCATTGGAATTGGAGAAAAGAAAACACCCAATTCATTTATTGTAGCCTGTGATCGGTTTGTTTATATAGAAGTGCTGGATGGTGCTATCAAAAAGAAATCACCAAAGCTGACTACAACAATAGACCCTAAAAAACCAATACCAAAAACCTTAAATAAAATCGATTTGCAAACCATCGAACTTATCGAATCCACCATTGAAGATATTGGCGATGATGATGGCTGGGCTTTCCTTGGTGATGTTGGTAACTTAATTGTTAAGAAAAAACCGGAATTCGACCCAAGAAATTATGGGTTTACAAAACTGACCCCGTTATTAAAATCCTTAACCGATATTCTAGAAATAGACGAAAGAGAATCTGATAAAAAAGGAATCAAACATGTTTATGTGAGATTGAGATATAGTTAGGATTGGCTTGCTTCCCGTAGTTTCAACTAACTATATTTCCAAAAATATCATCTAAAAATCCGTAAACCGAAAACCAATATTTTTCATAAACGCAACAAAAAAGGAGGCCTTATACAGACCTCCAGTTGTCGGTTTCGTTTTATCCTTATCAACTTCGCACATTAATCAGTACGGCTGACTATTGACTAATCTACACTCATATAATATGAGAATGATCCATTCAATTGATTAATCAAAACCACATCCAAAGGTACAATTTATTTCAATTCAACTAATTGTAATTCAAAACTTTAACCATTCATTAACGACTCTTTTTTAATGTTTAATGATTATCTTTTAATTAATTATATCCCTGTTGTTTTTCATTAGTTTGAGGGATTTTTCGAAAAAAGTAGCTTAAATATGGTAACTATAGAACCAAAACTTTTAGCTTTTAGCCATAAAAAAAGGAGGTCTTTTGACAGACCTCCGATTGTAGATTTCGATTTACAATTACCAACTCATACTTCTCAGTATGGCTGACTATTGAATAATCTTCTCTTTGCAGTTGGATATACTCAAGTAATTAATCAAAACCACACTCAAAGATACAAATAATTTAAATATAACAAACTGAAAATCATAATTTTAAATATTTTTTAACGTATTTATTTATTACTGTTTAAAGTTTCTCTTTTTGTTTATTAGTATTACTCCAGTCCACGCTTATTCACGTAAATTTCAGAAACTTTGAATGAAAAAATATTGAAAATGGCATCAGAACATTTATAAATTAAAACCAAAACTTTTATTTTATAGCCATAAAAAAAGGAGGTCTTTTGACAGACCTCCGATTGTAGATTTGATTTATCATTATCAACATATACCCGCTGAGTATAGCTGACTATTGAATAATCTTCTCTTTGCAGATGGATAAATTCAAGTAATTAATCAAAACCACACTCAAAGATATAAATTATTTTCAACATAACAAACTGGAAATCATTATTTTAAATGTTTTTATTATGAATTATTTAAAGAAGTGACTTTTCTTTAGGTGCATCGTTCTGCTTATGCCTGTCTTAGTCAATTTTAGAAACTTTCAAAAAAAATTAATTTATGAGCATAAAAAAAGGAGGTCTTTTGACAGACCTCCGATTGTAAATTTCGATTTATCATTACCAACATATACCTTACAGTATAGCTGACTATTGAACTATCTTCTCTTTGCAGATGGATAAATTCAAGTAATTAATCAAAACCACACTCAAAGATACAAATTATTTTCAATATAACTAATTGAATATCATGATTTTAATGTTTTGTTTTTTATTGCCAAATGTTTGCCTTTTTTCCAAGGTTAACATATCCGTTCAATAGATTTTTCAGGAAATTTCAATAAAAGTTAGATTTTGGAAAACGTAACGAAATATTTTATAAACTAAAAAAAATCCAGATTTAGAAACAAAAAAGGAGGCCTTTTTACAGACCTCCAGTTGTAGTTTTGATTTACCAATATTAACTAATACCGTTACTGATATAGTCGATTATGAGTTATCATTCCCAATATGAGATAGACATCTCAAGTAATTAATCAAAACCACACTCAAATTTACAAAATATTTTTTAATACAACTAATTGTGAATCAACATTTTTAATATTTTATTAATGTGTTAAATTTCCAATATTTAACGACTCTATATTTCCATCAGGAACTTCAACAATACTAACATCAGTCGAGGTTATTTTTAGAAATATTCTTTGAAAAGTTGCTGAAAACAAAATTGAAAACTTTTATAATCTAAAATTTTAAAACAAAAAAGGAGGCCTTTTTACAGACCTCCAATTGTCGATTTCGATTTACCATTACCAATTTACACCTTTAACAGTATAATTGACTATTGAATAATTCAATCTTATGCAGACGAAAACTCAAGTAATTAATCAAAACCACACTCAAAGATACCAATTATTTTAATTCAAATATATGGAAATCAATATTTTAATAAATAATTAACATGTTGATTTTTAACCAAGTAACAAATGCTAATAAGTTATATGTATAAGGTTTAATACAACTTGTTTTTTACATAATATTCAAAATAGTGTATCTTTGAAATTCAAATAGAAATCTTTAAATATGCAGCTCGTTTTCGCTTCCAATAACAAAAATAAAATCAGGGAAATTCAACAATTACTTCCTTCAAACATCCAAATACTGAGTTTGGAAGACATCGGTTGTTTCGAAGATATCCCTGAAACTGCCGATACTATTGAAGGAAACGCCATTCTGAAAGCCAATTATGTTACTGAAAAGTATGGTTACGATTGCTTTGCAGACGATACAGGATTAGAAGTGGAAGCCTTACAGGGTGCACCCGGCGTTTATTCGGCACGTTATGCCGGAGAACAAAAAAAAGATGACGATAATATGAATAAATTATTGGAGGCGCTTTTAGATCAAACCAATCGGAAGGCGCATTTCAAAACTGTAATCGCCTTAAACCTTAACAAAAAACAACAACTCTTTACAGGCATTGCCAAAGGAGAAATCACTTTAGAAAAAGCAGGAAGTCAAGGCTTTGGCTATGACCCTATCTTTAAGCCTGAAGGTTTGTCCTGCACGTTTGCGCAAATTCCTCTCGAAGAAAAAGCAACAATGAGTCATCGCGGAAAAGCAACGAAACTCCTTCTGGAATTCTTAAACTCATCGCTTTAACATCTATTCTCTGACATATATTCCTTAGCTTTAAAGGCTGCAAAATAAAATAAAAAATCTAAAAACCTGATTATCAATTCCTAGTAAAAAACTAAAACTCCAAAAACCATTAGTTTATCACAAATATTTGCCGTACTTTTGCAAAATATTTTAAAATACAATATGAATAAATTTGAACAATTAGGATTGAGTGAATCGTTACTGAAGGCGATTTTAGATCTAGGATTTGAGAATCCGACTGAAGTACAGGAGAAAGCGATTCCCCTATTATTGGAAAAAGATACTGATATGGTTGCGTTGGCTCAGACAGGGACAGGGAAAACGGCAGCTTTTGGTTTCCCAGTTATCCAAAAAATTGATGCCAACAACAGAAATACACAAGCATTAATTTTATCTCCAACACGCGAACTTTGTTTGCAGATTACCAACGAAATTAAAAACTACTCTAAATACGAAAAAGGTATTAATGTGGTAGCAGTTTACGGTGGGGCTAGCATTACAGAGCAGGCAAGAGACATTAAGAGAGGCGCACAAATTATTGTGGCTACTCCAGGAAGAATGCAAGACATGATTAACAGAGGATTGGTAAACATTTCTCAAATTAATTACTGTATTCTTGACGAAGCTGACGAAATGTTGAACATGGGTTTCTACGAAGATATCGTAAACATCCTTTCTACTACGCCAGACGACAAAAACACATGGTTATTCTCGGCTACAATGCCGGCAGAGGTTGCAAGAATTGGAAAACAATTCATGAATGACCCGATTGAAATTACAGTTGGAGCTAAAAATTCAGGTTCAGCAACGGTTTCTCACGAATTTTACTTGGTAAATGCACGTGACCGTTACGAAGCTTTGAAACGTTTAGCCGATGCTAATCCAGATATTTTCTCAGTAGTTTTTTGTCGTACCAAAAGAGATACGCAAGCTGTTGCTGAAAAATTGATCGAAGATGGATACAGCGCTGCCGCTTTGCACGGAGATTTATCTCAGGCGCAACGTGATGGTGTAATGAAATCTTTCCGTGGTCGTCAAATTCAAATGCTTGTTGCGACTGACGTTGCAGCACGTGGAATAGACGTTGATAACATTACTCACGTAGTAAATTATCAATTACCTGACGAAATCGAAACTTACAATCACCGTTCAGGACGTACAGGAAGAGCCGGGAAACTAGGAACTTCTATCGTAATCGTTACTAAAAGTGAATTGCGTAAGATTTCTTCTATCGAGAGAATCATCAAACAAAAATTTGAAGAAAAAACCATTCCATCTGGAATCGAAATCTGCGAAATCCAATTATTGCACTTAGCAAATAAGATTAAAGATACAGAAGTTGATCACGAAATTGACAACTATCTTCCTGCTATCAATAGTGTTCTTGAAGGTTTGTCGAAAGAAGAACTGATCAAGAAAATGGTATCGGTAGAATTCAACCGTTTCATTGCTTACTACAAGAAAAACAGAGATATCTCTAATCAATCTTCAGGTTCTGAAAGACGTGATGACAGAGATAGCGCTCCAAGAGAAGGTAGTAACAGCGGTGCTACAAGATATTTTGTGAACATCGGTTCAAGAGATAATTTCGACTGGATGTCTTTGAAAGATTATTTGAAAGAAACATTAGACTTAGGTCGTGATGATGTTTTCAAAGTAGATGTAAAAGAAGGTTTCTCTTTCTTTAACACTGATCCGGAACATACTGATAAAGTAATGGAAATATTGAACAACGTACAATTAGAAGGACGTAGAATCAATGTGGAGATTTCTAAAAATGACGGTGGCGGAAGACGTGATCACAACGGAAGAAGTTCTGGTGGTGGTTTCGGCGGAGGTCGTTCTGGTGGCGAAAGAAGTTCTGCTCCGAGAAGAGAAGGAAGTTTTGCTCCAAGAAAAGAAGGTGGATTTAGAGGTGAAAGAAGTTCAGCTCCAAGAGAAGGCGGTTTTGGCGGTAGAAGTTCTGCTCCAAGAGAAGGCGGTTTCGGAGGAAGAAGTGCTGCAGCTCCAAGAACTGAAGGTGGATTTTCTGATAGAGCGCCAAGAAGCGAAGGTTCTTCTGATAGAGCACCTAGAAGATCTGAAGGTTTCGGTGATGCATCAAGACCAAAAAGACCAAGAAAAAGCTAACACTTTCTGTTAATTTTCTTATAATTATATGAAAACTACAAAATATCTTATCGGGTTTTATTACTTTTAAACTTTTAAAACCCGATATGAAATATTTTGTAGTTTTCTTTTTATTATTACTTTCCACATTCACTTTTGCACAGGAAGTTGAATTACCTCAAAAAGTTTCCGGAACCATTATCAATGACAACACCTTACTTCCGTTGTCGAATGTCAACATCATTAATTTAAATAAAGTCAGAGGAACCATTTCGAACTCGAAAGGTAATTTTGAAATTGAAGTTGGCGTAAATGACACGTTACATCTTTCGCTTATCGGATTCAAATCAATAACGATGAGAGTGACCAATGACTGGATCAAAAACAAAACTACCCGAATCCAAATGACCGAAAAAGCCATTGCGCTAGAAGAAGTCGTGGTTCGCCCATATGATTTAACGGGGTATCTTGAAATAGATTCAAAACTAATTCCCACCAGAGACAATTACCGCTACAGTATTTCCGGATTAGAACAAGGATATGAAGCAGGCGAATATTCTCCGGGGGCTTTCGGAAAAGTAATGGGTTCTTTATTTAATCCTGCCGATATGCTTTATAATTTCTTTGGCAAAAAACCAAAAGAACTCAAAAGGATGAAGGAGATGAGAAAAGACGATACTGTACGGAATTTACTGGCTTCAAAATTTGACAGAGAAACGCTTTCGGCACTTCTGGGAATCGACAAAAATGAAATCGCAGAAATCATGGAACGCTGTAATTACTCTGAAGCTTTTGTAAAAACCGCTAATGACCTTCAAATCATGGATGCCATTAGTGAATGTTATGAGGAATACAAGATATTGAAGAAGAAATAGCCTATATATATTTTTAAAAATTTTTTATTTTATAACGCAACCTTTTCAACATTTAGCATCTTATATTAAAACCAATAATAATGAAGAAGCTATTAGGTATTATCTTTTTATTGTTACTACTCCCCATTTTTAATAGCTGTATCTATTGTAATGATTGCGAAGGGGTGGGTCCCATACATGATCCATATACTCCGGTAATCTTGGATCGTCCTGCATTTGAGAATTCCGTTCAAAGTCTTCCTTCTCAAAATATTATCAAATCTGGAAAGATATATATTAAAGACAATTTAATGTTCATTAATGAGGTAAACAAAGGATTCCATGTCTATAATTATGCCAATCCTGAAAACCCCATTCTTATTGGATTCATACAAATTTTAGGCGCTACGGATTTAGCCGTTCGGGACAATATCGTGTACATTAACCAAGCAATCGATCTGGTGACTTTGGAATATAACCCTTCCAATAATTCAATCCTTATAAAGCATCGCAATAAAAATGTTTTCCCGCAGAAGTCATCTCCAAATGGCACAATTGCAAACACAACAGAAAATCAAATCGTAGTAGATTGGATTCAACAATAAATAAATTAAACATGAAATATCTAAAAGTACTTTTATTAGTTTTAATTTTAATTGGTTGTTCTAAAGATGGCGATAGTTCTTCCGCAAATTCTGGCGATGGCACAGGAGGTTCTCTTGCAATTTTTGCCTTAAAGGGAAATTATTTATATACCGTTGATAATTATAATCTCAATGTCTTTTCTTTAATTAATACTTCACAGCCTTCAAAAGTAAACGAAATAAATATTGGATTTAATATAGAAACCTTATTTTCCTTTGGTGACTATTTATTTATTGGCTCCCGAGAAGGCATGTACATCTACTCAGTACAAAATCCGGAAAATCCGGTTCAGTTGTCATCAGTGCAACATTTTACAGCATGTGATCCCGTTGTGGCGAATGATACTCACTCTTTCGTAACGCTACATTCAAACACGCAATGTGGAAATAATATAAATGTTTTAGAAATTTATAACACCGCTGATCCATCAAATCCGGTATTGGTACACCAAAGAAATCTTACCCATCCAAAAGGTTTGGGCTTGTACCATAACTATCTGGTAGTTTGCGATGATGACATAAAAATATTTGATATTCAAAACCCAAATGAACCGACTTTAGTCAAATCAATCGACAAAAATTGTTTCGATGTAATTATTAAAGGAGATGATTTATATGCAATTGGTGAGAATGGATTGTATAGATATCTTATAAATCAAAATGATATCACAAACGTAATTTTAAAAAGTGAAATTATTTTTTAGCTTCTATATCTTCAAAATACCGTGCTTCAATCCGTTTAATATCTTTTATAGAATTCTTGGCCCAAGCCAATCGTTTTTCCAAAATTACTTCTTCAGATAAATGCCAGTTAATATCAGAATGTCGCAAACGTGTAGATAAATTTTGAAGAATAATCGCTGCCGAAACCGAAATATTCAAACTTTCGGTAAAACCAACCATCGGAATTTTCAAAAAACCATCGGCTTGCTGCAGAATTTCTTCCGATAACCCGTCTCTTTCAGTTCCAAAAAACAAGGCACTGGGTTTTGATATATCGAAATCTTCCAACAAACAATCGTTGTCATGTGGTGTGGTAGCAATAATTTGATAGCCTTTACTCTTTAAACTGGCAATGCATCCGGAAACACTATCAAAAGCATTGATATCTACCCATTTTTGGGCACCCATCGCGATTTCTTTATCGATACTTTTACCATAACGTTCTTCAATCACATTCAATTCCTGAATTCCAAAAATCTCACAACTACGCATTACTGCGCTTGCATTGTGCATCTGAAAAACATCTTCTATGGCTACCGTAAAATGATTGGTTCTATTCTCTAAAACTTTCAGAAATTTCTCTTTTCGATTATCCGTCAGAATATTTTCTAAAAAAGCTAAGTACGCTAAGTCGACCATTATTGATTAATTTTCGGTAAATTTAAAAACAATTTTGAGTATAATATATTTTTAAAAATGAAAAGAAAATTAGTAGTCTTAACCGGTGCAGGAATTAGTGCCGAAAGCGGTATCAAAACCTTTCGGGATTCCGATGGACTTTGGGAAGGACATAACGTGATGGATGTTGCTTCGCCCGAAGGCTGGCATAGAAATCCGGAATTAGTACTTGATTTCTACAACAAAAGAAGACAACAACTCAAAGAAGTACTTCCCAACTTAGGGCATCAGATTCTGGCTGAATTAGAAAATGATTTTGATGTTTTTATTATCACTCAAAACGTAGATAATCTGCATGAAAAAGCGGGAAGTTCCAATGTGTTGCATTTGCATGGCGAACTTTTGAAAGTGAGAAGCACTAAAAATGAAAACTACATTCTGGATTGGAATGACGATTTAAATTCAACTGATCTGGATGATAAAGGAAATCCATTGCGCCCGCATATCGTTTGGTTTGGAGAAGAAGTTCCGGCTTTGGAAGAAGCTTTAAAACTTACCCAACAAGCTGATTTATTTGCAGTCATCGGCACTTCATTGCAAGTTTATCCAGCCGCAGGATTGATAGCATTTACCAATCCTGAAATTCCTGTTTTTTATATTGATCCAAAACCAATCAAGATTCCGAATCTTCGTAATCCACTCGAGGTGATTCCGGAAGTGGCTTCCAAAGGAATGAAAATACTAAAAAAGAAGCTTTTGGATTTTATTTAAAAAGTAATCCTTTTCAGAATTGTTTCTAAAGGTTTATATTTGTGCCTTTCGAACAAACAACACAACAATGACTACTTTAAACGAATTAAACGCCATATCACCAATTGATGGACGATATAGAAGCAAGACTATTTCATTAGCTCCTTATTTCTCTGAAGAAGCTTTAATCAAATACCGCGTTCTCGTGGAAATTGAATATTTTATCGCCCTCTGCCAAGTTCCTTTACCACAATTAAAAGGGATAGATTCCGATTTGTTTGAGGACTTGAGAAATATTTATGCTGAATTTTCTACCGAAGATGCACAGGCCATAAAAGAAATCGAAAAAACGACCAATCACGACGTGAAAGCGGTTGAATATTTCATAAAAACAGCTTTTGACAAATTAGGGTTATCAGAATATAAAGAGTTTATCCATTTCGGACTGACTTCTCAGGATATCAACAATACGGCGATTCCACTTTCTACCAAAGAAGCTTTTCAGGAAGTTTATTTAAAATCTCTAATCCAATTGGTTTCAAAACTGAAAGATTTGAGCATCGAATGGAAAGATATTCCTATGTTGGCCCGTACACATGGTCAACCGGCTTCTCCTACGCGTTTGGGCAAAGAAATCGGTGTTTTTGTAGAACGCCTCGAAGAGCAAATGCGATTCTTATTCAATATCCCATTTGCAGCTAAATTTGGCGGAGCAACCGGAAATTACAATGCGCATCACGTGGCTTATCCACAAATTGACTGGCGTAAATTTGGAAAAGATTTTGTAGAAGGAACTTTAGGATTACACCACTCCTTCCCGACTACACAAATAGAACATTACGACCATTTTGCTGCATTTTTTGATGCGTTAAAAAGAATCAATACCATCATTATAGATTTAGACAGAGACATTTGGACTTATGTTTCAATGGAATATTTCAAACAAAAAATCAAAGAAGGCGAAATTGGTTCCTCGGCAATGCCGCACAAAGTTAACCCGATTGATTTTGAAAATTCGGAAGGAAATTTAGGGATTGCGAATGCTATTTTCGAACATCTTTCGGCTAAATTGCCATTATCAAGATTGCAAAGAGATTTAACCGACAGTACGGTGTTGAGAAATATTGGTGTTCCAATGGGACATACTTTAATCGCTTTTGAAGCTACTTTAAAAGGATTGAACAAATTGCTTTTGAACGAGCCAAAATTTGCTGAGGATTTAGAAAAAAACTGGGCGGTTGTTGCGGAAGCAATTCAAACTATTTTACGACGTGAAGCGTATCCAAATCCATACGAAGCATTAAAAGGCTTGACTAGAACCAATACAACTATTGATAAAAAAGCCATTCATGGTTTTATCGCCACATTAGAAGTTTCTGATGAAATTAAAGCTGAGTTGATGCAAATTACTCCTAGTAACTATTTGGGGATTAGCTAAATAATTAAATTTATATCTTTTTAAAAGTCCCGTTAAAACAAAATCATAACCATATTGTTTTAACGGGATTTTCCACTTATTTTATAATATTATCATAAAATTGAATTTTGAGTGGTGTCTCATTTTTAAAATTGAGCATTATTTCATATCTTGACGGAAGTATTTATATGTTATAAATTTGTTTAGAATTAGAGTACTATGCCCTCAAATTCAATTCTAAATATTTTCGCGTTTTTTATACCTAAAAAGGGTAAAATTCCATTAGCAAGTAGAGATTGAATATTCAGTATAGCTAAATAATTACAAAAAATAATCAATGTCAAAAAACAAAATCTTAATCCTGTTCGCCCATCCGTTATTTGAAAAATCGCATGCGAATAAGGCTATGGTGAAAAATATTCCCGATTCGGAAAACATTACTTTTCATGATTTATATGAGGAATACCCTGATTTTGATATTGATGTGAAACATGAGCAATGGTTGTTAAGCCAACATGATATTATTATTTGGCATCATCCGATGTATTGGTACAGTTGTCCGCCATTGATGAAGCAATGGATTGACATGGTACTCGAACACGGCTGGGCCTATGGTAAAAGAGGAAAAGCGTTGCAGGATAAAATTATTTTTCAGGTGATTACAACTGGCGGTGATAAGGAAAATTATTGTGAAACTGGCTGCGATCGATATAGTATTCCTGAATTATTAGAACCTTTTAATCAAACTGCAAAAGTGTGTAATATGGAATATTTACCGCCGTTTGTCGTACATGGAACACATAATATGACTCCGGAGGATTACAAGAAAAACGGTTTGATCTATGGTTATTTTCTTGAGTATTTAGAAAATAATGATTTAAATACAACCGAAATTTTGCAATACCATTATTTGAATGAATGGTTTGCAACAATACAAATATAAATGGATACTAACTTTTTACTTCAGGCAATTATTTATTTAGCAGCGGCAGTTGTTTGTGTACCTATTGCCAAAAAACTAGGTTTAAGTTCTATCTTGGGCTACTTGTTTGCGGGAATTGTAATCGGCCCATTTGTTTTAGGTTTTATAGGTCAGGAAGGCCAGGATATTATGCATTTTGCCGAATTTGGTGTAGTCATGATGTTGTTCCTAATTGGTTTAGAACTGGAGCCCAGTAAGTTTTGGAAGATGCGAAAATTCATTCTCGGAATGGGTTCGATGCAATTGGTCGGTACTACATTGGTTTTATTTATAGGCTGTCTGTTTTTTATGGATTGGAAGTGGGAAACTGCATTAGCCATTTCTTTGGCATTAGCCTTATCTTCAACTGCCATTGTATTACAAACCTTAAAAGAAAAAGGATTATTAAACACTTCTGTCGGGCGATCATCGTTTGCAGTTTTGCTTTTTCAGGATATTGCAGTAATCCCAATTTTAGCTTTTTTACCACTTTTGTCAACGGTTAATCTTGAGACAACAAATGAAATTCAACAATCATTGATTTCTGGTTATTCGAGTTGGCTTCAAACGCTGATTGTAATAGGAATCATCGCGATAATTTACTTTGCCGGCCGCTTTTTATTTGTTCCGTTATTGCATATTATTGCAAAAACACGTTTGCAGGAATTGTTCACCGCTTCGGCATTATTATTAGTGGTCGGCGTTTCTTATGTGATGCAATTGATTGGATTAAGCCCTGCCCTTGGAGCTTTTATGGCAGGAGTCGTACTGGCGAATTCTGAATTTCGCCATGAACTGGAAGGCGATATCGCTCCGTTTAAAGGATTGCTTTTGGGGTTGTTTTTTATTGGCGTTGGCGCCTCGATAAACTTCCAATTGATTATAGACAATCCGTTATTTATTTTTGCTTTTGGAGCGATTTTAACTTTAGTGAAATTCTTAGTTTTATTTGCGACCAGCCGATTTTATAAAAAAAATACCGACCAGAATTTATTGCTCGCTTTTAGTTTAAGCCAAGCTGGAGAATTTGGTTTTGTGATTATGAGTTTCTGTATGCAATTGAACATTATTCCGAATATGTTAGCCAATCAGATTATGGCGGTCATAGCGATGAGTATGGTGGCCACTCCTTTTTTACTGCTGATAAATGAAAGATTCATTTATCCAAATTCAAAACTAAAAGGAAAGGAAAGTAAAAAAGAAAGCGATTTTATCGATGAACATAATCCGGTAATCATTGCTGGTTTTGGACACTTCGGAAGCACTGTTGGTCGCCTTTTGAAAGCCAATAACGTAAAATCGACTATTTTGGATTATGATTCAGACAGAGTAGATGTCCTGCGAAAAATGGGATTCAAAGTGTATTATGGTGATGCCACTCGTTTGGAATTATTAAAAGCGGCAGGTTGCGAAAATGCCAAACTCTTTATTGCCGCGATAGACAATCCTACGGTGAATTTACAGGTAATTGAAACCTTAAAAAAACATTTTCCACATTTGAAAATCCTCACTCGTGCCAGAAACCGGAATGATGCCTACGAATTAATCGATCATAATGTAAAACATATTTATCGTGAAACCTTATATAGTGCGGTAACTATGGGTGTTGATGCTTTGGTGGAATTAGGGCACCGAAAATATACAGCAACACGACAAGGACAGCAATTTATAAAATATGATGAAATCACCACGCGAAAATTAGCCGAAAAGCGACATGATAAAATGGCCTATCTTGTTACTATAAAAGAAGAAATAGAGATGCAGGAACAATTGCTAAAAAATGATATTCTATCGCAGGTTGCCGCAACCAATCACAGTTGGGATAGTGAGCATTTGAAGAAAGATTTATTGGAATAATTAATAAATTCAATAGAAAAAAGGCATAATAGACACCGAAAAAGTGATTATTATGCCTTTTAAATTTACCTTTTAGCTAAATTATCTTGAATAATTCGGAGCTTCTTTTGTAATAGTCACATTATGAGGATGACTTTCATTGATTCCACTGGCGGTAATGCGAACAAAACGCCCCGTTTCCTGCAAAGTCTGAATGTCTTTTGAACCACAATAACCCATTCCGGCACGAAGTCCGCCAATGAATTGTTGCATACTTTCATTTAATTCCCCTTTATATGGAACACGTCCAACAATTCCTTCCGGAACCAGTTTTTTCACATCGTCTTCTACATCTTGGAAATAACGGTCTTTCGAACCTTCCTGCATTGCTTCTACGGAACCCATTCCGCGGTAGGATTTGAATTTTCTTCCTTCAAAAATAATGGTTTCTCCAGGAGATTCTTTGGTTCCAGCTAGAAGTGAACCTAACATCACACAGTCGGCACCCGCAGCAATTGCTTTTGGAATATCCCCAGTGTAACGAATTCCACCATCTGCAATAACGGGAACTCCAGTTCCTTTTATGGCCGCAGCCACTTCGAGAACAGCTGAGAATTGAGGAAACCCAACACCTGCAACAATACGGGTAGTACAAATAGAACCTGGTCCGATTCCTACTTTTACACCATCAGCACCATTTTCTACAAGAAATTTAGCTGCTTCAGGAGTAGCTATATTTCCAACAATTACATCGATTTGAGGGAATTTGGCTTTTACTTCTTTCAATACATTGACAACACCTTGGGTATGTCCGTGAGCTGTATCGATAATAATAGCATCAACACCTGCATTAACCAATGCTTCTGCTCTTTGAACCGCATCACCCGTAACGCCGATAGCCGCTGCAACGCGCAAGCGTCCGAAAACATCTTTGTTGGCAATTGGTTTTTGGGTTAATTTGGTAATATCTCTAAAAGTGATTAGTCCGACTAATTTATAATCGGCATTCACAACCGGTAATTTTTCGATTTTATGTCCTTGCAACACCACTTCAGCTTGTTCCAGTGAAGTTCCTTCTGCAACGGTAACCAGGTTTTCGCTGGTCATCACCTCTATAATTGGTCTTGCATTATTTTTCTCAAAACGCAAATCACGATTGGTAACGATTCCTTTCAATGTTTTATTTTCATCGACAATTGGAATACCACCAATTCCGTATTCTTTCATTGCATTTTTAGCATCGGCAACGGTTGAAGTCAATGGCAAAGTTACCGGATCGATAATCATTCCGGATTCGGCACGTTTAACTTTTCGGACTTTCGCTGCTTGTTGCTCGATGGTCATGTTTTTATGCAAAACACCTATTCCACCTTCCTGTGCCATCGCAATAGCCATAGCACTTTCGGTAACGGTATCCATAGCGGCGGATACAATTGGAACGTTAAGGGTTATATTTCTTGAAAATTTGGATTGAATACTCACTTCGCGAGGAAGCACATTCGAGTAGTTTGGAACTAATAATACGTCATCGTAAGTTAGACCTTCGCCGATAATCTTGGAGTTGTGTGCGATCATTGCAATTTGTAGTTAAATTGCGTGCAAATATAGTGAAATTTTGATTAAAAGATTGAAAAATTCAATGATTTAAAAATTAGTTCAAGTATAACTTTGATTTTGGGGTCAATGGGGAACTTATATGAAAATGTAATTTTATATGTTGAATTTATAAACCAATGCCCTAGCCCAGATGGGAGCAAGTATCCTTTTTATTCTTTCTTTAAGAATAAAAAGATACTTCGGACAGCGGGAAACAGCTCCTAATGAAACTCCCCAAATAATTTAGTGGCTTCGTTATAACTGCTTTCAAAACTCATCGGACTGGTGTTCGTATTTTCTTTTTGTGTAGTGAAATAAGACAATAATTTTTCGGTAGGCATATTTCCGGTCAAATCATCTTTGGCCATCGGACAACCGCCAAAACCTTGAATCGCTCCGTCAAATCTTCGGCAACCTGCTTTGTAAGCGGCATCTACTTTTTCGAACCATTTTTCGGGTATCGTATGTAAATGAGCTCCGAATTCTATTTCGGGATATTTTGGAATTAAATTCGAAAATAAATAACTGATTACATCAGGGGTTGAACTTCCAACGGTATCGGAAAGGGATAAAATTTTCACGCCCATATTCGATAATTTCTCTGTCCACTCGCCTACTATTTCCACATTCCAGGGATCTCCATACGGATTTCCGAATCCCATCGAAAGATAAGCCACTACTTCTTTATTGGTTTTATCGGCAATTTCTAAAATCTCCTGTAATGTGATTAAAGATTCCGCAATGGTTTTATGGGTATTTCGCATCTGAAAATTTTCAGAAATCGAAAATGGATAGCCTAAATATTGGATTTTAGGATGTTGTGAAGCGGAAACCGCACCTTGTGTATTGGCAATAATCGCTAACAATTTGCTTCGGGTTTGCGACAAATCGAGTCGTGCCAAAACCTCAGCAGTATCCTGCATTTGCGGAATGGCTTTTGGCGAAACAAAACTGCCAAAATCGATGCTGTCGAAACCCACACGCAATAAGGATTGGATGTAAGCGACTTTTTTTTCGGTAGGAATAAAGGTCTTGATGCCTTGCATTGCATCACGCGGGCATTCGATAATTTTTATTGGCTCCATAGAAATTCAAAGATAGAAAAACAATTGTGAATTTTTAATTATGAATTATGAATTTCGAAAAAATGATATTATTAACCATTTTTGGAATTATTAAAAATCTATAAATCACTTAAAATCTTTTAATTAATTGTTTTGGTACAGCGGAATCTTTATAAATAAAACTGAGATAAAGCTTAATTAGACTCTCTTCGAACTCGAGTTTTTCTATAATATCTTAATATAATAATTTGTATTATGGTTCTATAAAAAAGGGTTTAACTTTAGAAATAGTCAAACCCCGATTTTTAAACTTAAGTCCTTTTTAAGATAGTTCCTTATTGATTTCAGATGATTATAAATACTGTTAATTGGGGACAGTTATTGTTCCACTTAAATACATATTTACTTCACCCGTAACAAAATCAACACCATATCCTGACAAGCCGCTATTAATAACTTCCAATGTACCTGTAGCACCTAAAAATTTACCAACGCCTGAATTAATGGTTGCCGTCCCTATAAAATCTCCTGTAGTATCCCAAGGATAAAGGTTTGTATTTATAGTGAAATATAAACGATCCGAAGTACTTATTACAATTTGCCCCTCAGATTTGAGTACATACATATTAGTTTCGCCTTGATTAGGTGGATTAATGCGCTTAACTGAACAAGCCGTAAATTCATAAGGACTCAGGTTCGTTTTTATTGTCCCAAAGCCTTTTATGTATCCGCTAAATTGTCCGTTTTTTAATAATTTTCTTTCACTAGGTAAACAATCAGTAACAAAAATGGCATCATTAATAGAAGTCCCTTTGAAAGCTATTTTAACGGCTCTAACTCTAGAAGGCTTCGCTAATTCTTGTTGATTATTTTTATCTTTAGGAAGTTGTTGTTCAGTTTTCGACATATCATCCGTTGAACAGCCAAACAAAAACACCAACACCATTACAAACATAAAATCTAATTTTTTCATGATTTTTAATTTTATTGTTAATAATACTATTCGCAATACAAAATATTCATGTTAGAATACAATGGGAAGTTCACAAAAACTTTTTTATAAAATTTTTATTCTTTTGAGTAACGAAAAGATCTTTTACATTTTTTAGTATAAATTTCTAAAAAAGTAATTTTGGAATTGTTTTTCACTGTAAAATCTCAAGTAGTCTATCTTTATTTGATAAATATCGTTAGACTTAACCAATGACTTTACTTAGTTTTTTTTTCAATTATACACATCCTAAGATGTTATAAACCAGATTAATGTAACTCCTATAATCAAACAGAATAATACACAAATTTACAAATTAATCTTCGTTTAAATATCTGAAAATCAGTATTTTAAAATCATATTAATGGTTAAATTTAAAAATATGGGAAACATAAAATATATGAGTAAATACTAAAAAAAACTTAGGCACAAAACACCATCCGAGTTTAGGTCTTTTCTTCCAAAACAAGATCAGATCTAAAAAAGATTTAAAAAAAACAAGAATAAACCAGTAATTTATACTCGAATCATATTATTTTATTGTGTGAGTTTGTAGAATCTTCTTATTGATTGCTTTTACTAATGCCGGACCTTCATAAATAAATCCTGTGTACAATTGGATTAAACTCGCTCCGGCATCAAGTTTTTCTATTGCGTCTTCGGCGGAATGAATGCCTCCTACTCCAATGATTGGGAAGGCTTTATTGCTTTTTTCGGAAAGAAAACGAATTACTTCGGTGGAACGTTTTGTTAATGGTTTTCCGGATAACCCACCCATTTCAGTTTTGTTTTCGGATTGCAAGCCTTCACGGGAAATCGTCGTATTGGTGGCAATTACTCCAGCAATTTTGGTTTCCTTAATGATATCGATAATGTCTAATAATTGCTCATCGGTTAAATCTGGGGCGATTTTCAGCAAAATTAGTTTTTGCTTTGGCTTTGCCAAATTCTTATTTTGTAGTGTTTGCAACAATTGAGTTAACGGTTCTTTGTCCTGCAGCGCACGAAGATTGGGCGTGTTAGGCGAACTCACATTGACTACAAAATAATCGACATAATCGTATAAAGCATCGAAGCAGATTTCGTAATCGGAAGTTGCTTCTTCGTTTGGCGTTAATTTATTTTTACCGATGTTACCACCAATTAAAACACCTTTATTTTTCTTTAATCTTTCAACAGCTTCTTGCACTCCGCCATTATTGAAACCCATTCTGTTGATGATAGCGCTGTCTTCTTTGAGACGAAACAAACGTTTTTTAGGGTTACCTTCCTGTCCTTTTGGTGTAAGCGTTCCGATTTCGATAAAACCAAATCCAAAATTAGATAATTCCTTATACAACCTGGCATCCTTATCAAAACCCGCTGCTAATCCCACTGGGTTTTTGAATTTCAGACCAAAAACTTCCCGTTCCAAACGCTTGTCATTGACTTCGTAAAGGGATTTGAAAAGGGATGGGATTCCAGGGATTTTAGATAAAAATCGAATAAGCGAAAAGGTAAAATAATGAACTTTTTCCGGATCAAACCAAAAAAGTATCGGACGAATAATTTGTTTGTACATTATTGTTGTTGTGTTGTGTTTTGCAAAAATAGAATTATCCATTCAATTATTAAATGCTTAAAGTGATTTTTTAATTCAAACAGTTGCATACAAAGACTAATTTTTATTTCATCGTTGATTTAGGCCTAAAAGCTGAAAGCTATATTTTGCGTAATTTGATTATTTGCATTAGATCTATAAATTTAACAAATTGTATAAAAAATATGCATATTAAAAATATTTTTGTAAATTCGAGTGTTTGTGGCAAGCATTTTGCCAATAGTGACAACTATCATTGCAAATTTTATTTTTTGAAATAGACGCAAAACGACAAAAAAATATTCACTATATCCAAAGTTAAAATGAAACTTTACATCAAATACATGGTCAGTTCGCGGTGCAAAATGATGGTAAAAGAAGAACTGAAGCGTTTGAAACTACATTATATAGTTGTTGATCTCGGTATTGTTGAAATTTTGGAAGACCTAATGCCAGAACAGCGGGAACAGTTGAAAATTGCTTTATTGAAATCCGGACTTGAACTTATGGACGACAAAAAGGCCATATTGATTGAAAAAATAAAAGACGTGATTATTAAAATGGTTCGTTACTCTGATGAAATGCCTAAAATAAATTTTTCTGATTTTATCAGTGAAAAATTAGGCTATGATTACACCTACTTGGCCAATACTTTTTCAGATGTGAAAGGCGTCACTATTGAACATTTCATCATTGCTCAAAAAATTGAACGGGTAAAGGAATTACTTCTGTACGATGAACTTAATCTTACACAAATATCATATATGCTGAATTATAGCAGCGTAGCACATTTATCACAACAGTTTAAAAAAGTAACTGGATTAACGCCAACTTTCTTCAAGGAACTAAAGAACAAAAAAAACATTCTGGATGATAATTGTGAATGATTTATCTTTTTCGGATTGTGCATGGCTTTTTAAGCCAAAATTATATAAATTTGCCGAGCTTGATTTTAAAATGTCACTACCCAGGAAATATCCTGATTTAGCAAGTGGCAAAAGAAATGTATTGATTAATAAAAATATAAAGATTAAAATTAAATAAAGATTTTAAATAATTATTCAATTTAAATGAAAAACGAACAAGACAATTCTAAAGTTCTTAAAAATCAATACGTACCTACCGCTGAATTTTATAGTCAGGTAATAGACAGCTTGCAGGATTATTCCATTTTTACTTTGGATAACGATTTACTAATCAACAGTTGGAATTCAGGCGCAACAAAAATATTTCAATACGAAACAGACGAAATTATTGGACAACCCTTTGATACCATTTTCACAAAGGAAGATAAAAAGAACGGTATTCCCAATAAAGAAATAAAAACAGCATTAAAAGAGGGTAGAGCTACAGATAACAGGTGGCATACTTGCAAAGACGACAGCTTATTTTATGCTAATGGTTTGGTTTTCCCCCTTAAAGGTAAAGATGGTGAAATGCTAGGATATGTTAAAATTCTAAAGGACATTACCGATAAAAAGAAAGCCGAAGACGCCATAAAAAATTACATAAAAGAACTCGAAGAACTTAATACCCACAAAGAGAGCGTACTTGCCATAGTTTCTCATGATTTAAGAAGTCCATTAGCCGGAATCATTACAGCCGCAGAATATCTGAAATCAAATTTTGAGAGAATGAGTAACGTTGATGTAATAGGAATGCTTGAACTGGTTCATAAATCATCTATTGATGAGTTGGATATGTTAGACAATTTAGTGGAATGGGCAAGAATAAAATATGCATCAGAAGCATTTACTCCAAAAAAAATAGATCTTGTTCAATTCGTGAATAAAGTTTTTGATACTTTAAATGAAAGTGCAGCGATAAACACTATAAATCTTCATAACGAAATTGAAGAAAACACAACTGTTTTTGCAGATGGAAAAATGTTGCTTTCGATACTTCAGAATATAGTTTCAAATGCTATAAAACATTCTAATCCAGGAGGAAAAATCACTGCCACTGCGAAAAGAAAAGAGAACAAAATTATCATTGAAATAAAGGATAATGGTGTTGGAATGACTAAAGAAATACAAGATAAACTTTTCACTCCACAAGTAAATTCTCTGACAAAAGCAAGGAAAGAAAATAAAGGAGCCGGAATAGGATTATTATTGGTAAAAGGATTTTTAGAAAAAAATAATGGAGAAATATGGGTTGAAAGTACCGAAGGTGTCGGTTCTTCTTTTTATTTCACATTACCCGTTAAAAAACCTGTAGACATCGCAGACAATACCGTATTTGATTAAATCTACTTTTTAAAATAAAAAAACAGCCGGAATATCTATGATACTTTCCCTGTTATTCCCTATCCGAAAGTGAGTATTATCACTATTGAACACTCCATCAACTTTGAGCAATTCAAAAAAATAAAAAAACACACATTGTGCTGATAATATGATTATTAAGTATGTATTTTTTTGAAATCGCATACCCTTTATATGATTAAAAATTCTTAACTTTGATAGGTTCGGTTTTAAAATAGAAATTATTTTTAAACCATAGGCAGCCTCAAGTTTTGTATGATTAAAATATAAACATTATGCAAAATAATAACCAATCTGATACAACTCATTTAACATTCCCGAAATCCATCACCGGAATTCAGGGTTTAGATGTTATTACAAATGGAGGTCTTCCTAAAAACCGTCCTACTCTTTTGTTGGGTAACACAGGATGCGGAAAAACAATTATGGGTATGCAATTTTTGGTAAATGGAGCCGTCATATTTGATGAGCCCGGCGTATTTATATCTTTTGAAGAAAAAACAGACGAATTAATTACGAATGTAAGCTCTCTGGGTTATGACTTGAATAAGCATATTGCGGACAATAAATTGTATCTGGAATATATAAAAATTAGTCAGGAGGAAATTCAGCAAACGGGAAGATATGATATTGAAGGCTTATTTGTAAGATTGGAACAGGCAATTAATAAGATAAATGCCAAACGCTTAGTTCTTGATTCTCTGGATACCCTTTTTTACGGTTTCGATCCAAAAGTACTGCGTTTAGAATTTAAAAGACTCCTTTCCTGGTTAAAAGAAAAAGAAGTAACCGCAATAATTACCGGAGAAATTGGCAACACCTTTCTCACCCGACATGGTGTTGAAGAATATGTAGCCGATTGCGTTATAGTATTAGACAATCGGTCCGTTAATCAAGTTACCACCCGAAGATTAAGAATCGCAAAATACCGTGGCTCCGTTCACGGCAACAATGAATATCCTTTTATAATTGATGAAAATGGAATAACCGTTTTACCTCTTATAGGCGTTTCGCTCAAACAAGAATCAAGTTCAAAAAGAATCTCTTCAGGTCTTGACCAATTAGACATCATGCTGGATAAAAAAGGTTTTTTTGTCGGAAGCAGTATTCTGATATCCGGAACGGCAGGAACAGGAAAAACCAGTATTGCTGCTGCATTTGCCTATAATGTTTGCAATATGAAGCAGAGTTGTCTTTTTTGTGCTTTTGAAGAAACTCCAAACCAAATTATTAGGAATATGAAATCTGCAGGGCTCGATTTGAATCCGATGATTAAATCAGCCCTTTTGCATTTTTATTATGCAAGACCAACTTTACAGAATCTGGAATTGCATTTTATCGCTATTAAGAAAATGATTAAAGAACTAAAACCATCAGCCATCGTTCTTGATCCTATAACCAATTTAATGACCGAAGGCCCTAATAGCGATACCAGATCAATGCTCATTACATTTATAGATTTTTTAAAAAGTGAACAAATAACCGTAATGTTTACAGCAGCAATAACTGTGGGCTCAATAGAACGAAATCCAAGTGATGAAGGAATTTCATCAATGGTGGATACCTGGATGTTGGTTCAGGATATCGAAAAAGAGGCAACCCGAACTCAAACCTTTTGTATTATGAAATCGAGAGGAATGGCTCACTCAAACGAGGTGAAAAAGTTTATTATTTCATCAAACGGAATCGAATTACAGCCGATTCTAAAAAAAGAGAACTAGACTTTATTGGTTCCGAAAGAAAAGGTTGAAAATACACCGACTTCTTCAGAATCTATTGGATTGTATGGAATAGTAAGTTATTTAAAAAGTTAAAAAAAAAAAAAAAAATGACTGGCTATTTATTTGAAATATAAGCTGATTATTATGTCAACAGAAACATCCATAAAAACAACATTTAAGAGCGATACTGAAAGTTCCGCAAAGGAAAAGTATTTTCTCAAATTATATGTTACAGGCATGTTACCCAACTCTGCTCATGCAATTGTAAATATTAAGGCAATTTGTGAAAGATATTTAAAAGACAGGTATGAATTAGAGATAATTGACATTTACCAGCAACCCCTACTTGCCCTTACAGAGGAAATAATTGCAATACCTCTTTTGATAAAGAAACTTCCCTTACCGGAAGAAAGACTGATTGGAGACATGTCGGATATTGAAAAAGTTCTCAAAGGACTTCATCTTATTATTTAATTAATTCGATTCTTAAACTGATGGAAAAAAATATTAAAGAATTACTGGAAGAAATCGAAAAATTGAACAAAGGAAAAGCAAAGCTTCAACAACAACTGTTGAAAGCAAGGGAAACTATTGACCTAATTAAAACCGCAAATATTGATGCATTAGTCGTTACCGATAAAGAAAAGCAAAAGGTTTTTACAGAAATAACATCCGATAAAACATACCGGATTTTAATTGAAAAAATGCATGAAGGTGCAGTTACTCTCGACAAAGAGGGAATCATTTTATATTGCAATTCCTGTTTTGCAAATATGGTAAATATGCCTTTACAGAAAGTTATTGGAACAAAATTCAAAAATTATATTGTTGCCTCTTCACAAAAGCAGTATGCCATTTTATTTGAACAAGGCTGGTCAGTTAACTCAAAGGATGAAATATTTTTAGACACAAACAATGGTAAAGTTATGCCGGTACTGATGTCTGCAAATAGCATGAAATTGGATGACATTTATGTTTTGAGCGTTATAGTTACAGATGTTACCATTCGAAATGAAAATCAGGAAGAATTAAAAAACAGAACCGAACAATTACAAAAAAAAAATCTGGAACTCGAAAATGTAAATAAGGCACTTGCCATTCAAAACGAAGAGAAAAAGAAACGGACTGTTGAACTAAGCTGTGCCAACAAAGGTATAATAGAACTCGAAAAACTAATTGCCCACAAAGAAAGCATACTCACCATACTTTCCCATGATTTAAGAAGTCCGCTTTCGGGAATTATTGGAACCACAGAATTTCTGAAAACTAATTTTGAGGAAATGGAACACAGTGAAGTAAAAACCATGTTAGACCTGCTTTATGAATCATCAAAAGACGAGTTAAACATGTTAGATTACCTAGTGGAATGGGCCAGAATAAAATATGCATCGGAAGCATTTACCCCGTCAAAAATTGAGTTAGCCAAATATGTAAATAAAGTTTTTGAGATTTTAAGCGACATCGCAGCGGTAAATACCATTAATCTTCACCATGAAATTGAAGAAAACACAAAAGTTTTTGCAGATAAAAAAATGTTAATCTCCGTACTTCAAAACATAGTTTCAAATGCAATAAAACATTCCATTCCAGGAGGAACAATCACCGTTTCTACGAAAAGAAAGGACGATAAAATTATCGTTGAGATCAAGGATACCGGAACTGGCATGACCAAAGAAATACAGGAAAAACTTTTTACTCCGCAAATGGAGGCGCTTTCAAAAGAAAGAGAAGACAGCAAAGGAGCCGGAATAGGATTATTATTGGTAAAGGGTTTATTAGAAAAAAATAGCGGCGAAATTTGGGTTGAAAGCACCCTGGGTTTCGGTTCTTCGTTTTATTTTACATTACCGATTGAAAAACCATTACAGAATAAATTAAGCAAACAAATCCCGGTTTAATTAAAACGACTTAACGCTTTGAAATAGATTTAGACCACGCAAAATTTGTTGCTCTAACAAATTTGATTTTTAGTGAATATCTATGCCCTATAAACTAGCCTTTCGTATCTTCGTAAAAAAAATACCAAAATTTAACTTAAAGAAGAAGACCGTTATAAATTCATCTATAAAAAGAGTGAATTATGTAACTTTTAACAAAAATTGCATAACACTTTCGTGGTCATAAATTTCCAACTTTGACAAAATCCGATTAAAAAAAAATATTTGAAACTATATATTAAATACATGGTTAGTAACCGCTGTAAAATGGCGGTGAAAGAAGAGTTGAAAAAACTTGGTCTGCATTTCATCGTTGTCGATTTAGGCGAAGTTGAGATCATGGAAGACATTACCGAAGATCAGCGAAAGCGAATGAAAATTGGCTTGCTCAACTCAGGTCTTGAATTAATGGACGACAAGAAGTCCGTATTAATTGAAAAAATAAAACACGTAATTATAGAAATGGTTCATCATTCAGATGAAGTGATTAAAATAAACTTTTCTGATTTTTTAAGTGAGAAACTAAATCATGATTATACTTATATGTCCAATTTATTTTCAGAAGTACAGGGGACCACGATCGAACAATACATTATTTCCCATAAAATTGAAAGGATAAAAGAATTGATCATTTATGGCGAACTCAACATTACAGAAATTGCCTGGAAAATGAATTACAGCAGTGTGGCACATTTATCAAATCAATTTAAAAAAGTCACAGGATTATCTCCTTCGCATTTTAAACAATTGAAGGAAAAAAGAAGAAGCCCAATAGAAGAAATCGGAGTTTCAATTGGCTCAAATAATTAAAATGGAAAATGTAAAAACGAAAGAGTCTCACTACGCCAGAAGTTTGGTAGAAGCCAGTTTAGATCCGTTGGTTACCATTAATACAGATGGTAAGATTACGGATATGAATGAGGCATTAGCAAACATCACAGGTATGTCACGCGAAAAACTTATTGGCTCAGATTTCTTCGATTATTTTACTGAACCCCTAAAAGCACGTGAAGTTTATCAGAGAGTGTTTGCAATAGGATTTGTTTTTGATTTCCCGCTTACCTTTCACCACAAACAAACCGAAGTATTATTCAACGGATCTGCTTATAACGATAATAGTGGAAATGCTACAGGCGCCGTTCTGGTAGCACGAAATATTGCCGAACAAAAATGGGCAACAGAGTTGCGAATTGCAAACAAAGAACTTGCTTTTCAAAACGATGAAAAAGAAAAAAGGGCAGCAGAGTTAGGCATTGCCAACAAAGAGCTTGCCTTTCAAAATAATGAAAAAGAAAAAAGAGCCTCTGAATTAAACATTGCCAATAAAGAGCTTGCCTTTCAAAACGATGAAAAGGAAAAAAGAGCCTCTGAATTAAACATTGCCAATAAAGAATTAGCTTTTCAAAACGATGAAAAGGAAAAAAGATCTGGAGAATTAATAATTGCTAATAAAGAATTAGCTTTTCAAAACGACGAAAAAGAAAAAAGGGCCTCTGAATTAATCGTTGCTAATAAAGAATTGGCTTTTCAAAACGATGAAAAAGAAAAAAGAGCCTCTGAATTAATCATTGCTAATAAAGAACTAGCTTTTCAAAATGATGAAAAAGAAAAAAGAGCCTCTGAATTAATCGTTGCTAATAATGAACTGGCTTTTCAAAACGATGAAAAAGAAAAAAGAGCCTCTGAATTAATCATTGCCAACAAAGAATTAGCTTTTCAAAATGATGAAAAAGAAAAACGGGCAGCAGAGTTAATCATTGCAAATTATGCCCGCGGTCTTATTGAAGCCAGTCTTGATCCATTGGTTACTATAAGTCCAAAAGGTAAGATTACAGGTATGAATGAGGCATTAGTAAGCATTACAGGTGTTAAACGAAAAAAACTTACAGGATCCGACTTCTTTGATTATTTTACCGAACCTCAAAAAGCACGTGAAGTATATCAGGAAGTGTTTGCAAAAGGGTCAGTAGCCGATTCACCACTTACTATTCGCCATAAAGACGGTAAGCTGACCGATGTATTATTCAATGGATCAGTTTATAAAGATGACAGAGGAAATGTACTCGGAGTGGTAATTGTTGCCCGAGATGTAACAGTCCAACAATTGGCTTCTCAATATGTAAGGAGTCTCATAGAGGCCAGCCTTGATCCACTATTTACCATTAGCCCTGCCGGAAAAATTACCGATATGAATGATGCTTCGGTAAACATAACCGGAATATCACGTGAAAAATTAATTGGCACCGATTTTTTTGATTATTTCACCGAACCCGATAAAGCACAAGAAGTTTACCAACGAGTTTTTGCTAAAGGTTTTGTATCTGACTATCCGTTAACCATAAAAGATCATGGTTTAACCGATGTTTTATTTAATGGTTCCGTTTATAAAGACCAACGAGGAAATGTACTTGGTATTGTTGTAGTGGCCAGAGATATAACCGAGCAAAAAAGAATCGAAAAAGAATTGATAGAAGCAAAAGTGTTTGCCGAGCTGGCTACCTTAATTGCTGAAGAAGCAAAAAGCAAAGCCGAAAGCGCCACTGGAATTGCAGAAGATGCAATGAAGTCAAAACAACAATTTTTGTCAAATATGAGTCATGAAATTCGCACGCCAATGAATGCGATTATCGGATTTACAAAAGTGGTGTTGAAAACTGACTTATCAGCTAAACAAAAAGAATATTTAACCGCAATAAAAATAAGCGGTGATGCCTTAATCGTTCTGATTAACGACATTCTCGACCTAGCAAAAGTAGATGCAGGAAAAATGACATTTGAGCAATTACCTTTTAAAATGTCAGCCTCCATATCATCCATGCTTCATTTGTTTGAAACAAAAATTCAGGAAAAAAATCTAAAACTGGTTAAAAATTACGACAACAATATTCCAGAGATGTTAGTTGGTGACGCGGTGCGTTTACACCAAATCATTTTAAATCTGGTGAGTAATGCGGTAAAGTTTACAACAAAAGGAAAAATTACTGTAAGTGTCCTACTGCTTCATGAAGATGACGAAAAAGTAACCATTGAATTTGCTGTTACAGATACCGGAATTGGGATTCCAAATAAAAAAATAGAAACCATTTTTGAAAACTTCCAGCAGGCATCCAACGGTACTTCAAGATTATATGGAGGAACTGGATTAGGACTTGCCATCGTAAAACAACTAGTTGAAGCGCAGGATGGAACCATTAATGTAAAAAGTAAAATTAATGAGGGCTCTACTTTTAGTTTTACTTTAAATTTTCGAAAAACGGAAGCGGAACCTGAATCAGAAGTAAATATAGTAGAATTGGACTCAGAAATTAAAAACATAAAAGTATTGGTGGTCGAAGATATGGCACTCAATCAATTACTGATGAAAACACTATTGGATGATTTCGGTTTTGAACGCGATATTGCAGAGAACGGAAAAATTGCCATAGAAAAATTAAAAACCAACCCTTACGATATTATTTTGATGGACTTGCAAATGCCTGAAATGAATGGTTTTGAAGCTACTGAATACATTCGGAAAACAATGAAATCTAAAATACCCATCGTGGCTTTAACAGCTGATGTAACTACAGCGGATTTAGCAAAATGCAAAGCTGTTGGTATGAACGATTATATAGCAAAGCCAGTGGACGAACTATTATTATATAGTAAAATTACCAGTCTGGTGAAAAAAAACATCCTTGAAAAAGCAATTCAGGCAAAAGAAGATTGTAATAATCTGGAGGTAAATTTAAAATGCATCGACCTGACCTATTTAAACCAACGTACAAAATCCAATCCAGCATTGATGATGGAAATGATTTCGATTTATTTAGAACAAACCCCGCCTTTAATCTACACCATGAAACAAAGTTTTTTAGCTAGGGATTGGGATTTACTGTATGCAACAGTGCATAAAATGATTCCTTCTTTTTCAATAGTGGGTATTAATGCCGATTTTGAAAACATGGCAAAAAAAATTCAGGAATTTACAAAAGCACAAGATTTGACAGATGAGATACAAGACTTAGTTTTACAGTTGGAAAACATTTGTACACAGGCATGCGAAGAATTAACAGAAGAATTAAATACGTTTAAAAAACAATAAGTAATGAAAAATGAAAAAAAAATAAAATTATTCCTTGTAGATGATGATGCCTTATTTCTAAAATCACTGGAAATTGAATTCCTGGAACATGCTGATTTTATAATTGAAACATTTCCAACCGGAGAACTTTGCATAGCAAATCTAGCAAATAACCCAGACATTATCGTGCTGGATTTTCATCTTGATGGTATTGATAAAAACGCAATGAACGGACTTGCAACACTTGACAAAATAAAAGCTTTTAATGCTGATATTCCGGTTATAATGCTATCATCCCAAGATAAAATTGAAGTAGCAGTAAGCTGTTTGCACCATAAAGCTTTTGATTATATAGTAAAAAGTGAAACTGCCTTTATGCGCTTACAAAAAACCATAAATGCTATTTTCGAATTTAAAAAAATGAAAAAAGAATTGAACTGGTACATGGACAGAATGTAATCTCTAATTCATAATAACTTTTCTTGAGTTTTAAACTAATAAATTTATCACTTTTAATTTGGTCAAAACCAGCGCCAAATTTATTCTGAAAAAATGCAATATAAAGACACATCGGAAATAGAAATTTCATTGCTACTGGAAGCAATTTATCGTAAATATGGGTATGATTTCAGGCAATATTCCCAAGCCCATATCCAGCGCAGAATTATGAGCAGAATGGCGATGTCAGGATTTGAGGATATTTCTCAGATGCAGTCCAAGGTATTAAATGATGAAACGTTTGCTTCCACTCTACTACAGGATTTATCAATAACTGTTACCGAAATGTTTCGCGACAGGGAATTTTATAAGTCCTTACGGGAAAATGTCATCCCAATTCTGAAAACTTATCCATTTATAAAAATATGGCATGCTGGCTGTTCCACCGGTCAGGAAGCTTATTCGATGGCGATTCTCCTACAGGAAGAAGGTTTATACGACCGGACTACCATTTATGCCACCGATTTTAATCAGCAGGCACTCAATCATGCAAAAGAAGGCATTTATTCTGCCAGCCTGATAAAAGAATACACCGCTAATTATCATTTGTCGGGAGGAAAAGAATCTTTTTCGAATTATTATTCTTCTCATTATGATCATGTCATCATGAATCAGTCACTCAAAAGCAACATTGTCTGGGCCAATCATAATCTGGTTACGGATAGTGTTTTTGCAGAAGTAAATCTAATCTTATGTCGAAATGTACTTATTTACTTCGACCGTGATTTACAAAATAAAGTACAGCATCTTTTTTATAACAGCCTGATTAATGGGGGTATCTTATGCCTTGGTTCCAAAGAAACTTTACAGTTTTCGGATTTGTATGACCATTATTCAGAGTTGGATAAGAAACATAGAATATTTAAAAAGAAATATTAAGAATAATGGACTATGAAGCAATTGTAATTGGAGTTTCCTCGGGTGGAATGCATGCGTTAAACCTCATCTTTTCTCATTTACCAAAGGATTTCAAGATTCCAATTATTATCGTCCAGCATATCGGGGCACATTCCGACAGTGAATGGATCAAAATTTTAGACCATAGAAGCCAACTCCACATCAAAGAAGCCGATGAAAAGGAGAAAATTGAAAAAGGAAACGTATATTTCGCTCCTCCTAATTATCATTTGTTGATTGAAAAGGACAAAACCCTTTCACTAAGCATTGAAGGACGCGTCAATTTTGCCCGGCCTGCCATTGACGTACTCTTTGAAACCGCAGCCGATGCCTATAAAAATAAATTGATTGGCATAATCCTTACCGGTTCCAATCATGATGGAACTAAAGGAATGAAAAGGATAAAAGAATTAGGAGGATTAACCATTGCACAGGATCCCGAAACGGCTGCATCGCCTTTTATGCCTGCTTCAGCAATCGCAGCGATGCAACCGGATTATATTTTGTCGCTGGAGGATATCATTAAGTTGCTAAAAAAAATAGCCTGAATTTGAATTTCGGTATAATAAAAACGATACAACATAATTTTACAAATAATAAAATATAAATGACACTTGGACGAAAAATAATAACCGGTTTTGCTGCTTGTGCCTTAGTACTTATTGCTGTGGCCATTTTTACTTTTAAAAACAGTGAAAAATATATCGCTTCCAATGCCATGGTTGACCATACCCACCAGATATTGTCAGAATTTGAACAATTACAAACTTCCAGCATTGATGCCGAAAGCGGCACGCGCGGTTTCGCTATTACGGGAGATCCTCATTTTCTGGAAACTTATTCAGAAGCGAATTCAGCAGTTTTCGAACACCTCAATAAGGTACGTGAACTCACAAAAGATAATCCAGCCCAGCAAAATAACATTGATGAATTGGAACTACAAATCAAATCGCGGATCAATCATCTGAACCAGGTTATTGATCTTAGAAAAAATGATTTTGAACAAGCCAGAGCATTAGTTGCTTCGGGCGAAGGAAAACAAATACAGGATAACATAGGCAAATTAATCGATCAGGCAAAAGGATTAGAACAGGCGCTGCTTGCTGAAAGAAAACAAACCAGTGTCAATGACGCCGAAAATTTTAATCTTGTGTTCCTCTTTTTTTTGGTGATTATTATCAGCATCCTTATCATCGTATACAAAATAATAACCAGCAATATAGCTGCGCTTAAAGCTTCCGAAGCAGAAAACCTGAGTAAAAACTGGCTGCTTAGCGGTAATTCAAAACTTAACGAAAAATTAATAGGAGACAAAAGTGTGGAACAGCTTGCAAACAGTACCATTAGTTTTTTATGCAGTTATTTGAATGCTAATATTGGGGCCGTCTATTTATTTGATGAAAAAGATAGTACGCTCGTACTTGGTGGACAATATGCTTTCTCTTCACCTAAAGATATTAAGGAAAAATTTACGCTTAACGAAGGATTGATTGGCCAGGCTGCCTGGGAACAGAAACAAATTTCATTGACCGATGTCAGCGAAAACCAAATTCGGATTACCTCATCTGTAATGGACGCCAAACCCAAACATCTGCTGATTACTCCCTTTTTACTTGACGGCAAAACGGTTGGCGTAGTAGAAATAGGAAAGCTTACTGAATTTAATGAAACAGAAAAAGAATTCATCAATGTTTCGATGAACAGTATTGCCATCAGCGTTAATACGGTTCAACAAGTCGAAGAAAAAGAAAAACGTGCCGCCGAACTGATTATTGCAAACAAAGAACTTGTCTTTCAAAGTGATGAAAAAGAAAAACGGGAAGCAGAATTGGTTATTGCCAATGAAGAACTTGTTTTTCAAAGTGATGAAAAAGAAAAACGGGCAGCAGAATTGGCTATTGCCAATAAAGAACTTGTCTTTCAAAGTGATGAAAAAGAAAAACGGGCAGCTGAGTTAGTCATTGCCAACGAAGAACTTGTTTTTCAAAACGATGAGAAAGAAAAACGGGCTGCAGAACTGGTGCTTACCAACCAGGAACTTGCCTATCAGGCCGAAGAATTACAGGCACAGCAGGAAGAGCTGCGACAAATGAACGAAGAACTCGAAGAGCAAACCCAAAACCTGAAACAACAACAGGAAGAACTGCAGATGACCAATGAGGAACTCGAAGAGCAAACCCAATCCCTGGAAGTAAAAAATGCAGAAGTCGAGGCTGCAAAAAATGATATTGAACAAAAAACAAAACAACTCGAAATCAGCAGCAAATATAAGTCGGAATTTTTGGCCAATATGTCGCATGAATTGAGAACACCGTTGAACAGTCTTTTGATTTTGTCCAAAGATTTATCGGAAAACAAACGAAAAAACCTTGACTCCATTCAGGTTGAAAGTGCTGAAATTATATATAAAAGCGGTCATGATCTTTTAATTTTGATTAATGAGGTGCTGGATCTTTCCAAGATTGAGGCGGGAAAAATGGGAATCGATATCGAAAAGGTATCGTTGAAAAATTTGGTAGACAACCTGATTCGTAATTTCAAGCATCATACAGATCAAAAAGGACTCGAATTAATTGCAAAACTGGATCCTGCCCTGCCGGAATCAATCCGTACCGATTCACAGCGACTCAACCAGATATTGAAAAACCTGTTATCGAATGCAATAAAATTCACCGACCAAGGTAGTGTGAGCCTGACTATTAATCGTTATACAGAAACTACGGTGATTATTTCCGTGACGGATACCGGAATTGGTATTCAGGACGACAAACTAATGGCCATATTTGAAGCTTTTCAACAGGCAGACGGCGGAACGGCAAGAAAATACGGAGGTACAGGTTTAGGCCTTTCTATTTCACGCGAACTTGCCAAATTATTGGGTGGTGAAATTAATGTGAGCAGTAAAGTAAATCAGGGTTCCACTTTTTCGCTTATTATTCCGGTGGAAATCCATAATGAAAACGAACCTTTCAAAACCAACACTGTAAAAGAAGTGGTTTCGCTTCAGCCTCATTCAGAAAAAGGCAGCCGTTTCTTGGATTATCCGACCATAGATGACGACCGAAATTCAATAAATCCTGATGATAAATTGGTACTTCTTATCGAAGATGACCTGAAATTTGCTTCTATACTTATGAATCAGGCCAACCAAAAAGGATTCAAATGTTTATCGGCAGCCACAGGAGAAGATGGTTTATTTCTTGCTTCAAAATACAATCCGCAGGCTATTATACTCGATATGGATTTGCCGGGAATCAATGGACATCAGGTATTGGTGGAGTTAAAAGCAAATCCTTCCATAAGACATATACCCGTTCATATTATTTCGGCAAATGAACGCACGCTGGGGCCAATCAAAGAAGGAGCTGTCGAATATTTGATGAAACCGATCGAGAAAAAAGATCTTGAAGAAGCCTTCAACAGAATCGAAAATTTCGTTAACAGAAAAATAAAAAACCTGCTGATTATTGAAGATAATGAGAATTCAAGAAAGGCAATGAAAATACTTATCGGCGATGGTGATGTAAAATGTTTTGAAGCCGGAACCGGAAAAGAAGCCCTTGCTTTGTACGAGAAAAATGAGATTGACTGTATCATATTAGACCTTGGGTTACCGGATATCAGCGGGTTTGATCTTATCCATCATTTCAAGGATTTAAGAAAACATCACCTTCCTCCTATCATTGTTTATACCGGCAAGGAACTTACCAAAGAAGAAAACGACGAGCTTCAGAAATATGCAGAAAGCATTATTATAAAAGGCGTAAAATCCGAGGAACGCCTGCTTGACGAAACGGCTTTGTTTCTTCATCGAACAATCAGGAATCTGCCTGAATCCAAACAAATGATGATTAACAGTTTACATGACAAGGAAGCGGTATTTCATGGAAAGAAAATATTGCTCGTTGATGATGATTCCCGAAACGTATTTGCTCTATCCAAAATACTGGTGGAGCGCGGCATGGAAATCATAAAAGCAGAGAACGGAAAAATTGCATTGGAAATGTTGGACTCCCACCCGGAAATCAATCTGGTATTGATGGACATCATGATGCCCGAAATGGATGGCTATGAAGCCATGAAACGAATCCGGTCCCAACAAAAATTCCGGACTTTACCTGTAATTGCGCTCACGGCAAAAGCTATGAAAGACGATAAACAAAAATGTATTGATGCCGGGGCCAACGATTACATCACTAAACCTATTGATGTCGAACGCCTGCTCTCCTTGATGCGTGTATGGCTAAGTAAATAAAAAACGAAGTGACTAATTTTTGATTGAAATAAAATGAATAGTGCTGTTAAAATTTTATCGGTAGACGATCGTCCAGAAAATCTGTTTGCTCTGGAAATCATTCTTCGTGATGAAGACTATGAATGTGTAAGGGCAAATTCGGGCTCGGAAGCATTAGAAATTCTTCAGCACGAACAGGATTTTGCTATCATATTAATGGATGTGCAAATGCCGATGATGGATGGTTTTGAAACGGTGGAATTAATTCGTCAGATTGAAAAACTGAAACATGTCCCAATTATTTTCCTTACTGCCAGTATGGATTCATCCGTACATATTTTTAAAGGCTATCAGGCTGGTGCCGTTGATTATATGATTAAACCGCTTTCACCAGAAATCTTAAGAGCAAAAGTATCCGTTTTTGTAGATTTATATAAAAAAAATTATGAATTATTAGTTCAAAAGGAACAAATGGTTCTGCTGAACAGCGATGTTACAGCCCAGAAATTAATTTCTGAATATTCCCTTAGTCTTATCGAAGCCAGTCTAGATCCGCTGTTTGCCATCAGTATTGAAGGAAAAATTACCGACACGAATAATGCGTCGGTAAAAGTTACAGGCATCTCACGAGAGCAATTATTGAACACCGATTTCATTAATTATTTCACAGAGCCGCAAAAAGCGCGCGAAGTTTATCAGGAAGTGTTCGCAAAAGGATCTGTTGCCGATTCGCCATTAAGATTCCGCCACAAGGACGGCAAGCTGACCGATGTGCTATTCAACGGATCGGTTTATAAAAATGATAAGGGAAAAGTCCTTGGAATTGTTATCGTTGCACGGGATGTCACCGCCCAAAAAAGATTTGAAAATGAGTTGATAGAAGCCAAAAGCAATGCGGAAGAAGAAAGACAAATAGCGGTGGCGGCAGTAAAATCGAAGCAGCAATTTTTATCCAACATGAGTCATGAAATCCGCACACCGATGAATGCCATTATCGGATTTACCAAGGTGGTTTTGAAAACTGATTTAAATAAAAAACAAGAAGAATACATAAATGCCATTAAAGTGTCAGGAGATACCTTGATTGTTTTGATTAATGATATCCTTGATCTGGCAAAAGTAGATTCGGGCAAAATGACATTCGAGCAGACTCCTTTCAAAATGTCAGAATCGATATCGGCAATGCTTCAATTATTCGAAACAAAAATTCAGGAAAAAAATTTACAATTAATACGGGAATACGACAGCAGAATATCTGAAGTATTGCTTGGTGACCCAGTGCGTTTACATCAAATTATTTTAAATCTGGTGAGTAATGCCGTAAAGTTTACCAATAAAGGAAAAATTACGGTAAGCGTAAATTTACTCCATGAAAATGATGATAAAGTAACCATCGAATTTGCGGTTGCCGATACCGGAATTGGAATTGGAGATAATGAACTGGAAAATATTTTTGAAAACTTTCAGCAGGCAACCACCGATACTTCCAGATTATACGGAGGAACTGGATTAGGGCTTGCCATTGTAAAACAATTAGTGGAACCTCAGGGCGGAAGCATCAGCGTAAAAAGCAAAGTGGATGAGGGCTCTGTTTTTAGTTTTATATTGAGTTTTCAAAAAACAAATGCCCTTCCTGAATTAGAAACAGAACAGGTAAAATTAGATTCTGAAATTGAAAACATAAAAGTATTGGTGGTGGAAGACATTCCCCTCAATCAATTGCTGATGGAAACGCTATTGGATGATTTCGGATTTGAACGCGATATTGCCGCGAATGGAAAAATAGCCATCGAAAAACTAAAAAACAACGCTTACGATATTATTTTGATGGACTTGCAGATGCCCGAAATGAATGGGTTTGAAGCTACGGAATACATTCGTAACACCATGAATTCAAATATTCCCATTGTTGCCCTGACTGCCGATGTCACCACGGTAGATTTAGCAAAATGCAAAGCAGTCGGCATGAATGATTATATTTCGAAACCTGTGGATGAAAGATTATTGTACAATAAAATAGTTAGTCTGGTAAATAAACCGATACTTATCAGTCAAACAGCATATGAAGGCAATCCTATTAAAAAGCCTAAATGCACTGACCTCACCTACCTTAATCAGCGTACCAAATCAAATCCAAAATTAATGATGGAAATGATTTCGCTTTATCTTGATCAAACATCCTCTCTAGTTAACACGATGAAACAAAGTTTGGAAGATAAAACTTGGGATTTGTTGCAAGCAGCAGCACACAAAATAATTCCTTCATTTTCAATAGTGGGAATAAGCAAAGATTATGAAGACATGGCAAAAAAAATTCAGGAATATGCAAAAACAGGCCATCAAAGAGATGAAATACCCGGTTTGGTTTTAGCAATTGAAACCATATGTATACAAGCATGCCAAGAATTAGAAGAGGAGCTGAACACCCTCAAAAATAATAAATAGATAAAAGAGGGATCAAATATTTTCCACTTTCAGCCCTTTGTATGTTATAAATATTATAAAAAATTGAGTTAATATAAGTCCAAAATGGAATCCATTCAATCTTATTCCTGTGTCAAATTACAATATACAGTGGGCCTAAGCAGTAAAACTATCAATTATTTGAAGAAAGATTGAAACAAAACATGATGTCTATATGAATAGTTTATATTTTTAGCCATCTTTGTAATATAAAGTGCCATTAGATAACCCTTAATTTTCAATAAATTAAGGCTCTTATTACCTTATCGGGGAGAAGAAAAATTATACTATTTTTTATGATAATTTCAGGATGATGATGGAGGAGAATCGGTAAGAAATAGGTTTGTATTCAATACCATTGAAGTATAAACACACAATTCATTTACAATAGATAAACTATTATGGGATCAGATCTTACCTTACTAAATAAGAAAGCAAACCTTCCGAAAAAAGGCAAGGAGAAATCATTCACCATAGTAGCTATTGGTGCTTCAGCCGGAGGGTTGGAAGCCATGAGTACTTTATTGAAAAAATTACCCCCCGATACAGGCATGGCTTATATTTATGTGCAACACCTGAGTCCTGACCATAAAAGTTTACTTACTTCTATTTTATCCAAGATCACTAAAATGAAAGTGCAGGAAATTGATAACATGGAAAAAATGGAACCTAATAATGTATATGTGATTCCGCCCAATAAAGTAATTGAGGTAGTTAATGGGCATATTCAATTGCTTCCCCGAATTAAAAAAAATATACCTAACCTCACCATTGATCTTCTATTTGAGTCCCTCGCCGAAACACATAAAGAAAATGTAATTGGCGTTGTTCTTTCGGGTTATGCCAATGATGGCATGATTGGGTTAAAAGCAATAAAAGATGCAGGAGGAATTACCTTTGCCCAGGATGAAACCGCTCAGGCAAGCAGCATGCCTAAATCGGCTATTGCATCAGGCGTGGTTGACTTTATTTTATCCCCTGAAGAAATTGCTGTCGAATTAGTCCGTCTTGGTAAAAGTGGTATTTTGAAACCTGATATCAAAGAAAAAGAGACCGAGACCTACACAGAATTAGATATTGAAAACAATAACTACGATCTGAATACTATTTTAGAACTTTTGCTTAAAGAAACTGGTGTAGATTTTAGTCATTATAAAATGCCTACCATAAAAAGACGCATCAGTCATAAAATGCAGCAGTATGGCATAAAAACAGTAAAAGAATATGTAAAGCTTTTGCTGAAAAAAAATAATGAGATAGAGATCCTTTATACCGATTTGCTTATTAATGTGACGAGTTTTTTTAGAGAAACGGAAACATTCCATTATTTAAAAACCAATCTCCTCCCTAAGTTACTTAAGGGCAAAACAACGGAGGAAACACTCAGAATTTGGGTACCTGCCTGCTCTACAGGTGAGGAAGCCTATTCCATCGCCATGATAATTACAGAATTACAGGAAAATAAAACCAATAAAATACCTGTTCAAATTTTTGCAACTGACCTTAGCGAAAAAGTAATACATGAGGCACGCATTGGAGAATATTCCCAAAGCGATGTGAAAACAATTCCCAAAAAGTATTTGGATCGCTTTTTTACTAAAATGGGTGACAATTATCGTATCGTTAAAGAACTACGGGATATGATTGTTTTTGCACCTCACAATATTTTACGTGATCCTCCTTTTTCTCGTATGGATTTTGTCAGTTGCTGTAATCTGCTTATCTATTTTGATGCTGCAGCCCAGAAAAAAGTCTTTTCAAGCCTTCATTTTGCTTTAAATGAAAGCGGCTATTTAATGCTTGGCAAAGCAGAAAGTATTGGAGCCTCATCCCTTCTTTTTGCACTGGCAAATAATAAATTTAAAATCTATTCCCGGAAAAATAATTTGGGAGTACGTAAAATCCTTGAATTAACGCCCCGTTTTACGCGCACAAATATGGCTACTAAAAAAATAGTATCCTCCTCTAAAAATACAAGTGTAAATCCGGCGGGTATAGAAAACGCTATCGATTCTGTACTGCTGTCCAATTATATGCCTGCATGTGCAGTAGTCAACAAAGACATGGAAATCCTCCAGTTCAGGGGACCGGTTTCCTCCTACCTTGAGCATCCTTCCGGCAGAGCCAGTCTAAATATTTTAAAGATGGCGCGACCTGAATTTGCTTTTGAACTCCGTAATGCAATCAATAAGGCAATAGAAACAAAACAATCCGTATATAAATCGGGTATTGAAATAGAAATTGATTCGGTTTTACGAATGATGTCTTTCGAAGTTTCCCCCCTTAAAATTGAATGGGATGAACCTTTACTGCTTATTGTTTTTAAACCTCAGGAGCAAATAGAAAAATATATTGAAACCGATAAAGACGGGAAAAATAATTCGACACTGAAAGACTTAAAAATAAAAAAGCTGACAGAGGAATTGAATAATACGCGTGCAGAAATGATTTCCATCATTGAAACGCAGGAAACTATTTATGAGGAATTACAAGCCGCTAACGAAGAGATTGTATCTTCTAATGAAGAATTTCAGACCTTAAACGAAGAGCTTGAAACCTCAAAAGAAGAAATTGAAGCTACTAATGAAGAGCTCATTTCAACCAATCAGGAATTGCAAATGCGCCATGATCTTCTGACAGAATCTTATGAATATTCAGAAGCCATTATTGCAACCATTCATGAGCCTATGCTTGTATTGAATAAAAATTTCCATGTAAAATCTGCAAACAAATCTTTTTATAAAAAATTTCTTGTCGAAAAGGAAGATACTGAAGGAAAGCTATTGTTTGATTTAGGTAACAAGCAATGGAATATCATTAAACTGCGGGAGGTATTAAATGATATTATTTCTAATAATAGCAGTTTCGAAAATTTTGAAGTTACCCATACTTTTTCCGGTATAGGCGAAAAAATAATGCTTCTAAATGCCCATCTTATTATTCAAAAAGTGAATAGTGAGCAATTAATTCTCCTTGCCATTGAAGACATTACAGATCGTTCACGTTATTATCTTAAAGAAAAATATTCTCTTAGCCTAATTGAAGCAAGTCTTGATCCGCTAGTTACCATAAGTACCGAAGGTAAGATTACAGACATGAATCAGGCCACAGTAAATATAACTGGAATCACACGTGCAAAGCTGAAAGACACTGACTTTTTCAATTATTTTACCGAACCACAAAAGGCCAGAGAAGTATATCAGGAAGTTTTTGCTAAAGGTTCTGTTGCCGATTCTCCACTTACACTTCGCCATAAAAAAGGAAAATTAACCGATGTATTGTTCAACGGTTCCGTTTACAAGGATGATAAAGGAAAGGTAATGGGAGTGGTTATTGTTGCCAGAGATGTTACAGAACAAAAAAGAATTGAAAAAGAATTAATAGAGGCAAAAGTATTTGCCGAACTGGCCACATTAATTGCTGAAGAAGCAAAAAACAAAGCCCAATCCGCCACTAGAATAGCAGAAAGTGCCGTAAAAGCAAAACAGCAGTTTTTATCTAACATGAGTCATGAAATTCGTACCCCTATGAATGCGATTATAGGATTCACTAAAGTGGTTTTGAAAACCGATTTGACCGACAAACAAAAAGAATATCTGTCTGCCATAAAAATGAGTGGAGACGCATTAATTGTACTCATTAACGACATTCTAGATCTGGCAAAAGTAGATGCCGGCAAAATGTCATTTGAACAAATCCCTTTTAAAATGGATGCGTCTATTTCTGCCATGCTTCATATATTTGAAACAAAAATTCAGGAAAAAAATTTAAAGCTGGTTAGAGATTATGACAAGAAAATACCTCACATTTTGGTGGGAGATCCAGTTCGTTTGCATCAGATTATTTTAAATTTGGTAAGTAATGCCGTAAAATTTACAACAAAAGGAAAAATTACCGTTAGCGTTCATTTGTTGAATGAAGACCAGGATAAAGTAACTATTGAGTTTAAAATTACCGATACCGGAATTGGAATACCAGAAGAAAAAATAAAAACCATTTTCGAAAATTTTCAGCAAGCTACCAGCGGAACTTCCAGATTATATGGAGGAACAGGATTAGGATTGGCCATTGTAAAACAATTAGTAGAATCACAAGGCGGTACTATAAATGTAAAAAGTAAAATTGACGAAGGATCAACATTTAGTTTTAAATTACCTTTTCAAAAAACTGAAGCCGAAACTGAAGCCGAAACTGAAGCCGAAACTGAAACAATACAAGTTAAGCCCATAAAAGTGTTGGTGGTCGAAGATATGGCACTGAATCAATTACTGATGAAAACATTACTGGATGATTTCGGATTTGAACGCGATATTGCCGAGAACGGAAAAATAGCCATAGAAAAACTACAAACAAATACTTACGATATTATTTTGATGGACTTGCAGATGCCCGAAATGAACGGATTTGAAGCTACAGAATACATTCGGAAAACAATGAATTCTAAAATTCCCATTATGGCTTTAACTGCAGATGTGACTACGGTTGATTTAGCAAAATGCAAAGCCGTAGGAATGAATGATTACATTGCAAAACCCATTGACGAAAAATTATTGCACTCTAAAATAGTTGGGTTAATTAAAAAAAGTTCAAAATCTAATGAACTCAAAGAGAATGGAAAAGGATCAAAGTAAAAAGTCAAAATGTATTGATTTAGCTTATCTAAAACACCGCACAAAATCCAATCCAAAATTAATGATTGAAATGATTTCATTATATCTGGACCAAACCACACCTTTAATCCGGGCAATGAAACAAGGTTTGCAAGATAAAGATTGTGATTTATTGAATTCGGCAGTACATAAAATGATTCCCTCATTTTCAATAATGGGTATTAGTCCTGATTTTGAAAACATGGCAAAAAAAGTTCAGGATCTTACCAGCCAAAAAGAATTTACAGATGAAATACAGGACTTGGTGATACAGCTTGAAGACATTTGTACACAAGCCTGCGAAGAATCAGAAGAAGAACTTAAGATTATTAAAAAACTTTAATTTAATTTTTTTATCCATGATTCAGCTTTCTATTTGAATGATTGATTTATAAATTCAAAATAAATATAACTCACTTTAATTAAGATACTTATCTTTTTATTGTGAGTTTTTTTTCGTAAATTTAAATTTCAAAAAACAGAAGTAAAAGTAAACTGGAATAAGTAAAAGGGTAAATTCAATCAAGGATTTGAAGTCCATCCAAACGGACCATAACCACATATTTGAAAAAGACGAGAAAGAAAGCGGTTTGAAAAACTTCAAATCAAGCTTCTTAAAGAGAATTATATAATAGTACCATTGCACATTAATCATCCCTTTTTGATAGCGGTCCCCTTAGAGATTGATTCTTTAAAATTATTTTTTAGCATTACAGAAAATTAAACCAGATAAATCTTTACAAAATGAAAAAAGCAATGACATTATTTTCTGCAATCATATTGATGGCGGCAGTACTCATTTCCAATTCTTCATTCGGACAAATGAAAATGGAAAGTAAAAAAACAGTTTCGGTATCGAGTGCCACTATGCTCAAAACAAACATGCGCAAACTTTGGGAAGACCATGTTACATGGACTCGCAATGTTATATTTTGTCTTGTGGATGAACTTCCGGGAACGGATCAAGCTGTAAATCGCCTTCTTCAAAATCAGGTTGATATCGGTAATGCCATTAAGCCTTATTATGGTGAAGCTGCAGGAAATAAATTAACAGAATTGCTAAAGCCTCACATTACCATTGCCGCGGAAGTAGTTAATGCCGCAGAAGCCGGAAATGCCAGTGCACTCGATGATGCAAATAAAAGATGGTATGCCAATGCTAATGAGATATCTGAATTTCTCTGCAAAGCAAATCCCAAATGGAATTTAGCAGATATGAAAATGATGATGAATGACCATCTCAAACTAACCACCGATGAAGCAGTACAACGCATCAAAAAAGATTATGATGCTGATGTTATTGCTTATGATAAAGTACATGATGAAATTTTAGAAATGTCCGATATGCTTGCCAACGGCATCATTCAACAATTTCCGGAAAAATTTAAAAAACAAGCCGCTACAATGTCTTCAAAATAAAAGTTGAATAACATTCGCAGTTATTACAATAAATCCTTAACGCAGTTTTATCGTCTTCTTAAAGATGTAAGAATAATGTAATATTTTTAAATAATTGTGTAAAATGTCACTGGATTATAAAACCCACCTTTGTATAAGCAAAAATAAATCAACAAACTAAAATAGAAAAAAATGAAAACAGAGAAAACAATTGACGTATTAAATTCGCTTATTGAAATCAACAATGATAGAATTTACGGCTACGAAACTGCTTCACAAGAGGCGGAAGAAACAGATTTAAAAATGATGTTTTTGCATTCAACAGAAACAAGTATAAAATGCAAAGCACAACTTATTGCGGAAGTCAAAAGATTGGGTGGAAAACCTACAGAATCAACCACTACAAGCGGTAAAATTTACAGACTTTGGATGGATGTTAAAGCTTCGGTTACAGGCAAAGACAGAAAAGTAATTCTGGATTCATGCGTGTTCGGAGAGGATGCTGCAATTGAAACTTACAAAGAAGCATTAAGTAAAGATGAAGACTTAACATCAGACCAACAAATGATGATAGAAGAACAATTATTACTAATAAAAGCGGATCACGATAAAGTAAAAAAAGTACGTGATTTGATTGAATTAAGTAAATAATCTTCTTCATAAAAATAATATGCGGTTAAAATCTATATGTTTTTATCCGCATATTTTTTTTCCAAATGATGAGCAATACATTAACCCCAAACGTCCTTTTTGAAATTTATAAAAACAAGATCTCGTTCAAAATAGTAAAGATTAAAAGTTGCTTTTCTATCAACAATAAATCCACTTCTATCATAACTCCCTTAAGATTTTTTAGATTCCATTGGCCTGTCTTACAGGTCATCTTCCTTTTAAAACAGTATAAATCCATCCTAAAAAAAGACCAGTAAAATATTTAAAAGCAACATGGGAATAATGTAACTTTTTTTCAAAATTATACAACACTGCAGGAAACAAGTGAATTACCTTTGAAAAGAACTTGTAAATAAATGTTTATGTCAACATTCACTGTCTTAATCGTATTAATTGTTTCCGCTATAATTTTATTTCTTATCAATAAATTCATAGCTATGGACGGCACCATCAGAAAAATATTTAACACTATAGTTGTAGTGGCTATTTTTATTGAAATTCTAAAATAATTTTGAATTTCAATTGATTTACAAAAACAAAAACATAACTGAATATTTAAAAAAAAATATTTTTTCGGTTAATTGTCATAAAAATTATCGAAATTTATTGAAATAATCTTTTTATATTAACAAATCTTTAAAAATAAAAATTATGAATCTTAAAAGAATCTTTGGAGCTTTACTTACTGCTCTCGGAATAGGTGGTCTTATTTATGCTGCAGTTGTTTTCGCCAGCACATCAGGTGACAATCGTGATATTAAAGCACTTATCATTTACGGAGTACTTGGTATTATATTTTTCATTTCAGGTATTAGTTTGGTTCGTACAACAAAAGACGAATCATAAATTCCATTACTTTACTATTCTGTTATTTGAATATGTTTAAACGAAAAATGGAAATCCTGAATTAAGCCAATATTATATCATTATAAACTGGCTAAAATAAAATCTCTCTGAATCTTTTTAGCATTCAGAGAGATTTTTTCATAGAGAACAATAACACATTATTTGATATTACGAATTTCAAGATTGCAATCATCTTAAAATTTTAAATACAGAAACTGCCTTTAGAATAAAAATGTGGGAATAATGTAATTCATTCCTAAAATTCTACAATAAATTTGGAAACAAATTTTGTAAATTTATACTTAGAAAATATTTTTAATTTTTTAACTATAAATATGAAAAACACTGATAACCAATTTGATGAAAACTCCAATCAAAAAATTGGCGGATGGAATTCAGAGAAAATAACATTTGATCTGAAGAAAGGTTTTCACAACGTATTTTTAGACGAACTTAAAGATATTTATCTCTCAGAAAAAGCAATTCTTAAAGCAATGCCAGCGCTTATTGAAAATGCGGATTCTGAAGATATGTCAGAAGCGCTGAATAAGCAACTCGAATTTACCCAAAAGCACATCATCCGATTGGAAGATATTTTTTATTCGTTAGGAGAATCAGAAATAATTCCAAAACAGGAAACATAGTATTTGGAAATTATACAACTTATTAAAAATCATATTTAAACATAAATACATAAAATTATGAAACCAGAAATCGGGATTACAGAAAAAAATTTACAAAACAGCATTAGTTTGCTTTCAGTTGTTTTAGCAGATGAAATGACTTTATACATCAAATTAAGAAAATTTCACTGGAATGTATCCGGCGAGAGTTTTATGGAGCTTCACAAATTATTTCAAGCCCAATACACAGAACTCGAAGAGGCAATTGATGAAGTAGCAGAACGCATCGGAAAGCTTGGTGGTAAAGCAATTGGTACCATGAAAGAATTCTCTGAACTTACAACACTTAAAGAATCTCCAAATAAATATCCATCACAAAAAGAAATGCTGAGCGAATTATTAAGCGATCATGAAACTGTTATTGTTGAATTGCGTAAAGATGTTGATCTTTCCGCTGATGTAAATAAAGATGCCGGAACAGCTGATTTCCTTACTGGTCTGATGGAAAAACATGAAACAATGTCATGGGTTTTAAGAAGGTATTTGAGTTAATTATTTGAAAAATTATACATTAGTTACATAATATTAATTCAATGGAGCGTATAATACTGTTATGCTCTCCATGCTATAAACAAGTGAATAATGTAAGTTTTTTTAGTAATTATATAAGCCTCAGAATCTTAAAATTATTACTTTTATTTCAATAAAGAAGCAACTATTATTTTGTCTTTTAAAGAAATAAAAAATCTCAATTACAAAAAACACATTTAAACCATTACGTTTACAATAACAAAAACTAATGATTTAACCATTTAAAGAATACTAAACAGGAATAAATAAAATTATTATGACAACAGGAAAAAAATTAGGGATTTGGATGGATCATTCAAATGCACATTTAATTGAATTTGCAGCCGATTCTAATGAAACAAAATCAGTCGCGGGTAAATTTTCGAATGACACAAAAGAGCATGGTTCAGGTAAAAATGAAAACCAGATGAACAATAAAGTACAACAACATCAATCAGAATATTACAAAAAATTAGGTGAAGTGATTAAAAATTATGAAGAGGTAATTCTTTTTGGTCCTACTGATGCAAAAGCAGAACTTTTTAATGTTTTGAAAGCAGATAATAATTTCGAAAAAATAAAAATTGAAGTGGAACAAGGTGATAAAATGTCAGAAAATCAACAACACGCCTTTGTAAGAGACCATTTTTCTAAAAATTAATTTCAAACTAAGTAAGCACTTCTCATAGAAAATTACTTCTAAAAATTAAAAATATGCAAACAAAAACTTTAGGAATCATAGTCATTGTAGTTGGGGTAATTATGATGATATATACAGGTTTCAATTACGTAACTACTGAAAAAGTGGTTGACATTGGACCTATTGAAATTAACCAACAAAAAAGTCACCCGGTGCAATGGTCGCCCATCGTTGGAGGAATCCTAATCGTTGGAGGAATTTTGCTAGTTGCCTTTGATAAAAAAGGCCGCTCTTAAAACCAGTTTTAACAGCCTGAATTCTAATAATCTGTGAATAATGTAACTCTCTTATGTAATTGTGTAAAACATTTCCTGATAAATGGACGCACCTTTGTGGTATGAATACACTTTTACAATTTAAAATTCCAAAAATGAACTCAACTGAACTAAAAGGAAACTGGAATGAACAGAAAGGCAAACTAAAACAAAAATTTGCGGCATTAACTGACAATGATTTGATGCTTATAGAAGGTAAAAGAGAAGAAATGTTAGGAAAGCTTCAAATTAAACTTGGTAAAACAAGAGAAGAATTACTTAAAATTATTACAGAACTTTAACCAGTTGCTTTTAAAAAGAAATGCCGTTTAACGATTTATTCGTTAAACGGCATTTCTTTTTTAGATTAATTTCTGAAAATTAAAATCAAAATAGTTCATACCCAAACCTGCCATATAATCGGAATAATATATTGGAATCCTACAAAACACAATTATTCCATTTTAAAAAATAAAAAATTACTCGGAAATGTGTGAATAATGCAACTTTTAGCTAAAGTTGTGTAACTCTTTATTAGGTATAGCGCCTCACCTTTGTAGTATATTTCCGTAACGAATACAAATAAAAAAATTAATGAAAACAAATCTACTTAAAACAATAACAGCTGTTATTCTACTTTTAGTGCCAAATGTAAATTTCGGACAGGCTCCTACCCTCGGTACTGCCGCCAATTTTGTACTTTTTACAACTAGTGGTGCGGTAAGCAACACAGGAATTACACACCTTACGGGTGATGTGGGTACGAATAGCGGCTCAATCACAGGTTTCGGAAATGTAAATGGTATAATGCAAAACAGTAATGGCGCAACCGCACAATGTGCCGCAGATTTGCTGATTGCTTACAATCAACTGAACAGTGCCATTCCTACGTTCTTTCCAGCTCCTTTGCTTGGAAACGGACAAATTCTTACACCAGGAGTTCACGCAATATCAGCTCCTACGACACTAAATTTAGACCTTACTCTAAATGCAGGAGGGAACTCCAATGCTGTATTTATTATACAGATACAAGGAGCATTTTCTGCAGGAGCCAATTCAGAAGTTAAATTAATAAACGGAGCCAGAGCATCTAATGTGTTTTGGAAAGTGGAGGGCTTGGTAAGCATGGCTTCAGGATGTACCATGAAAGGAACTATTATTGCAAACAACGCTGCAATTAATATGAATAATGGAGATTCGTTAGAAGGAAGAGCGCTTTCTACAGCTGGTGCTATCACCGTTGACGGAGTGCTTGGCTATATACCTGTTGTTTTAGGCAGTCCAATGCTTACAGGACCAGCAGCTCCCGTACTTGCTGCTACTGAGTGCTATGCTTTATTTTCTGCAAACGGACCGGTTACAAACGCTGGAATAACTTATGCTACTGGCGATATTGGAACGAATGTAGGTTTAACTACCGGATACGATCCATTACTAGTAAATGGTAATATTCATCCGATTCCTGATGTTTCTACTGGACAAGCTGCAGCTTCTTTGCTTAATGTTTATTCTTATCTGAATACGGTGCCTCATGATATTGAATTGCTTTATCCTGCACAGTTCGGAAGAAATTTGGTTCTTACACCACATACTTATTTATTGAATGCTGCTACAGTATTTACCGATTCACTTTATCTTGACGGAAGAAATAATGCGAATGCCGTTTTTATTATCAAGATCAATGGCGCTTTAACAACAAGTACGTATGCAAAAGTCCTGTTGATTAACGGAACTCAGGCAAAAAATGTATTTTGGAAAGTAGAAGGTGCAGTAAACATCAATGACTATTCAGAATTCAAAGGAACGATTGTTGCCAATAATGGTGCAATCGACTTAAAAACTGGAGTTACACTTGCCGGAAGAGCCTTATCAACTGCAGGAGCTTTAAATACTTTTGCAATGACAGCTACAGCCATCATGCCTACTGCAGGATGCGCCGCTTTGGGTACAGCTTCATATAATGAAAATAAAATTTCAATTTATCCAAATCCATTCACTACTTCTATAAACATTATGATAAATGATGCTTCACAGATAAATAATGCTGAATTGAGTATCTATGATGTCTTTGGTAGAGAAATAATGAAAACAACAATCACAAAAGAAATAACTACACTTGAGACAAGTACTCTTTCTTCAGGTATTTATTTATACAAAGTGACCAGTGAAAACAAAACTATTCAATCTGGTAAACTGATTTCAAAATAGTAAATAATTTAAAAAGTAAAAGGGACTGTTTGCAAAGACAGTCCCTTTTTTTTTACGTCTAATTTCATAAAATATGATTAATAATATTCAAAAAAACAAAATATTTAATATTAATTTCAAAAAATTACAAAATATTTTCATATTTTTACAATAGCTGAATGATGATGAAGTATTTTTTGTGCAGATAAGTTAGTCACTTTTTTAATGATTCCTTATTTCAATAAATTTGATATTGTTCTTTAAAAATGTGTGAATAATGTAACCTTTTATTAAAGTTTTGTAACATTTCTAATTGCAATTATTTTGATATTTGTAGTATATTATTTCGTTTATGAAGAATGTTCAAACAAAATGAAATATTATAAAATTGAAGTTTATAGCTTGTAAATAACAACAAATTTGCAATTAAAGCTTTAATTATATTCAAAAATTAAACCCTTAAAAAACAATTAAACCCTTTAAAAACAATTATCATGAGCAATCTTCTTTACACAATCGCAGTAATTCTAGTCATTTTTTGGGCAATCGGATTCTTTGCATACAGCGCAGGCGGACTTATTCACATACTGCTTGTTATTGCAGTAATTGCCATAATTTTAAGACTTATCCAAGGAAGAAGATTGTAAAAACAAATCTTTTCTGAAATCTTAGAAATAAGTGGACCTTTTAATAACTATCCCGATTGCTTTAAGCTGTCGGGATTTTTTTTTTTAAAAAACAGGAGAACTTTTTTCAGTTTAAAATAAAAACAAAAAATTGATAGTTCTTTAATAGCGCTGCTCGAAAATCGTCTCGAATTCACTTTGCTTCAACCTACGTATAATGAATTCACATTTAATAAGTTATGCAAATAAAATTTGATAATTTAAAGTATTTACGTAAATTTGAATATCTGTGTTGAGTGTTTTTTCTATTCCGATAACTAACGGAAAGAACTTGGTTTTTTTTTTATTTTCATAATAACCAAAATGACTTTACATGATAATCAAATTATATTACCATTCTTCCTCAGACATTATCAGTTTTGATATAAAATGATGCTAAAGAAGAACTAAATATATAGTTGTTGACCTTGGTGTAGTTGGAATTCTTAAAAAACAACACAAGTAAGGCGCGAACAAATGAAAATCACTTTATTGAAATTCAGGCATGAATCCAAAGGCAACTGAAGGCCATGCTAATTGAAAAAATAAAATGTGATTACCGTAATTATTCATTATTAATAATGAATTCCTAAAATGAATTATTCTGATTACATCAGTTATAAATTAGGCTCTATTAACAACACCTACTTCGCTAACACTTTTTCGGAAGTGAGTGGCATTATCATTAAAGATTTCAATATCGTCTATAACGTTTAGGCACCAAAAGAATAGTTATATTTCGATAAAAATTACCTCCCAAAAAAACCTACAAACTGTATTACAGTAATGTTATGTATTTATTCAATTTCTAAAAAAGCGAGAGGCAAACTTCTGCCTTTTCTTTTTCAAGTAAATTAAAAATATAAAAACGTAACACTAATGATAATTTGCAAATGATAAAAATGCTTTCTATAGATGAAGTTCCACTTTCTCCGTAGTAAATATTTAACCTTTTGCTTCCCTGAAATTAATTCAATTACCCAACGTATTTGATATTTTATTGATTTTTTTAAAAGAAGCTTTTAAACAATTAATTATGATAACGGTAAAAAAAGAAGGTATCCTGCTAAATAAAACATCGCACAGTTTTGAAAATGAAGGTGTCTTAAATCCTGCGGTAATAAGGGAAGGCAATAGTGTTCATGTTTTCTACAGGGCAGTACGAAAAGGCAATTACTCTACCATCGGGTATTGCCAATTAGATGGTCCGTTAACTATCAGGGAGCGATACACAACACCTGTTCTGGTTCCACAATTCGACTATGAATCCCAAGGGGTTGAGGATCCCCGTATCGTAAAGATTGATGACCTTTATTATATGACCTACACATCATATGATGGCGTAAATGCGCTAGGAACCTTAGCCACATCTACAGATTTAAAAAATTTTGAAAGAAAAGGAATAATTGTGGCAAAGGTCGTTTCTGATGAATTCGAACGCCTTGCGAAATTTTCCGGAGAGGTAAATCCAAAATATTTCCGTCATGCACGACATTTCAAACCAGAGGAAAAAATTTTCTTATGGGATAAAAATGTCATTTTCTTCCCACGAAGAATCAATGACAAATTATTTTTTTTGCATCGGATACGCCCTGGAATTCAAATTGTTAGTATAAATGATTTAAAAGAACTCACAAAAGAATTCTGGGTAGAATATTATCTGAATCTGCATGAATATATTGTATTAGATCCCATACATGATGGCCATGAAGCCAGTTATATAGGAGGTGGCTGTCCGCCGATTGAGACAGAACATGGCTGGTTACTGATTTATCATGGCGTTCATGACACAATAAATGGATATGTCTATTCCGCTTGTGCAGCGTTACTTGATCTGGATAATCCACAGAAAGAAATTGCCCGGCTGCCTTATGCTTTATTTCAACCGGAATATGAATGGGAAATACATGGTGTGGTAGACAATGTGGTGTTTCCAACCGGTACAGCCCTGTTTGACGATACCTTATATATTTATTATGGCGCCGCAGATAAACACATTGCCTGTGCGTCTGTAAGCCTGTCTGAATTGCTAAAAGAATTAATGCTAAATACTAAAAAAGATGAGAAATAAAATTAAGGTAAACCATATTAATAACTTGTCAGTATTCGAACAAAGAAAAGGCTATCCGCTTGAGTTGGATGAAATGCAAATTCCGGAAACTGACAATATGCTTCCTGAAATTCTATTCATTACGTCCTACCCTCCCCGTGAATGTGGCATTGCAACATACTCGCAGGATTTGATAATGGCTTTGAATAACAAATTCAACCACTCATTCAGAATTCAAATCTGCCCTTTGGAAACGGAAAACGAAAAGCATAATTACTCGGATGAAATCAAATATATCCTTAATACTGATTCTCCGAATGCATTTAGCAAATTGGCAAAAACCATTAATGACAATACCAGTATTGAGATAGTAATGATTCAGCATGAATTTGGATTATTTAAAAAAAATGAAGATTACTTCAACCTGTTTTTAAATCTGCTAACTAAACCCGTTGTTATAGTTTTTCATACGGTATTACCAAACCCGAGTGAATCTTTAAAATTACAGGTGCAAGAAATAAATGAGGCTTCTGAATCCATTATTGTAATGACCAATTCTTCTGCTCAGCTATTAATAAATGACTATGGCGTAACACCGGAAAAAATTACGGTTATTTCACATGGAACCCATCTGGTAACGCATTCTGACAAGGAAATCTTAAAAAACAAACATGGATTATCCGGAAAAAAAATTCTCTCTACATTTGGATTATTAAGTTCGGGAAAAAGTATAGAAACCACATTGGAAGCGATGCCAGCTATCATAAAAAAAAATCCTGATGTACTTTTTCTCATTATCGGCAAAACACACCCGACAGTCAAAAGGCAGGAAGGGGAGATTTACCGAGAAATGCTTAAAGCAAAAGTTGCAGAATTACAACTGGAACAATACGTGAGATTTATGAATATTTATTTAGCGCTACCCGACTTATTGGAATATTTACAGCTTACCGATATTTATTTATTCACCTCAAAAGACCCTAATCAAACCGTAAGCGGAACATTTTCTTATGCTATCAGCTGTGGTTGTCCTATTATCTGTACTCCTATTCCCCATGCAAGCGAAGTATTACGAAATGATGCTGGAATTACCATTGGTTTTGGAAATTCACAACAATTAGAGGAAGCAGTAATCAACTTATTAAATGATGAACAGCTCAGAAAAAATTTCAGCTCAAACGGATTGCACCGAATGGCATCCACTGCTTGGGAAAATGCCGCCATTGCTCACGCCATGTTATTTGAAAAATTAGGAAACAATCAGATTTCATTGCTCTATACCATCCCTCCCATTAACCTTGATCATATAAAAAAACTCACAACATCTTTCGGAATGATTCAATTTTCTAAAATAAATCAGCCTGATATTGATTCCGGTTATACATTAGATGATAATGCGCGGGCAATGATCGCGATGTGCCAGCATTTTGAATTGACAAAAGACCAAGACGATTTAAAGTATATTCATATTTACTTCAATTTCATTAAGCATTGTCTGCAATCCGAAGGGTATTTTTTAAATTATGTAAATGAAGACAGAAAATTTACAAAACAAAATAATTCAACCAACCTTGCTGATGCGAATGGAAGAGCCATTTGGGCATTAGGTTATTTGATTTCAATGAGTGATTTATTATCCGAAGAGTTAACAGAAGCTGCAGAGTCAACATTGCAAAGCGTTTTATCAAATGTAAATAAAATTCATTCAACGCGTGCCATGGCATTTGTTATAAAAGGACTGTATTATCGCAACACAAAAAATAAATCATCCAAAGATCTTTTGTTAATCAAAGAACTAGCTAACAGATTAGTCCAAATGTACAGACATGAGGCTGACGAAGAATGGCATTGGTTCGAAAGCTATCTCACTTACGCAAACAGCATTTTATCCGAAGCCATGTTGTGCGCCTGGTTAGCCACCGGGGAATTAATTTATAAAGAAATTGCAAAATCCTCTTTTGATTTTCTTTTATCCCAGACCTTTAGAGAAAATGGCATCAAAGTAATTTCTAATAAAACCTGGCTACACAAAGGAACCAATTCAATCCAGGCAGCATCCAATAACTATCCGATTGGGGGTGAACAGCCGATTGATGTTGCCTATACCATAATTGCTTTGAGCAAATTTCATGATGTCTTTGAAGATGAGGGATACCTGTACAAAATGGAAATGTCATTTAATTGGTTTTTAGGAAACAATCATTTAAATCAAATTATTTACAATCCCTGTACTGGCGGATGCTATGATGGACTGGAAGAAAATTATGTCAATCTTAATCAGGGTGCCGAGTCAACTATCAGCTATCTCATGGCAAGATTGGCCATTGAAAAATCATTCCCAAGCGAGCAGAAAATATTTCAGATTCCAATAACACTTCGGGCAAATACAAACAAAAAGAAACACTTTTTAGAATTAAACGAATAAAATCTCAAAATGACGAATAAAACCTGAAACTTATTTGTTATTATAGAATGCGGAAGAAAGAACTATTCAACACTGATTTTCCGTAAAATGTTAAATCTAAATTCGATAGCATGAAAAAGATCTTCTTTCTATTATTTTATTATTTAGCATTTACCTTTTCTGCTTTCGCTCAGGAGGCAAAAGACATCGTGAAAAAAGCAGATGAAAAAGCCAAAGGAAAAACCTCAATTGCCAATATCACCATTCAAACCATAAGACCCAGCTGGACTCGTGAGATGAAAGTAAAAGGTTGGACGAAAGGCAATGATTTGACTTTGATTTTAGTTTTGGCTCCAGCCAAAGAAAAAGGCGTGGTATTTTTGAAACGCAAAAAAGAAGTCTGGAACTGGATTCCCTCGATAGAAAGAAACATCAAAATGCCTCCTTCAATGATGAACCAAAGTTGGATGGGAACGGATTTCACCAATGATGATTTGGTAAAAGAAGCCTCCATTCTGGAAGATTACAATCATTCCTGTTTGACAGAAGTAGTAATTGATGGAAGAGATTGCTATAAAATTCAATTGCTGCCCAAACCCGAATCGGCAGTAGTTTGGGGAAAAGTCGTCATGGCCATTGATAAAAAAGATTTCATGATGCTACATGTCGAATATTATGATGAAGATGGTGCGCTGATAAACACGATGCATTGTACCGACATAAAAATGTTAGGCGGTCGCTTATTACCCGCAAAAATGGAAATGGTCCCGGCGAACAAAAAAGGAAACAAAACCGTGTTGCTTTATAATTCCCTGGTTTTTGACACGCCTTTGGAAGATTCTTTCTTTACCACCCAAAACATAACCAAAGTAAAATGATTCTGAAATTAATTTGGAGAAATCTTTGGCGCAACAGCCGACGCACTTTAATCACGGTGGCTTCGATAGCTTTTGCGGTCTTATTTGCGGTTTTGATGAAATCGTTCCAAGATGGGGTTTTCAATAATTTAATTAAAAATGTGGTAGGTTATTATTCCGGTTACATCCAAATTCACCAAAACGGGTATTGGGATGAACAGGTGTTAGATAACAGTTTTGCTTTAAAAAATTCATTAACAACTCAATTGCAACAAAATCCTCAAATACAGGAAATCGTTCCCCGATTGGAAACTTTTGTTTTGGCTTCCAAAGGAAATACCACTAAAGGATGTATGCTTGTAGGTACCGATGCGGTGAAAGAAAATAATTTAACCCAATTAAAAAATAAAATAATCAGCGGAAGCTATTTCGAAAACAACGAAGAAGCGGTCCTCCTTGCCGAAGGTTTGGCTAAAAGATTGGATGTAACCGTCAATGATACTATTGTGCTTTTTGGACAAGGCTTTCATGGCGTTATGGCAGCCGGAAAATATAAAATAAAAGGAATCGTACATTTAGCTTCGCCAGCAATGAACGACGCTTTTGTGTATTTGCCATTGGCTGTAACCCAATATTTTTTGAGTGCCGAGAACAGACTTACATCGATCTCATTGGGAATTGACAATCCTGACAATACTGATGCCATTACGCAAAATCTAAAAGCAAGTATTGGACAACAATACGAAGTCATGTCTTGGGAGGAGTTAATACCGGAAATCTCCAATCACATCAAAGCAGATGCCATCAGTTTTTACATATTTTCAGGAATACTTTATCTCATAATAGGATTTGGACTATTTGGAACCGTTTTGATGATGACTGCCGAGCGCAAATACGAATTCGGAATGCTTATCGCCATCGGAATGAAAAAATCAAAACTGGAACTGGTTTTAATAGGAGAAATTTTACTGATTACCTTTTTCGGTGTGCTTTTGGGAATTTTTCTCAGTATGCCTCTGGTAATTTACTTAAAGGAAAGGCCCATCCGATTTGGAGGCGAAACAGCCAAAGCCTATGAGCAATTTGGTTTTGAACCGCTATTCCCTACTAATTTCGACCCAAACATATTTATAAACCAATCGCTGATTGTCTTGGCAATGGCGTTAATTATAGGCTTGTACCCGCTTTGGCATGTGAAAGTCTTGAATCCGGTAAAAGCCATGAAAAAATAAAACATCATGTTGACAAAAATCGCCAGCAGAAACATTTGGAGGAGCAAAAAAAGAAGCCTCATCATCATTGCAGCTGTAAGCTTTGGTTTATGGGCCGGCATTTTTATGACGGCATTTTATAATGGTGTAATCGAGCAACGCATTAATACCGCCATTTCAAGCGAATTGTCACATCTTCAGTTACATCATCCGGAATTCAGAAAGGATTACGAAATAAAATACTATTTGCCGCAAGGCAGAAAAATACTTCAAAAAATTGGTGAAGACAGCAAAACAAAGGCCATTGCAGGTCGCGTCATTATAAAAGGAATGATTGCTTCAGCGTCCGGAAGCAGTGGCATCACTATAAACGGCGTAATGCCTGTTGAGGAACAAAATCTGACCAATCTTTCTAAAAAAATAATAAAAGGAAATTATTTTAATCCCAATAAATCAAACGAAATTATACTAAGCGAAAGGCTTCGCAAAAAACTGAAACTAAACCATAATAAAAAGGCCATACTCACATTTCAGGATTCGGAAGGCAATCTGGCATCTGGCGCTTTTCGGATTACGGCCATTTATAAAACAGTAAACTCACCTTATGACGACAGCAATGTTTTTGTAAAAATCAACGATATTGATTCATTGAGTGGTATTCCTAAAGAAATTAACGAAATCGCAGTTTTACTAAAATCCAGCAAAACGCTGGAAGAAAGCCAAAACAGTCTTAAGCTGGAATTCCCCAAATTAGAAATACAAAACTGGAAAGAAATTGCTCCCGAACTGGGCTATACTGTTTCCGTAGGCGATAAGATGATGTTCATTTTCATGGGAATTATCCTTTTGGCGCTTGGCTTCGGGATTGTCAATACTATGATGATGGCTGTCTTAGAAAGAACAAGGGAACTTGGTATGCTAATGGCTTTGGGCATGAACAAGTTCAAAATATTTATGATGATTGTACTGGAAACTTTTTTCCTGATAATAGCAGGTTGTCCTTTCGGGATATTGCTTGCACTTATAACTATCGGAATTACCCAGCGAACCGGAATAGACTTTAGCCAATACTCCGATGCGTATTCCAGTTTTGGCTACAGTTCGGTATTTTATCCGAGTTTATCAGCCAGGCAGTTCTTCATTATGATTATTTTGGTGTTGATTACGGCCTTTGTTTCAGCTTTATTTCCAGCAAGAAGAGCGTTACGATTAAATCCTGCAGAATCCTTAAAAAAATAATCACCATGAAAGAAACAGTAATAGATGCGCACAATTTATCGAAAATATACGATGAGAAAACCATTCCGGTTTATGCGTTGAACAAAGTCCATCTTCATATTTCACGTGGTGAATTTACGGCTATTAAAGGACCTTCAGGGTCCGGAAAAACTACTTTGCTGAACATGATTGGCGGTTTGGATATTCCTTCTGAAGGTTTTGTTGAAATCAACGGAACCAATATTACAGAATTGAAAGGCAATGAATTAATTGATTTTCGATTGAATAATATCGGGTTTGTATTCCAATCCTATAATTTGATTCCGGTACTTACCGCCAAAGAAAACATAGAATTTATTATGCTTTTGCAAAAGCGTCCCAAAAAAGAAACCGAGGAACGCGTTTTGGAATTACTGAAACAAATAGGATTAGAAGACAAAATCAACAAACGTCCTCGAGAATTATCCGGCGGACAACAACAGCGCGTGGCCGTAGCGAGAGCATTGGCACCAAAACCGCAATTTATTTTGGCAGATGAACCCACAGCAAATCTCGATTCGGTTTCAGCGGAAAATTTATTGGATATGATGCTAAAACTCAATCAGGAAGAGAATATGACTTTTGTTTTTTCAACCCACGATCAAAGAGTCATCAACAGAGCCCAAAGAGTCATCACGCTGGAAGACGGAAAAATTGTTGCCGATACGGCACCAACTACCATTGTTCACGAACAAACAGAAATAAAATAAGCTGCTGTGAAATTTTGCAACTACATATTTGCCATAACCTTATACTTATTTTGCAGTTCAATTGTTGCACAAACAGATAGTACAAAAACACCTTGGATAGAACTGAACGGCTATATCAAAGACATACAAAACACTTATTTTATCCAAAAAATTGATTCGAATGCTTCGGTAAATCTGATTCATAACCGGTTAAATTTTAAATTTAATATTTCCTCAAAAATAAGCGGAAGACTGGAAATTCGGAATCGTATTTTTTATGGGGAACAAATCAAACTTACTCCTGATTTTGGTAAAACCATTAACCAATACAATGGTTTATTGAATCTTTCCCATTTATGGATAGATAAAAAATCATTCGTCGCCCATTCCGTAATCGATAGGATACTGATTCAATACGGGGACGAAAAATGGGATATCAAAATAGGGAGACAGCGCATCAATTGGGGAATAAATAACATTTGGAATCCCAATGATATTTTCAACGCGTATAACTTTCTGGATTTTGACTATGAAGAACGGCCTGGCAATGATGCGGTACGAATCCAGCGCAATTTGAAGAACAATTCGGTTTTAGAATTCGCTTATAGACCCGGAAAAAATAAAGACGAACACACCACTGCTTTTTTATATAAATTCAACAAATGGAAATATGATTTTCAGTTTTTAGGCGGGATATATCAAACTGATTATGTCGTTGGTGGCGGTTGGGCTGGAAATATCAAAGAAGCCGGTTTTAAAGGGGAATTGAGTTATTTTATTCCAAAAAGAAATACTTTGGATGCATCCGAAACCTTCAGCTTCTCCATCATGGCGGATCAAACTTTTAAAAATGACTGGTATATTTCGCTTGCCGGTTTATACAATAGCAATCCAACAAATGTTTTTGCCGCCAACGGAAGTTTTTATAATACTAATTTATCAGCGAAATCTTTGTTTCCGTTTCGATATAATTTATATACCTCAATTATGAAGACGATTTCCCCTATTGCGTCTTTCAACTTTTCGTTTATTTATTCCCCCGAAAAAAATACGGTGATTATAGTTCCTGTTTATGCATGGAATGTAGCTACCAATTTCGATTTGGATTTCACAGCGCAGTCATTTTTTGCGAATCAAAACAACTCCTATAAAAATTTAATAACGGAGATTTACATTAGAGGCAGATGGAGTTTTTAGGGTCAAAAATGTAATTTTTTAAATCAGTAGCAGAGCCAAAAACAGTTCGATATTTCGATGAACTTCAATATCCTTAAAAAGAAATTTAGACATCTATTACATTTATTTAAATCTGATAACCAGTATTTTATAATCATAAAAATCTTAACTTCTTTAACAAAAAACAGAAGATTATCCTATGGCTTTCATTCTTTTTTTGTAAATTTATGTATTGTAAATTTTCTTCGTCAAAAGAATTTAAAAATGAAGGCATCTGATAAAACAATGACACATTTCTACCAACAATTAGGTAAACTATTTTATAGCATTGCTGCAATTGATAAAAGGGTTCGGGATGAAGAAATTTCTCAATTAAAACAAATACTAAAAAAAGAATGGCTTCCTTTTGAAAATAGTATTGATGAATTTGGAACCGATTCCGCCTACCAAATCGAAATTGTTTTTGATTGGCTTGTAGAAAATGATTGGGATATAGAACAGGTTCTTCCAGATTTTAAAAATTTCCGAAAAGAACATGAAAGCCTGTTTACAAAAAAAATCAATAAATTAATTCTGAAAACAGCAAGAGCTATTGCAGACTCTGTTTTTGGGAAAAATAAATCAGAACAAATTTTAATTAATCAATTGGATAGCATTTTGTCGTAATTATAATTTAAATCAATACTATTAAATCTCAAACTAAACTTTTTCAAAATAATTCATCTTAACACAAAAAACATGGAAACGAAAAGACAAACTGGTATTTGGATAGACACCTCAAAGGCAATAATCATTTCTCTCGATGGCAAAAAAGAAGAAAAAATTACCGAAATAGATTCTGATGTTGAAAATAGCGTTTATCATAACAAGGAAGGCAATAAAGGAGTCTTTAATGGTAATAATCATGGAAGCAGCGAAACTAAATTTGACGAACGAAAAAAGCAACAGCTTGATTATTTTCTAAAATCAGTCCTGTCTTATGTTCATGGATCTGATGAACTCTATGTCTTTGGTCCAGCCGGAACAAAAACAAAACTGGAACAAAAAATACTCGATGGAAAATTGATTGATGCCGGCAAACTAAAGGCGGTTGAAACATCGGACAAGATGACCGTAAATCAAATAGTGGCTAAGGTGAAGGAATTTTATAAACAGTAATATCATATTCTTTTCGTGCTAACTAAAATAGTATATTTTCCCAAAACCAAAGCCTTCAGTTTTGGTTTTGGTTTTTTATGTATTCCTAAATAAACTGTATATTTGTGTTTCATTAAAAAATACACATTTATGCAACATATTATTGACCGTTTCATCAGCTACGTAACTATTGACACGGAATCAGACCCAAACTCTACAACTACGCCAAGTACTGCAAAACAATGGGATTTAGCCAATAAATTGGTTGATGAACTGAAAGCCATCGGAATGGAAGATGTTACTATTGACGAAAATGCCTATATCATGGCGACTTTGCCAAGTAATGTGAAACATGAAGTTCCTACTATCGGTTTTGTATCGCATTTTGACACTACTCCGGATTTTACCGGTGCCAATGTGAAACCGCAAATTATCCCGAATTATAATGGTGAAGATATTGTGCTGAATGCAGAACATAATATTATTTTATCTCCAAAATATTTCAAAGATTTATTACAATACAAAGGCCAGACTTTGATTACCACCAATGGATTAACTTTACTTGGTGCTGATGATAAAGCCGGAATTACCGAAATTGTTACGGCAATGGAATTCCTTATAAAAAATCCTGAAATCAAACATGGAAAAATCAGAGTAGGTTTTACGCCTGATGAAGAAATTGGTCGTGGTGCACATAAATTCGATGTAAAGAAATTCGCTGCTGACTGGGCTTATACCATGGACGGAAGCCAAATTGGCGAATTAGAATATGAAAATTTTAATGCGGCTGGTGTCAAAATTACTTTCAAAGGAAAAAGCGTTCACCCGGGTTATGCCAAAGGAAAAATGATTAACTCGATGTTAATTGCCAATGAATTTATCAACGAATTGCCAAAAGGCGAAATTCCACAAGAAACAAAAGGTTACGAAGGATTTTTTCATGTAACTCACTTAACCGGAAGTATTGAAAAAACCGATTTAGAATTGATTATTCGTGATCATAATGCCAAAAAATTCAAGAAACGTAAAGAGGTCATTCAGGGAATCGTCAAAAAAATAAATAAGAAATTCAAAAAGCAATTTGGAGAAGACATCTGTATTGCCGAAATAAAAGACCAATACTATAACATGAAAGAAAAGGTTGAGCCTGTTTTTCATATTATAGAGATTGCCGAAAAAGCAATGAAAGATTTAGGTATCAAACCATTGATAAAACCGATTCGTGGCGGAACCGATGGTTGTCAATTATCCTACATGGGATTACCTTGTCCTAATATTTTTGCAGGTGGGCATAATTTCCACGGAAAATACGAATATGTTCCTGTAGAAAGTATGCAAAAGGCAGTAGAAGTTATCGTGAAAATTGCCGAATTGACTGCCACCACTGATTTTGCTAAAGAAAAATCAAAAAAGAAAAAATAATTGAAACCAGAGCAAACCAAAACAAATTCTTGGAATAAAGAAAATAGTTGGGCAGAAGAAATCGAATTACTGAATTCAATTGTCGCAAAAACCGAACTCATTGAAACTACAAAATGGGGCGGAACTGTTTTTACCGTTAATGGAAAAAATGTTTTGGGAATTGGTGGTTTTAAAAATTATTTTACAATTTGGTTCTTTAACGGTGTTTTCCTAAAAGACGAAAAACAGGTTTTGGTCAATGCGCAAGAAGGTGTTACTAAATCTTTGAGACAATGGCGTTTTACTTCTAAAGATGAAGTGAACGAAACATTAATCTTATCCTACATTAAAGAAGCAATTGAAAATGAAAACGCAGGAAAAGTAAGTCAGCCTATAAAAAAAGAAGCCTTGGTTTCGGAATTTTTACAAAAAGAATTGGACAACAATCCAACTTTAGCGGAAGCATTTCTACTGTTCTCTCCTTATAAACAAAGAGAATTTTTAGAATATGTCGAAAGTGCCAAACGAGATGAAACAAAAATTTCCAGAATTGAAAAAATCATACCAATGATTCTGGAAAATATTGGTTTGAATGACAAATACAGGTAAAACAGCATAAAAAATTCACGAAAAAAGTTTTAATAAAAACCTAAAAATAAAAGCTTAACATTGGTGCATCCTTTTAATACTTATATTTGATAATATCGTTGTAATAATTAATTAACAATACAAAATGATGTCATGATAAAAAAACAGGAAAAAATTGTAAGCAAAGATACCACCTCCGAAGTGAATAAACTAGTTGTCCCTATTAAAAAAAGAACTGCTAGGGTTAAACCAACTGAGGCAGTAGTTGAAATTATTGAACATCCGAAAGAAGTAATTCATGAGGAAATTGTAGCAGAAAATCTTGTCCTAAGCGAAGAAAAAAATACAAAAAAGAAGAAAAATAAAGTAAAACTGAGCGGAAAAGAGAAAAATAGGGTTAAAAAGGCCATTGCAAAAGAAATAGCTAAACTAAAAGCTAAATTTAAAAAGGCAAAGGCGAAAAAAGCCAAAAAAGATAAGGCGAAAAAGGCTAAAGTGAAAGCGAAAATTAAGGCTAAGAAAGCTAAAGTAAAAGCTAAAAAAGCCAAGAAAAATAAAAAAAATAAAAAATAATCGGTTTATTTTTTATTAAAAAGTCCCAACTCGAAATATCGGTTGGGACTTTTTTAATTGGTTATAAAAAAATTATTTGTTCATCGTTGCGCTCATTTCCATTGAAATAGCAGAACGTTCCATTTTTAATTTTCCAGACATGGTCTCAATTACAATAGTAGTTTCTCCCAATTCGGCAATTTTCCCGTGAATACCGCTTTTCGTAACTATTTTATCGCCTACTTTAAGGGCACTTTCGAATTGTTTTTCGTTTTTGGCTCTTTTTTGTTGCGGTCTAATCATAAAGAAATAGATTACCACGAACATTAAAATAAAAGGGGCGAATTGTTGTATTTGTTCCATAATTAATTTTTGTTTTTATTTTATTAGAAATTCAATTGCGTTTATGCTTTGATTGATGCTTTAATCAGTAAGGATTCAATTCCTTTTTCAGTATTGGTTGTAATGGTAACTGATTTTTGTTGCTGACCATGCTTACCTTTAGAATCGAAAGAAACTTTCATTTTTGCAGATTCACCAGGTTTAATAGCCTCTTTTGGATATTCCGGAACGGTACAGCCGCAAGAACCAACCGCTCTTGTAATTATCAAATCGGCTTCTCCAGTATTTTTAAAATTAAATGAATATTCCACTTTATCTCCGGTATTAATAGTCCCGAAATCGTGCTCGGTTTTATCAAAAGTCATCTCTGGATATTTTCCATCAGCAGGAACCTGTTTTTTTGATGAATCACGTTTTTCCATTGGATCCAAATTGGTGGCCACAGGTACCATCTCTGGAGTTTTCGTAACCTTTTCAACCTTTTTTTCACAAGAAGCTGTCAATACGAATGATGCGATGACAAATAAATAAACAGTTTTTTTAATCATAATATTAAATATTATAGTTCTACATTAAACCTCTTCCGGTTTTATTTAATTTTTTATCGGTTTCAAATTCTTTAACCAGATTATCTAAAATTCCGTTGATAAAAATACTACTTTTTGGGGTAGAATATTCTTTCGCGATTTCTAAATATTCATTAATTGTTACTTTTACCGGAATAGACGGGAATTTTAAAAACTCGCAAATAGCCATTTTTAATACAATCGTATCGATTTCGGCAATACGTTCTGTGTCCCAATTAGGAGTTTTATCAATGTATTCCTTTGCTAATTCGGTTTCGTTTAGAACTGTTTTTCTAAACAAATTAGTTACAAATTCTTTGTCTTCCTGATCTTTATACAATTTTGGCACTCTGAAAGACTCATCACTTATGGACTTCAATTGCTTTAATTGTTTAATGATTTGCGTATTTACAACCGGAATATCATCAACCCAAGTCAATTTATTGTCTTCCAAATAATCGTATAACTTTTCGTTTGGCGCAATCAACTCCATGAACATGTCAGCTACAAATTCACGGTCTTCCTCAAAAGTATTGATACCGCTGTTCATGTATTTTTGATACAATTCGCTTTGTTTGATTTCATTCAAAAGAATAATAATATAATCATCATTCAATGACCAATTATCAATTTTTCTGTTTTCTAAAGCAATGCTTAATGAATTATTTTCGGAAAGGATTTGAAAAATACTGTTGTTGATGAACTTTTTGTTCGGATTGCGTTCTTCTGGAGTTGCAAGATGCTTCTGACTTGATTTTTCTATAAAAATTGCTTCTTTTTTACTGATTTCAATCAGCGAAGAAACCATAATAAGGTATAAATCTAATATATTGTCGATACTATATAGCAAGAATTTTTCTTCCTTTTCAATACTATCGGAACCATTTTGATGCATCGCATAGATGGATTGCATCACTTTAACACGGATATGTCTTCTGTTTAACACCTTGTAAGAACTTTTAAAAATTAAGAGAGCGAAAGAAAATCTTTCGCTCTGCAAAAATAGTAATAATATTGAAACCCACATCAAAAAATGTCTTTCTTCCGATGAAATTAAAAAGTGGGTTCTTGACAACCAAAATTTAAATAATTTTTCAAAAAAAAATGACTCTTATTTAGCTGCGTTTTCTTTTTTTCTTTGATCAATTCGATTTTGAGCAATTGACATTGCAGCCTGTTGTGTCGTGATTTTATTAGCATCTGCATGACTGAAAATCTCCAACGTAGTGTTGTAGATATTTTCTGTTCTTTTCATTGCTTCAGCACTATCGTAACCAACAATTTCAGCATAAACATTGATGATTCCACCTGCGTTAATCAAGAAATCAGGAGCATATGCAATGCCTCTGTCTCTAAGGATTTGACCGTGAATGATATCATTTGCCAATTGGTTGTTTGCAGCTCCTGCAATAACTTTAGCTCTGATTTTATTTACTGTATCGTCATTGATTGTTGCTCCAAGTGCACATGGGGCATAAATATCAACATCCGCAGTGTATAAATCTGCGCCAGTGAAAATTGTAGCGCCATATTTATTTCCAACTTCTTCTAATCTTGCTTGATTAATATCTGCAATTTGAACTATCGCTCCTTCTTTGACCAAATAGTCCACAAGAGTTTCACCAACATGTCCAATACCTTGAACTAATACTTTTTTACCGCTTAGATTATCTGTTCCGAATTTATATTTAGCAGCAGCTTTCATTCCCATGTAAACACCATAAGCGGTTACAGGAGATGGATTTCCAGAACCACCTTTACTTTCGGAAATTCCGGTTACGTAAGGTGTAACTTCTCTGATTAAATCCATGTCAGCAGTAGTTGTTCCTACATCTTCGGCTGTGATGTATCTTCCGCTTAAAGAATTTACATATTCACCGAATTTGGTAATCATAGCCGGAGTTTTGTCAATTTTAGAATCTCCTATGATGACCGCTTTTCCGCCTCCAAGATCTAATCCTGTGATGGCTGATTTGTATGTCATTCCGCGAGAAAGTCTCAAAACATCATTTAATGCTTCCCATTCGTTAGCATATTTCCACATTCTGGTTCCTCCTAAAGCAGGGCCTAAAGTTGTGTTATGAATTCCAATTATTGCTTTTAAACCAGTATCTTTGTCGTTGCAAAAAACAATTTGTTCGTGATTATCAAAAGACAATTGACCAAAAACAGGGTCAATTTTATGAAGATCTTTTGCATTGATGGTTTCTGTAGTCATAATTTTTAAATTTAATTTAGTTGCGACTTTATCAAAAAGACAGCGCAAATTTAAGACTAAAATCAAAATATCGCACTATTTTTATTTAAAATTAGTAATTTGTTAATAGAATGGCTTTAAATTGAAAATTCATTAAAAACACATTATTAATGTTTTTAGCTAAATAATCCCAACTAAAGCAATAATTATCACAATAAAATGAAAGAATTACAATATTTAAATAAATATTTCGTAAAATATAAATACCGTTTTCTGTTAGGTATTTTCATCACAATAGTAGCCCAGATCTTTTCTTTGTTCACTCCAAAGTTAATCAGTAAATCATTTAAAGCTATTGAATCGTTTTCTAAAAATGGCGTTGTGGACACTTCTATTATTCGTAATGAATTGTTGCATAACATTTTATTAATCATTGCTACCACTATTATCGCCGGATTTCTTACTTTTTTAATGCGACAAACTTTAATTGTAATGTCCCGTCACGTAGAATTCGATTTAAAAAATGAAGTTTTTAGACAATATGAAAACTTATCGCAAAATTTTTACAAGCAAAACCGGACTGGAGATTTGATGAACCGCATTAGCGAAGATGTGGGAAAAGTGCGTATGTATGTTGGGCCAGCCGTGATGTACACTATAAATACCTTCATTCGTTTTGCCATTGTAATTGTCTATATGTATAATGTATCGCCACGATTGACTTTATACACATTGCTTCCGTTACCGATTTTATCTTACATTATTTTTAAATTGAGTTCAGAAATCAATAAAAGAAGTACCGTTTTTCAACAATATTTATCTAAAGTTTCAAGTTTTACACAAGAAATTTTCTCTGGAATCCGAGTGATAAAAGCCTATTCATTAGAAAATCAACATCAAAACAACCTCGTCAGTTTGTCTTTAGAAAGCAAAGCAAAAAGCATGAGTCTGGCAAAAGTACAATCCTTATTTGGACCTTTAATGTTGGCTTTAATTGGCGTAAGTAACTTAGTCGTTATTTATTTTGGAGGAATGATGTATATCAACGGCAGCATAAAAAGCATCGGGACCATTGCCGAATTTATTCTGTACGTCAATATGTTAACCTGGCCAGTTGCTTCATTAGGTTGGGTTTCCTCAATGGTTCAGGAAGCAGAAGCCTCGCAAAAACGTATTAATGAATTTCTGAAAATTGAACCAGAAATCAAAAATAACTCCAAAGAACATTCTGTTATAAAAGGTTCGATTGCTTTTAATAATGTGAATTTTACTTATGAGGACACAAATATTAAAGCGTTACAAAATGTTTCATTTACGGTAAATAAAGGCGAAACATTGGCCATTCTAGGAAAAACAGGATCCGGAAAATCAAGCATTGTCTCTTTGATTAGCCGTTTGTATGATGTTAGCAATGGTGAAATTCTAATCGATGATAAAAACATTCGCGAGGTTAATTTATATGATTTGCGAAACAGCATCGGAATCGTTCCTCAAGACGCCTTTTTATTTTCGGACACGATAAAAAACAATATCAAATTCGGTAAAGAAAATGCTACCGACGAGGAAGTGATGGAAGCAGCTAAAAAAGCCGTGGTTCATGACAATATCATCAATTTCAACAAACAATATGAAACCATTTTGGGAGAACGCGGCATCACACTTTCCGGTGGGCAAAAGCAGCGTGTTTCCATTGCGAGAGCGATTATCAAAGATCCCGAAATTTTACTGCTGGACGATTGCCTGTCAGCGGTAGATACAGAAACTGAAGAGGCCATTTTGAATAATTTATTGGAATTTTGCAAAGACAAAACCACCATTATTGTCACTCATAGGGTTTCCTCAGCTAAAAATGCAGATAAAATCATCATTCTCGAAGAAGGAAAAATTATCCAACAAGGTTCTCATAATCAATTGGTAAACCAAGATGGTTACTATAAAGAACTATATCTGAAACAACTTTCTGAAAAAGAATTAGGCTAATTGTTGTTTTGTACTACATTTTTTATCATTTTTGAATTGTAATTAACACACCAAAAATTGATAGAACGATTATGAGAGAAAATGATATGTTAGAAAAAGAGGAAATCTTTTCTAAAGTTTTAAGAGCAGGAAGAAGGACATATTTCTTCGATGTGAGAGCAACAAAAGCAGACGATTATTACATTACCATTACCGAAAGCAAAAAATTTACCGAAGAAGATGGTTCTTTCCATTTCAAGAAACACAAAATTTATTTATACAAAGAAGATTTTGCCGCTTTCGCAGAAATTTTAGAAGAAATGACCTCTTACGTTTTGAACCACAAAGGCGAAGAAGTAATTTCTGAAAGACACCAAAAAGATTTCAAAAAAGAATATTTTACAGAGAAAACTGAAGACGAAATACCTCAAACATCAAGTTTTACTGATATCAGTTTTGACGACATTTAATTTCGTTTAAATTATAAATTTCTAAAAGTCCGAAAGTCGAAAGATTCTTGGACTTTTTTATGTTTTAAAAACATCGATTTTAAACTTTATAACAGTACTATTATATTTTCAATAACCTACTCTTCATCATCATTTTATAACACTAAAAACCTTAAATTTGAGTATTCTCATTCTATCTGTGTTATAATGTCTGAAAAAATAAATTTTCCTGAAAATATAATCGGCCTGACTGATGCTGAAGTATTGGCTTCAAGAGAAAAATTCGGTACCAACGAGCAAATACACAAACCAAAATACAAATGGTGGCTAGCACTTTTAGATATCCTTAAAGAACCTATGCTGTTGCTGCTAATTGCCGTAGCTATTATCTATTTTACCTTAGGACAATATGGTGAAGCCTATTTTATGCTCGCCGCTTTGGTAGTGGTTTCCGGAATTTCATTCTATCAGGACAATCGCAGCCGAAAAGCTTTGGAAGCTTTGGAAAAGCTGAATGAACCTTTGAGCAGCGTCTTGCGAAACGGCGAGGCACAAAGCATTCCAACTAAAGACATCGTCGTAAACGACCTCGTTATTGCTAAAGAAGGAAACACAATCAATGCCGATGGGCAGATTGTTCACAGTAACGACTTTTCAGTCAATGAATCGTCGCTTACCGGTGAAGCCTTTTCTGTTTTTAAATCGGAAAAAACAGAAGAAAAAAGCGTTTTTAGCGGCACTTTAGTCGCTTCCGGATTAGCAGTTTATCGCGTGACTGAAATTGGATTAAACTCTAAAATCGGTAAACTCGGTTCCTCAATACTCAACATCAAAGAAGAGCCAACACCGCTGCAAGTACAAATTGAAAAGTTTGTAAAAGTTATGGCTATTATTGGAATTTCAATTTTCCTGTTGGTTTGGGGAGTGTATTTCTGGAAAACGCAAGATTTTCTGCATAGTTTATTGAAAGGTTTAACCTTGGCCATGTCTATTCTTCCTGAAGAAATTCCGGTTGCGTTTACCACTTTTATGGCATTAGGTTCGTGGCGATTAATGAAAGAAGGAATTATTGTAAAAAAAATTCGTACCGTGGAAACCTTAGGAAGTGCGACGGTGATTTGCACGGACAAAACAGGAACAATTACAGAAAATAAAATGAGCCTGCAATCGGTTTTTGCATTCAGTAGCGACCAATTATACGAAGATGGAAACTGGAACACAGACGAAGCTAAAAGAGTAATTGAAATTGCAATGTGGGCGAGTGAGCCGGTCCCGTTTGATCCGATGGAAAAAACCCTTCATCACGAATACGAAAAAATCACTTCATCAGACATCAGAGACCAATTTTCTATGATGCATGAATATCCGCTAGACGGGATTCCACCTATGATGACACATGTTTTTCAAAATCACGAAGGCAAACGAATTATCGCTGCAAAAGGTGGACCCGAAGCCATTATTAAGGTTTCTAACCTCAACACAGCCGAACAAAACAAAATCAATAAAACCATTGAAACGTTATCTGCCAAAGGGTATCGCATCCTTGGTGTTGGCTATTCCGATTTTGAAGGGACGGATTTCCCTAAAACCCAACAGGAAATTCCGTTTCATTTTGTTGGTTTAGTGGTGTTTTATGATCCGCCTAAAGCAAATATTCAACATGTTATTGAACAGTTTTATGAAGCGGGAATTGAGGTAAAAGTTATTACTGGCGATAATAGCCTCACCACGAAAGCCATTGCTGAAAAAGCAGGAATTAAAAACGCTTCGAGTACCATAGACGGCAAGGAAATTATGCAATTGAACGAGGCAGAAATGCTAAAAGCCATCCAAAATACTACCTTGCTCACCCGCATGTTTCCCGAAGCAAAATTGGCTGTTATGAATGCCTTGAAAAAAGACCACCAAGTCGTAGCCATGGTTGGTGATGGTGTAAATGATGGTCCGGCGTTAAAGGCTTCTCATATTGGTATCGCGATGGGTAAAAAAGGAACTGAAATCGCAAAAACTGCTGCCGACCTAATTTTAGTAGAGGACGATTTATCAAAAATGGTGGAGGCTGTTGCCGCTGGAAGACGTATTTATACTAACATAAAAAAAGCAATTCAGTATATCGTTTCTATTCACATTCCTATCATTCTTACGGTTTCTTTACCATTATTTTTTGGATGGATTTATCCTGATATTTTCACTCCGGTTCATGTGATTTTCTTAGAATTAATAATGGGGCCGATGTGTTCTATTGTTTATGAAAATGAACCTGCCGAAAAAAATAGCATGAAACAACCGCCACGTCAGTTGGGCAGTACTTTTTTATCACTAAAAGAAATGGGTATCAGCATTATTCAAGGGATTGTGATTGCAATGGGAATTTTGTTTGTGTACCAATTTACTGTTCAAAATGGTGGCAATGAGCCTTTGACAAGAACAATGGTTTTTACGACGCTGGTTTTTTCTAATATTATTTTATCGCTTGTAAATCGCTCATTTTATTACTCGGTGTTGGCTTCGTTGCAAAACAAAAATAATATGATGGTGTATGCCAATTCGTTAACTCTTCTGTTACTGGCGTTGATTTTATATGTTACACCAATAGCAAATTTTTTCAAAGTGCTTCCTTTACAAATAAAAGAAATAGGAATTTGTTTGATGATTAGTGCCGTTTCTGTTCTTTGGATTGAAATTTGGAAATGGAACACACGGAGAAAATCTAAAATTATCCAATCCGCAACCCATTCTCAACCTTAAAATCAGGTTGCAATAAAACAATATCGTTCTCCGCCCCCATTGCGCCTAATACTAAACATTCGCTCATGAATTTGCCAATTTGCTTTTTTGGAAAATTGACTACGGCAATAATTTGTCGGTTTAATAAATCTTCTTTTTGATATCTTTTGGTGATTTGTGCCGAAGATTTCAGGATTCCTATTGTATTCCCAAAGTCAATCGTGAGTTGATAGGCTGGTTTTCTGGCTTCAGGAAAATCATTCACTTCGATAATCGTTCCTACTCGCATTCCTACCTTTTCGAAATCAGACCAAGTTAATTCCATAGTTTTGTTTGATATTGATAGTTGATATTATTTTACTGACTAATTTACAGTTTCCAATCCAAAAAACAATCCTTTTTTCATAACTTTAAACTTTAAACCTAAAGCAACCAAAATGGCACAAACTCCATCGAATATGTTACCCCTCGGCACAATTGCTCCTGAGTTTTATTTGAAAGACACGAATTCCGGCGATTGGTTTTCTTTTGCGGATTTAAAAGGTGAAAAAGGAACTTTGGTCATGTTTATTTGCAATCACTGTCCCTTTGTGCATCATGTTCTTGAAGAAATTTTAATGATTGCCAATGATTATCGTGTCCAAGGTGTTGGAATCATTGCTATTTCGAGTAATGATGTCGTAAAATATCCACAGGATGCTCCCGAATTGATGACTGAATTTGCTTTTCAGAATAATTTTGAGTTCCCATATCTTTATGATGAAACGCAGGAAGTGGCTAAAGCCTATGATGCGGCATGTACACCTGATTTTTTCTTGTTCGACAATCAAAACAGATTGGTTTATCGTGGCCAACTGGATGACAGCAGACCCGGAAACGGTATTCCATTAAGCGGAAATGATTTGCGTGGCGCTATAGATGGCGTGGTTTACAACCGAGTAATCAATCCGAATCAGAAACCAAGTATTGGCTGTAATATTAAGTGGAAATAAAAATTATAAAAAAAGCACTCATTTCTGAGTGCTTTTTTTAATATATTTTGCGAAATATTATTTCACATCCATTAATTCTACGTCAAAAATCAAAGTAGCATTTGGTGGAATTGCTCCGCCAGCACCACGAGATCCGTAACCTAAATGTGCCGGAATCACGAAACGTGCTTTGTCACCTACTTGCAACAAGGCAATTCCTTCATCCCAACCTTCGATTACATTTCCTTGTCCTAATGGAAATTCGATTGGTTTTTTTCTTGGATAGGAACTGTCAAAAACTTTTCCGTCTTCTAATTGTCCCGTGTAATGAACCGAAACGATTTTGCCATTTACTGCTTTTTTACCGGTTCCTCTTTGGATAAATTGGTAACGCAAACCGCTCTCTGTTTTTTCGAAACCAGCCGCTAATTTTTCCATTGCTGCTTCAGCATCAGCTTTTAAAGACGCATCACGTTTGTTACGGGCTCCTTTAAAATTGATAAAAGCTTCGATGGCATTCCAATTTTTAGCTTCATCACCTACTCTGATGATTTCTAAAGTTTCCAATGTATCCCCTTGTTCCACAGCATCAACAATATCCTGACCTTCTACTACATGTCCAAAAACAGTATGTTTATTGTCTAACCAATCCGTTGGAATGTGAGTGATATAAAATTGAGAACCGTTTGTTCCAGGTCCTGAATTGGCCATTGCCAAAACACCTGGACGGTTGTGTTTTAAACTTGGGTGAAATTCATCATCAAATTTATAACCTGGATCTCCAGTTCCTGTTCCTAGTGGACAACCACCTTGGATCATGAAATTAGGAATTACTCGGTGAAATTTTAATCCGTCGTAAAATTTAACGCCTTGTGGTTTTACTTTATTTTCAAGATTTCCTTCTGCCAATCCTACGAAGTTCCCTACTGTTCCCGGAGTTAAATCGTGTGTTAGTTTTACTAAAATAGCACCTTTTGTAGTGTTGAATTTAGCATATATTCCGTTTTCCATGGTTTTTATTTTTTTATTGAAGTGCAAAATTACGAATTATAACTATAAATGTTTCATAAATAAAATGAAATCCAATATGGCTAAAGAGAAATCTCTTTAAATTTGTCAGCTGAAATTTATATCAAAATGACAACCAAAATAATTCCTTACAAATCCGAATATAAAAATCAATTCATTTCATTAAACAAAGCGTGGCTTGAAGAATATTTTTTTGTTGAACCACACGATATGGAAGTGTTTGAAAACATTGAAGACGTTATTTTAAAACCGGGTGGAGAAATTTTCTTTTGTTTGGTTGATAATGAAGTGGCGGGAACCGTTGCCATGCAAAAAGTCAATGACACTACTTTTGAGTTGGCTAAATTGGCTGTTGATAAAAAATTTCAAGGAAAAAAATTAAGCTCCCTATTAATGGATGCGTGTATCGCTTTTGCAAAAGAGAAAAAAGCGACCAAAATTATGTTGGTTTCCAGCACAAAATTAGACACTGCTTTAAACTTGTATCGAAAATATAATTTCATTGAAACGCCATTGGATGAAACGGATTATCACCGAGCCGATATCCAAATGGAACTGCATCTATAAGTAGTTTTCTAACTTCTGAATATTTAATTTTAGTTGACTAACTTTGCACTCTGAAAAATAAAATTATGCGCATCGATATTGTTACCGTTTTACCTGAATTACTGCGAAGTCCGTTTGAAGCTTCGATTATGAAACGCGCTATCGACAAGGGAATTGTGGAGGTACATTTTCATAATTTGAGAGATTATACGACCAACAAACAAAAGAGTGTCGATGATTATCCTTTTGGCGGAGGTGCCGGAATGGTAATGACGGTTCAACCGATTGATGCTTGTATCACGCATTTGAAAAGCGAAAGAGCATACGATGAAATCATTTATATGACACCAGATGGGGAAACATTGAACCAAAAAATGTGCAACACTATGTCGATGTATAAAAACATTATCATTCTTTGCGGACATTATAAAGGGGTGGATCAACGCGTGCGGGATCATTTTATTACGAAAGAAATTTCGATTGGTGATTATGTTTTGTCTGGCGGAGAATTGGGCGCTTTGGTTTTATCAGATGCTTTAATCCGATTGATTCCAGGCGTTCTGAGTGATGAAACTTCGGCATTGACCGATAGTTTTCAGGATAATTTGTTATCACCACCTATCTATACAAGACCTGCCGACTACAAAGGTTGGAAAGTTCCTGAGGTTTTAACCAGCGGTCATTTTGCCAAAATTGATAAATGGCGGGAAGATATGGCCTATGAACATACTAAAAACAGAAGACCTGATTTATTAGAAGAATAATGATGATTGCCGTTTTAGATTTGATATTGAAATAATTTACAACTCATAACTCATAACTCATAACTTTTTTTTACCTTTGCACCCTAATTTGGACCAACCTCTGGCGAAATCCGTGTATGTTGCTCTAATTCAAAACCATAATTAAAAAAATATCATGGCAGATTTAATGAAATTCGTTCAAGACGAATTCGTAACAAGAAAAGAATTCCCTGCTTTCGGAGCTGGTGATACCATCACTGTTTACTACGAAATTAAAGAGGGTGAAAAAACTAGAACACAGTTTTTCAAAGGTGTAGTAATCCAAAGAAGAGGTTCTGCAAACACTGAAACTTTTACTATTCGTAAAATGTCAGGTGCTGTAGGAGTTGAACGTATCTTCCCGGTAAACTTGCCTGCTTTACAAAAAGTTGAAATCAACAAAAAAGGTGCAGTTCGTAGAGCTAGAATTTTCTACTTCAGAGAACTTACTGGTAAAAAAGCAAAAATTAAAGATAAAAGAAGATAGTCAACTATCTCTTTATGATAAAAGTCCTGACATTGTCGGGACTTTTTTTTTGGATAATTTAAAGCCGAAAATTATCACATTCGGAATTAAAAGACCAGAAATTATCAAATCATTAAAATATTGTTCGATATCAAAAGTAAATTAGATAACATTTACTAATGAACTTTGATTTTTTTATATTTGCGGACAAGATTTTAAATTCCAAAAAAATAACACACCAATAGTATGACAAAAATTAAAGTAGCCAACCCAATTGTAGAATTGGATGGAGATGAAATGACACGAATTATTTGGGCATTTATAAAAGACAAATTAATTCTTCCTTATCTTGAATTGGATATTAAATATTACGATTTAGGGATTGAAAGCAGAGAAGCGACTAAAGATCAAATCACGATAGATTCGGCTGAAGCCATTAAAAAATACAATGTAGGGATCAAATGCGCTACCATCACTCCAGATGAAGACCGCGTAAAAGAATTCAACCTTTCTAAAATGTGGAAATCTCCAAACGGAACCATTCGTAACATCGTAGGCGGAACCGTATTTAGAGAACCAATTATCATGAGCAACGTACCGCGTTATGTTCAGGGTTGGACTAAACCAATCGTTATTGGTCGTCACGCTTTTGGAGATCAATACAAAGCTACTGATACCGTTATCAAAGGAAAAGGAAAACTAACGATGACTTTTGTTCCTGAAGTAGGCGAAACAAAAACTTGGGAAGTGTATGATTACGAAGGTGACGGCGTTGCTATGGCAATGTACAACACCGATGAAAGCATCTACGGATTTGCTCATTCTTCGTTCCAAATGGCATTAACCAAAAAATGGCCTTTATATCTTTCTACAAAAAACACCATTTTGAAAGCGTATGATGGACGTTTCAAAGATATTTTTGAAGAAGTATTCCAAAAAGATTACAAATCAAAATTTGAAGCACTAAAAATTACTTACGAACACAGACTAATCGATGACATGGTTGCTTCAGCAATGAAATGGAGCGGTGGATTTGTTTGGGCTTGTAAAAATTACGATGGTGATGTTCAATCCGATACTGTAGCACAAGGATTTGGTTCATTAGGGCTAATGACTTCAGTTTTGGTAACCCCTGACGGAAAAACGGTTGAAGCAGAAGCCGCTCACGGAACTGTAACAAGACACTTTAGACAACACCAACAAGGAAAAGCAACTTCTACTAACCCAATTGCATCCATTTTTGCATGGACAAGAGGATTGGAACACAGAGGGAAACTAGACGGAAATAAAGAACTGATTGATTTCTGTCATACGCTAGAACAGGTATGTATTGATACTGTGGAAAGCGGAAAAATGACCAAAGATTTAGCGATGTTAGTAAAACCAGTTGGTTTAACTGAAGCTGATTACTTAACTACAGAAAATTTCTTGGAGGAAATTAAAGAAAACTTAGAAACTAAATTAGCCTAATTTTTTTTTTAGAATATATTAAAAAAGACGACCGGTAATGGTCGTCTTTTTTGTTTTCTTAACGATACATTAACATTTGATGAAGGCCAATTGGTTTTTAATTTGGTCAAATTTGTAGTTCTAAATAAAAGCTATGATTTCAAAGAAAACCATTATTCTGCTTACTGTTTTATTATCCGCCATCTCTTCTTTTTCGCAGGAAAAATTTACACTCAGCGGAATCATTACCGATGCAGCCAGTAATGAAACTTTGATTGGTGTCAATGTCACCGTTGCTTCACTAAATGCGAATGCCACCACAAATGAATATGGTTTTTATTCCATTACACTTCCAAATGGTGATTACAAAGTAGCCGTAAGTTATATCGGTTTTCAATCAGTAGAAACTACGATTTCCCTTTCGAAAAACACAAAACTAAATTTCTCTTTGAATGAAAGCGGCGAAGAACTTCAGGAAGTCATCATCACCGAAAAAACCACTACCAATACCCGAAAAGCAGAAATGAGCGTTAATAAACTCTCGATTGCTACCATCAAAAAAATGCCCGTTGTTCTGGGTGAAGTTGATGTTTTAAAATCCATTTTATTGCTTCCGGGAGTTACCAATGCCGGAGAAGGCGCGTCCGGTTTCAATGTTCGCGGTGGCGGTGCGGATCAGAATTTAATCTTATTGGACGAGGCGACTATTTTCAATTCTTCCCATGTTTTCGGATTCTTCTCGGTTTTTAATCCCGATGCCATCAAGGATTTAAAATTGTACAAAGGCGGAATTCCATCGCGTTTTGGCGGAAGAGCCTCATCGGTTTTGGATATTTATCAAAAAGACGGAAACTCAAAAGATTTCCACATGAATGGTGGAATCGGTTTAATTTCGAGCCGAATTCTCGCCGAAGGACCAATCGTAAAAGACAAAGGCTCGTTCCTTATTGGCGGTCGCGCTTCTTATGCGCATTTGTTTCTGAAACTAACCGACAATAAAAATTCAGCCTATTTTTATGATTTGAATACAAAGTTAAATTATAAAGTAGATAACAACAACAGCCTGTTTCTTTCCGGTTATTTCGGTAGGGATGTTTTTAATTTAGACGGCAGTTTTACCAATATTTACGGAAATTCTACATTAAATGTGCGTTGGAATCATTTATTTTCGGAAAAATTATTCTCGAATTTATCCCTGATTTACAGTGATTATTATTACGGTTTAGTCTTGGATTTTGTAGGATTCAAATATGATTCCGGCATTAAAAATTATAATATCAAATACGATTTCAAAAATTATATTTCCGATAAAATCAAACTGAATTATGGCGTCAATTCAATTTACTATGATTTTAATCCGGGAACGATTAATCCAACAAACAGCGATTCGGGAATCAATTTCAGACAGCTGGACCAAAAATATGCTTTTGAGCCCTCCGTTTATCTGGAAGCCGAACATAAAATTTCCGATAAGTTATCTTTAATGTATGGCTTGCGTTACAGCATGTTTTACCGATTGGGAGCTTCCACCGTAAATTTATACGAAAACAATCAGGCAGTGACTTTTAATGAGGAATTGAAAATTTACGAAAAAGGAATTCCAATCGGGACAGAATATTTCGGAAGCAACAAAATGATTGCCTCTTTCGGTAATTTTGAACCTCGATTTGCCGCTTCCTATTCTTTAGATGAAAATCAATCCATCAAAGCGAGTTTCAACCGCATGACCCAGTATTTACAGTTGGTCTCCAACACTTCCTCTCCTACTCCGTTGGATGTCTGGACGCCAAGTGACAAATTTATCAAACCACAAATTGCGGATCAGGTGGCAGTGGGTTATTTTAGAAATTTCCACAACGATGATTATTCATTAGAAGTGGAATCGTTCTATAAAGAAGTAAAAAACCGAATCGATTACATCGATGGCGCTGATTTGATTGCCAACGAAGCATTAGAACAAGTCATCCTAAACGGCCAATTAAGAGCCTATGGTTTAGAAGTTTTACTTCGAAAAAACACCGGAAAACTCAATGGCTGGATCTCTTATACTTTATCCCGTTCCGAACAACAAACACCAGGAAGAACGCCAATTGAAACAGGAATCAATAACGGAAATTGGTATAGATCCGCTTATGATAAATTACACAATATTGCTGTTACCAGCGCTTATAATCTGAATAAAAAATGGGCTTTCGGCGCTAATTTTACGCTGCAAACCGGACAACCGGTAACCTTTCCAAACGGACAATATCAATATCAGGATATCATCGTTCCGAGTTACGGACTGAGAAACGACAGCAAATTACCGACATACCATCACCTGGATATTTCTGCAACGTACACCCCAAAACCAGAGAAGAAAAAAGGCTGGCAGGCCGAATGGGTTTTTAGCATTTATAATGTATACGACAGGCAAAATGCCGCTTCAATCAATTTCAGGCAAAATGAAACCTCCGGAAACAATGAAGCTGTTCGATTCTCTATATTTGGAGTGGTTCCCGCAGTAAGTTATAATTTTAAGTTTTAAAAAATAGTTAGCTATGAAAAATATAAAATACATTACTTTAATATTAATGGCCATTCTTTTCACGAGTTGCGAAAAAGTAATCGATGTCGATTTAGATTCGGCACCGCCAAGATTGGTTATTGATGCTGCCATCAAATGGACCAAAGGAACGCCCGGAAACGAACAAAAAATAAAATTATCGACAACGGCTCCTTATTTCAGCAATATTATTCCTCCCGTTTCCGGAGCTACCGTTTTTGTTACGGATGCCAATAACACCGTTTTCAATTTCACGGAAACTGTTGGTACTGGCGAATATTTATGTGCTGATTTCGCTCCTGTTTTAAACGGGAATTATGTTTTAACTGTCGTTTATAATGGACAAACTTATACGGCTTCCGAAACCTTAAAACCCGTACCGGTGATTGAATATATCGAGCAAAATAATGAAGGTGGTTTTACAGGTGAAGACATCGAAATCAAAGCTTTTTTTACTGATAATGGAAACACAAACGACTTCTATTTGTTTAAATTCAATCCGAGTTTTGCCGTCATTCCCAACTATGATGTCGCCGAAGATAAATTCTTCCAGGGCAACGCTATTTTTAGTTTGTATTCCAACGAAGACTTAAATCCCGGAGACCAGCTTGAAATTGGCATTTATGGCATTTCGCAACGCTATTACAATTACATGAATATCCTGATTAGTATTGCCGGAACCAATGGCGGCAGCCCTTTTCAATCACCTCCTGCAACCGTTCGCGGTAATATCGTGAATACTACAGACGAAGCCAATTTTGCTTTGGGATATTTCAGTTTATCTGAAGGTGATTCAAGAAATTATATAGTAGAATAAGGCATTATTTATTCACAAAATCATTTATATTTGAAACTTATATAAGTAATATGAGATTACCATTTTTTATAATAATATTTTTCATAAACTTTGCTTATAGTCAGAGTCCGGCTGGTATTTGGTATTTTGGAAGTAAAGCGGGAATTAGCTTTAATACGGGTTCAAATCCTGTTAGTCTCAATGATGGCCAATTGGATACATTTGAAGGTTGCGCAACACTTTGTGATGATTCTGGCAACTTACTTTTTTATACAAATGGTGTGAAAATTTGGAATAGAAATCATTTGGTTATGCCAAATGGTAATGGTTTGTTTGGCGATCCGTCAAGTACCCAATCTGCCATTATCATTCCAAAACCAAATAATACAAATATTTTCTATGTTTTTACTGTTGATGAAATTGGCAAATCAAACGGATTAAATTATAGTATTATTGATTTAACTTTGGATAATGGATTAGGCGATGTTACTTCAAAAAACAATGCTTTAATTACTCCGACGTTGGAAAAAATTACAGTTGTTCAGCACGCTAATGGAATTAATTTTTGGGTTATATCACATAAGTACAATAGCAACCAATTTGTTTGTTATGAAATTACGCCGTCAGGAATTAACGCACCGATAACATCCAATGTTGGAACAACGCTCGGTAATGATCCTCAACGAACAATTGGTTATATGAAATCTTCACCAAATGGAGAATTTGTAGCTTGTGCCAATAGTGGAACCGGAAGCGAAATGCAGCTTTTTAAATTCAACAATACATCAGGACAATTGAATTTGCTTTCAACATCGTCTTTAAATTCAAATAATCTTGGAGCCTATGGAATCGAGTTTTCATCAAACAGTAAGTTCCTTTATGTTTCCAGAATTGACTCTCCAAGTTTTACTTCTCAAATTTTTCAATATGATGTTGAAAGTCAAAACACTACTCTGATCAATCAATCTAAAACCTTAGTTGCTGAGTTTGTTTCCGATGAATTTAACATAGGTACTATCGCAGCACTGCAACTGGCACCAAATCAAAAAATCTATGTGGCTAGAAATAATTGTGCTTTTTTAGGCGTAATAAATAGCCCTAACACACCTGGACTTGGCTGCCAATTTATTCCAAATGCGGTCAGTTTAGGGTCAAATGTTTGCTATTATGGTTTACCCTCTTTTATTACATCTTATTTGGGCCTGAATTTCACCTCTTCTAATTTTTGTTATGGAAGTGCTACCGAATTCAAAATCCCGGAAATTGAAAATGTTATTTCCCAATCTTGGAATTTTGGTGATCTGAGTTCCTCTAATAATACATCTACTCTGGAAGAACCAAGTCATATTTTTATGGCTACTGGAACTTATACCGTTACATTAACAATTCAAACTGCAACAACTACCAAAACTTTTACCAAGCAAATCCAAATCATTGCATCTCCAGTTGCCTATCAACCCACTAATTTTATCTTATGTGGAGATTCAAATAATACTGCGTTATTTACATTGTCTGATAAAAACAATGAAATTCTAGGCAGTCAATCACCATCAGATTATTCTATTTCTTACCATCTCTCATTAATAGAAGCAGAAAACAATGATAATCCATTACCTGCCAATTATACTAATATCAGTAATCCGCAAACAATTTTTGCTCGAATTCAGGCAAATGTCGTTGGTGAATGTTCTGATATTACTTCGTTTCAATTAATTGTAAAACCAAAACCTCAATTAGATTCAGATATCGAAATTTTTTATTGTTTAAACAGCTTTCCTGATAAAATAATTCTTTCAGCGGGAAATCTAAATACAAATGAAGTTTTATCTTTTCAATGGTCTAATGGCGAAACAACTCAAACGATACAAGTCAATGAAGCAGGAATTTATTCAGTTCAAATAACAAACAGTTTTGGTTGTAATGCAACAAGAACAATAACAGTTGTTAATTCCGAAAAAGCGACAATAAATTATACAATCGAGGGAAGCATTGGAAATTATTCTTTAGTCGTAAACCCAATCGGCACAGGAAACTACGTATATTCTTTAGATTATTCCGATGGAATTTATCAAACGAGCAACGTTTTTGAAAATATAATTGCTGGTAATCATATCATCTATGTTAAAGACTTAAATGGATGTGGAGTTGTTTTTGGAGAATTTTATGTAATTGGTTATCCTTTATATTTTACTCCTAATGGAGATGGAATAAATGATTTTTGGAATTTTAAAGGGAGCTTTTTAGATATAAAAACTATTGCTATTTTTGACAGATATGGTAAATTTATTTATGAAATTGAACCTAATTCTCCAGGTTGGGACGGAACTTCCAATAAAAGAAATTTGCCTTCAACTGATTACTGGTTTTATGCCGTTTTAAAAGACGGACAAGAAGTAAAGGGTCATTTTACCCTAAAAAGATAATTGCTATAAACTATAATTATGTCATCACACCACATCGTTCGCGACGACCAAGAACCTGCTTTAATCATTGCCAATGGCGCTGCTTGTAGTAATGAATTGTTAGGACAATTGCTCGAATGGTCTCCATTGGTGATAGTACTCGATTCGGCTATGGAACGAGTCCTAGAATTGGGCATAAAAGTAGATGTATTATTGGGTGATTTCGACCGTGGTTTCGATGCCAATTATTATAAAGAAAAACAATATCCTCTTGAGATTGTACACACGCCAGACCAAAACAAAACAGATTTGGAAAAAGCGTTTGATTACCTCTTTGAGCGAAAAATCCCTGCGGTTAACGTGGTTTGGGCTACCGGAAAACGTGCAGACCATACGATAACAAATCTGACCAATATCGTACGCTACCGGGAACAATTAAAAATCGTAATTATCGATGACCATTCAAAAGTTTTTCTATTACCCAAGAAATTCGAAAAATGGTATCCTGCCAATACGCCTATTTCGTTAATTCCTATTGGTCACGTAACAGGAATTCATTCTGAAAATTTATTTTATCCGTTAAAGAATGACAATCTAACCATTGGCTACCGAACCGGAAGCAGCAATCATGTGGCCAAAGATGGCATTGTAGTTATTGAACATGACGAAGGTGATTTGCTGTTAATGGAATGCTTTGATTAATCGCAATAATAAATATCTTAAACACTTTACTATGAGATACATCTTTTTTTTGTTGGCAATTACTTTGGTAGGATGTAATAGTAACAAGCGGCAAAACGAAACAATTACTAATATTGATACTTTAAAAATCCATTCAGAACCAGCTCAAAATATAAAAACAAAAAAACCAACAGATTCTTTACCGCCAATAAATATTTATTTCAATGAGAGATTCAAAGAAGTAACTGTGGAAAAAATTGATGACCATAAATTTCTTATACAAGGTAAGGGACAAATTTTTGAAGCAAACTTTAGTTGGGTAGTAGAGGATGGACAAGAAGAACTGAAAAAAGGCTTTCAAATGACCGACGCCGGGGCTCCAGAATGGGGAAATTTTAAATTTACTATTGATGTACAAAAGAAACGTGCAAATTCGACCTTACATTTAATTCTATTTGAATCCAGTGCAAAAGACGGGAGCCGCCAATATGAATTACCAATTTTCCTTTATTAATTGCTCAAGTATAATTATTTAAAACAGACAGTATTTAAACCCTGTTTTTAAATGAATTTGGATTCGAAAATTGCTCTGTTTTATTCTCTGGCATAAACGGAATTATAACCTTACATATTGTACATTTGTCAGGTACGAGTTACATTTTGGGTTGTGTTTTTTTGTGTCTATGTAACATAAATATCCTCAACTCCGTTTTTAATTTTTTAACGAAAGACGAGTTCAATAATATATAATATTTTACAAGTATGAATATCTTAAAAAGGGTAAATGTATTCAGAAGGAATTTTATGCGCGGCATTACTAAAAACATTGGTAATTCACATATTAATAGAAACATTGATTTGACCGCTAAAATTGAAATAAAAAGAGTTTTAATCTGCAGGCCTAATGCGAGGCTGGGAAACCTTTTATTGATTACACCGCTTGTACAAGAAATCACAACAACTTTTCCCGACTGTAAAATTGATTTGTTCGTAAAAGGATTTTTAGCACCGACTATATTTAAAAATTATAAAAATATTAATTACATAATTGAGCTGCCTAAAAAACCTTTTAACCACTTGATAAAGTATTTTCAGGTATGGATAAAAATCAAAAGACAACAATATGATATTGTTATAAATGTGGATAAAGGCTCTTCATCCGGCAGATTAGCCACGCAATTTGCTAATGCAAAATACAAATTTTTTGGCGATGTTGATGAAGATTTCCAATCGGAATATGACGATTATGAACACATGGCAAAATCTCCGATTTATAACTTTCGAAATTATTTAACCAAATTAGGGTTCGATAAAAACGACAACCCAATGGCATCATTAGATCTCAAGTTAAGTCCTGTCGAAATTGCTGAAGGTCATAAAGAATTAAAAAAAATAGTGACTAACGAGAAACCGACAATTTGCTTGTTTACCTATGCAACCGGTGATAAATGTTATTCGGAATCCTGGTGGGAGGAATTTTATGAGAGATTAAAATCGGAATACAAAGATTACAATATTATTGAAGTTTTACCTGTTGAAAATGTTTCCCAAATAGCATTCAAAGCACCAACATTTTACAGTAAAGACATTCGTGAAATTGGTTCGCTAATTGCAAATACAGAAATTTTCATTGGTGCTGATAGTGGAATTATGCATTTAGCCAGTGCAGTAAAAACGCCTACAGTTGGGTTATTTTCAGTTACCAATTCAAACAGATATCAGCCCTACAACGATAATAGTGTCGCAATAAACACCAATAATACTAGTACTGAAGAATGCATTAAAATAATAAACCGTATTCTTTTTAACAACTGATTTCAAACACAATATCACAATAAAAAAGGGCAAATGGAAATTGTTCCGAGATTGTCGGAACAGCGATACTTCGCCCACTACACTAAAAAAATAAATCTATTAAAGCGATGAAACTTCATCGCTTTTTCATTTTCATACACTTTGATAGTTTTATAACTAGGTTCCCAGAAGTAAAAAAATTGATACTTTGTCTTATATCCATAAATGGAAATAACTAAGAAAAAAGCGCTAACCAATACTGATATTTTTTTTATTATATTCAATTCCTTTTCTTCCCTATAAAAGCATCACCAAAAAGGATAATTTTAGATACTAATCAACTGAAAATTAACAGAATAATCGTATATTTGAAAAGCCTCTTTTCGTGAAAAATTAATTCATATACAAATGAATAGTATTTTTAAAATAAACGAATTATTCAAAGCCTTCCTGCTTGAAATTGGTGAACTCTCCTATTTTGCCGGTCGTTTTTTTAAAGAAGTTTTCAAGCCTCCACATGAATTTAAAGAATTTCTTCGGCAATGTTTTTATATGGGAAACCGTTCCTTACTGCTTGTTGCTGTTACCGGATTCATCATCGGATTGGTTTTTACATTACAATCAAGACCAACACTTCTTGAATTTGGTGCCGTTTCCTGGATGCCATCAATGGTAAGTATTTCAATTATTCGAGAAATAGGCCCAATTATAACGGCTTTAATCTGTGCGGGACGAATTGGCTCCGGAATTGGAGCCGAATTGGGTTCCATGCGAGTGACTGAACAAATTGATGCCATGGAAGTTTCGGGAACCAATCCTTTTAAATATTTAGTGGTTACCCGGATTTTGGCTACTACTTTTATGCTTCCGATTCTCGTTATTTTTGGTGATGCCATTGCCATTTATGGTTCCTATCTCGTTGAAAATATTAAAGGAAATGTATCCCTTTTATTATATTATAATGAGGTTTTTGAGGCCTTAGAATTCAGCGATCTGATACCGGCTACGACTAAAACATTCTTTTTTGGATTCGCCATAGGACTTGTGGGTTGCTTCAAAGGTTATAATTGTAAAAAAGGAACAGCTGGTGTGGGTCTTGCCGCTAATTCCGCGGTTGTTTTTACTTCAATGCTCCTTTTTATAATTGATTTTGTTGCCGTTTTTGTCACTAATATTTTTTATTATTAAAAAATTATGAATACATCCAACTCAAATCAAGAACACATTATAGAAATCACAGACTTGAGAAAAAGTTTTGGTGACAATCATGTTTTGGATGGTTTTAATATGTATTTGAATGAAGGCGAAAACTTGGTGGTGATGGGTAAATCCGGTTCCGGAAAATCGGTTATGATAAAGTGTCTCATTGGATTAGAAGCTCCTGATAGCGGGACTATTATTGTAATGGGCAAAAATATTAATGAACTAAAACATGAGGATTTGGATGAACTTCGTACCGAAATTGGCTTTCTTTTCCAAGGAAGTGCACTTTATGATTCGATGTCCGTTCGGGAAAATTTAGAATTTCCATTAAGACGACACAAGAAAAAATTTGGAGTCATCAAAGACACCACGCCAATGGTAATGGAAGCCTTGGAAAACGTCGGTTTGGCACATACTATGAATTTAATGCCTGAAGAACTTTCCGGTGGTATGAAACGTCGAATTGCTCTTGCAAGAACTTTGATACTCCAACCAAAGATTATCCTGTATGATGAGCCTACCACTGGATTAGACCCCATAACTTCAAAAGAAATTTTATTGTTAATGACAACTATTCAGAAAAAATACAACACTTCTTCTATTATTATCACTCACGATGTGGATTGTGCCAGAGTGATTTCGAATAGAATGATTTTATTAGTCGATGGTATTAATTATGCCGAAGGTACTTTTGAAGAATTATCGGCTTCAACGGATCCAAAAGTGCAAGCATTTTTTAAATAAGTATAAAAATGGAAAAAACAACATCACAAAAAATTCGCCTTGGACTTTTTGTAATTATCGGATTATTAATTTTTGTCCTTGCGGTTTATTTTATTGGCAATGAGCAAAAAATGTTTGGAAAAACAGATCGTTTAGAAGCCGTTTTTAATAACGTTAGTGGACTGCAATTAGGCAATAACGTGCGCTATTCTGGAATAAATGTGGGAACGGTCAGAGAAATTGAAATGATTAATGACACCACTATTCGTGTAAATATGCTTATTGACAAAGCTATTTTCCGTCACATAAAGAAAGATGCCATTGCCACCATAGGTTCCGATGGTTTGGTAGGAAATGTAATTATAAATATTATTCCGGGAAAAGGTTCAGAACCACCAGTTAAACCAGGTGATCTGATTCGTTCCGTAAATCGTATTCGCACCGATGATATTTTAAACACACTCAATGTAACCAATCAAAACGCAGCGCAGCTTACAGTAGATTTACTCAAAATTACCAAAGAAATTACCCAAGGAAAAGGAACCGTTGGCTTACTGATAAATGATTCAATTATGGCAAAAGACTTAAAACAAACGATGCGTTATTTAAAATTAACCAGCAGAGGAACATCGGAATCAGTGGCGAATTTAAATAAACTTATCACTGCTTTAAATAAAAAAGACAATGTTGTAGGTGTTTTAAAAGATTCTGCTGTTGCCAATAAAATCAAAACTGTGGTTAGCAATCTAGACAAATCAAGCAACGAAATAGAGAAAGCCATTACCAATCTCAATGCAACTATTGTAAATATAAAAGACGGAAAAGGGGCTTTAAATTATCTTTCCAATGACCCAAAATTAGTCGGGAAAATAGATTCTACGATGACCAATATTAATGAAGCCAGCTCTCGTTTAAACCAAAATATGGAAGCTTTAAAACACAATTTTTTATTTCGAGGTTATTTTAAAAAACAAGAAAAAGCAAAATTAAAGGAACAGAAAAAGTAGCATATAAATTAGAAATAAAAAAATCCGCTTTATAGCGGATTTTTGGGACGAAATTGTATGTGCCTATTTCAATAAAAAGTTAACACCTATGTTAAAACTTCCTCTTGAATTTCTAATTGCCGAACCTGAATTTTCTTTAAAAATATCTGAAAAACCAGTTTGATCATCATATTCCAATGAAATTTTTAGCTTATCAGTAACCGGAATTTTCACTCCTATTCCAATTGCCAAACCAAAATCAGTGGAATTAAAAGCATCCTTAACATCCGTCCCTTTTGCAGTTTCTTCCGCACTTAAAAGAAAACCTGCATAAGGTCCAAAATTTAAGTACCAGTTTCTTTTGCTTCCAAAATGCCAATTGGCCATAACAGGAATAGTCAAATAATTCAAATTAAAATCAGTATTATAACTACCAACTGCCGGATCAAAAGAATTAATAAAACCATCATTCCAACCTTTTTGATCATAAATCATTTTCCCTTTGATACTCCATCTATTAGAAAAATAATAATCTGCTGAAGCGCCAACATTAAATCCGTTGCCTGCTTTTGTATTTTCTCCGTCAGAATTGGATACTGCTGACGAATTGTATCCTACATTAAATCCTAATTCAACATCTCCTTTAGACTGTTGTGCAAAAGTTGTAGAAGAGAACCCCAATGCAAAAAGGGCAACAATAAATAATTTTTTCATTTTTAAATTTTTTAAATTTTGGCAAATTTATCAAAATTGAATGAAAAACAATACTTAAAAGTAATCTAATTCTTATTTAAATCTATTCTTTATAAGATGTTAAATCCCTTTCAAACCACTAATAAACAAATCGATATCTTCCTTTGTGTTATAATGGCTGAATGAAATACGTAAACTTGGTTTTTTTAAGTTTTCATCCGAAAGCATCTCTGCTAATACATGCGAAGGCCTGATACTTCCTGATTGACAAGCGCTTCCTCTTGAAACTGCTATGCCTTTCATATCCAGATTAAACAACATCATAGCGATTTTATCTTCTAAAAAAGGCAATATGACATTCAAAACAGTATAAAAGCCATCTTGCGTACCATTGATCTCAAAAGCCGGAAATTCAATTTCGAGTTGTTCTATAAGATAACTTTTCAATTCGGAAATATGCTTTCTTTCAGTTTCTAAGTTTCTATAGGAAAGTTCCAAAGCTTTTGCCATTCCCACAATTTGGTGAACCGCTTCAGTTCCGGGACGTAACCCTTTTTCCTGTTCGCCACCAAAAAAAAGAGGCTGAAGACCTGAATTTTTTCTAACAAAAGCAAATCCAACTCCTTTGGGACCGTGGAATTTATGGGCACTCGCTACAATAAAATCTACAGGTAAAGTTTTCAAATCTATTTCCGTTTTCCCGACAGATTGTACGGTATCCGAATGAAACAGCGCGTTATGTTGTTGACAAATGCGCCCTACTCTATCCAAATCTAAAACAGTCCCGATTTCGTTATTCACATGCATCAGGCTGACCAAGGTTAATATTTCCTGGGAAAGCAATTCCACTAAATCGGTGATGTCTATTTCTCCGTTAGGCTTAATTGCCACATAATCTACCTGAATATCATATTCTCTTTGCAATGCCTGAACCGTATGTAAAACTGCATGATGTTCAATTTTACTAGTAATAATTCGCTTTACTTTCAAATCTCTCACCGCTGAACGAAGAATCCAATTGTTCGCTTCGGTACCGCATGAAGTAAAAATAATTTCTTGTGCCGAACAATTCAAATGCTTGGCAATTGACTTTCTGGAAAGCTCCAAAATACTTTTGGCATTTCGGCCAAAACTGTGCGTTGACGAAGGATTTCCATAATCTTCGGCCATTACTGTAGTCATTTCCTGAATCACTTCAGGGCGTATTTGGGTGGTTGCGGCGTTATCGAGATATACTTTTTTCATTGTGGCAAAGTTATGAATTTTTAGGTTTGTGATTTCATTGTGACTTCTCAATTCAAAATTCTTATTTTTTTGTTTATTTTTGTTTCAAATATGATAAATATGAAACGATTTTTGGGTTTATTGGTTTGTGCATTTATTTTTAACAGTTGCGATGATGGCGATATCACTTTGGAAAATTTCAATTTTGATACTGCTGCTGCTGTTAACGATTGTACGGTTAACAATGATTTGTATTTCAAAATTAAAAATAACGAAGCATTAATTCTACAAACTCCGGCTACATCATTCGAAAACACTGTTACACCTGTAGATACACCACGTACGCTGGTAATCAACAGTACGAATCAGGTCATATACAGGCTTTTTAGCGGGCCGGTAACCAGTACGTATTTTTGTTCTGATATTCCCGAAGCAACGCCAACGGTTTCTGACGAATGGATTGCATCCAATGGTATTGAAGGGGTAAGCGGTATTATCGAAATTACGACAACCCAAATTCTTAATCCGGATACGCAGGCGATAACCGGTTACAATCACTATATAGTTTTTAGGAATATTACTTTTTCCAATGCCGATAATTCTTTCGTTTATGAAGAATATGTTTTTGGGAATTATGTGACGACACCCTAATTTTTAAAACTCAAAATTAAAAAACTCAAATGCGGATTGCAACGATTCACATTTGAGTTTTTTTTTATTTTACATTTTGAAGAATAAAAACTTCGGTAGCACCCAATCCATATTTTTGATAATTCGCATCCTGAAAAGCAACATTATCATAACGACCCAATAGAAAATCCAATTCGGATTTTAGGATTCCTTCGCCAACACCGTGAATAAAAACGATTTTTGGAATGCGATTTTTTATGGCAAATTCGATGTGGCGTTTGGCCGTTTCTGATTGCAAAGTAAGGATGTCATAATTGCTCATTCCTCTAAAATTCGGTACCAATTTTTCGATGTGTAAATCGAACTCCGGAGCCGGAATTTCATGTTTCGATTTCTTTTCCTTAACGAAACTTCGGGCTTTTGGCTCCTCTTTTTCCTTTTTAATTTGATTTAAATTAAAACTTCCCATATCCTTGCTTAAGTCACTGGAATTGTCTACTTTAATTAATTCGTTGACAAAATAAGTCATCACGAATCCTTCCTCAGTTTCAATGGTAACTTCTTTGTTTTGTACCGAAAGGACAATACCGTTCATGGCTTCATCCAATACCGAAACCTTATCTCCTTTATTGAACATTTTCTTCTTCTTTATCTTGGTTTTTACTTGGCGTTTTGGCACTTAATCGCATCATTCCAAACATAAAAACAACAATGGCAATTACCATTACATATACATTTTTATCGGCTTTGCTTTGCTCGAACAGAGCTACCAGAATGGCGATAATCATTATCGGAATTAAAAACTTTTTCATCTCTTTAGTATCAGATTTCAAAAGTAGGAAACTTTAAAATAATAAACTTACTATTCGAGAATGATTATTTTTTTCGTAAAATTGCACCTCAAATTAACCAGATTTTGGATATAGAAAAATACATGATTCCCTGCATGAACAAAAAAATATTTGGAGTGGACTGTTTGGGATGTGGAACGCAAAGGTCCTTTATGCTTCTTCTTAATGGAGAATTTTCGGCTGCTTTTCATATGTTTCCTGCGATCTACACTACCCTGTTTTTGTTTGGTTTTTTGGGGTTGCATTTCATAGACAAATCCAGAAGTTATCACAAAATCATTATTGGACTAGCGATTACAAACGCAGTAATTATGATTATTTCTTACATTTACAAAATAACAAACTATTAACTAACTATTTTAAACCATGGAAAAAAGAAATTTACCCAATGCAACCGCCGTACTCGTTTTAGGAATATTATCAATTTTAACCTGCTGCTGCTATGGTATTATTGGATTAATATTAGGAATTATAGCATTGGTTTTGGCGAACAAAGACATGAAATTGTATCGCGAGAACCCTGAATTATATTCAAATTATCAAAACCTGAATATTGGTAAAATTTTAGCGATAATCGGAGTGGTATTGAGTGCCATTTATTTCATGGTCAATATTTATTTATATGTCGTTGTTGGCGAAGAAGGAATGAAAGATATGATGGAGAATTTGAAAGAAAAAATAGAATACGAACAAGAGCAATAAAATAAAAAATGTCCCGAAAAATTCGGGACATTTTTTATTTTACAATATTTAATGTTTATGATGCAAATGCTGCAATCCCCGCAACAATAGCTATAACAAATATTAAAGCGTAGATAGCAAAAATAACCAGCGTCAAAATTCCGATAAACTTATAATGCGATTTTAAATATTCAAAGGAAGTGGTAAGCGATTCTGTATTGTTGTCTCTGAAAGCCGCTTTCATATTTGAGGCAAATTTATTCAGGTAATATACCGGGAAAAAATAAAGCACTGCAATAACCAAGTATAGAATGGTAATAAAGGTACCTCCTAATGAGCCCATTGGATGCATACCGCCATCCATACCGCCTCCCATTTTCCCCATAGCGGCGAATATCGTTCCTGCAAAAACAGCTGCAACAACAATGAAACCAATCCCTATATACCCAAGAATGGATAAAAAATAAGCCCACTTAGCGGTTTCTTTAAGAAATCCTTTTGCGGTTTCGTTCAGTTTCATGTCAAAATTTTCTAAAGCAGCATTTTCTTCCATAGTATTGGGTTTGTTAAAAGTTAGGTTTCAAATTTAACAAAATTTTCGTACTAATAATAATACTTTTATTTAATTATCATGATTCTTAAAAAACCATAATAAATTCACATTTTCTTACTCCAAACTGTTTTAAACAAAAAAAGTCCCGATTTCTCGAGACTTTCATATCATTTTAAATGCTTATTTTTCAAATTGCTTCAATGTATTTATGATAATGTTGACGCAGTCCAGCAATTGCTCTTCGTTCATTACCAATGGTGGTGCAAAACGAATGATATTTCCGTGTGTTGGTTTTGCCAAAAGTCCGTTATCCCGCAAAGCCATACAGATATTCCAAGCCGTATCACTTTCTTCCGTATCGTTAATCACTACGGCATTTAATAAGCCTTTTCCACGTACTAGAGTCGCAATGTTTGATGTTTTGATGAACTCGTCTAATTTTGCTCTGAAAAGCTCCCCTAAATAAGTCGCATTTTCTGCTAATTTTTCGTCACGAACCACTTCAAGCGCAGCAATAGCTACTGCCGCAGCAATTGGATTTCCACCAAAAGTGGAACCATGTTGTCCCGGTTTGATCACATTCATAATCGCATCATTCGCCAAAACTGCCGAAACAGGATAAACGCCTCCTGAGATGGCTTTTCCTAAAATCAAAATATCAGGCTGTACGTTTTCGTGGTTTACGGCTAATAATTTTCCGGTTCTTGCGATTCCGGTTTGTACCTCATCGGCAATGAATAAAACATTGTATTGTTCGCAAAGTGCTTTGGCTTTTGCCAAATAACCTTCGGTTGGCACATAAACTCCCGCTTCACCCTGAATTGGCTCTACCAAGAATCCTGCGATATTTTTTGTTGATTTCAAAGTGTTTTCCAACGCTTCTAAATCATCATAAGCGATTTTGATAAATCCGGCCGTGTACGGACCAAAGTTTTTACGGGCATTTTCATCATTCGAAAACGAGATGATTGTGGTGGTTCTTCCGTGGAAATTGTTCTCACAAACGATAATTTGCGCTTCGTGTTCCGCAATTCCTTTTACTTCATACGACCATTTTCTGCATAATTTAATCGCCGTTTCTACTGCTTCGGCACCGGTATTCATTGGCAATACTTTATCGAAACCGAAATATTTGGTTACAAATTCTTCGTAAGGCCCCAATTGATCGTTATAAAAAGCACGTGAAGTCAACGTCAGTGTTTGTGCTTGTTTCATCATCGCACCAATAATTTTCGGGTGACAATGACCTTGATTTACTGCTGAATAGGCAGACAGAAAATCATAATATTTTTTACCGTCGACATCCCAGACATATACACCTTCTCCCCTGCTTAAAACTACAGGAAGCGGGTGATAATTGTGGGCACCATACTTATTTTCTAAAGCAATTATTCCTTCGGCACTGGTTTTTTCTAAAACTGACATTGTGAAATTATTTTAATTTTTCAAAATCCAATTCCTACTTATGGAGAGAAATCATCCGGTAATAGCGCAAAATTAAACATTATTCTTCGAATTTGCGACTATTGATTCTATTTCTTCACGCGGGTCAGAATATCATTCATCATTTCGATCTGAACCTTTTGGACTTCGATTAATTCTTCTTGTTGGTGCATGATTAAATGATCCAGTTTCTCATGCAGCATTCGGATTTCGAGTTCCGATTTCAGGTTAATCATATAATCCTTTTTGGCTCTTTCCCGATCTTTTTCTTCGAGACGATTCTGGCTCATCATGATTACCGGCGCTTGTAGGGCGGCCAGACAAGAAAGCATTAAATTCAATAAAATAAACGGAAAAGGATCCACTGCTTTGTTGGCGAGAATAAAGACATTTGTCAAAATCCACAACACAATAAAGACGCCAAACGAAATGATAAATTTCCAGCTTCCGCCAAAGGCAGCCACTTTATCGGCTACTTTCTGGCCATATGTTCGTTGGCCTACCTCTTCCTCTACGGTACTTACTAACGATTTATCCTCAGTTAAAGAATCGACAACCTTGTTTTCCAAAGTAGAAAGTTGCCCTATTTCTGCTAGCAAATAATCAGAAATATATTTCTCCCGATACAAATTCAGCTCTTCGATTGATATGAATTGGTCCCTGCTAAAATCAGGATAATCCTCTTTGATTAGTGTCAATATTCCATTTCGAATCATTTTTCCCGAAACTTTATCCGCCATTGGAAATTCCTTTTTCGAAAGGTCACTTATAAAAGTTTTATTCGTTTTCATGTAAATAAAATTTATACGCTAATTTAAAAATTAAAAACTTAGGAATTCACAGATTAAGGATTGATATTGTTGATTTACATTTTATTAAACGCCAAAAGCCCGTTTTACAAACAAAACGGGCTTTTTTATATAAATAATTAAGGCTAAGCTAAAGTTGCGGTCGAAGAAATGGCTGCATTTAGTACTTTGGAAACAATACATTGTTTTTCTGCTTTTGTAACTAATCCTTGAAAAACATCATCAGTAATTCCTTTAACTTTTGCATTTACCGTTAAATGTGAGGTAATAATGGTACCATCCACCAAATCGATATCACATTTAGTTTCTACACTTTCAACATCAAAACCAGCTTCGGATATATAAGCGGAAAGCTGCATCGTAAAACATCCGGCATGGGCTGCGGCAATAAGTTCTTCAGGATTGGTTCCCACGCCTTCTTCAAACCGTGATTTGAATGAATATTGGGTATTATCCAGGGTTTTGCTTTGTGTTGATAGTACTCCGGCTCCCTCTTTCAGTGAACCTTTCCAGACTGCGGTTGCATTTCTTTTCATAATTGTATGTTTTTGCTTTACTCAAATTTAGTCCTTTTTATAAAAGAATACTTTCAAAAACTATGATTTTTAACGAAAATTTAAAATTGCATCAAAACGAAACGATCATGCATCTCTACTTTTTATCAAAGAAATGACCAGAGAAAAGTGTTGTTTATGCTAAATTCAGCTTCTTTAGTCAAAAGCAAAATCTTTAAAAAGCGGCAGGTGTATTTTGAATTATAATTTCGATTGGTTTATTGTAAGTAAAACACTATGTTTGCGGACTTAAAAAAATTAACTTAAAAATCTATAAAATGAAATCCTTTAAATTTATTTTAATGCTATCGTGTGCACTTTTTTTAAATAGCTGTGCATCAGGGTACAAAACAATTGATCCAAAAAATTTGAATTACAACTCAAATACGACCAATAATTTGGTGACATTAGAGTATAAATACGATTTACTTCAAAAAAAATACGCAAAAAAAGAAGCAAAAAAAGGAGTGAAATTGGTTGCTGTTAAAATAAAAAATTATAGTGGTAAAGATTTGATTTTCGGTAAAGATGTAAAACTTACCTATGGTAGTGAAAACGAATTATACGTACTTGAAAATGAAGCAGTTTACAAATCTTTAAAACAAAGCCCCGCATCCTATTTGTGGTATTTGTTGTTAACCCCAATAGCTTTCAACACCACAAGCACAAATTCAAATGGTGCTCAGGAAATAACAAGCTCCACTCCTGTCGGAGTAGTTATCGGACCTGGATTAGCCGGTGGAAATATGATTGTTGCAAGTTCTGCTAACAAAAAATTTAAAAGAGAATTATCAGATTATAATCTTAATGGCATGACCATTAAAAATGGGGAAACCGCTTATGGTTTAATTGGTATTAAGTCCGATAATTATGATGCTATTAAAATAAAAATTGAGCAAACAGAACCAATAACACCAAAACCAGATAACGCAGGAATGTAAGCCATTTTTTTAACAACTTATTAGAGCAACTAAAACAAGTAAATTGTTGAAGTTGCTTTTTTTTATGAATATAAAGCCCTGAGAATACGGTAGTTTATTGTTAATAACTTTGGCGGATTTTAGTAAGTAAAATCGTTATATTTGTAGGAGTAAAGGAAAATTAAGTCCTGCTACAAACAATCCGTTTTTGTACGCATTGAAAAAATATTCTTGTATAAATAAGTTGTGTGTAATTATAAAACCAAAAATATGAATAGATTAAATTTAATGTTGATAATGCTTTTTTTCTTGCCAAATTTTATTTTTTGCCAAGATATTAATGATTACTCTAATGTAAAAACAAATTCTGGTGAAGTAAAAATTCCTGGAAATTGGGAGCAATTAAATACAGCGGATGACTCTGGTCAAACATATTTAAAAAATATAGATGGAGTAATTATTGCAATTGCTCAAAACCCTAAAAAATCATATCCTTTTTATAAAAGTAATAAATCAGATTTTGAAAACGTAAAATTGTTTTACACTTGGGATTCAGATTATTACAAAGAGAATAAATTCAAAACGGAAAAGATCAAAGAGAATACTGAATTAGAATATATAATTTGGAAATATAATGATAAGAAACTCGATAATGTATTTTTATTCGGTTCAGTTAAAAATAATTTTTTAAATCTACTTGTTTATACAAATAATTGGAGTGAAGATGAAAAGATAACTTTTTTAGAAAATCTATATAAATTAAACAAATAACTACACCCAACAGCGGTTTGCATCAATGGCTTAAGTTATCAGTAACAAGTTCCAACACTGGCTGCAAGCACCCGAATATTACTTGAAATACTGTTCATCGTATCTTGCATCATAAACCAACATTAAAAAAACAATGTATATGGAAGTAGCTTTTTTAATTTCTTCAATTTTTATCGTGCTTTTTGCATTGTTAGCACTATTCGATGGGTTTTATTTGCATATTCTAAAATACAAACTCCACAACAACCGGGAGAGTAGAAAGGAACATCTTACACATACCATAAGAGCCCTTTTATTTCCTTGCATTTTGTATTTCCTGTTTTTAAAACAAGATAGCAATGTCAGCTTTTATATAGGGATGTTGATTGTCGTAGTTGATATTATTATTTTAGGCACGGATGCTTATTTAGAAAAAGACAGCAGACAATTTATGGGTGGACTTCCGCGCTGGGAATATATTTTACATCTTTTTGTAAATGGTTTTCATTTTTCATCAATTGCCGTATTCCTGTCTCTGAAATTAAAACTGACAGACAGCGAAATTACAATCGTTTCCAATTTTCAACACTATCAAAGTTATGCCATCTTTAATTTGATTGTGAGCAATCTTTTGCCGGGGGCTATTTTAATTGCAATAGTTCACGTATTTGTGTCAATTCCAAAAACAGCTCTTATTTGGAATAAACTTCGACTAAAATTAACTTGTTGCTGATTATTTGCACATTTAGCGTTTAGTCAACTTTTATGAAAACTCAATCCCAATAAAAACAATATATTTACCGATACTAAGTTTAAAAATTTATGCAACAATTAAAAAATATGAAACCGGTTTATTTATACATTATTTCATGTATATTATTTACCATAGCAATCATATTCAAAGCAAAAATCCCCGTTTTATACTATATATTTTCTTTACTAGGCTTGAGTTTCTTTATTTGGGCTGTCGTAAAATATTTCCGCCACTCCAGTTAAATTCAAAATTTAGAAATAATATATTTATTTTGTATAGTGGCGCTGAATTGTATCATTGGACAATAATTAAACCGATGAAATACTTGACTTTTGAATACGGGAACCTATCAAATTGATTTTAATCAAAAATTTCATGACTAATAAAGAAAGAAAGCCAAACAAATCAAAATTATTATTTGGCATAGCAAGTTCGATGCTTTTTACGATTTTAGGAGTCTACTTGTATTCAACAAAATCTGAACAAAGCGATAGTTTAAACCCAACTTTTGTAAAAAATATTGGGATAATATGCATTGTATTTTTTGGCATAACCTGCATTATTGGTTTAAAAAAACTCCTTACTAAAAGTAATAAAGTAAACGGTTAATTATGACAAAATTATTCTACTTCAAAATAACTTTTCTATCACTTACAGCAGGGATATTTGCAGGTTCATTTGTTTATGGATTATTTGGTATTGATTTTACAAAAACTGATTTATTATTTAAACTATTTTTAAAATCATTGATAATTGGAATAACCGTTGGTCTTATTCTAGGTGTTTTGAATATGTTTTTTAAAATTGGAAATTTCCAAAAAAAAGAAAATAGCTAAAAGGCAAATCACCGGAGTATTAATAAAACTGAAAAACGAAAATTGCGAAACCAAAACCAGAAAAGTTTGCACTGCATCATAAAATCAAATTTGTAATTACAATTTCAATAAGGCATTCCTAATGATGTCAAAATGGGTCCAAGGAATAAAATGATCTGCATTTTCAATAGAGATAACATCCATAGATTTGGCATTGATGAACTCCTTTTTCATAAAAGCAACATTACTATAAGGTACCAATCTGTCTTTTGTTCCATGAATAATAGTAATATCAGATATAATATTTTTCAGAAAAGGTTTCAAATCTACTAAATCCTGTTTCAACCACCACAATTCGTCATTTGCGGGCCGCAATGCACCGGGAATTAAATATCGAAGCGGTTTCTTTTTTATAAAATACCGCCAATTTTCAGGTTCTTCAGCGCTTGGATCAAGAGAACCGGACAAAATAACCAAGTGCTGGTATTTATTAGGTTCATCAATAGCCATTTTCGCAATTATGGGTCCGCCCAAAGAATGACCGACAAGCGCAATTGGTTTCTTATTATTCACTGTTTTTAAGAAATCGGCAATCAATTTGGCTTGGGTTTTCAAATCTTCGGCCTCTCCAAAATCACTATAGCCAAAACCAGGTCTGTCAATGGCAATCATTCTGTATTTTCGAAGTAAAAGTGTATCAATCAGAAGTTTTTTATAGGCATTCCAACTTCCGGGCGAACCGTGAATAAAAACCAAAGTTGGTTTGTTTTCCTGTCCAGTTTGTATATAGTGAAGCTGATGTTCATCGATAACGACACTTTTATCTAAAAAATCGATTTTGGCAGTATTGAAAAAAGCTTTCGTTTTTTTAGGTGAAGTACGCATCGTCATGCATGATTGACACATAATAATATAGGAAAGTACCAGCCCAAATAGAATGTATTTTATTTTAAATCGAGATTTTACGGACGTATTCGGCATAAAATAATTACAATTTTAATTTATTTAAAAGTAGACAATTTTTAATTTCAAACACAAAAAAGTGCCTTTTAATACTTTATAATCAATAATTAAAATAGTTCCTTTTTATATAACCAAACTTCTGATTTTTAACAAAAATGGATTGCTTATCTTTGCATCGAAATGGAAAAAATGAAACCGAAAATAATTACCGAAAAGACCAATTTACATCCAAGAAACAAACATCGATTAGGGTACGACTTCAATAAATTAATTTTGATTTGTCCTGAACTTGGGGGATTTGTCGCTAAAAATCAATACGATATTGAGACCATAGATTTCAGTAATCCTGAAGCCGTAAAAACATTAAACAAAGCGTTGTTAATAGCTGATTACGATATTCAAAACTGGGATATTCCTCAAAATTATCTTTGTCCGCCGATTCCCGGAAGAGCCGATTATATTCATTATATCGCCGATTTATTGGCTTCAAGTAATAATGGAATTATTCCCGAAGGCGATACCGTTCAAGGTTTGGACATCGGTATTGGTGCGAATTGTATTTATCCGATAATAGGGAATTCCGTTTATGGATGGAGTTTCGTTGGAACCGATATTGATGAAGTTGCCATTCAAAATTGTAAAAAAATCATTGAAGTCAATCCAAAATTGATTGATGCCATCAGTTTACAATTACAGATTGAGGCACGTTTTATTTTTAAAAACATCATGGAGTCGGAAGATAAATTTGCTTTCACTATATGCAATCCCCCGTTTCATGCTTCACAAGATGAAGCGACAAAAAGCACGATTAGAAAAATCAATAATTTAGAAAACACAAAAACCACAAAACCTATTTTGAATTTTGGTGGACAAAATGCAGAATTATGGTGTGAAGGTGGTGAATTGGGTTTCATAACCCAAATGATTTATGAAAGTGTAAAGTATCCAAAACAATGTTTTTGGTTTACTACGTTGGTTTCCAAAAAAGACAACCTTTCCAGTATATATAAAACATTGAACAAAGTAAATGCGGTGGAAGTAAAAACAATTGATATGTCGCAAGGTCAAAAAAATAGTCGAATTGTAGCCTGGACTTTTTTGAGTAAAACGCAACAAGAACTCTGGAAATTTTAAGTTTTCCTAAACATTTTTCAATAGAATTCCAATGTAACTTTGTCAATCTCAATTTTTTGCCCCAAATAAATGAAATTCCAAGTTGTATCCGATTATCAGCCAAAAGGCGACCAGCCACAAGCCATTGAAAAATTAGCCCAAGGTTTGGTTGATGGCGAAAAATTCCAAACCTTATTAGGTGTCACCGGTTCCGGAAAAACGTTTACTGTGGCCAATGTGATTGAAGAAGTGCAAAGACCGACTTTGGTTTTGGCACACAACAAAACGTTAGCGGCGCAATTGTATTCGGAATTCAAGCAATTTTTTCCGAATAATGCAGTGGAATATTTCGTTTCCTACTACGATTATTACCAACCGGAAGCTTTTATACCTGCAACCGGCGTTTTTATCGAGAAAGATTTGTCTATCAATGCTGAGTTGGAAAAAATGCGTTTAAGCACTACTTCCTCCCTACTTTCAGGCCGTCGGGACATTATTGTCATTGCATCGGTTTCTTGTTTATATGGTATTGGAAATCCAGTGGAATTTCAGAAAAATGTGATTACGGTTGAAAAAAACCAAGTCATTTCCCGAACCAAATTATTACATCAGTTAGTACAAAGCTTATATGCCCGTACAGAAGCCGAATTTACAGCCGGAAACTTCAGAATCAAAGGCGACACGGTAGAAATATTCCCGAGTTATGCGGATGAACCATTCCGAATTCATTTTTTTGGCGATGAAATTGAAGAAATTGAGGTTTTCGACATCAAGACTTCTCAAGTCATTGAAAAATACGAAAAACTGACCATTTATCCGGCCAATATGTTTGTGACTTCACCCGATGTGTTGCAAAATGCGATTTGGGAAATCCAACAGGATTTAGTAAAACAAGTTGATTATTTCAAGGAAATTGGTAAACATCTCGAAGCGAAACGGTTGGAAGAACGCACCAATTTCGATTTAGAAATGATTCGCGAATTAGGCTATTGTTCCGGAATTGAAAATTACTCCCGTTATCTGGATGGTCGTTTACCAGGAACCAGACCGTTTTGTTTGTTGGATTATTTTCCAAAAGATTTTTTGATGGTAGTTGACGAAAGTCACGTGACGCTTTCGCAAGTGCATGCCATGTATGGCGGTGATAGAAGCAGAAAAGAAAATCTGGTAGATTATGGTTTCCGACTTCCCGCAGCAATGGACAATCGTCCGTTGAAATTTGAGGAATTTGAAGCGATGCAAAACCAAGTAATTTATGTTTCGGCAACTCCGGCGGATTATGAATTGCAAAAAACGGATGGTGTGGTTGTCGAACAAGTCATTCGCCCGACAGGATTATTGGATCCCGTTATTGAAGTACGACCAAGTTTGAACCAAATTGATGATTTAATTGAAGAAATCCAATTACGTTGCGAAGCGGATGAACGTGTTTTGGTAACGACTTTAACCAAAAGAATGGCGGAAGAACTGGCGAAATACTTAACAAAAGTTTCCATTCGTTGTCGTTATATTCATTCCGATGTGGATACTTTGGAACGTATTGAAATTATGCAGGATCTGCGAAAAGGAATTTTCGATGTTTTGATTGGTGTAAATTTACTTCGTGAAGGTTTGGATTTACCCGAAGTCTCCTTGGTAGCCATTTTGGATGCTGACAAAGAAGGATTCTTGAGAAGTCATCGTTCCCTGACCCAAACTATTGGACGTGCAGCGAGAAACCTCAACGGAAAAGCGATTATGTATGCGGATAAAATCACAAACAGCATGCAAAAAACGATTGATGAAACCAATTACCGCAGAACCAAACAAATTAATTTTAATGTTGCGAATAATATCACTCCGCAGGCTTTAAACAAAAAAATAGAAAGCGCTTTCACCAAAAATCCTTTGGTCGAATACGAATTAGGCCACACGCTTCTAAATAAAGCTGCAGAACCAGACACCACCTACATGTCTAAACCTGAAATTGAAAAAATCATTCGGGAAAAACGCAAATCGATGGAAAAAGCGGCGAAAGATTTAGATTTCATGCAAGCCGCCAAGTTGCGTGATGAAATAAAACAATTACAGGAAAAAATGTGATTTTTCTTTCATATTATTATTATTTTTTCATAATCATTTATAATGCTCTATATTCACAAAAAATAAAACATTATAAAATGATAAAAAAATTCAGCAGTTTAGTAAGTTTAATCCTTATTGCAACATTATTTTCATGTACAACTAGTAATCCTGGTCCTTCCAGTACTCCCTCGACAATTACTGCTACCATTGACGGGCAATCATGGGCATCAATTAACGGTGGAGCCATTGCAAATGTCCAAAGTATAGATGTAAACGGTCAAGATGTTATGGTACTTCAAATAATTGGAGTCAAAATGGACCAATCGAGTGTAAGTATGCAATTCCCTATCGACAATTTAGCTGTAGGTACTTATACTTTCTCTAGTGATTCAGGAGGAGCTTTGACTTATAGTACTCCTTCAGCAACAAATATTTATACAAGTTCACAAAACACAGGCGTTTTTACCATTACAATTACCGATTTAAATTTGACAACGGGTACTTTTTCAGGTACTTTTTCAGGTACATTGTTTGATTTTAACGGAGATAGTATTGCTATCACAAATGGAGAATTAAATACAATTACATACATGAATTCTCAGTTATACAGTAATGGATTTATGAGTTTGTCAAGAAATGGTGGTGCCATTTTCACAATGGATGACTCTGAGAGTGATGCAAAATATCTAATGATTTCAGAAAATTCTTTTACTAATTCCGTTTCATTATTTGGAAACAATGCTAATTTAGATGCCGACTTTGGAATATACAGTTTAACTTTTCCAAAAGACGTTACCCCAGGCACATACAATTTAATGACTAATTCAGATTTTGGTGCTGGTATTAGCAACTCAGAAACTCAGGCCGAATTCAATTTAACAAGCGGTACAGCAACGATTACCTCGCACAATGGCAATAATGTAGTGGGTACGTTTAGTTTTAATGCTTCAAACGGAACTGAAACAGTGACCATTACTAATGGAAGTTTTGATGTAACCCACAACTAAGAATCTTAAGCATACTTATACTAAAAAGCGGAACTGACAACAGTTCCGCTTTTTTTATTTAATGCCCTTATATTCGAGATAGATCAAAAACTGAAGTAAAAACAGCAAAATTACGTGATGCTATTAAAGCACTTCAAGAAAAAATTAATTGTGCTGTTCCTGAAAAACAGCAAGTATCACTTCGGGTTCAACCAAATTATCGGGTGATTCTTCCATTGTTTTAAGAATCCTTTTCGTTGCATTAGGGTTTAGTCCCATTTTGATGCCGATTTCTTTTATGGAAATGAGTTCATTTTCATGTAATACATCATCAATATGCATTAATAAAGCCAATCTGTAAAAGTGTATCACCCTGTGAAATTCATCCTTTATTGCAGTAAACTCATCTCTTTTTCTGAATAAATCTAAAAATGCTGGTTTCTCAATTTGTAATTCGATTGAAACTAATAAAAGAAGATCATACTCATTATCATGTAATTCCCCATCTACAATTGCGAAAGCAATCATTTCAGAAAGTAAACTTATTTTTTCATCGCGTGTATTCATCAAATTATTATTTTTAGCAAAAATATTGTTTTTAAAATTAAAAAAACTCAAAACTCAAATAATGATTCTACGACCTATACTATTTCTTATCTGCTTTTTTGCAATTGGAAAAACTTTGGCTCAGGAAAGCACCGCCACAAAACAAGTTTCCACATTTTCAATTGAATCTCCACAATTACAAACAACCAAGAAAATCTGGGTTTATTTGCCAAAAAATTATACCGGTTCAAAAAAGAAGTTTCCGGTAATTTATATGCATGATGCCCAAAATTTATTTGATGCCAAAACTTCTTATGTAGGTGAATGGAATGTAGATGAAAAATTAGACAGTCTGAATGCGCAAGTAATTATCGTAGGAATAGAACATGGCAATGACAAACGAATGGAAGAACTGACACCGTACAAAAATGAAAAATATGGCGGTGGAAAAGCCGATGCTTATTTAGATTTTATTGTAAAAACGCTGAAACCGCAAATTGATAAAAATTACCGAACAAAACCGAGTTCCAAAAACACAACCATTATGGGAAGTTCTTTGGGCGGATTGGTTTCATATTATGCTGTTTTAAAATATCCGGAAGTATTTGGCAAAGCAGGTATTTTCTCTCCATCATTTTGGTTTTCCGAAGAAATTTATGATTTAACCCAAAAAACAAAAAAAATGAAATCAAAAATCTATTTTCTTTGCGGAGACAGCGAAAGTGATGATATGGTTTCAGATTTAAATAAAATGGACAAACTGGTTTCACAAAAACGATGCAATTGCTTGAATTTGACAAAAAAAGTGATAGTAAAAGGCGGAAAACATAACGAAAAATTATGGCGTGATGGATTTTCAAAAGCCATTTTGTGGCTTGGCTATTAATTCGGATTTTGATACTAAATACTTCTAAAAGCAATTCTATTTTTCTTAAAAAAGTTTCTTTTAATGATGAAATTATTAATCTTAATTCTTTGTGAAGTATATCTTACTTCAGTCAGAGCTATAAAAACTAGTTAATCTATAAAGACTTTAGCCAAATAAATATTCTATCTTTGCCTTTTAAAATGTAATATAAAATGACAAACAACGATATCCTAAAAAAATTACGTGTAGCCTTAATGCTTCGTGATGATCAAATAGTTGAAATATTAGAATTGGTAGATTTCAGAATTTCAAAATCAGAATTGGGTGCTTTTTTCCGTGCGGAAGACCATGAAAACTATATGGAATGTGGCGACCAAGTATTGCGTAATTTCTTAAATGCATTGGTATTGCACTTGCGTGGAACAAAAGAAAATCCAAAGAACCCTTCTGATGTTTTGAATAAAAATAAAACAGAAGTAAAATCGAATATCGGCGGTCAAGACCCCGAAAAATCGAGAGGCGACAAAGAACCAGCTAAAAAACCATACAAAAAACAAGCCCCAAACAAACCTACTCCGAAAGTTCAGGTAGCAGAGAAAGTACAATACAAAAATGGTAAGAATAAAAAATAATCCCAATTTTATTTTTATATCATATAAATAACAAAAAAATCCTGAGCTTTCACTCAGGATTTTTTATTTGTAGTAAAGACGCATCGCAGTGCTTCTCTACATGATAATGTATATATTAAGATAAAGCTGCTTTTACCTGATCCGCTGCTTCTTGGAATTCAACTGCAGATAAAATTGGCATTCCAGAATTATCGATTAATTCTTTAGCAATCTCAGCATTGGTTCCTTGCAAACGAACAATGATTGGCACTTTTATAGCGTCACCCATGTTTTTGTAAGCATCAACAACACCTTGAGCTACACGGTCACAACGAACGATACCTCCAAAAATGTTAATCAAAATTGCTTTTACATTTGGATCTTTCAAGATAATACGGAAAGCCAACTCAACACGTTTTGCATCAGCAGTTCCACCTACGTCAAGGAAGTTAGCTGGTTCAAAACCTGCATGTTTAATTAAATCCATAGTTGCCATTGCCAATCCGGCTCCGTTTACCATACATCCAACATTTCCATCTAAATCCACATAGTTCAATCCTGCTTCTTTTGCTTCAACTTCGATTGGATTTTCCTCACGAACATCACGCATTTCAGCATATTTTCTTTGTCTGAACAAAGCGTTGTCATCTAAATTTACTTTAGCATCAACCGCAATAATTTTGTTATCAGATGTTTTCAAAACCGGATTGATTTCAAACATAGAAGCATCAGAACCAATATAAGCATTGTATAAAGCAGCCACAAATTGTGTCATTTCTTTGAATGCATTTCCTGATAATCCTAAATTGAAAGCAATTCTTCTAGCTTGAAAACCTTGCAATCCAACAGTTGGGTCAATTTCTTCCGTAAAAATTAAATGAGGAGTATGTTCAGCCACTTCTTCAATATCCATTCCACCTTCAGTAGAATACATAATCATGTTACGACCTCTTGCTCTATTTAATAAAACAGACATATAAAATTCTGAAGTTTCACTTTCACCAGGATAATAAACATCCTCAGCAACTAAAACCTGGTGTACTTTTTTACCTTCTGCAGAAGTTTGTGGCGTTATCAATTGCATTCCAATGATCTGTTGTGCAATTTCTTCTACTTGCTGCAAATTTTTAGCAAGCTTCACTCCTCCACCTTTTCCACGACCACCTGCGTGAACTTGTGCTTTAATAACGTGCCATCCCGTTCCCGTTTCAGCAGTTAATTGTTTTGCAGCAGCAACCGCCTCTAATGGGTTGTTGGCAACATAACCACGTTGAACTTTCACACCATAACTGGCTAATATCTCTTTTCCTTGGTATTCGTGTATATCCATAATGAAGTTTTTGACTTTTTTAAAAGTGCTACAAAAATAACAAATTTCATCTAATATATAGACTCATTCTATTTTTTTATTTGAAGCTGTTTCCAGCTGTCCGCTTTATCTTTTTGTGGCCGAAAAAAGTCATAAAAAGAATACCGCTCCCATCTGGGCTAAAAAATCGTAATGCATAGATTGTTTTTTCTAAAAATACAACCAAACTACATGGTGTTATATATATAACATTTAGTTATATTTTTCTTAATTACTGTTTTTTAATTTTGTAACTAATTTATATCTACTAAATTTGCATAAAAAATTAATCTAATGGAATCCAATCAATTACTTTCAGTAGCAGAAGAATTTGGCAGTCCGGTTTATGTATATGATGCCGCGAAAATTCAATCACAGTACCAACGTTTAACAAATGCTTTTTCTAAGGTAGAAAAATTGCGCATTAATTATGCAGTTAAGGCATTGTCGAACCTATCCATACTGAAGCTACTAAAACAGATGGGATCCGGACTTGACACTGTTTCAATTCAAGAAGTTAAATTAGGATTGCATGCGGGATTTTCTCCTGACATGATCATTTATACCCCAAACGGTGTTTCCTTGGATGAAATTGAAGAAGTAGCTCAAATGGGTGTTCAGATTAATATTGACAACCTTTCTATTTTAGAGCAGTTTGGAACAAAACATCCAAAAATTCCGGTATGTATTCGTATCAATCCACATGTAATGGCGGGTGGAAATTCTAATATTTCTGTGGGACATATCGACAGTAAATTCGGTATATCCATTCACCAATTGCCGCACATTCTGCGAATTGTTGAAAACACTAAAATGCATATCAATGGAATTCATATGCATACGGGTTCTGATATATTGGATATCGAAGTTTTTTTATATGCAGCCGAAATCCTTTTCGATACTGCGAAACATTTCAAAACTTTAGATTTTATCGATTTTGGAAGCGGATTTAAAGTCCCTTATAAAAAAGGAGATATTGAAACCAATATAGAAGAAATGGGTAAAAAACTCACCAAACGTTTCAATGCCTTTGAAAAAGAATACGGAAGACCATTAACCTTGACTTTCGAGCCCGGAAAATTTTTAGTGAGCGAAGCAGGTTATTTCCTGGCAAAAGTGAATGTAGTAAAACAAACTACATCTACTGTTTTTGCAGGAATTGATTCAGGTTTTAATCATTTAATTCGCCCGATGTTATATGGCGCAGAACATCATATAGACAATATTTCAAATCCAAAAGGTAAAGAACGTTTCTATTCTGTAGTAGGTTATATTTGTGAAACCGATACCTTTGCAAGCAACCGAAGAATCTCCGAAATTAAAGAAGGTGATATTCTTTGCTTTAGAAATGCCGGTGCTTATTGTTTCTCCATGGCTTCCAATTATAATTCCAGATACAAACCAGCCGAAGTACTTTGGAAAGATGGAAAAGCACATCTGATCCGCGAAAGAGAAACTTTTGAAGATATTTTAAGAAATCAAATTGAGATTGAAATTTAATCGCAATTTTCAGGATACAAAAAATCCCGTTCGACTAACGAACGGGATTTTTTTTAAGATTATCTACAAATAAAAACTGCTTATTTTTTATCAAAAAGCTCTTCCAAAACCTCAGCTTCTGTTCCGTTAGGAAATGGAATCTTTATTAATTGCGCCACAGTTGGTGTAATTTGTGTGATGTATTTCTTTGCATGAGTTGCTCCTTTTTTCACATTCCATCCGTAGAACAGTAAAGGAACATGCGTATCATAACTGTTAGGCGTTCCGTGCGTTGTTCCTGTAATGCCATATTCCATGTAACCCGCTTTTTCTAAAATGACCATATCTCCGTTTTGTGAAGGATCATAGCCTTTGGAGATAAAATTGAGAAAATAATCATTTCCCGTAGAAGCTAAAATTTCTTCTTCGGTATAAACTCTTTTCACTTCCTCTTGTTTCATTAAATATTCTTTGAAACTTTGTTTTACTTTAGACAATTCGAGTCCTTTCGCTTTGATGGTTTCTTTATTAAAATACAGGTTAAAATTAGAATAATCCAATACCAAATCAGTACCAAAAGTATCGGTAGAAAACTTTTTTAAACCGGCAACAACATCTTTAGAATTAACATTTTTCACATTGTACTTGTTGTCTCTCAAATAACTGGCGTTTACTGCTCCGGCATGATCCGCGGTTAAAAACAATAAATAATTATCTTTCCCAACAGTCTTGTCCAGATAAGTTAAAAGCGTCGCCAAGGTTTGATCTAAACGCAAATACGTATCTTGTAATTCCATAGAATGAGGACCAAAAACGTGCCCGATATAATCTGTAGAAGAAAAACTAACTGCCAGAAAATCGGTAATTTCATCTTTCCCTAATGCTTCTTTTTCAATCGCTCTAATGGCTAATTCTGCCAATAAATCATTCCCAAAAGGGGTTGTACGTAAAACGCCTGCATTGGATTTATCATAAATGTGTTTTAAATTATATGGAAAAACCGACTCAACGCTCTTGTGCAATTTCCCTTCATATGGATTTTTGTCTGCTAGACTTTCGTTATAAATTTCTTTTGGTTTCAATAAATCCCATCCTTTTGTGATGTAAGACATGTATCTTTTCTCATTATTGAATTCAGTTACCCAATCCGGCAATTTTTCACCATAAAAAGTACTCGAAATAAAAGATCCGGTTTTGCTGAACCATAAAGCCGAATTGGCAAAATGACCCGCTGGTAAAATAGCCCCGCGATCTTTGATACTCATACCGATAACTTTTCCTTTAAAATTAGTAGCCATGCGCAATTCATCCGTAATCGTAGTACTTTGAAGATTTTTTGGAGACATCGCCCCTTCTTCTGCAGTACCATCACCAATAGTTTTTACCGAAACATCATCGGTACAATACATCTCTTTACCTAATGTCCTATTAAACCAGTCATTGCCCATAATTCCGTGCGTCGAAGGGGTTGTTCCGGTATAAACAGAAGCATGACCGGGTGCTGTATAAGTAGGCATAAAATTAAAATGCGTGTTGTGAAAAGTATAACCGCTACCCATTATCCTTTTGAAACCATTATCAGAAAAATCATCTGAGAAACGATATAAATATTCCATTTTCATCTGATCTACTACTATACCAACTACCAATTTCGGGCGGTCTTGGGCTAACATATTTAATGATACTATAAATATCAAAAACAAAATTAATTTTTTCATGTACATTTTTTATTTACGCAAAAATACGTATTAGATTTAAAATAAATCTCATTAAGAAGTTAAGAAAATATTTGCATTACATAATCCAATTGTTTCGGAAGAGAAAATAAAAAAACCGCTGATGAGCGGTTTTTTTATGATTTACAGTTACTGTTTATCACTTTTTTCGGGAAAATTGACAATATTATAAACAATGATTACATTTTTCTGATTGATATAAAGTTGCTTTCTATTATCCTGATTTTTACGGGTAATTATCGAAATAGTAAATTTTTCACCATCGATATCTTTACAGGTAAATGGATATATTTCATCAGTTTCACTCTCTTCCTTGTCCTGATAATCTAGAATTTCATACAATTGAATTTCTTGAGAATAAACAATAATCCTATTCTTATTGGTATCTAAAGTAACAACCAGATTTACTAATTGTAAATCAGACCATTTTCCCCATTTCCCTTTCTCGTCTTTCTCCAAAACGCTATAACCAGTTGTTTGGAATTTATAAACCTGACTATACGATTGTTGCATTCCAATGACTAGGAATAAGAGAATTACAAACGTTTTTATTTTTTTCATTTTAATTTTATCGGTAATTAAACCTTTTATCGACTATTTTCTAATTGAGGTTTATTACCTCTTTTTTGGCAATTTCAAACTCTTCCATCATCTCTTTTACAATTTGGCCAGCGGGTTTAATATCGTTTATTAATCCTGCAATTTGACCTATTTCGAGTTCTCCTTCTATTAAATCTCCTTCAAACATGCCTCTTTTAGCTCTGGCCCTGCCTAAAAGCGCTTTTAGTTCTTCTGGCGTTGGACATTTTGCATATAATTCCTGAATATCCTGATAAAATTTATTTTTTATCAATCGAACAGGAGCCAATTCTTTTAAAGTCACTTGCGTATCACCTTCTTTTACTTCAACGATGGTTTGTTTAAAATTATTGTGTGATGACGATTCAACCGAAGCAGCAAAACGGCTTCCTACCTGAACCCCATCAGCACCAAGAACCATCGCGGCAAGCATTCCTCTGCCTGTAGCAATTCCGCCAGCAGCTATCAATGGAATGGAAATCTGTTCTTTTACCATTGGAATTAAAGTAAAAGTGGTAGTTTCTTCTCTTCCGTTATGTCCGCCTGCTTCAAATCCTTCGGCAACAACGGCATCAACACCAGCTTCTTGTGCTTTTAATCCAAATTTTGAACTGCTTACAACATGAACAACAATGATGCCATTTTCTTTTAGGAATGAAGTCCACGTTTTTGGATTTCCTGCAGAAGTAAATACAATTTTTACGCCTTCATCCACAATAATTTTCATGATTTCCTCAATGTTTGGGTACAACATCGGGACATTAACCCCAAAAGGTTTGTCGGTGGCTTTTTTACATTTTTGAATGTGTTCCCGCAACACTTCCGGATACATGGAACCGGCTCCAATTAATCCTAAACCGCCGGCATTACTAACTGCACTGGCTAATTTGTAACCGCTGTTCCAAATCATTCCGCCTTGAATTATTGGATATTTAATCTTGAAAAGTTGGGTGATTTTATTCATTAATTGTAATCTGTGGATTCGTTTATTTTACTAATCGGGAATACTTAATTTTTTATGATTTTACCATTCAGCGTTTTTTCTGCGGAAGCAATAGTATAATAATAAATTCCGCTACTTAATGATTCTAAAGAAATATTCTGACTTTGGTTATTTATTTTTTGGCTCAAGACCATTTGACCTAAATTATTATAAAACACCATTGTGCTTGACATAAAGTTTTCCGGAATTGATATCGTAACAATATCTTTTACTGGATTTGGGTACAAAATAAATTCGTCTGCATCAAATTCAGCTATTGAAAGCGCATTATTTAAAGCCAACTGAAAATCCGGAATTCCATAACCGTATTGTGCGTTTGGAGTTGCAAAACGGTCGGCCGATTGCTTTACAAACTGAATGATTTGAGTATTGGTAAACGAGGGAAAAGCCTGCCAAAAACTGGCAATCATTCCAGCCATAATTGGTCCGGAAAATGAAGTTCCATTTCCTGTGGTTATAGTACCGGCGGTATTAGACAAAACAGAATTTTGACCTTGAGCCATAACATCAGGTTTTACCCTTCCGTCAAATGATGGCCCAATAGAACTAAAACTCGCGTAAACTTCAGTTGAATTAACTGCGCCAACTGCTAAAACATTTATGGCATCAGCCGGAACCGAGATATAAGGATTTGCTGAAGCTCCCGAATTTCCTGCTGAAACAACAACTATCATACCTCTGCTAAATGCCTTGTCTGCTCCACGGGATGCAAAAGAGGTTATTCCATTTAAATCCGCATAAGTATAACTGTATGCCGGATTATCATAAGTAAAATAGCCTAATGAAGTATTGATTACATCTACGCCTAAACTATCGGCAGTTTCTGCAGCTTCAACCCAAAGCGATTCCTCTAATGGATTTTCTGAAGCAACATCTTCAGTAATAAATAAGTAGTAAGATGCGTCAGGGGCAGTTCCAACTAATTGATTATCAACATAACCGCCCATTGTAGAAAGCACCATAGTTCCATGAGAATTTCCCGAATAAAAATTGGTATTTCTTCCCACAAAATTATAACCGCCAAGAATTTGATTGTTATCTCTTAGCCTTTTAAAAGGCAATGCCAAGTTTACATTTGGAAATCCGGCATCCAAAACTGCAATAATTTTTCCGGTACCAGTATAATTTTGTTGGTGCAATAAATGGCCATTCAGCATTTGAATTTGATTTGCAGAACTGCCGTAATTAAAATTAACCTGTGTATCTAGAACTTTCATTTCCACTGGTTTTGCGGCTTTATTACCAGTATTTAATGAATGATTGGCAAAATCAACATGATCAACAAATGAAAGCAAACTCAATGAATTTATTGCGGATTCTGTTCCTCGAATATGAACGGCATTCATCCATTTTGACTGGGCGAAAACTGTAATGTCAGTTACCGCTTCAACTTGAGCAACATACGGCTGATGAATGGGTATATCTATGAGGTCAAGAGGAATATTTTGAGTGGTTCTTCTATCCAAAGCTCTTTGTGACAGCATTTGTAACGGATTGTCAAAATAGTACTGCGCATTAGGCTTATTATTAAAATAAACCCAAGCATCTTCTTGAGCAAATGTAATTATTGAACTAAAAAAAGAGATTAAAAGTAATAGTTGTTTCATAGCCTTCATTTTTAAAAGCACTAAATTAGGAAATTACTCCCGAACCAACTAATTCGTCCTCAAAATACCAGGCAGCAAACTGTCCTTCGGTAATAGCAGATTGCGATTCTTTGAACGAAACGTACATTCCGTTTTCAAATTGATGCAATGTAGCTTTTTGCAAAGGCTGGCGATAACGAATTCTGGCCATCACATCCATGGTCTCACCATTGGCTAAAGTCAAATCTTCACGAATCCAGTGCACTTCTGATTTTTCTATAAAAAGTGCTTTTTTGAATAATCCCGGATGCTGACTTCCTAATCCAGTATAAATGGTATTGGTTACAACATTTGTAGCAATGATAAACAAAGGCTCAGTTGTTCCGCCCACACCTAAACCTTTACGTTGTCCGTTTGTGAAATAATGAGCTCCTTGGTGTTTTCCAACCAATTTTCCCATTTCCGGAGTATACGAAATGCTTTTTGATTCAAATACTAAAGCTTCAATTTCTGAGTTGAATGTTGGTTTCTCCTCGTTATAAACGGAATTATTTTTATCAATTTGAATAATCGAACCTTCTTTCGCCTGTAATTTTTGTTGCAAAAATTCTGGCAAACGAACTTTTCCGATGAAGCACAATCCTTGCGAATCTTTCTTTTCGGCTGTAACCAAATCCATTTGAGCAGCTATTTCACGCACTTCAGGTTTGGTTAATTCGCCAATTGGGAATAATGATTTTGATAATTGCTCTTGTGATAACTGACAAAGAAAATAGGACTGATCTTTGTTATCATCAGCTCCGGCAAGCAATTGATATACTTTTTTTCCGTCGACTTCAATCTCGCCTTTTCTGCAATAATGTCCCGTTGCCACATAATCGGCACCAAGACTTAGAGCAATTTTCATAAAAACATCGAATTTTATTTCGCGATTGCACAGAACATCAGGATTTGGAGTTCTCCCTTTTTCGTATTCGCTGAACATATAGTCCACGATTTTTTCTTGGTATTGTTCGCTTAAATCAACAGTCTGAAATGGAATTCCTAACTTCTCTGCAACTAAAAGCGCATCATTGCTATCTTCCAACCATGGACATTCATTAGAAATCGTCACAGAATCATCGTGCCAATTTTTCATAAAAAGACCAATTACTTCATATCCTTGTTTTTGCAACAAATAAGCCGCAACACTAGAATCTACACCGCCAGAAAGACCTACAACAACACGTTTCATTTTATCTTATTCAAAAATTGATTGCAAAGGTATTACTAATTTTGGCTTTTGAAAGTTAATGCTTTTGTAAATTTAGATTCTGAAATAGAAAACAAAATATAGCGAATTAACTTATAGCGTTAATTAGGTTTTGAAGTGGTTTTACTTTTCGGTTTTGATGCTTTTCTATAAGCACTCATATTTTCTTGGCTTACTAATTTTCCATTTTCGAAAAATTGCCACATTCCGGATTTTTTTCCTTCTTTGTATAAACCTTTTGCTACAACATTTCCTTCGGGATCTTTGTAGATTGCTTGTCCGTGAAATTCCCCTTTTTTGTAAAAGGAATCTTCCAGTACAATTCCTTTTTCAGTGTATTTTTTGTAAATTCCTTCTTTTACATTGTTTTTATAGCTCGTTTCCTCTGCTATTTTTCCGTTTGGGAAATACACTTTTCTGACACCTTCTAACTTTCCGTTTTTATAATTTTCGAGGGTCATAAGGGTTTTTGAAGCTTTATGGTAATATTTCCATTGACCTTCATACAACTTATTGACTACTTTACCCTCACTTACCTTATTTTTCTTTTGGTCGAAAAAAATAGTATACGCTGAATTGTCCTCTTTATTAAACTCTCTGGTTGCCATAACCGATTGGACGTTCTCATTGTCATAAAACGTAAAAACACCAGTTTCTTTTCCGTGTTCGAAAGTGCCTTCATATCTTGGTCTTTTTGATTCTTCATAGAATCCTTTCCAAAGACCGTGTTTATTGCCTTTTTCGTCTACTTTGTTAAAATCAGTTTGTGCCATTAGCGTTTGACTGAAAAGAAATAATACGAAAATTCTAAAAAAACAAAACTTGATTTCTTTCATTATATGAATGGATTTATAGATATGTAACTGCTTTACAGCATTTTTATTTCAACAAATTTACATTTTAAAATCATTTCTCAATTTCTATTAACTTTTGATTTAGAAAACATTACAAATTTTGAACCAAATAGAAAAAAAGCATCAGATTTTTCAATTCCAGAACTATAAAAAGATTGGAAAATTTTAATTTTTAAAACCTAAAAAAAAATATTTCAAAATGCGGATTTTTGTTTAACATTATCAAGTAATTTTTTAGATTAACTATCCTTAAAAACATCTATACAATTGATTTTCAATTGTTTTAAGAAATTAAACAATAGTTAATGATTTTGTAAATTTCTACATTGTTTAATAATTTTATAAAATAATTAAACAAAATATCGAAGTGATTTATTAATTTAGTGCAAACATTTAAACTTAAACGTTATGAAAAATTTATTGAAAATCAGAAAGTTAGCCTTTATTGCTTTATTTGCGTTAATAGGCACCTCATGCAATGATGATGACAATGAAGTTGCACCTGTTGATAATACTATAACCGGTATTGCCACCAGAAATGCCAATTTATCAATTTTAGTTCAGGCTTTATTGAAAGCGGACTTGGCAACAACACTTCAGGGAAGCGGACAATTTACCGTTTTTGCACCGACTAATGCAGCTTTTACGTCGTTTTTAAGCGATAATGGTTTTGCTACACTAGATGATGTCCCTACGGCTACTTTGAAAGAGATCTTATTAAACCATGTGGTTAGCGGTTCATTCCAATCAACAGTTTTATCTACAGGATATATTAAAACTTTGGCAAAAGGTTCCGCGTCGGACATTAATACTTTGAGCCTGTTTGTAAACACTGCTTCCGGTGTAAAATTAAATGGAGTTGCAACGGTAACTACTGCTGATGTCACTGCTTCAAATGGTGTTATTCATATCGTGGACAAAGTCATTGGTTTGCCAACCATAGTAACACATGCTACAGCAAACCCTAATTTTACGTCTTTAGTGGCGGCTTTAACCAGCGCGGGACAACCCGATTTTGTCAGTATATTATCCGGTGTCGGACCGTACACCGTTTTTGCGCCAACCAATGCCGCGTTTACAGCTTTAGATGCAGAATTAGCCCCAGGAGGGATCGCAGGTGTTTCTAATGCTAATTTGACAAAAGTATTACAATATCATGTGGCAAACGGAAATGTCCTGGCCGCAAGTTTAACCGAAGGCCAAATGGTTTCTACTTTACTAACGCCTCAAACTTTTACCATACAATTAACCGATGGTGCAAAAATTATGGATGTAAATAATAGATTATCAAATATAATTGCCACGGATGTGCAATGTGCTAATGGCGTAATTCACGTTTTAGATAAAGTATTGTTACCTGCTTTTTAATTTACCAATTGAATTAAAAAATAAAAAGCTCCCATTTTACGAGAGCTTTTTGTTTTTATTTTTTCTTTTGTTGTGCTTTTTGAGCTTCTGCCTGTTCCATCATCTCTTGCATTTTACGCTGAAACTTGCCTTGTTTTTTCGGCTCCTTCAATTTGTTTTCTTGAATTCGAGCGTGAATTTTAGCATCATCAACGATATAATTTTTGATAACCAACATAATTGCAATGGTAATCAAGTTAGAAATAAGGTTATACAAACTCAAACCAGAACCATAATTATTGAAGAAAATCAACATCATTAATGGTGAAACATAAATCATTATTTTCATCATTTTAGCCATATCCGGCATTCCTTCTTGTTGTGGTTGCGCCATAGCCTGGTCTCCAGAAGTCATTTTCATATAGAAGAAAATCGCAATCGCTGCCAATAATGCAAACAAACTCACGTGATTTCCGTAGAAAGTTGAGATGATAGGAATGTGCTGTTTCCATGTGAAAATAGCATCAAATGAAGATAAATCGTCTGCCCAAAGGAACCCTTTTTGTCTCAATTCTATTGCTGATGGGAAAAATTGAAACGAAGCATACATAAACGGAATTTGTATCAATGCCGGAATACAACCCGCCATTGGATTAACTCCTGCTTTATTGTACAATTTCATTGTTTCCTGCTGTTTCTTCATTGGGTCTTTTTTGAACTTTTCTCCCAATTCAGTAATTTCCGGACGCAATACTTTCATTTTTGCCTGAGACAAAAATGATTTATACGTGATTGGCGACATGGCAATTTTTATGACAATCGTAAAAATAATAATCGCAATACCGTACACAATAAATGAACTCAAAAATCCAAAAAGCGGAATAAAGATGAATTTATTAATCCAACCAAAAATACCCCAACCCAATGGAATAATTTCCTCCAAATTTTTATCGTAAGCCTTTAATATTTTATAATCCGATGGACCATAATACCAGTTCATTTTATAATCTACCTCGCCATTATTGAACGCTAAAGGTATATTTGCTTTATATTGTTTGGTATAAACAGTATCGATTGTTTCATCATTAACTAAATTATCCGAATACAATTTAGCATTTTCAAAAGGTGTTTTGGTTAACAGAATTGACGTAAAGAAATGTTGTTTGAAAGCAATGTAAGTAACTTTCTCAGCCGTTTCTTCTTCGCCTTTTCCTGCACCTAAATAAGTATCTTTTCCTTCCTCATATTCGTAAATCACTTCAGTATAACGATTTTCGTAAGAAATGCTTTTCTCGTTTCTGAATGCTTTCAAACTCCATTCTAAATCCAATGGTTTTGAAGTATTCAAGACTTTACTTAAACCTTGTGAACGAACATCAAAATCAAGCATGTAGTCGTTCGGTTTCAATACGTATTTGTATTCCAAAAATTCGTTTGCTCCCGCTTTTAGACGCATCGTAAGAATCTGATTCTCCCCAACTTTTGTCAAAGTAGGTTCAAAAAACAAGTCTTTTGTATTTAAAGTACGATTGTCCTGCGTTTGCATTTGAATGTTCAAATTGGCATTGTTGTTTTTTATCAATTCAACAATTTCGCCTGAACCTTTTTTAAATTTTTCGAAGTTTTTCAATTTTGCTTCGACAATATACCCTCCTTTATTAGCAATTTTTAAGATCACTAATTTATTTTCGATAGTCGTAAAAGCTTCTTTTGCAGAAGGTAATGTGGCAGAATAAGCGAAGTTACCTAATGTACTTTTCAGTTTTGATAATTGCAGAGAATCATTAGCGGTAGTGTCAATTGCAGCAACAACATTTTCTTTTGTTGCAACTTCTTTTGCTTTTTCAGTACTTACTACTTGTTCTTTCTTTGCTTTTTCAGCGTCGATTTCTTTTTGAGTAGGCCCATTGTTATACATGATCCAAATCAAAATTCCGAAAATTAACGCAAAACCAATTACTGAATTAAGGTCTAATTTTTTTTCTTTCATTATACTATTATCTGTTTTTTATTTTTTCTTCGCTTTTACAGTAGCGTCCACAAAACTCACGAAAAGAGGATGCGGGTTGGCAACGGTACTTTTATATTCCGGGTGGTATTGAACTCCAATAAAAAACGGATGCTTCTCTAACTCCACAATTTCAACTAATCCTGTATCCGGATTTACTCCAGATGCTTTTAATCCTGCATTTTCCAATGCTTCCAAATAATCACCATTAAATTCATAACGATGACGATGACGTTCTAAAATACTGGTTTGTCCGTATATTTTATGAGCCAGCGTCTTTTCTTTAATATCACATTTCCAAGCACCAAGACGCATGGTTCCACCTTTATCGGTGATTGTTTTTTGCTCTTCCATCAAATCAATAACCGCGTTTGATGTTCCTTCGTTCATTTCTGTAGAATTCGCATCTTTTAATCCCAAGACATTTCTGGAATATTCGATTACAGCCATTTGCATTCCCAAACAAATTCCTAAAAAGGGAACATTATTTTCACGTGCATAACGAACTGTCTCTATTTTTCCTTCGATTCCTCTGCCTCCGAAACCTGGCGCCACAAGAATTCCATCTAAATCTTTCAATTTCTCGGCTACATTTGATGCATCAAGATATTCAGAATGTACAGAAACTACGTTTACTTTCGTTTCATTTGCAGCTCCTGCATGAATAAATGCTTCTAATATAGACTTATAAGAATCCTGTAATTCTACATATTTTCCAACCAGACCAATATTTACCGAATGTTTCGGATTTTTTAATCTATGAAGGAAAGTATTCCATTGTTTTAAATCCGGAATTGATTTTTCCGGCAAAGCCAATTTCTTCAAGGCAACAATATCAAGACCTTCTTCGAGCATCAAATTCGGCACTTCGTAAATCGTGGAAGCATCAATCGACTGAATCACGGCTTCTCTTTTTACGTTGCAAAACAAGGCTAATTTTTGTCTTAATTCATCAGATAATTCATGTTCGGTTCTACAAACTAAAATATCTGCTTTTATCCCGCTTTCCATTAATGTTTTAACGGAATGCTGTGTTGGTTTTGTTTTCAATTCACCTGCAGCAGCCAAATAAGGCACTAAAGTCAAATGAATTACAAGTCCATTATTTTCTCCTAATTCCCAAACCAATTGACGGACGGATTCAATATATGGCAATGATTCAATATCACCAACAGTTCCTCCAATTTCTGTAATCACAATATCAAAATTACCTGAATTTCCAAGCAATTGCATGCGTTCTTTAATTTCATTGGTAATATGAGGTACTACTTGCACCGTTTTACCAAGAAATTCTCCTCTTCGTTCCTTTTCAATTACCGAAAGATAGACTCTTCCAGTGGTTACGTTGTTCGCTTGAGAAGTCGGTACGTTCAAAAAACGTTCGTAGTGACCTAAATCCAAATCGGTTTCAGCTCCATCATCCGTCACGTAACATTCTCCGTGTTCATAAGGATTTAGCGTCCCTGGATCCACATTGATATACGGGTCAAATTTTTGAATTGTCGTTCGATACCCTCTTGCTTGTAATAATTTTGCTAAAGAAGCTGCGATAATCCCTTTTCCCAAAGAAGAAGTCACACCGCCAGTAACAAAAATATATTTTGTTTGATTCATTGTGTTGTTTGTGTTGTAGTTGTGTAAAAAACTTGGCAAAAATACGAATTTAATTCGATTTTTAGATTTTTGGAGTGTTCGATTTTTAGAAAATAACTTCTATCTGTCAATATAATAAACGAAGATTCGAATTATCTGAATTATGGTTTTGGATATCGTTTTTTAATATTTCGTATCAATTCCTCTAAACCATTCAGTTTTAACTCATATATAAGTTGAAGTTGCTCCCCCAATTCTCCTTTTGGAAAGCCTTTATTGCTATACCAAACGATATAATATTCAGGGATATCGATAAGATGCCAGCCTTCATATTTGCCAAAAGGCATTTTGGTATGAGCAAGTTTGATGAGTTGTTGTTGGTTTTTGTCCATTTTTGAAGAGAGAAAAAGAAGAAAGAGTATAGACTTTATGATTAAAATCTATACTCTTTCTTACCTACTTTATAATTCTATATTATTTCCAATTAAAAGTAATTTTCTTATCAATTTCAGGATTCAAACTCAAGAAAACTGGGCATGTCATGGCGGCACGCTCCAAAATAAGAATGCTTTTCTCGTCAGTCATTACATTCATATCAAATATGATTTCGATAGCTCCGATTCTTCTGGGTTCGGCTTGCATAACTTTAACTACTGAAGCGGTTGAGCCTGAAATTTCCACATTCATATCACGGGATTTTATACCCATAATCGTCATCATGCAACTTGCTAAAGCATTGGCAACTGTATCGGTTGGCGAGAAGGCTTCTCCTTTTCCGTTGTTATCAGTTGGTGCGTCAGAAATGAGTTCACTTCCGGATTGTATGTGTATTGACGATGTTCTTAAATCGCCTAAATAAGTTACTTTTGAGGTCATTTAGTTGGCTTCTTTTATGGTTAAATCTGTATCGTAATACAAGATATAAACTCCTGTGTTGGTGTATCCTTCGGCTGTTTTTTTGTTGTAGTTAAATTTATTTTCCACATATTCTGTGGCTACACTTCCAATAGTTTCTTCAAAACTTTTGTCTTGTGACAATCGCAGCATGGTATCAAAAGTCACATCAAAACCACGAGTGGCATATTGACTTGGGAAAATTTTGTTTTTCTTTTTATATGCGTTTTCAAATTGCATCCCTTCCACTGTTTCGTTTTCACGTGTTAATGAAGGATACAACATTTTCAGTTTGGTCAATCGACTCAAAGCGATTTCCTCAAAATCCAGTGTTGGATTGGGCTCAAGAATTACTAATTGTACCTGGTATTCAGACATCGCACTCATCATCGCATTTGTGATTGCGAAAATGGTTTGGGTTTTTTCCGATTCCATAATGACGTAATTCATCTTACCTTTTACTAATAATTTTTTCAAACTATCGGCTGCAAAACTTCCTTTATCATTCAGTCCAGTTATTTTTACGTCCTTTTGGTTTTCAGTAATATATTGTTTTATTGCCCCTTTTTTGGCAGAAATCACTGCAATAATATTGCCCTCTTTCGCACGCATATAGTCGAACATCGCATTTCTGACAAAATCAGTCGGAGGCATCGATTGGTATAAATTAGAATACGAAATTCCCGTATCTTTTGATAATGGTGAAATAACCGGAACATTATTTTTATTCAATAATTCCGCAACTTTTTCCACATTGTTTTGATAAAATGGTCCAATAATAGCATCCGCGTTTTCAAGATTTTTTTGTTGAATGAGATTGGCAATATTCGATGAATTTTTGGTTTCTTGAGAGTCAAATATTTTCACATTAATATTTAAACCCAATGTTTTTGCAGAATCAATCGCCATCAAAGCACCCGAATAGAAATCTAAAGTCATATTCAGAAATTTATCTTTCTTTAACCTTGCTGCGGTAGAATTTAAAGTATCGCTTTCTAATTTTGAAATATTAAAAGGTAATAACAACACCAAATCTTTTTTCTTGTTGCTTGAAATGCTTTTTGATAAATCGGCAAACTCTTTTTCAACATTATTAGCAATAGAAAACGTTGCAGGAATTTTTAAAATCATTCCTTCTTTCACTCCACTTATCAATTCAGGATTTAACGAAATCAATTCTTCCGGCGTCATCCCAAACATTTTTGTCAGGCTGTAAATTGTTTCTTTTGGCTTTACTTCATAATTAACATATGTGATAATTATTGGAGTTTTAACTTCTTCTGTTATGACGATTACATCTTTAACAGCTCCATTTTTTGACGCTTTTCCGCTGATGAACAATTTATATCCGATAGGCAAACCATTAACAATATCAGGATTTTGTTTTTCCAGTTGCTCTAGCGTTAATCCGTATTTTTTTGCAATGCCATATTTGGTTTCCTTTGGCAAAACTTCGTGATAAACAGTATTTTCCGATTTAGTTCCTGTGATTTTCACTCCGGTTTTACCTGGAATGATAATCACTTGACCTATTCTTAAATCTGTTGATAAAATTACGTTATTGGCTTTTTCTAAATCATCGACAGAAACATTATACGCTTTTGAAATGCTATACCAGGTATCTTTTGCGACAACAACGTGCGTTTTTGATTTAGTATTTGAATTCGTGTTTTCCGTTGCTTTTTGGGTTGCAGTTGGAATTAATAAAACCGAATTCGGCTGAACGCCATTTTTAGAATCCGGGTTCAGTTTATATATATCAAAGGGAGTGACTTTGTATTTTTGAGCAATTTGCGTTACCGTTTCCCCTTTGGCGACCGTATGTTTCAAATATTTCCCTTGTTGGGCAGAAGCGCTACAAGACATTAAAAAAACCGAAACACAAACTGCTAAAAAATACTTCATCATTTATATTTTAAAAATTATTCCCATTCTATTGTTGCAGGTGGCTTTGAACTAATATCATACACC
>NZ_DATDPV010000072.1:0-28078 GCF_035292545.1 Flavobacterium sp. | reverse complement strand
GGGTGAATGATGGAGACGAGGAATTACAAATTACAATTGGGACAGTTCCATCAGAATATATTGTCTTGAGTAATAACATTGCTGTTAGGGTAAATGATATCAACTATATTGTATCATCATGGGGAACACCATTAAATCCTACCTATGATCAGGTTACCAGTACTGCGCCGGCAGGATATTACAGTTCATTAGAAGGTTTGTCCGGAGCGGCTTTAAAACAGGCAATTCAGAATATTATCGCGAATCCAGCTGTGGTTCATGCGCACAATTATGGCGATATTAATGATATTTTAAAAACGGCAGACCAAAATCCTCAAAACAACAATCAGGTTTGGTTAATGTATGTAGAGCAGCCCCGTACAAAATTGGATATACAAACAGGGAATAGTATTGTTGGCAAATGGAACAGAGAACATATTTATTCTCAGTCTCGAGGCGGTTTTTCTGATGGTACCTCATCAACTGCTGATGGTATAAATGTTTGGTCACCGACAAATGCAAATGATCTTCTTGCCGGTCATGCTGATGCACATCATATTCGAGCAGAAGACGGACAAGAAAACAGCTCCAGAAGCAATAGAAATTATGGGGTGGATTATAATGGTCCAGCCGGTTCACAAGGAAGTTGGCATGGTGATGTTGCCCGATCCCTTTTCTATATGGCTGTGAGATACAATGGATTGAATGTGGTGAATGGTGATGTTTCTGAAACACCTTCAGGTTATATTGGAGATTTGGCCACTTTGTTAACTTGGAATGTTGCTGACGATTCTGATGATTTCGAGATGAACAGAAACAACTATATTTATACTTGGCAGGTCAATAGAAATCCTTTTATAGATTACCCGGAATTAGCCAATTATATTTGGGGAGCTAATGCTGGTCAGCCTTGGTTTTCATCTCTTTCTACCAGTGATTTTACAGATTTAAATGTGTCTGTTTATCCTAATCCGGCAGAAAATTATATTACAATTTATGGTTTGAATCAGGAAAGTAGCATTGAAATATATACCATTTCCGGTATGAAATTAATGCACACGAATTTCATTGGAGAAACAAAATTAGATCTTGATTTGGCTTCAGGAATGTATTTGGCTAAAATAACGTCAGATAATAAAACCGTGATTAAAAAAATCATAATAAAGTAAATAAATTTTAATTTATAAAGAACCATTGTAATAGCAATATTGAATGGTTCTTTTTTGTATAATATGTTTCCAGTTTTGTTTATGGAGAAAAAAGAATATTTAAAACCGGGTAGTTTCAAAAACACTTTTTGTATTTTTAAGGAAGTGACTTTACAGGAATTAGAAGATAAAAAGGTCGCCTTCAAAAGCAAATCGGGCAGTAGTTATTATTATACTACATTGGGAATGTATCGTTTGTCAAATCATTGGGGAAGGTTGGCCAACAGCAAATGGCGTTTAGAAGCTTTGGAACCGGAAACACCATCTAAAATTAAATTAGGTTTTGCGCTTTGGACTGAATTTTACCCAGATAATGCCGTAGATGAATTGTATTATATAGAAGCTGATTATTTAAAGAATACGGTTAATTACCAACATAAAAACAATCCGGCATACGATAAAAAAGCCATTCTTCGCACCAGTTTTGAAACCACAAAAAGAATCAAGCAAATCCGAAATTTATTCAATCTGACTTCTTGGGCAAAATATTTCGATTATGAAGATTTGAAGCTGTTGCGACAAAAGATAATAAACGAACTGATCTATACCAATAAAACTTTAGAAGAAATTAAACGGGAAATCCAATAATTTTAAAACCAATATCATGAGCAGAAACACCGAGAAAAATATCAAAAAGCATAATGACAAATTGCATAAGGCACAATCCAAAGTCAAAAATGCCGAAATTCTTCGCAAGGAAAAATTAAAACAAATTGTAAAGAAGTTCAATGAAAATAATACACCGGAGAATAGCTAAATAAATAGCATTAGAGAACAAAAATGCAATTGGTAATTACAATTCTTTGAAATTTTTAATAATTTGAGATATCGGATAATTCTCAATAATTCGATTTTTATTTAATATAAATTTTAAACTTGGTTCCAACATTGGGTTCACTTTCCACAGTGATGTCTCCACCCATGGCTACAATCTGGTTTTTTGTAATAAACAATCCAATCCCTCTTGAATCCGGATTATTACTGAATGTTTTATACATTCCGAATATTTTTTGACCGTTTCTTTTCAAATCAATACCAATCCCGTTATCAGAAATCTGAAGTATTTTCATGCCATTTTCTACAAACCATGTAATGGAAATAACCGGTTTCCGATCCGGATGACTGTATCTAATTGCGTTTGAAATAAGATTAAGCAGGATACTTTCCAGATAAGCCGGATTATAATTTATCATTACATCATCCGTAACGTTAGTAGTAATGACAGCCTCTTTTACCGCTATTTGTTCGGAAAGGATATTTTGAATTTTATTGATATATTGTTTTAATTTCAACGATTCTGAAACCAGACTTATATTCGTTTGGATATTCACGACATCATTTAAGTTAACCATCGTTTCGCTCAGTGAACCGGATACCGTTTTTAATAATTGTACCATTTGCTTTGTTTCCTCCTCTGATTCAGAAGATTCGATTAAAGTCGTTATAGACTCGATATTGCTGGTGTGTGATCTTAAATTATGTGAAACGATATAAGAGAAATTTAACAACCTTTTATTCTGTTCGGTAACTAAATCGAAGGAATTGTTCAAATCTTTTTCGGCTTCTTTGGTTTTAGAAATATCAATCATAATTCCCCTTAAGCTGACTGGCAGGTCATTTTCAAAAACCACATTGATAATTTCCCTAATCCATATTACAGCACCGTCTTTGCTAATCATACGGTATTCATAATCTTTCTGCCCATTTTCTTTGTTTATACTTCGAAAGGTATGCATAACGTATTCCCTGTCATCCGGATGAATATGCTTTTCCCAGAAGTTAACATCCAGCATCCATTCTTCAGGAGTATAGCCTAACATTTCTTCTGATTTTTTACTGATAAAAGTTAGTTCTAAGGTTTTATAATCACATTCCCAAACAATTCCATCAATAGAATTCACGAGAGCTTCAATTTTATGCTGTGAATCTATTATTATTTTTTCGGCTTCTTTTGTTTTGGTAATGTCAATCATAATGCCACGTAAACTAATGGTTTCGCCATTTTCTATATTGACATTTACAATGTCTCTCAGCCACACAATGGATCCGTTTTTAGCCACCATCCGATATTCAAAATCATGGTTTTCATTTTGACTTGTTTTTGTAGCACAGTAATTAATCGCAAATTCTCTATCCTCAGGATAAATATGGTCTGCCCAAAAAGTCTTGCTTGCCATCCATTCTTCTGGTGTGTATCCTAATATTTTTTCGACTTTTTTACTTATAAAAGTAAAGGAAAAGGTTTCTACATCACATTCCCAAACTATACCATCTATTGTATTGATAAGTGATCGAATCCTTTGTTGTGAATTTAAGATGATTTTTTCAGCTGTTTTACGTTCAGTGATGTCTTCAGTTGATACAATTACCCTTTCTAATGTCTCTTCATAACCATTCATCACGCTCCACCTTAAGTGAATATCCCTGATTTCTCCGTTTGGGCCTTCGAGTTTAGTATCCATCATTAACTGTTTTCGCCCTTCGGTAATGGCAATTAGTTGCTTAATAAATGATTGAAAAACTTCTGTTCCGCGTATTACATCCGTACTATTAAGAAGCTCTTGTTTTGTTTTTGGCGAGAATAGCATCAGACATTCATTATTGACATCAAGAATCTTAACTAATGAAATGCATTTTTGCACAACTTCAGGATGCTCGTTCAAATATAAAAAAACTTTTTCTGGGTTTTCGTTGATAAGATTCAGTTCTTGAAGGTGATTTTTTACTGCTGAAAAATTTTCTTCCCAAAGCGCTATAGGTGAGTCCTCAAAAAGGCTTTTAAAATGGGCTTCACTTTTTTTAATCAATTCTTCAGCTTCTTTTTTTAATGAAATGTCTTCAATAATAGAAATATGGGTAGTGGCCTTTTCATTTACTTTCCATAGTGGTGATACGGAAAGATTAACCCAGATAATTTTTCCCAATTTAGTAATATATCTTTTTTCCATCGAAAACCCACGAATCTTTCCTTCCCTGAGTTTTTTCATATTATCTAAATCTTGTTCCAAATCATCAGGATGTGTTATCGACTGGAAATTTTTTTCTTTCATTTCCTGATAGGAATAACCCAACAATTTACAATATTGCTCATTAATCTCAATAAAATTACCGGAAAACGAATCTATATGAGCAATTCCCACAGCGGCTTGATCAAAAATGGTCTTAAATTTTATTTCACTGTTTAAAAGCATTATTGCCTGATCATGTGCCAAAAGCTGCAATTCTGCAGGTTTTTTCAAAAGTGTGGTTATTAAAATACCAAATAACAGCGCTAAAATAAAACCTAAAATAGAAGGCAGCAAAATCTGGGAGTAAAGACCGTATTGATTTTTGGAAATCAGGTATAATTTCCAATCTCCATCAGGAATTGAAGTGGATACATAATAATTTTTAGAAAAATCGCTTTCAAATGGCAGGAAAAAATCTTCCTTTTGGGTAACCGGATTTATTTTTGAAATCTGGAAATAATATTTTTCTTCATTAATTGAATTAATTCCAGTCGCTTTGAAGAACGTTTCTAATCTTATTACCACTGCCGAAAATCCCCAGAATTTATTTTTTTTGTAAACGGGTAGCCTGCCCACAATGCCTATTCCGCCTTGTTTTAATTCAAATGGACCGGCAAAATACATTTTTTGAGTTTTGATAGATTTCAAGGCCTCATCTTTAAGTAATGGTGAGGTCAAAATATTTAAATTTATCGCAGCCTCATTGCCTTTAATCGGATGGGTATATTTAATTATACCATTTGGAACCAGTTGAACCGCATTGATACTCGTGTTCGATTTCATCAGCTGTGCGCCAATATAATCAAAGTTTTCAGGGACGCCCTTGTCATTAATAGTTAGTGCCAGCGTTAAAGTTGTGGTATAACAGTTTTTGAGAGATTGCTCGATATTCTTTTGAACAATATTAAGGGTGTTGTTCATTTCCCGGTGCTCATTTTCTTTCACAATCTGAAACCGTTGTGAAACAATAAAAGCAACAACAAAACACATAATGAGGAATACTAAGAAACCAGAGGTTTTTGGCCTAGTTAAGAACCAACTGATGAATTCGGACCATTTTTTTTCAGACTTCATTTATGCTATTAGACAGGTTTAGAACCGTTTGATTTTTAAGGCTATAAAAGTAAATAATAAAGTTTTTAAAAGCATTAGAAATTCATTAAAACTGATATTTTTTAAATTTAATGTAGTTTTTTTCAACATTCATTGTAGTAGAGACTATTTTTCGGATCATAATAGTCAATTATCATCACAACAATAATCCAAATTACGATAAAATTACCGTACTTCGTATGAGTTTTAAAAGCAATCCCATGACTAGAACATCGGAAAAACATCAAAAAGCATAATGAGATAATCTGTAAAGCAAGATAATAAGTCAAATTTAAAGAGTAAAAAAAAATTCAACGATAAAATCCACAACGAATAGTTAAATTAAGATGATATGGAAATAAATAAATTCAGTGCAATTAAAAACAGCATACAGGAAATTATTGATTTGATTGCCAACAAAAATGGCAAAGAAGCTAACAATAAACTAGTTGAGGCAAGCGAGGAATTAGACGAATTACTCGATTTTTCAGAAGAAGACGAAGACCTAATGGAAATCAGCCGGTATCAGGTGCTCTTGAATCAATTGCACCAAAAAATAATTGCACTCAACGGGCAATAATTCCTAGATTTAATATTATTTTGAATAAGATGATTAAAGAAAATTGCTTTTGTGGCTCCGAAATAACCTTTCAGGAGTGTTGTGAACCTTACATCAAAGGAATCCGGAAAGCGCCCACAGCTGAAGCATTAATGCGTTCACGTTATTCGGCTTATGCTACACATGCTGTAGAATATTTAGTTGCAACTACGCAGGTTTCAGAACGAAAATACCATTCCCCAAAAGATATCCTTGACTGGGCAACTAAAAACCAATGGCTCAGGTTAGAAATCATAAATGCATCCGAAAATACTGTCGAGTTCAAAGCCTATTTTCTTGATGATACCCTTGAACCTCTAATTCACCATGAAAAATCAACGTTTAAATTTGAAGAAGGAAGTTGGTTTTATACAGATGGAAAATTTTATTGATAACTATCTGTTTTCAGTTTAGTTGATTGTTTAATTCCCGCATTAAATAAAGATTATCCGTATTTTGAAATTAGCTTTGGTTATAAATTGAAGCATTATTTTTTATTGGTAAATTTGAATAAGAACTGGATTTAATTATCAAAATTAAAATAAAAAATATAAAAATGTCAGTAGCTAAATATTACGATAAAAATATTTTTTGTCTCGAAGGGGATTGGGAGACTAATTTGCGTAAAAAAAGTTCGGTGCAAAGTGCTTTGCAATTATTGGAAGCCAATCTGGAGATTGATACCATCTACAAAACCTGCTCTACTTATGAAGAGTTTTGCAGCAGATTGCATACGCTCACAAGTGATAAAAGAATGTATGGAAAATATTCCATTATTTATTTGGCTTTTCACGGCAGAAAAAATAAAATCCAAATTGGTGAAGAGGATTATTCATTAGATGAAATTAGCAATGAATTTGTAAATCTATTGGAGAATAAAATTGTTCATTTTGGGAGCTGTAAAACCTTGTTCATCGAAGAAGAAAGAGCGAGGAAATTTCTAAGTAAAACCGGCGCCATAGCCATATCAGGTTATGCGAAAAATATCGATTTTATTTCCAGTACCGTATTTGATGTTTTATATTTTGAAATGTGTCAAAATTATGTAGAAATTGATGCCATCGAAATAAACATGCTCAAAAATTATAAGGAGCTTTGTGAGGCATTGGATTTTAAGATTTATTATTGAGATTAATATTTAATGTTGAAATCTTTTACTTTGCAATTCAGATGCTGTTTCTTAAATGCAATTTGAAAACTAAAAAAGTGTTCCCTGTATTAGTTCTGGTAGTGTATTGCTGTTGAATTTAAACTCATCGATTATAAAATATTGTTTTATATTCTCATCAAACTCCCGTAAAACTATACTATCACATAAAAAACGGATGTCTATTAAGGTAAATAAACTTTTAGCTCTTTCAAGTTGGTGAGGCGTTAATCTTCTCGCAATGGACAGATGCGGATCATCACTTTTTTGAATATTCAGGTTATGAAGCGATTCTTGAACTTGCTTCATTATGGGTATCAGATTATTTTTTGAATCTTGGTCGGGCGATATAAAAAATGCTCCATTGGGGTAGGATCCAAAATCGTTCAAACAAACTTCAGTTGGTTGTAAAGTATCACATACACTGGTTAATTGATTCTTAATGTTTTCAAGAACTTCATCTGTAGCTTTGAACAGACAAATGGTGATATGACCCACAGAATTTTTACTAGGAAACCAGCCGACTTCCTTCGCCAATCTTTCTTTCATGGACTTCACCAAAGCAATAACTTCTTCCGATGGGTTGATCACAACCGAATATTTTTTTTCCATAAGTTATGATTTACGTTTAATTACCTTTCAATCGTTTAAAAATATTCTGAAGCAATAGCTTACCATCTCGTTTTTCTTTGGTTACTACAACTGCTTTTAATTCGGAATCAGTTGGAATAAATTGGTAACTGAAGGCAAACTGCGGCTGTTTCGGATTGTTATTTAACAAACCAAACCGTAAATCGTTGAAATAAAAAGAATCATTTTGCTTGGAAATTAGATACCAGCCTTCACTTACTTTTTTTAGTTTTTCAAAATCAGAATTCCCTTTCAGTTGCAATTCCAGAGCGGAATTTTTAGGATAGTTATTAAAAGAAATGGGCTGACTGTCAAACAAAGAATAATCGCCTAATAAATAAGCATCAGCAGTCGACACGTTGGCATTCCATAAAATTAGGTTAAAAGCCGTGGGTTTTACGATAATTTCAGAATAGGAAACCCCCTGTGCTGTTAATGCTTTTTCAAATCGGTTTAAAGCATAAAGTTTGATAAAGCAGGACAATACCAGATAACCGCTGCTGAGGAGCAATCCTCTAAGAACATATTTTTCACGAAGTAATGCCTCATTTGTTTTCCATACCATTACTAATGTAATGAGTAGGGGAATGGTATATAACGGATCGATGACAAATATGGTTTTTAAGGCAAATCTATAATTTAAGGGCCATAATATCTGCGTGCCCCAGGAAGTAAACCCGTCCAGCAATACATGGGTAAACAAACACCAGAATGCCATGGTTGTTGCTCCAATGAAGTTGATTTTTCCCTTTTCTTTTTTCGAAATAAGCCAGCCCAAAACGGGTGACAGCAACAGAAAAAATAAAAGGGAATGACTAAAGCCACGATGAATCATAATACCGTCTACAGGATCCAGAAAAAGTCCCACAACAACATCTAAATCAGGGATGGTACCTAAAACAGCACCATATAAAAAGGTTCTGTTTTTAAGTGTTTTTCCAGCACATACTTCGGCTACGGCAATTCCTAAAACGATTTGGGTAAAAGAATCCATTTAGTAAAAGTAATAGAATTATCGTATTTTAAAAGCCGTTTAACATTAGTCTTTATGAATAAAGATAAGGAAATTTCAAAAAGGACGCTTTTTTAGTGCAGATTAATATAAGTGTACAATGCATACAACACCAGCAGTCCACTGATAATAATTAAATTGATGACAAATATCATACTGCTTTTGAAAGTAGAAACCAGATACGTGTCACCATAAAAGATACGATGTGCCGGAAAAAAATAATAAGCCATCCAAAGATAACCAATGGTTTTAATACCCAGATGTGGCCAGCTCAAAATAGGCAAGAAAGCAAATAAAACAAAAAGTTTATCGATAAAAAATAGTAGTAATATCGACAAAAGCAAAAAGGAGAAAAAATGTAGCGTAAAAACACCATGAAAATAATAATACCATTTTTTTTTATCATGAAAAAGCCATAAAATAAAAGCGAAAACCGGCATATATAAAAACAAAACCTTAGGCAGATTATAAGCAAAGGACTTGCTGAACTTTTCAATAATTTCTTCGTTTGTATTCTCTTCTTTTACGGCGAGCCACTTTTTAAGAAACCAGTATTCCGTCGAACTGACTTTTACTTTTTCGGAACCATGTTTTTGTATTGAATCAAGTTCTTTTGTATTCTTATATCCAAAATCTGTTATTTCTTTTGGATTAATTTCTTTTGGATCTTGCAGTATCTTTTTGATAGTATCATTGTTCTCCTCTGAAATCAGGCCCACCTTTGTCAGCCCATCGATACTTTTTTCGTCAATATGCAAAGAATCTAATGTGGGAATACTTACTTGTTCTCTCTTATTTTTATCAGGTTTCCTACTGCCATCAGTGCTGTCCTCGGGAAACAGCGAAATCAGTAAGAAAGTAATAAAACTTAGGAAAAGATACAACCGCACTGGTGGAAAAAAAGAAAAACGTTTTCCAGATACATAGGCTGTAGTCAAAGCTGACGGTTTGAAGAACAGGTATCTTACAGTTCTCCAAAGTGTACTGTCATAATGGGTAAAGTCTTTAAAGAAATGGACAAACAAATGATAAAAAGTTTTACGAATCACAGCATTTTCCTGCCCGCAGTTGGGACAAAATCGCTGTTCAACAACATGATTGCAGTTAAGACAATTCGTTTCCGATCGTAAAGGTTCTTTTGACATTAATTTAAAATCTATCCAGGTTTGCAAAGCTATAAAACTTTTAGTTTACTTTTTAACACCTTAACAGAGTCTTCTTAAATTTATTAATATAATCTTAATGAATTAAAAACGAATGCCAAATAAACTAGGATAATACACTAATTTGAGATTAATTAGAAGCACAAGTAAACACAAATAAATAATTGCTCCAAATTAGATTTCTCCATAAACGGGTACAATATAGTTTCCGTTTAAAAATGGTGTCGGATCTATTTGACTTTGTAAAACAACCCCGACAAGATTGGTTTCGAGTAAGAGTTGGGCTGCTTGGGCCAACGGTGCCGCTGTTGTGGTCTGGATGGCTCTCAATTGATGTTTTCCGACTATTTGCGAAACGATATGCTTGGCAATTTCTCGTCTGCGTAAAACACCCATGGAATCTTTACCTTCTACCGCAGCATACAAAACGATTTGGTCGTCCTCGATGTGAGGGATTATGGCTTCCATTTTTTCTTGTAGGTCATTAACTGCATTAGATGTTTTTTTCAAAGTAGTAATTTGCTCTTCGATCCAGGCGTAATGTCCCGGATGGCGCAAAGTTTTATAGTCTAGGGAGCGTACTTTTCCGGACAAAGCATCGGGTAAATCTGCGGCTCCGCCCGAGGTAAGGTCTTCTTCATAAGCTATACCATCAATAATTATGGTAGCTCTTTCAGACAATGCAGGCAGATTGGTTTTTTTAAAATCTCTAAGGGTTATGGCATCTTTTAGATATTCGGTAGCAACACCCACTGGGCTCCAGGTAAATCCATAATAATGCGGAGCGGTTGCATGATTGGTCAGCGCGCCGACTTTAAATTCCAATTTATCTACTTTATCAACTTTGAAGTCATTGCAAAACTGTTGGAAAAGTCCATTGGCGAGCAAATCTATGTAACCGGGAGCCAGACCTGTCTGGAGTAGGAATCCAGTTTTAGCATCCTTTGCCAAGGCCATTATTTCTTCTGTTTCAGCGACGTATTCTGTAAGGTTGGCGTAATGAAGGTTAAAATCTTTTGAAAATTGAGCCATTTTTGGAGCCTGACTACCCGGTAGACAGTCAAGTATGATATCCCCTTGGCTTAAAATATCTTTCATTTCCTCTGTAAGTCCATCTTCCGGAAGGTGAAAACTTTTAATCTTGCACGGTTTAGTTGATCCATCTTCAATCCATCTGGCTACTTTTATCGCTTTGGAATGCGTTCGGTTTCCAATAAAAAGCGTGGGGGTGATTTCGCTCCATTCGATTAATAACAAACCAACTGCTTCGGCAATTCCACCGGCTCCGGCAATGATAATATTGAAATGCTTTTTCATATGCTAAAGATACCATTTTTTCTTGATTTAGCATTTTAGTTTACATGTAGTTTGTTGTTAAATAGTGTCTTATGAAATATAGAAAATGATTTTATATGGTTAAATTTTAGTTTAATCAAGTCCAAAAATAAGGTAACACTTAATTAGAAGGCAGGTTGTTTTATTGAATAATTTTTGATGTATTATTTTCCGATGCAGAAATTTGCGAAAATATTTCCCAATAATTCATCATTAGTGACTTGTCCCGTAATCATACCAAAATGATATAAGGCCTCCCGAATATCAATCGCCATCAAATCGCTTGGTAAATTTGTTTGCAATCCATAATTCACTTTTTGTATCTCATCTAAAGCTTTCAATAAAGAGTCATAATGTCTTGTATTGGTAACAATTGTCTCATTATTTCGTAATGCTCCGGTATTCACAAACGAAAGTAGTTGATTTTTCAAATTTTCGACTCCGATATTTTCTTTAGCTGAAATAGTTTCCAGTTTAACGTTTAATGTTTCCAGTTGTTTTCTAATGTTTAGTATTTCGTTTTCTGAAAGCAAATCTATTTTATTGATAACAACAACTAACGGTTTCAAAGGAAATTGATTCTTGATTTTTTCAATTTCTATAATGTATTCCGAACTTTGAACTTTAAATTTTAAACTTTCAAACAAATATAAAACAACCTGGGCTTGTTCAATTTTTTCAAAAGTCTTTCTGATTCCGATACTTTCCACAACATCTGCTGTTTCTCGGATTCCCGCTGTATCAATAAATCGGAAACCAATGCCGCCAATTACTAATTCGTCTTCAATGGTATCACGGGTAGTTCCAGCAATTTCAGAAACAATGGCGCGTTCTTCGTTTAATAAAGCATTCAATAAAGTTGATTTTCCTACATTCGGTTCACCAACAATAGCTACCGGAATACCGTTTTTAATGACATTTCCAACGGCAAACGAATCGATTAATCTTTTTAAAACAAATTCAATTCGGTTCAGTAATTCACGAAATTGCGTTCTATCAGCAAATGCCACATCTTCCTCGGCAAAGTCCAATTCGAGTTCAATTAATGAGGCAAAATTTAATAATTCTTCCCGAAGTTTGGCAATTTCATTACTAAAGCCACCACGCATCTGCTGCATCGCAATTTGGTGGGAAGCTTCATTGTCAGATGAAATCAAATCGGCCACTGCTTCCGCTTGAGATAAGTCCATTTTACCATTCAAAAACGAACGTAAGGTAAATTCACCTGCATTCGCCATTCGACACCCTTTACGAAGCAATAACTGAATAATTTGCTGTTGGATATAAGTAGAACCATGACACGAAATTTCAATGGTATTTTCGCCGGTATAGGAATTGGTTCCTTTAAAAATTGATAATAACACCTGATCTATTACTTTGTTACCATCCACAATATGCCCCAAATGCAAAGTATGGGTTTTTTGTTTCGAAATATCCTTCCCGGAAACCGATTGAAAAACCGAAGCTGCAATGGTAATCGCATCTTCGCCGGAAATTCGGATAACGGCAATCGCACCCGCACCAGAAGGGGAGGCTAAAGCAACAATAGTATCTTGTGAAATCATAAGGTGTAAATCAAAGGTGCAAAGTTACAAAGATTTGAATTGATATTTTTAAATAGGTTAGTTGCTCTATATTGAAATATTTCTCATATTTAAATAATTGAAAAACTGACAGTTAAGCTGTTTTTATGGAAATATTTTAGTAATTTTATATAACCATTTGAAAATCAGAAATCATGAAAAAAATACTCTTTCCCACCGATTTTTCTAAAACTGCCAACAATGCATTTGTATATGCTTTAGAAATGGCAAAATTCCTTGAAGCCGAATTAATCGTGTTGCATGTATATGATTTGCCACCTGTTTCTTATGAGGGTTATCCATCCTATGTTTCGGAAGTTTATGAAACTATAGAGTTAAATAAATTTGAAAACTTCAAAGACCATGTGCCTTTGTTGAGAAAAATTGCTGAAGAACACCAATTGGATTCTATTAAAATGAGCCATGTTCTCGAACAAGGGGATTTAATTCAAGCTATAAAAAAACTGGTTAAAAGTGATAAAATTAGTTTAATTGTCATGGGAACCAATGGGGCTTCCGGCTGGAAAGAAACATTTTTAGGTTCTAATGCGGGTTCCGTTATAGAGAAGGTTCCTTTAATATCACTAACAGTTCCTGCCAAAGCTAAATTTGATAAAATCAAAAAAATTGCTTTTACTACTCGTTTTAAAAGTAAAGATCGTGTTGCTTTAAAACAAGTAATAGAATTTGCGAAACAAGTCAATGCAAAAGTAAAATGTCTTTATGTTAAAACCTTCGATTCCGATGTTAAAGAATCAAAAATAGAAAAATGGCGTTCCGATTTTAAAGATGAACCAGTCGAATTTTTTGTAATTGCCCATGATGATGTAAAAGAAACCATTTATGACTTTTTAAAAAATCAAGACATCGACATGTTGTCCATGCTGACCTATAAACGCGGTTTCTTCGAAGGGCTTTTTGATCCCAGCTTAACAAAAAAAATGTCCTACCATACTGAAATTCCAATATTGGCATTACATGAAAAGTAAATAAATGACAATCCGATTTTAGCATTTTCGAATCCTGATATTTAGATGAATAAATATAGAATTTTGAGATAGTGTCAGTTCTTCACATTATATGATTTAATTGATTTTGTAAATTCTATATTTGCATTTCATCAAATCGAACTATGGAAGTTTATAAAAAAAGGAGTAAAACCTTTTCAGCCGAATTAACAAAAATCAATAAAAAGTACAATACCATCAGTTTTTTTAGATTACTGAGCATTGTTCTTTTTCTACTCACGCTGTATTATTATTTCCAAACAGAAAAAAGTTTCCTTATTGTTTTGGGCGTTTTATTCTTTGCTTTTTTTATTATTTTGATGCGTTTTCATACCAAATTAGTTTTTCAGAAAGAACTTAGAGAAGCACTCGTAGCTATTAACAACGATGAAGCTTCCTATCTGAATAGAGAAAAAATACCTTTCGAAAACGGTCAGGAATTTAACAATTTTTCACATCCATATGCCTATGATTTAGATATCTATGGCGAGCATTCTTTATTTCAAAACCTGAACAGAACAACCACCTTTGTTGGAAAAAAAAACTTGGCAGAACAATTGCTTACAATTGCACCAAACCAGGAAATTCTTAGAAATCAACAAGCGGTAAAAGAATTATCAGAAAAATTAGATTGGCGCCAGGAATTTATGGCTTTGGCTAAAATAAGTCACGACAGCAAATCATTATATGAAACCTTACTGAAATGGAGTTCCTTTTCCAGTACGCCTTTGTCTAAAGTAAGTTCAGCATTGTCTTTTATATCTCCGGCACTTTTAGCAGGATCATTTATCGCTTATTTGGTAACATCGAATTCGGTTTTTTTATCGGTTTTATCTTTTTTGTTTGCTTTGAATTTGGCGATTTTGGGTAATTTCTATAAACGAATTACTATCGAAATTGCTAATGCCGAAAATATAGACAAAATCATTAATCAGTACAGTCTTATTGTTCATAAAATAGAAACCGAATCGTTTCAATCCGAAAAATTGAAGGATTTGCAATTAAAATTGAGCTATAAGGATGAAACCGCAAGTATCCATTTAAAACAATTATCGGTTTTGTTTTCAAGAATGGACAGTATTGGGAATTTAGTCAGTACTGTATTGTTCAATGGAATTTTTCTTTTTCATCTTCATAATTTAAGAGCTTTAATCCAATGGAAAAAAGACCATGCTGAAGCCCTGAACCAATGGCTTGAAGTAATTGGCGAGTTTGATATGTTAAACAGTTTGGCCAATTTTTCGTATAATAATCCGCAATTTGTTTTTCCGACTTTGAATACGAATTATGAGATTTCATTTTCTAATTTGAACCATCCGTTATTAAACGAGAAAACCAGAATTGGAAATGATGTCAATTTCCAACCACAATCTTTTATGATTTTAACGGGTTCGAATATGTCGGGTAAAAGTACATTTCTGAGAAGTTTAGGAATTAATATGGTATTGGCCGGAATTGGTGCGCCAGTTTGTGCCGATGAAGCGAATGTTCATCCCTTATCTATTTTGGTATCCATGCGATTATCGGATTCCTTATCGGATAGCGAATCTTATTTCTACGCAGAAATCAAGCGATTAAAACTCATTATGGATCAATTGGAAGGAAATCCTGCTTTTGTGCTTTTGGATGAAATCCTGAGAGGAACCAACTCTGATGACAAACGCAATGGAACTATTGAAGTAGTGAAGAAAATGATTGCTAAAAAGGCCATTGGAGCCATTGCCACACATGATATTGAAGTTTGCCTGACCACTAATGATTATCCAAATCAGTTGACTAATAAATATTTTGAAGTCGAAATTATTGATAATGATTTGCATTTTGATTACAAACTTCGAAACGGGATTTGCAAAAATAGAAGCGCCACTTTCCTAATGAAAAAAATGGAAGTTATTTAGACTTTATACAATAAAAAAAACCGCAATTCTGGTTAGGAAATTGCGGTTTATTCAAATATATAAAAAGGGTTGTAAATAGCTAGTTATTAAGCATTACCGGCATGACCAGCATGGTTACCGTTTCACCATCTTCTAATCCGTCAACTGGAGTTAGAATCCCTGCACGATTTGGTAAGGACATTTCAAGCATGATCATATCCGATTGTAAATTCGTCAACATTTCTGTTAAGAAACGAGAGTTGAACCCAATTTGCATATCGTCACCTTGGTAATCACAAGTCAATCTTTCTTCTGCTTTGTTTGAATAGTCAATATCTTCGGCAGAAATATTCAATTCTGCTCCAGCGATTTTTAAACGAATCTGGTGTGTAGTTTTGTTTGAGAAAATAGCCACACGACGAACAGAATTCAAAAATTGGCTTCTGTCAATCATTAATTTATTTGGATTTTCTTTTGGAATTACCGCTTCATAGTTTGGATATTTTCCATCTATCAAACGACACATTAAAATATAATTATCAAAAGAGAATGTAGCGTTTGAATCGTTGTACTCAATTTTTACTTCCGCATCCGAAGCACCAAGAATACTTTTTAAGATATTCAAAGGTTTTTTTGGCATAATAAAATCAGCTACTTGAGATGCTTTTACATCGGTACGTGCATATTTCACTAATTTATGGGCATCTGTTGCTACAAAAGTCAAACCTTCTGGAGAAAACTGAAAGAAAACCCCTGACATTACAGGACGTAAATCATCGTTTCCGGCAGCGAAAATTGTTTTACTCACCGCAGTCGCCAAAACATCTGCAGGAACTAAAGTAGTTGATGGATCGTCAAGATTTACTGATTTCGGGAATTCTTCTCCCGGAGCATACGCCAAAGCATATTTCCCTGAATTAGAACTGATTTCAATTGTACTGTTTTCTTCAACGGTGAACGTTAAAGGTTGTTCCGGAAAAGTTTTCAGGATTTCCAAAAGCAATTTTGCAGGAACAGCAACGCTTCCCTGACTTTCAGAATCGATTTCTAAAGTCGCTGACATGGTAGTTTCTAAATCAGAAGCAGAAACGGTTAAGGTTTTACTATCCAATTCAAAAAGGAAATTATCTAAAATAGGTAAGGTGTTACTACTGTTAATCACACTTCCTAATACTTGCAATTGTTTTAATAAGTACGAACTCGATACTATAAACTTCATCTTTGGCTTTTTTTTAAATCATTCATGATTCTAATTTTTATTAGAAATCATACAAATTTTACATTTTACAAATATATCTTAAACAAACAAATATAAAAAATGATTTTATTAACATTTACTTACTGTATTTTCTTTTTCGTAAGAAAGTGAATACTACACCAAAAATTAGCAGGACAACTATTGGTAATCCGACGGTTATCAATTGTGTAGTGGTATAATTGGCATATACTTTTTCTTTATCCAAAATAGGCAAATCGACTACTTTGCTTCTAATGTTAATAAGTCCGTTGTCGTCCAGAAGATAATTGACACAATTCATCAGAAATTCTTTGTTTCCATATAGATTGTTGGTCCATTTATCATAGCCTAATTCTAACGGCTGGTAATTTTTATCCAATTGATTTCTAATCAGATCTCCATCGGAAACGACAATCATTTTGTTATTTCTTCCTTTGGTTTCAAATGTTTTCTCCTGAAAAGGCAACACTCTATTTTCATACATAGAATGAAATTCCCCTTCCAATAAAACCGCCACTGGAATATTACCCGTGTTTTTGAATTCACTTTGTTCTGGTCTTTCCTGAACCATATCCAATTTGACTTCAACAGGCGCTCCAACCAATTTTGAATACGGGGAAGATTGTAATAAAACGGTTTTTTTAATGCCGTTCTTCAACGTATCAATTCCACTGGCGAATTCAAATTTTAAGGCATCAAGATTGCTCACAATAGGATGTTTTGCCGAAGGATAAATCAAAGGCGAATAAAACCAAGGATATTGGGTGTATTGTGCGGCACTTCCTTTGTCTCCGGTAGCCAGAGCGATTGGAGTTGCCATTAAGTCTTTGACCAAATTCGGATTGATACGAACGCCATATTTAAAAAACATATCGTTCAGATTCAAATCGTTTGGATAAGCTAAAGTAGCACCGGATTCGTTATACAAACTATCCATTTCCATGTTGACCTGATCCACAAGCCACAATGTTTTTCCACCATTCATAACGAATTGGTCTAGAACTAATTTTTCTTCATCAGAGAATTTTTCCGTTGGTTTTGCAATGATGGCTAAATCGTATTTTTTGAGATAAGCCAAACTTTCATTTGGTTTTTTCGCTACTGAATCCAATGTAAAAGTCCCGATATAATAATTATCTCGGACCTGTTTGATGAAATCGGCCATCAGTAAATCGTGTAATTCGCCGTTTCCTTTGATGATAGCGACTTTCTTTGCTTTGGCTTTAGCAATGGTATTAAATGCATTCGCAAAAGCATATTCCAAATGTTGCACCGAACTCACGACTTTTTCTGCTGTAGAAGCACCCATCATATTTTTCAATAGAGGTACTTTTACACTTCTGCCATTATACGTGGCAATTGCCCAAGGAAAAACCACTTCCTGGGTTTGTTTTCCTTTATCGTCAAGCGTAACATTAATTGGTGTTAAACCTCTTTCAACGAACGATTGCATAATGGTGTCACGCTCTTCTTCATTTTCCAATGGATTTACAAATTGGAAAACTATATTCGAATTATAGGCTTTGAATTCCTCTAATAATTGTTGGGTTTCCGTTTGCAGTTTTTTGAATTCACCAGGAAATTCCCCTTTTAAGAAAACATCAATGATTAAAGGATCTTTCACTTCTTTGATGATATTCAAAGAAGTTGGGGAAAGGGTATATCTTTTGTCTTTGGTTAAATCAAAACGATGAAAAAACTGACTTCCAATGCCATTCACGACTAACAAAATAGCGATAGTGAACAATAGGGTTTTTAGGTTGCTTTTTTTAATTGGTACCATTACGATTTCAAAGATTTTAATTTAAAAACAGTAAACGAAAGGAATAAAACGGTTACGCTCACAAAATATAATATGTCTCTGGTGTCCAGAACGCCTCGGCTCATACTCTTGTAATGACTGTCCATTCCTAATTTAGAAATGAAATTTTCGATGCTTGGAACAGCACTAGCCAATCCTTCGAATCCAAAATAGAAAATGAAACACAAAAATACCGAAAGGATAAACGCCACAATCTGATTGTCGGAAAGGGTAGAAGTGAAAATTCCAATTGCTGAATAAGCCGCAATGAGGAATAACAATCCAAAATAAGAACCCATTGTGCTTCCCATATCGATATTCCCTTCGGGCATTCCTAAACCGGAAATTACTTTTACATAAATGAAGGTCGGAATAATGGCAATAACGATTAATAACATCGCACCAAGGAATTTTCCGTTTACGATTTGCCAGATACTCAAAGGTTTGGTAAGCAACAATTCTAAGGTTCCTTGTTTCATTTCATCCGAAAAACTGCGCATCGTTACCGCCGGAATCAGGAAAATAAGTATCCATGGGGAAATAGTAAAAAACGGACTTAAATCGGCAAAACCGGAGTTTAAAATATTGAAATCACCCTCGAAAACCCAAAGGAACAGTCCGTTGAGCAAAAGAAAAATGGCGATGACCAAATAACCTATCGGCGAACCAAAAAAGGATTTAATTTCTCGTAATAATATGGCTTTCATTTTTATTGTTTAATCGTTGATTTGGTTATTCGTGTATTTGAAACTGAATATTGATTATTGCAAACTTACTAACTTATCCACGCTCCAGGCTTCAGGCTTATCATTGAATAATTTCTTGGTAAAAGTCCAGACATCGTAAAAAAGTTCAGAATTTCGGTAATTTTCTAAATCGACTTCGGTTTCCCAATAACTATAGGTAAAGAAAATACTTTTGTTGTTTTTATCCTGATACAATTCCAAAAACCGATTTCCGGGAGCAGATCGTATTTTTTCTTTCATTAATTCGAAATTTTCTAAAAAAGCAGGAATATGTTCCTCGTGAAAACTCAATTTTACTATTCGTACAAACATAGTTAATTCGTTGATTTGGTTATTTGTTGATTTAAGCTAATCATTAAATTGAATCGTAACAACATCCCTATAATTCAATCCCAATAAACTATTAGCAGAACCAACACTTGCAGGATTACTTCTAAAAATGGCAATTTCCAGAAATCCGGCTTCATTGAAAATGGCTAATTTATCGCCTTCATAATTTTTTATCGGGTAATTACGTGAATTGGCAATATCAGAATATTTAGGCCATATGTTTTTGATGTTGCCTTTTTTATTTTGTTTTGTTCTCTCGTTTAATATGATTTCATAAGGTCTTCCTTTGGCCAGATCCAAAAACAGTTTTTTGGTAATATTGGTCACCACATTACCAAAATGATCAATATAAATCACATAGCCTTTTATCGAATTTTTATCAGTCGCAATTACAGGTTGTAATTCCGTTACTTGTTTTATGGAATCGATTTCTTTTCCAATAACATTCAGTAAACCACCTTTGGCAAGATGACAGGCCACCGTTACAAAAACATCCAAATCGGTAGCTTCAACAGACAAGCGATCGTGAATATTAATGGCCACCAATTTCTGGGGTACAATCTTTTGAGTAAGCATGCTCAGGATTCCATTATCGGCACAAATAAAAAAATGATCGTTCCATTGCATCGCAATATGTCGGTTTTCCTTATTCATTTCGGCATCCACGCCTATAAGATGAACGCTTCCTTTCGGGAAACTCATATAAGCAGCACTAATCATGTAACTTGCTTCTACCGTGTTGAATGGATCAATATTGTGCGAAATATCTATGATTTTTGCCTCTGAAAACTCAGATAAAATTTTCCCTTTCAAAGCACCAACAAAGTGGTCTTTTAGCCCGTAATCGGTAGTAAGGGTAATTATTGACATAAAATTGTTTATAACTATTACAAGGAATTTATTCTAAAATTTCTTAAATTTGAGATATGCAAAGCTAATAATTATCAGCGATTATTTTTTAATTAAATACTACTCCATTTGAACGAAAGAACCATCGAGCTCATAGACATCGCTCCTAAAGATTTTTGGGGCGCTCAAGACACTCATCTTGAAACGATTAAAAAGTATTATCCTAAATTAAAAATTGTCGCAAGAGGTACGACAATAAAGGTTTTTGGCGAAAAAGACGCCCTGGACGAATTTGAGAAACGATTTCATCGGTTGATGCTCCATTTTACGCGATACAACAATATCGATAATAATGTTATCGAAAGAGTCATACAAAGTGATTCGCAAGACGACAAAAGAGCGGATGCGCACGATAAAATCTTAGTTCACGGAGTCGGCGGAAAAATCATCAAAGCCATGACAGCCAACCAACAATTGCTGGTGGATTCGATGGCCAAAAATGATATGGTTTTTGCCGTAGGACCAGCGGGAACGGGGAAAACCTATACCGGAGTGGCCATGGCGGTAAAAGCATTGAAAGAAAAACAAGTCAAAAGAATCATTCTGACGCGTCCGGCGGTAGAAGCAGGGGAGAACCTCGGTTTTCTGCCCGGCGATATGAAAGAAAAACTCGATCCTTACATGCAACCTTTATATGATGCGTTGCGCGATATGTTGCCCAACGAAAAACTGGAAGATTATATCCTAAAAGGAATCATCCAGATTGCACCTTTGGCTTTCATGCGTGGACGAACACTGGATGATGCATTCGTGATTCTGGATGAAGCCCAAAATACAACCCATTCGCAAATGAAAATGTTCCTGACCCGTATGGGAAAAAGCGCCAAATTCATGATTACCGGCGACCCGGGACAAGTCGATTTGCCAAGAAGAACCATTTCCGGACTCAAAGAAGCCATATTGGTTCTGAAAGATGTCGACGGCATCGGAATTATTTATCTTGATGACAAAGATATCGTGCGTCACCGATTGGTTAAAAAAGTAATTGATGCCTACAAACAGATTGAAAATCATGATTAAGAAGTAATCAAATTGCTCAGATTTTATTGAAGCGAAAAGCTTTGGAATATTTATAAATCATATTCCCGCTTTTCGCTTCAATCTTTTCCTTTTTAAAGAAAAAAGGAAAAGGATTTCCACTGCAATCGGGGCTAAGTAAGGTTTGTATTGATTTTTTTAAATTTAAGGCATTAATTATATGCAGCATTATAGAAAATTATCAGAAAAGGAAAAGAAATTATTATCTGTTTTAATTGATAAATCAGAATTAAAAGTCACTCAAAATCAGTTAAATAATATTATGGTTAGAGAAATGGATGATGGTAAAATGGGTAGTTTAATTTTATATCCGGATTCAAGCACTGATTATAATGAAAAAAGAGTTTTTGGTAAACAAATAAGCGATCATTCATTTGAAGATTCTGATGGAGCTAAAGTCATTGCGTCATTATATATAGATAAAAAAGGTAATTTATTTGAATTGGATATTTGGAAAACTGATTTTAGTGCTTTAATTTCAATACCTGATAATTTTACTGAAATGAAGTAAATTTGCGTAAAGTTTCTCAGAGCATCTATTAGTTTTCTTTGTGTATCTCTTCAAAACAACCTATTTTTGCACAAACAACTAACTACAACAATGAACAATACCATCACCACGACTAATTTCAATTTCCCCAATCAAAAATCAGTATATCACGGCAAAGTTCGTGAAGTCTATAATATCAACGATGAGCTTTTGGTCATGGTCGCTACCGACCGACTTTCAGCTTTTGATGTCGTGATGCCAAAAGGAATTCCGTATAAAGGACAAATCCTGAATCAAATTGCCACCAAATTCATGGAACTGACACAAGATATCGTTCCAAATTGGTTAATTGCGACGCCGGATCCAAATGTTGCCGTTGGTCATTTATGCCAGCCTTTCAAAGTCGAAATGGTAATCCGTGGTTATCTTGCCGGTCATGCGGCCCGCGAATATGCTTCAGGAAAAAGAATATTGTGTGGCGTAACCTTGCCGGAAGGACTAAAAGAAAACGACAAATTACCAACCCCAATTATCACGCCTTCTACAAAAGCCGCTAATGGAGCACACGATGAAGACATTTCTCGTGAAGATATTTTAGCCCAAGGAATTGTTTCGGAAGAAGATTATTTGGTTTTAGAAAATTATACTTACGCCCTATATCAGCGAGGAACCAGTATCGCCGCCAGTCGTGGACTGATTTTGGTAGATACAAAATATGAATTTGGTAAAACAAAAAACGGAAAAATTGTCCTGATTGATGAAATTCATACACCGGATTCCTCTCGTTATTTCTACGCGGATGGTTATCAGGAAAGACAAGATACCGGTGAAGAACAAAAACAATTATCTAAAGAATTCGTAAGACGCTGGTTAATCGAAAACGGTTTTCAAGGCAAAGAAGGCCAACAAATTCCAGATATGAGCGATGAATATATTGAAACGGTTTCGGAACGTTACATAGAACTATATGAAAGAATATTAGGAGAACCCTTTGTGAAAGCTGATATTTCGAATATCAATGAACGAATTGAGAAAAACGTTTTGGCATATTTGGAAAAATAGAAACAAAGTTTTAAAATTATTTAACCGCCTTATGGCGGTTTTTTTTATGCTTTTTTGAGGATGAAATAGATGGAAACCCGGATTTTGACATCTTTAAATCGGTCACTTACTAATCTTAACCTAATAAACCAACTGTTGTTTGTCTTCTTTTTAAGAAGGAACATTTATTTAATATTTGTAATTAAATCATTTTTATATAAGCTTGTCGTAGGGTTATATTATTTGTAATCAGTATTATAATTCTAATTTTTTGTCTATTCTTATTTGATATCACTCTTTTTAAAAAGTTAATATTTTGTTAAATTTAAGTACTATGTGAAACACAATACTGTCTTTAAGATATATATTTGCATAGGATATTATTATATGCTTTTCATCAGCAACAAAACAAACAAAAAAATCAACAATTAAAAAATTAATTATCATGAAAAATTCAATCATTTATTTAGGAATTGCTTTACTATCTATTACAAATAGTATTACAGCATCAAATGTTCATCAGTCATTTATTAAAAATGACGATAGTTCCTTTAGTACTAAACAGCATTCAGCCGAAGTTGTCGATTCAAAAGTAATCGTTACTGAAATATCAAACGATAATGATTCAACAATTAAAGTATTTTCTCTGGTTGAAGATACGTCAATCTTTAACCCGGATACTGTTGTTTTTAATGCATTCGAAAGAACCATTGAAGAAGTCATTGCGGAGAATAATCAAATAATTGAAAATGGTATTTCAAATGAAATTAGCTTTTTATACATCGAAAAATCAACAGAGGAAATTATTGCAGAAGATAATGAAATAATAGAAAGCACTATTTCAACAGAAGTTCAGCCTCTTCAAATCGAAAAAACGATTGAAGAAATCATCATTGAAGACAATAAAATTATCGAAAGCACTATTTCTAATGAATTTCAACCGCTTGATTTCGAAAAAATAAAAGAGATTTAAAATTTAATAATCTTAAAGAAAAAGGAGTTTAAAAGTTAATTGTTGCATTTGGACAGGTAAAAAATGTGGGTCATCGATATAGAATTTAAAAAAAAGTTAAAGCAGAAAAAGATTGTAACGTTTTGTTGATTTGAAGCGTCTATTCTTTTAAATCGTTAAGTAATTAAAAATCAATCATCATGAAAAATTCAATCGTTTATTTAGGAATCATGTTGTTGGCATTTACTAATGTTAACCATGCATCAGAGGTTTTTAAAAATCAAGACAATGCTTCTCAATTCAAATCAGTCGAATCAGTAACGACTGCACAAAATGAAGCACTATTGCCGGAAGAAGTAATTTTTAATCAAAAAAAGTTTGGTCCCGATGAAGACACAGTGATATTTGATCCGCTAAAAGTTATTGCTTTAAACTTAGAAAAACCAATCGAAGAAATTATTGCTGAAAACAATAAAATAATCGAAAGCAGCTTCTCAAATGAGGTTGTCTATTTATACAGCGAAAAACCGATAGAAGATGTTATTGCAGAGAATAATCAAATAATTGAAAGCAAGGTTGCAACAGCAGAAGTTCATTTTATTTTTATTGATAAAGCAATAGAGGATATTATTGCCGAAGACAATCAAATAATTGAAAGCATCGTTCCAAATGAGATTCAACTTTTGGACTTCGAAAAATAAATAGAAGTTTTAATTATTATCTATACGAAATCAGGTCGGGCAAAGAATACTTTGCTAATGAAAAAGCACCATTATGGATCTATAATGATGCTTTTTTTATGTTTAAAAATATTGACTTATATTTTTTGAAGCTGTTTGTCTTGTATTTTCGAAAACAATATTAATCCGACAATAGCGCCAATCGTTGCATATAACATATCAGATTGTGTATCCCAAATATAACCTTGTGTACCTAAAAAAGCATCGCCACCTTCTCCGGTTAAAATAGAAACCAGCCATTCAATCCATTCATAAGCTGCACTAATAGCCAGACAAATGGATACAATAATAAAGTTGAAAAAGCTTTTATTACTGATCACCATTTTGCGAATAAACAATTCGCGTATAATCATTGCAGGAACCAAGCCTTGTGCAAAGTGTCCAACTTTGTCATAATTGTTTCTACTCTGATGAAAAGTCTCTTTAATATAATCGAAAAAAGGAACTTCGGCATACGTATAATGTCCGCCAATGAAGAGAATAATGCAGTGAATCAGAATCAGGAAATAGGTAAAATTGGTAAACCTAAATTTCTTAAAAGTAAATATCAAGATTAAAACGCCAATTACAGCAGGCAAAACTTCCAAAAAACAAGTGAAGCCTTCCTTTGGATTAATGATTGCCCAAAGGAAAGTTCCAACAAAAATGTTTAACATGATATAAATGTATCTCATTTGGTTTGTTTTTTGGCCCTGATAGGAGCGGTATCCTTTTTCTGGCTTCTTTAGACAGAAAAAGATATAGCAGATAGCGGGAATAGCTTCTAAATATTATTTGAAATAAGAAAACGTTTCGTTATTCTCAATTTTCAATAAACTCTCGTAGATTAATTTAATTACGTTTTCGACATCGTCACGGTGCACCATTTCTACCGTTGTGTGCATGTAACGCAAAGGAAGCGAAATCAAAGCCGATGCTACGCCGCCATTACTATACGCAAATGCATCGGTATCAGTTCCCGTAACACGAGAGGAAGCCATGCGTTGAAAAGGAATTTTATTTTCTTCGGCCGTATTTATAATCAACTCTCTCAAATTGTTTTGTACTGCGGGAGCATAGGTAATTACCGGACCTTTTCCGATTTTTGTTTCGCCTTCCACTTTTACATCAATCATAGGAGTAGAAGTGTCGTGACAAACATCAGTAACAATTGCTACGTTTGGTCGGATGGTTTTCGTAATCATTTCGGCACCGCGAAGACCTACTTCTTCCTGAACCGAATTGGTGATGTATAATCCAAAAGGTAATTTCTTTTTATTTTCATGAAGCAAACGCGCTACTTCGGCAATCATAAATCCGCCCATACGGTTATCAATCGCACGACATACAAACTTATTCCCGTTCATAATCATGAATTCATCAGGATAGGTGATGACACAGCCTACGTGAATTCCCATTTTCTCCACTTCTTCTTTAGTTTCGCAACCGGTATCAATAAATAGATTACTGATTTTAGGGTTTTCCTCTTTGTCTTTAAGACGGGTATGAATTGCCGGCCAACCGAAAACGCCTTTTACAATCCCTTTTTTGGTATGAATGTTTACCAACTTTGACGGTGCAATCTGATGATCGGAACCCCCATTTCGGATTACATATATTAAACCATTGTCGGTAATGTAATTTACATACCAGGAAATTTCATCCGCGTGGCCTTCAATCACTACTTTATAAGGAGCATCCGGATTGATAACACCAACCGCTGTTCCATATGTGTCCGTAATAAATGTATCTACATAAGGTTTTACATAATCCATCCAGATTTTTTGTCCTTCGGCTTCAAAACCAGTAGGCGAGGCGTTGTTTAAATATTGTTCCAAAAAGGCAATGGAAGTTTCTTTTAATATCGATTTTGTGCTCATAAAATATTTTTTTGCTAAATTATAAATTTGGCATCACACTTGTTATATATAATGTATAATTTTGACAAACAAATAACTTTTCAAATGAACGTATTCAAATATCTTTTGCTTATTTCCTTTATCACAACAAGTGCCTTTGCCCAGGTGGTAAAAAAAGACAGTATAAAAACCGAAGAAATTTCAGAAGAGAACGACACCATTCTTGGGGAAGCCGTATTATTAGAAGAAGTCATTATTAGCAAAGACAAATTAGATGCTGAGGGTAAGAAACAATTTCTACTACTTCAGAACAGAGTATATAAGGTGTACCCTTATGCAAAAATTGCCTCCGAAAGATTAACGTCACTAAATAAGAATATGGCAAACCTTAAAACGAATAGGGAGAAGAAAAAGTATTTCAAGATAGTCGAAGATTATATAGAGAATGAATTTACGGCTAAACTCAAAAAACTATCTCGTAAACAAGGCCAGATTCTGGTAAAGCTAATTTATCGCCAAACCGGTATCACAACGTACGACCTTATTAAGGAATACAAAAGCGGTTGGAAAGCATTCTGGTCCAACAATACCGCCAAATTATTTGACATTAATATAAAATCCAAATACGATCCCTACCAAGTTAATGAAGATTATCTCATAGAAACCATTTTAGAACGTGCCTTCAATAGCGGTAGGTTGGTCAAACAAGAATCTGCAAACCCGATAGATTACTACGATCTTTCGGATCATTGGTATAAAAAAGCAAGTAAGAAGTAGTAACATTTTCCTCAGGAGCGCAAAGTCCGTCCTTATATATAGGTGCAATTCCCGCTTTCCGCTCCAATCTTTCGCTTTTTAAAGGAAAAAGCGAAAGGATTTCCGCTGCACTCGGGGCTAAAGGAGGAGTTTGAGGCTTATTTACAGATTAGGTTACTCCACATTCGGGTCAAAAAGCCTTTGTTTTTCTCTATGGAATAGCTCCAATTCCCCTAAATTCATAAAAAGACATTGCAATGCATCCGTGCAAATCCGCCAAATCCGTCAAATCTGTGTTCTTTTACATCCATTAAACAAACAGGTGTACTATATATAAGAGTAAAGCCAACCCAGGATTTCCACGAATCTTCCCTCATCACCAATCAACCTTCAAAAAACTTTCATATCCAAAAAACACGGTCCCAGCAACTTAGCGTATCAATCAAAAAAACTTTCAAAAAAAGACATTTAAAAGTTTGCGAAAGCGAATAAGTATGCTACTTTTGCACCCGCAATGACGCAGAAGTTCTTACTTATTTACTGGGAATCGAATCAAAATAA
>NZ_DATDPV010000071.1:0-2374 GCF_035292545.1 Flavobacterium sp. | reverse complement strand
GATGATGGAAAGTTTTTGCATAAAAATGATTTATTCTTCGTTGCCTCTTCTGAATCCGATTTTTGTCCTTGGTTTTTCTTCTTTTTGAATGAACTGTTTTCAGGTTTCACGCATTAAAATTTAAAAGTGTTTTCAGGTATGTGGTATCATAAGCTGCTCTAAGCTTTTTATGTGTCATTGATAGTTTGGATTTGGTTTCTTGGTTCAATAGATTAATTGCTATTTTATTTGTGAGAGAAAAATTCTGAGCGGTATACCCTTTTCTCTTTCTACTCTTGTCTTCATCGAAGTTAACATCTAATATCCAATGTAAAGAATTTTCTATTCCCCAATGACTGCGTATTAATGCATTGAACTCTTCGGATGATTTATTTAAAGAACTTATGTAATATCGGGTTTCTGTTTGTTCTTGCTGGTTGATAAATCGTGCGGAGTCTATTTGTATAATAGACTTTAGCCCTTTCCAGTCCGATTTTTTTTCTACCATTTTTAAATTGGTTATTACACTACATTTCCTGGATTCTACTCTGCCACTGTTTTTTTCTGTTTGCTTATCGATACTCTCTGGTTTTATAATGGCAAAACTGCTGGTTAAGTCTTCCCTTAATCGCTCTTGATTGTCCTTGACAGCAATAATGTAATCGGCTCCTTTTTCAACTACCTGTGAAACTATTTCTTTTTGACATCCAATGGCATCTATAGATACAATACTGTTTTTAAGATCTAAAATTTCAAGTAATGCTTTTATTCCTGCTATTTCATGACCTTTGCCGTCTGTTTTAAATTGTCCAAGTACCAGTTTATTTTTGCTCGCCCATGCATTTACCAAATAAAGCGGAGCTATATTTTTGTACTTGTCATTACTGTTTCGTGAAACTTTCCCATCAATAGATATTAATCCTTTTTTGTTTTCTTGTAATGCCTTTGTCCAAGCCACAAAACAAGAGTGAAAAGCCTCAGGCTTTATAATACTATAAACGCGTTCAATAGTATCATGGGAGGGAACCCCATTTTTAAAATCAATAATATCAGACAATTCTTTCTGACGCAATCGACCGAACATGGCAATTTGTTCCCAACTTTTTATTCCGCATAAAACGGCAATTATTGATAAACTGAAAATTGTATTTAAGCTATGAAGTTTTTTCCTATCAATTCGAGGATCTTCAATGCTTTCAAAGTAGTTATTGATTTGCATTTTTTAACTGCAAACCAAATCCTTCTATCGATTCATTTTTTTCCTTGTTCAGATTTCAATTAACTCTTCCTTGTTAATTTTAATGCGTGAAACCTGGAACTGTTTTAAATAATTGAATAATAATTACCCGTTGTGCTATTGAAATTAAGAGCATAAAGCATATTTAAGATGATTCAAAGGTTTGTGATTTATAAAATTCAAAAATTGCAAGAAAGTAACAGCCGTTATTTTAGATAAGATTCTGATGGCAGCACCGACAAAAGATTTGGCATAATTTCGCTTGAGCATCATTTGGTCGCAGAGTTGCGAAAAGAGTGTTTCAATTCGTTTTCGGCAGCGTTTGAATACAGCGGGAAAAGGTCTGAAATTTTTTTGATTCGTTCTTTGAGGAGTTTTCAGCCGGATGTTGCAGCAAGAGAATAAATCCGCTTGATATTCTGCGGACAAATATCCCTTATCGGCAATGAGCGTACAATTATTGAGTGAAGAATATTTTATATCGGAAAGATATTTCACATCATGCATGCTGGCTTTGGTCATATCCATGCTTTGAAAAATACCTTTGATAGAGGTAACGAGGTGAAGTTTATAGCCGTAATAATACGAGTCGCTCACAGCAGAAAACCCCATATCCGGTGAGGTTTCAAATTGTTCTTTGCATATTTTGCTTCTGGATGCTCTTGCTTTTTGACAAACGGGAATGGGAATGGAATCCACCAGAAAAAAATTTTCGCCCTCATTCATCAAAGCGGCCAGTCGTTCATTGATTAATTGAATGAAGGGAGCCAAAATTTTTCTTCTGCGATTAAATCGCGAACGCTCAATGAGAGTTGGAAAATCCTGCTGATGTTCGGACTTTAGTTTGTGCCAGAAATAATTTTCACTGTCAATGCCAGTGGCTTCTGCAGAAAGAGTGAGTGCAATGAGAGAAGCGTCTGACATTTTAGGGGCGTTGGGATAAAATTTGAAATTCCCCGGAGTTACAAACATGGTTGAAAAATTTTTTTCAATCAGATGAAAAAATTTGTCGTAATTTGATTTCAAGTTGTGCATAGATGAAAAAAGATTTGTGGTTAAATATTTTTTCATCTATGTATTGAATATCAATATAGTATGCACAACTTTTTTATTTTTTTATTAACATTTTTTATTAACATTTCAATAGCACAACGGGTT
>NZ_DATDPV010000070.1:0-5392 GCF_035292545.1 Flavobacterium sp. | reverse complement strand
GGCAATGGGTGGTCATTGCGACACCATTAGGGTTGATATAAATGAAGATGGTTCCATTACTGTTGAAGATAACGGACGTGGAATTCCAGTAGGAATTCATAAAAAAGAAGGAGTTTCGGCACTGGAGGTTGTAATGACCAAAATTGGAGCCGGAGGAAAGTTTGATAAAGATTCTTATAAAGTTTCCGGAGGACTTCACGGTGTTGGAGTTTCGGTGGTAAATGCTTTGTCAAACCATTTGAGAGCTACAGTTCATAGCAGTGACGGAAAAGTGTACGAGCAAGAATATGAAAAAGGAAAAGCACTATATCCGGTAAAACAAATTGGTGAAACTACAAAAAGAGGAACGATAGTTACTTTTTATCCTGACCCAAGTATTTTTACGCAAACTATAGAGTTTACATACGATACCTTGTCAGCTCGTATGCGTGAGCTTTCTTATTTGAATAAGGGGATTACGATTACTTTTACTGATAAAAGAGAATTAGATAAAGAAGGAAAATTTGTTTCAGAAGTTTTCCATTCAGATGAAGGTCTGAAAGAATATATCCGTTATTTGGATGGAAACCGTGAACCGATTATTTCTCACGTTATCTCTATGGATAACGAAAAAGGAGAAATCCCTGTTGAGGTGGCATTGATTTACAATACCAGTTACACAGAGAATATTTTTTCTTATGTAAATAATATCAATACCCACGAAGGTGGAACGCATTTACAAGGTTTCAGAACCGGTCTGACCAGATCGTTAAAGAAATATGCAGATGCTTCAGGAATGTTGGATAAATTGAAGTTCGATATTTCAGGAGATGACTTCCGTGAAGGATTAACAGCAATTATTTCTGTAAAAGTAGCCGAACCACAATTTGAAGGACAAACCAAAACAAAATTAGGTAATAGAGAAGTTGTTTCGCCAGTAAGTCAGGCTGTTGGGGATATGATTGAAGCTTATTTGGAAGAAAATCCAAATGATGCCCGAATCATTGTTCAAAAAGTGATCCTTGCGGCACAAGCCCGTCACGCTGCCAAAAAAGCGCGTGAAATGGTACAACGCAAAACCGTAATGGGCGGCGGTGGATTACCAGGGAAATTATCCGATTGTTCTGAGCAGGATCCTGCAAAATGCGAAGTATACCTTGTCGAGGGAGATTCGGCAGGTGGAACTGCAAAACAAGGTCGTGACCGTGCTTTTCAAGCGATTTTGCCATTACGTGGTAAGATTCTGAATGTGGAAAAAGCAATGGTTCACAAAGTTTTTGAAAATGAAGAGATCAGAAATATATTTACTGCCCTTGGTGTAACAATTGGTACAGCAGAAGACAGTAAAGCATTAAATATAGAGAAATTAAGATACCATAAAGTAATTATTATGTGTGATGCCGATGTCGATGGTAGCCACATTTCTACTTTAATTTTAACTTTTTTCTTCCGTTTCATGAAAGAATTAATAGAGGAAGGGCACGTATATATTGCAGCTCCGCCTTTATATTTAGTTAAAAAAGGAAACAAAAAAGAATACGCATGGAATGATGTTCAACGCGATCAGGCCAATGAAAGAATGGGTGGAAGTGCCGGAATTCAACGTTATAAAGGTCTTGGCGAGATGAATGCGGAGCAATTGTGGGAAACGACAATGGATCCAAGTTTCAGAACTTTACGTCAGGTAACTATTGATAGTTTGGCAGAGGCAGACCGAGTTTTCTCTATGTTAATGGGAGATGAAGTACCGCCGCGTAGAGAATTTATCGAGAAAAATGCGGTGTATGCAAATATCGACGCGTAATAAATGAAAAGATTTTCAATCCTTTTTTTATTAATTACCAATATTTCGTTTTCTCAATCGAATGAAATGCTTGAAGACTTAGGGCATCTGATCAATGACGCCCTATTTTTTTCTAATCAATACATAACACCGGCAGCGGATGCGGCAATTTATCAGTCTTCATCAGGTTGGGTAAATTCAGCTAAGAAAAGACCGCTTTGGGATGTCACTTTAGGAGTGCATGCTAATGTCTTTTTTGTTCCGAATAAGGACAGAGAATTTGTAATCAATAATTCTGATTTTTCTTTTTTTTCTATAGAAAACGGTACGTCAGCTACAGTTCCGACTGCTTTAGGAAATGACAATCAGGTTTATTTAGTGGGGCAATTAGGTGATGAGGAAGTTCGAATGAAAACACCTGAAGGAGTAAATCAGGAGGTAGTTTTTTACCCTCATTTATCGGGTGCCATTGCGCTTTGGTATGGGACTGAATTTTTAGTTAAATTTGCACCCAGAACAAAATTAAAAAAGGGCGATTATCAGGTGTATGGTTTTGGTTTGAAACATAATTTGAGTCAATATCTTAAATCATTACAAGCTAATAAAATAAATTTGGCAGGGGTAGTCTGCTATTCAAATGAAGATATAAGTTTCGGTTTTCTGGATCCTCAAACAAGTTCCGGGAATTTAGGAATTAATAAAATCACTGGATTTGTGGATACCTGGCAGTTTCAAATTAATGCCTCGAAAGAGTATAAAAAGTTTGAATTTTTGGCTGGAGTTATTGCAAATACTAGTGATGTTGAATACCGATTTACAGGAGAAAAAGGGCAGATAGAGGAAGTTGTTCCGCTGCAAAGTGTTTTAAATGAAAAACTAAAAGAAATATATAAAACAAGAACTAATATAATAGGGGAAGTTTCTGCAAGATATCAAATTAGCAATCTTTATTTACAATCTACAATTGCTTTTGGTAAATTTGTGAATACAAACCTATCATTACAATACGAATTTTAATTATTTTAAATAAAAAACAACCAACAAATGAAAGTTACAATAGTAGGAGCAGGAAATGTAGGAGCAACTTGTGCAGATACAATTTCATACAGAGGAATTGCAAGTGAAGTGGTGTTATTGGATATTAAAGAAGGTTTTGCAGAAGGTAAGGCTATGGATATCATGCAATGTGCCACCAATACTGGTTTTAATACCAAAGTTTCAGGGGTTACCAATGATTATTCTAAAACGGCAAACAGCGATGTAGTCGTGATTACATCAGGTATTCCTAGAAAACCAGGAATGACTCGTGAAGAATTAATCGGTATCAATGCAGGAATTGTGAAAACAGTGGTTGAAAATGTATTGGTTCATTCTCCAAACACTATTGTAGTGGTGGTTTCAAATCCTATGGATACCATGACTTACCTGGCTTTGAAAGCTACAGGTTTGCCAAAAAACAGAATTATCGGAATGGGTGGTGCTTTGGACAGTTCTCGTTTTAGATATTATTTGTCAAAAGCATTGGACAAACCATCAAATGATGTTTCTGCAATGGTTATTGGCGGTCACGGTGATACTACTATGATTCCATTAACACGTTTGGCTTCATATAATGGTATTCCGGTTTCTGAATTTCTTTCTCAGGCAGAATTAGATAAAGTAGCTGCTGATACTATGGTTGGCGGAGCGACACTGACTGGGCTTTTAGGAACTTCAGCTTGGTATGCGCCTGGCGCTTCTGTAGCTTATTTAGTAGACAGTATCTTGAATGACCAAAAGAAAATGATTGCTTGTTCTGTATTTTTAGAAGGAGAATATGGTCAAAACGATATTTGTATCGGTGTGCCTTGTATCATTGGTAAAAACGGAATTGAACAAATTTTGGATATCAATTTAAACGATGCTGAAAAAGCATTATTTGCTAAAAGTGCTGAAGCAGTTCGTAATATGAATGCAGACCTAAAATCGGTTTTAGCATAAGTTTTTAAACAATATATAGAGAAGACTGCAACTTTGCAGTCTTTTTTTTGAGATTAATCAATAAATAAATTGGTTAATCTTTTGGTAAATTATATATTTGCTCGGTTGAAAAAATTAAGAGTACTTTAAGTTTTTATATTTTCGAAATAAAATAGCAAACTTGATTTATTTTTAACAGTTAACATAAAAATACAGAAACAAAAATTAATTAATTTTACTAATAATGCAGAATAGAGGACTTATTAAATTTTTCGCAATTTTATTTGCATTGGTAAGTATTTACCAACTTTCTTTCACATTCGTTTCTCAAAAAGTAGAAAATGATGCAAAATCATTCGCTGCCGGAGATCCAAGCAAAGAATTAAAATATTTAGATTCCATTGGGAAAGAAAAAGTATTCAATCTTGGATTTTCTGATTTTACTTATGATGAGGTAAAAGAGAAAAAAATCAACAAAGGATTAGACTTAGAAGGGGGTATCAGTGTACAGCTTCAAATCTCTGTAAAAGACATTATTAAAGGATTAGCAAATAATTCTAAAAACCCTATTTTCAACCAGGCATTGGCTGAAGCAACTAAGAACAGACAAGGAAACGAGGATTATTTAGAAGCCTTTTTTGACGAATTTGAAACTGTTGCTGCAGGAAAATTGAAATTGTCTTCACCGGATGTTTTTGCTAATAAAATATTAGGAGAAGAAGTAAACTTCAAAATGTCTGATAATGAGGTTAAGAAAGTTATCAGAAGAAAAGTAAGCGAATCTATCGGAAGTGCTTTTGAAGTATTAAGAAAACGTATCGATAAATTTGGTGTAACACAACCAAACATCCAAAAAATTGGAGAATCAGGCAGAATCTTAGTGGAACTTCCTGGTGCGAAAGATGTGGATCGTATCAAAAAATTATTGCAAAGTACGGCTCAATTAGAGTTTTGGGAAACCTATAAAATTGATGAGTTAGGAAATTTCTTAATGGCTGCAAACAATGCTTTGAAATTAACTGAAAAATCAGCTATCGAAGTTAAAGAAACTGCAAAAACAGCAACGACTGATTCAATCAGTAACTTATTAACTGATAAAACAAAAGATACGGTTGCTCCTGAAAAAGGAAACAATCCGTTATTGGATAAATTTGTTGCTCAAGGTGGCGGACCAGTTTTAGCGATTGTATCTCCAAAAGATACTGCTGCTATTAATGGTTATTTAAAAAGACAGGATATCAGAGTTTTATTGGCTTCTGATCAGCGTTATGCAAAATTCGTTTGGGGAAAACCGTCATCAATTATAGACGAGAAAACTAAAAAAGAAATTGAAACCGTTGAATTATATGCTTTAAAAGGAAACAGAGATAGTCAAGCTGCCATGAGTGGTGGAATGGTTACTGATGCAAAAGATTCATTTGACCAATTAGGAAAACCATCGGTAACGATGCAAATGAGTGGTCAGGGAGCAAAAGCTTGGGAAGAATTGACAGGAAAAGCATTTACTCAAAAAAGCAATATTGCTATTGTTTTGGATGATGTGGTTTATTCTGCTCCAGGAGTTTCCAGCGGACCAATTTCTGGTGGAAGATCTGAGATTTCAGGTGTTTTTGATGTAACAGAAACTAAAGATTTAGCAAACGTATTAAGAGCAGGTAAATTACCCGCTGC
>NZ_DATDPV010000069.1:0-56750 GCF_035292545.1 Flavobacterium sp. | reverse complement strand
TTATTTTGATTCGATTCCCAGTAAATAAGTAAGAACTTCTGCGTCATTGCGGGTGCAAAAGTAGCATACTTATTCGCTTTCGCAAACTTTTAAATGTCTTTTTTTGAAAGTTTTTTTGATTGATACGCTAAGTTGCTGGGAGCGTGTTTTTTGGATATGAAAGTTTTTTGGCCGTTTTCGCTCGGAAGGATGCTAATCGGTCCATTTGTAACAGGTGACCGTTTTGGATTAGCTTGAAATCTTTTGAAAATGTACGGTTTTTGCGGATTGCAGATGAAAGGAAATTCATAAATAAGCCTCAAACTCCTCCTTTAGCCCCGAGTGCAGCGGAAATCCTTTCGCTTTTTCCTTTAAAAAGCGAAAGATTGGAGCGGAAAGCGGGAATAAGACTTATATATAAGGACGGACTTTGCGCTCCTGAGGAAAATATTAATCGAAACGGATGGCTTTTACAGGAGAAATTTTGGTTATTATATAGGATGGGATTAACAATACGACCAGGCATATTAATACGGTTCCTATATTTAGAAGCAGAATGTATCCCCAATTGAGATAGACTGGTGCTTGGTTGACATAGTAATTTTCGGGATTGAGCTGGATGACGCCAAAATATTGTTGGATTAAAACGAGCCCGATTCCTATTAGGTTCCCCCAGAACAGTCCTCGTACTATAAGGTAGAAGGCATTATAGAGAAATATTTTCCGGACTGCCCAATTGCTTGCGCCTAATGCTTTGAGGATTCCGATCATTTGGGTACGTTCTAAAATCAATACTAATAATGCGACTACCATATTAATGGTGGCAACTACAATCATTATGATGAGGATGATGATGATATTGAAATCGAATAATTTGAGCCATTCGAAGATGTAGTAATATTTTTCGACAATGGTTTGTGTGTTGAGTGTGGAACTGGTTTGTTCGTAGACCTCTTTCCCTTTGGCTTCAATATTATTGAAATCGTCTACAAAAACTTCGAATGAGCCGACTTGCTCCGGTTTCCATTTGTTGATGCGTTGCAGATGACGAATGTCTCCTATAATATAGGTAGCGTCGAATTCCTGGAATCCGGAGTTATAAATTCCAGTAATTAGGAAAACCCGAAGGTTTGGCATTTGATTGCTGTCTTCTTTCATGAAGAAGGTATTGAACTTATCTCCTACTTTTAGATTTAATCTTTTGGCGAGATATTCCGAGATTAGCACTTCTGGATTTAGATTGCTCGACAGATTTGGTAATTTACCAGCAATTAAATACTCTTTAATATTATCCCATTGATAGTCTTTGCCAACACCTTTAAAAATAATCCCTTCAAAAGCCGTTGCGGTTCTTATAATTCCGGCTTTGCTGGCTACTGCTTGAATATGACTAATTCCATCAACTGATTTGAACTTGGGATAAAAATCCTGTTTTGTCGAAATAGGCTCTACGCTTACCTGAGATTGATTATCATCGTAATTCGAAATAATAATGTGTCCGTTGAAGGCAGAAACTTTTTGGCGTATTTTTTGCTGTAAGCCAATACCGGTAGCAACGGACACAATCATCATAATCATTCCTATTGCAATAGCAGAAATAGCAATTTTTATAATTGGTGCAGAAATACTACTTTTATGATCTTTAGCAGTAATGAGTCTTTTGGCTATAAAATATTCTAAATTCAATTTGATATGGTATCTAATTCGGTTTTCAAAAATACAGTTTTATTCTTGGTTTTAATAATTTTTTCAACTTCGTGTTCTGCAAAGAAAGCACAAGGAGATTCTGCGGAAACAAAACAAGTTCTCGAAAAAACAAGTTCTGACAAACAAGAAATAAAAACCGGAGCTGATAATTACGTAAAGTACCTTCCCTTATTAAAGAATAAAAAAATTGGAATTGTCACTAACCAAACCGGAATTCTAACTAGCAAAACACATTTAGTTGATTTTTTAATTGAAAATAAAATCAATATCAAAACCATTTTTGCCCCAGAACACGGTTTTCGTGGAACAGCTGATGCCGGCGAACATGTTGTAGACGGGAAAGATTCTAAAACCGGCTTGCCAATCATTTCGCTTTATGGTGATAATAAAAAACCAAAACCTGAGCAATTAGCCGGAATTGATATTATGATTTTTGATTTGCAGGATGTGGGTGCGCGATTTTATACTTATATCTCTTCCCTACATTATGTAATGGAAGCCTGTGCAGAAAACAACATTCAACTTATTGTTTTAGACCGGCCAAACCCGAATGGAAGTATTGTTGACGGACCAATTCTTGAAAAGCAATACACCAGTTTTGTGGGCATGCATCCGATTCCTGTTTTACACGGCATGACGATTGGCGAATATGCAAAAATGATTAATGGCGAAAAATGGCTGAAAAAAGAAATTCAATGCCAATTGACTGTGATTCCCTGTTTAAATTATAAAAGAAATATGCCCTATAGCATTCTTGTAAAGCCTTCACCAAATTTACCCAACGACCAATCTATCAATTTATATGCGAGTTTGTGCTTTTTTGAAGGAACAAATGTGAGCATGGGTCGCGGAACGGAAAAACAATTCCAAATCTATGGTTCTCCATTTTTACCGAAGCGTAATTTTAGTTTTATTCCAAAACCAAATTTTGGCGCTAAAGAGCCAACTTATAATGGTGTGGAATGTTATGGTGAGGATTTATCCGCTATTGCAAAAGTAAATAGATTAGAACTAAAATGGCTGATAAAAGCTTACAATGAAACCGCGGACAAAACCAAATTCTTTAATTCATTTTTCACTAAACTGGCCGGAACGAAAAAACTGCAACAACAAATTGAAGCGGAAATTTCAGAATCAGAAATAAGAGAAAGCTGGCAAAACGGTTTGGAAACCTTTAAAAAAATGAGAACAGCCTATTTGATTTACTAAAGAGGCATTCTTTTCTTCATTTCTTCCACAATATTATAAGCTGCCGGACATATAGCAACATTTCGCAATGTTAAATCAGAAATTTGCTGAAACTTTTTTCGGTCGGTATGCGGAAATTCGCGACATGCTTTTGGACGAACGTCGTAAATCATGCAAGCATTTTCATTATCCAAAAATGTACAAGGCACACTTTGCAATACATAATCCTGGTCTTCATCAATACGTAAATATTGGTCGATGAATTGTTGTGGTTTTTGTTTCAGATGTTTGGAAACACGCTCAATGTCGGCAGACGTGAAGAGTGGTCCAGTCGTTTTACAGCAATTGGCACATTTTAAGCAATCTGTTTTTTTGAATTCAGCATCATGTAAATCCTGCATTACATAATCCAAATTCTTGGGCTGCTTGTTTTTTAGCTTAACGAAATACTTTTTGTTTTCGATATGCTTATCTTTGGCAAGTTTTCCCAGTTCGTTTAAAGGTGGTTTCAAGTTTAAAGTTTAAAGTTGATGACCGCAAAATTAAACTTTCTAAACTTTAAACATTAAACTTTAAACTTAAATTATGAAAGACCTTTTTGGAAAAGCCATATTAGATTACCAAACGAACAATTCTCCCGAAGATTTAATTACGGAAACAACAATTTCTGAAGAAGACGAAATGAGCGTGGCTTATCTTTTTCGTTCCTTTTCTGAAATGCCACAATTGGAACAGAAAGCACTGGAACTTGCCAAAGGAAAAGTTCTAGATGTGGGCTGTGGAGCAGGAAGTCATGGTTTGTATTTGCAAAATGAAAAAGGATTAGAAGTAATTGCAATTGATATCTCTGAAAATGCCATTAAAGCATGCCAATTAAGAGGACTTACTAATGCTAAAGTCGTAAATATTCTGGATTTAGATGTGAATGAAAAATTCGACACGATTTTATTACTGATGAATGGCACGGGAATTTTTGGAAAACTTAAGAATGTTTCGCAATACTTTCAAAAATTGAAATCGCTACTGAATGAAAACGGACAAATCCTGATTGATTCCTCTGATATAATTTATATGTTCGACGAAGATGAAGATGGCGGAAAATGGATTTCAGGTGACGATTACTATGGCGAACTGGAATTCACACTTACTTATAAAGGCGAAAAAGAAGCATCGTTTCCTTGGCTTTATCTTGATTACAATACTTTACAAAATGCTGCTCATGCGAATGGATTAGAATGTGAGTTGGTTTTGGAAGGCGAACATTATGATTATTTGGCTAAACTTTCACTTTAGAAAAAAATCTGGCATTGCAACCACCATCTTGCTCACACTACTGAATTGAAAAAACTAAAAGATTGGAAATAATTTTATTTCAACAAATCGGTTGTAGCTTTAATATCAATAATTGCCATTCTTAATTTATCTAAATCTTCTTGTGAATTATATACATTGATGGAAATTCTCAAGAATATCTTATCTTCAATTTTCATTACAGGAATTTCTATTTTGTATTTATTGTAGAGTAATTCTTTTAATTCAACAAGACTTTCAGTTTGAATAGGAATGCTGCACATCTGTCCCAAAAACTCTTCGGTAACCGGACAAATAGGTTTTGTGTTTAGCAAATCGCAAAAAGATTCATAATTATCTAGTATCAATTTTCGGCATTGAGCTGATTTTTCCTTCCAATTGTTATCGTTCAGAAATTGTATGGCGGTTGGAGCAGTCAAAAAAGCCGAAATATCTCTGGTTCCTTGGTATTCGTGATACTCCAGAAATTGGTTTCCATTTGGAATTTCACTTTCATAACCCCAACTGACCACTAAAGGATCAATCGTGTTTTGAAATTCCTTTTTTACGTACAAAAAGGAACACCCTTTTGGTGTCAACATCCATTTATGTAACGTTCCTGTGTAAAAATCAGGATTTAATTCCTCGATATTCAAATCGATATGACCCGGAACATGAGCGCCGTCAACAATAGTAATCAATCCTAATTCTTTTGCCTTATCGCAAATTTCTTTCACAGGAAAAATTAAAGCGGTACAGCTTGACAGTTGGTTGATGAAAATAACTTTGGTTTTAGAGGTATAACCGCTCCAGAATTCTTTCAAGATCTGTTCTTTTGAAACTATTGGAAGAGAAATGTTTTGACGTATATATTTGGCTCCAGTTTTTTTGCAGTAGAAATTCCATGTTTTATCCATTGCACCATACTCGTGATTGGTAGACAGAATTTCATCGCCAGCTTGCAAGTGCAAACTTCGCATAATGGTATTAATCGCAATTGTCGGATTAGGTGTAAAGAAAAAATCCTCCGCATCACAACCTATATATTTTGCCAAAGCTGTTTTGGATTGCTTTAAATAATCATTAGATTTTTTTGTGATAAACTGAACCGGTTCTTTCTCCAATTCCAATTGCCAATGTTGATAATTCTCGAAAATAGGTTTTGGACAGGCGCCAAAAGATCCGTGATTTAGATAGGTAATTTCTGAATTGAGGAGGAATTGCGATTTCATGGTGTTTTTTTGTAAAAATAAAAAATCCCAAGCGATATACATTTGGGATTTTCATTATTTCTAAGTCTGAATATTTATGGGTAAAGAATACAAAACTCTTACTTTTTTACCTTGCTGTTCTCCTGGCATCCATTTCGGGCATTTTTTCAAAAGCTTTATTGCTTCTCTTCCAGTTCCATGTCCAATATCTCTTATCACTTTTATATCTTCAACACTTCCATCTTTTTCAATTATAAAAGTAACAAATACTTTCCCAGAAAGCCCTTTTACATTTGGAACTTTATAATTGCTTCCAATGAATTTATAAAACTCCTGAATACCACCAGGAAATTGAGGAATTACTTCAATACCGGCGGTATTATAAACATTTTCATTTGATGTTTCTGTTGCCTCTTGGGCAGATAGGTTTTGTATTGCAAAAAACGCTAAAGCAAAAAACAGGATTTTTTTCATAAGATAATTAATGAGGTAGGTGTTAAATTTAATCTCTCGGAATATTTATTCTGATTGGTAAAGTAAGAGTGCTTTTTACTGGTTTTCCATCCTTAACAGCAGGCGACCATTTTTTACCTGAAGATTTTAAAACTCTAATTAATTCTTTAGCTGAACCATACCCCAAATCATTAATGATTTTATAATCACTAAGACTCCCGTCTTCATTTACAACAAAACTAACGATAACTTTACCATTTAATCCAGGTACATCCGGAGCGTGGTAATTTTCTCTAACGAACTTATAAAACTCATGGAGTCCCCCTGGAATTTTTTTTTTATTTTCAATAGAAACCGGATTTTCAGAAACTGGATTTTGAATTTCACTAGTATTAGGTGCAGAATTTATTGTAAAAGTAAAAGGCCATTTAATATCCACATTAAAAGGTTTTCCTGAACGTTTAGCCGGCTCCCATTTTGGTGCTTTTTGTAATACTCTTATGATTTCACTTGCAGACTCTACATTTGAAAATTCCAAAATGCGGATGTTTTTAATCTCGCCCACTTGGTTTATGGTAAATGATGCGACAATTTTACCGGATTTAGTAATTTTTGAAAGATCCAATTCCTGATGGATATATTCATTAAATTTATCCAGACCTCCACCGTTAAATTTTGCTTCGATAACATCGGCGGGATTTACGTCTTCGGTATCCATTAAAAGTTCTTGTGAAAAACCCGATATACTGAAACAGAATAAGAAGAACAATAGGTATTTTTTCATATTTAAGGGATATTCAAATATTTATGGGTTTGCAATGACACACGCCATTTTGGGTTATTCATTACATAATCTACAATTAGTGGCGTCATTTCTTCTTTTTTGCTCCATTCGGGTTGCAGGAAAAGAATCGCATTTGGATTTACTTTTTCGGCTTGCTCTTCGGCAAAAATGAAATCGTGTTTGTTGTAGATGATTACTTTCAGCTCGTTGGCATTATCATAAACGGTTTGGGTTGGCAGTTTGTTTTTCTTTGGGGAAAGACAAATCCAGTCCCAAGTTCCCGACAACGGATAAGCCCCCGATGTTTCGATGTGAACTTTGCGGTTTTTCTCTTTTAATTTTTGAGTCAGCAAAGTCATATCCCACATTAATGGTTCTCCGCCAGTGACAACAACAGTTTCTGAATATTTACTTGCGTTGTCAACTATCAAATCGGTATCTGTTGGCGGATGCAGTTCGGCATTCCAGCTTTCTTTTACATCGCACCAGTGACACCCTACATCGCAACCGCCGATTCTAATAAAATAGGCTGCTGTTCCTGTGTGATATCCTTCGCCCTGAATGGTGTAGAATTCTTCCATTAAGGGAAGCATGGCTCCTTTTTCTACAGCTGATTGTATTTCTTTTTTAAGCATTTTTTTATAAAATAGTCTGCAAAGATAGTTATTTGGATTTTTAGATTATTAGATTTCTCGATTATTCGAATACTGATTGGGAAATGAGATTTAGAATTTGAGAATTAATAGAAATGCCTGCAATTTCTCCTTAGCCCTGATCGGAGCGGTATCCTTTTTTCTTGTTTTTTTAAACGAGAAAAAAGATATAGCGGAGAGCAGGAAGAGGCATTTACTGAAAGATTGGAAATTAATGCTTCGAATAAAACAAAAAAACCGATAGCGTTGAAGCTATCGGTTTGTTTTGAAAATAATTAATGTATTATTTTAATGATTTTAATAAATCTAATGCGTATTTATTTGTCGGATCAAGAGCAAGCGTTTTGGCTAAGTATTCTTTAGCTTTTGCTTTTTCAGAATTTCCGGCAATAGTGTTGTATGCTTCGATAAGTTTTGCTTTAGTTGCAGGTTTTGCAATTTCTTCGGCACCTTTCTCGCTTACAACTTTAATATATTCTTCATAAAACTTGACCATTAAGTCTGGTTTTTCTAACAAACTGTTTGTTCTGGCTCTAAAGATGTAAGCATCTTGAGTTGCTGGAGAAGCTGTGATTACATTTGCAAAAGCGGCATCGGCTTTTTGTAATGCAATTGGATCTGGTTTTACAACATCTTTTCTATTATTGTCATAGTACAATGAGTTTCCTAAATAGAAATTGTCAAGCAAATAATTTCTAGAATCCGGATTTGTAACTGCAATTTCATAAATGGCAGCTGCTTCTTTAAACATTTTAAGTTCGTAGAATTTTTTTCCCACTTCATTCAAATCGTTTGTCATGGTAATTTCCATTTCAACCGCTTTTTTAATATTTGAAACCGCAGCATCAAAAGCAACTTGATCAACTTTTTTAGTTTCTGGATTGCTTGCATTTCTTAATTTTGCAAGACCTAAATAAAGGTAATCTCTTGCAATAATTTTGTTTGTTGGATTAGCAATAAAACTTTCCAGAGCTTGTATGGCTGCATCGATATTTCCGTTTTCGTAAGCTGAATATCCTAAATAACGCAGAATTCTTGGGTTTACGTTGTCTAATTCTTTCATTTTGTTGGCTTCAACTTCTAATGCTGCGTAATCTTTTGCTACGATTAGAAAATCGGCATGACGCATACGAGACGTTAACGAATAATCCGTCATGCTCATGTATTTTTCATAATAACCCAATGCTTTTTGAATGTATTCCTTGTAATTTTTTGGGTCATTATTTCCCCAATAGAAATACGTTTCGGCCAATTCTCTGTAAACAGGACCATAATTCGGATTTGTGGCTACAATTTCGTTTAATAATTTTGTGGCTTCAGAATAGGCTTTGGCCCCTTTTAGCAAAACAGCTTGCTGCATTTTTGCTCTGATTAAAGTTGGGTCAGATTGAAATGCAGTACGATAGGCTACATAAGCATCGTTTTGATTTTTATCTCCATAATAAGCATCTCCCAAAACCAATTGCAATTGTGCGTCTTGAGGGTTTATCAATTTTGCTTTACCTAAAACGGTAAGTGCATTTTTATAATCAGGTTTGTTTGCATTTAAATAGGCTTTACCTACGTAAACATAAGGTTCTACATCTTTCTTTTTGATGTCTTTCGTTGCCATGGCAAAGTTGGCTTGCGCAGCGGCAAGATTACCATTGTCTAAATCCATTTGTCCTAAACCGATATAGTTGAATTTTGAATCCTCACTTGCGGATAAACCTTTTTGAAAGTAAATTTTAGCCGAGTCAGCGATGTTCTGAGTAAGATAAACATTTCCTAAAAGAAAAGCAGCCTTTCCATTTGCAGGTTTACTTTGAATAATCGTTTTCAACATTGATTTCGCTTTTTCAAATTGTTCTGCATCGATTGCCTTTTTTGCCTGATCTATATCTTGCGCATAACTGGCCGTAACCGAAGCCAATAAAGCAATACTAAAAGTCTTAAATTTGTTCATCTTGATATAATTTATTTATTTTTTCTCGATTTCTTTTTTAATTATAAAATTTCTTCCAGGCATTCTTATTGGTAACAAACCTGATTTCAAAATTATTCTTTGTCCTTTATCTCCTGCGACAAATGAAGCGAACCCCATTCCTAGACCGGAAAAACCTTGACAATTGATTATATACAAATCCCGTGCCAAAGGATACTTACCTTCTGCGATATTGTTTTGAGATGGCGCAAAAAAACCATCCTTAGTGGTGCCTTTTACACTTAGCACATTTATATTTTTTAAATAATCTTTGGATAAAGCCGAAGGCTGTGAAATCCAATTTACACCTATAACTCCAATCATGCCTTGATTTTCAGAAACAAATTTAAGAACCTCTTCATTGGTCTTAAAAGAGAAGATACCATTTTCAGGTATGGTTTTTAACCCGGCTAAATCATTCATGTAACGAACCGTACTTGAATTCGGATTGTCAAAAACCAATCCTTTAATGTTGTTATTTGATTTGCCTTGCATAAAATGAATTACATCCTGCAGCGCAATTAAAGTGTCCTTGTTTTTACTATTAGAAATAAATGCAATAGCATCAATGGCAAACTTGGTAACTTTTGGAGTAATTTTCTTTGCTTCAAAAATCTTTGCTTCTTCTGTAGTCAGTGTTCTTGTTAAGATTGCGATGCCTGCTGAATCTTTCACAAGTGATTGAACTACCTCTGTTTCAGACTTGGCATCCAAAATAATCTTAGCCTTATAGAGACTTTCAAAAACCTCAATCTGATCTTCAATTATTGGTTTTAATGTCTCGTCGACAAGAATAGTTGTTGCTCCTTCCAAAATGGTTTCTTTTGGGTTTTTAGGACCATTTGATTGGTTACAGGAAAAAACCAAAACAATTATTGAAAGAAAAATTAAATACGGAATTTTTTGAAAATTTTTCATGATCTAATCTTTATTATCATTAATAATCCTTAAGAATCTAAAAAAAGAATACACAATAAGAACGACACCAAAAGCAATTCTATAACTGCGTTGCATGTCCATTGGGAAATTCTTCATAAAGATAATGAATAATCCTAAAACTAGATAAACTAAGAAAAACAAAATCCCTATAACGAGAAGAAATCGCTCTTTAAGCGATTTCTTCTGAATATTATCAAATATTTTTTTCAACATTATTCCGCTGATTGAATCGTAATTGGAAGAGAATAAAGTACTCTAACCTTTTTACCATTTTGTTCTCCAGGAACCCATTTAGGAGAAGCTTTAAGTACGCGAATCGCTTCTTTTCCGGTTCCAAAACCAATATCTCTAATTACTTTGATATCCGTTAATGAACCATCTTTTTCAACTACAAACGTAACATATACTTTTCCTTTTAAACCTTCTTCTTCTGGAGCTCTATAATTATTTCCTACATATTTGTAGAATTTATCCATTCCCCCAGGGAAAAGTGGTTTTACTTCGATACCGGCAGTATTGTAAATGGCATTGTCTTCTACAACATCCGCAGGGCCGTTTCCAACGGGTTCTACTGTTAATTCGGCATCCGGATCACCTTTTATAGTTTCAGCACCGATTTTTTTGTCTTTTATTTCCGCAATTTTTGGTGGCTCTTCAGTCACTTCTTCTGCTTTTGCCACAACTGGTTTAACAAATTTAACCTGATCCACTTTTGGTGGTGGTGGTGGTGGCGGTGGAAGATTTTCTGGCGGTTTCTCTTTTGGAGGAAGCTTAATAGTGACAATTTTCGTGTCTAAAGTTGTGTCAACATCCGAAGAATCCGGAATTAAGTTCATAATAAGCGGTGCGCTTATTGCAAGTGCAAAAACAACAGTACCAAAAATAAGCGCTTTCACGGTAGTTTTTGGGTTTGTTTGTCTTAGCTCATATGCTCCGTAACTTTTATTTCGCCCTTCAAATACGATATCAAGCCATTGCTGTTTTAATATATCTAATTTCATTTTTCTTAATTATTAGGTTATTGGGTGGTAAGAATGATCTTAGTTTCCTTCTAACAATTTTAGTTCTTCTGGCGAAAAATCATTAACAATTGCATTCGTTTCCACTCCTACAATTGCCATCTCATCAAGTATATCAATCAAATTTCGGTAATTTGATTTTTTACTTGGTTTGATAATAACAATAATTCCATTTTTCGGAAAACCCTTTGCTGTAGAATACTCAAGCACAGATTTTTTTCTTTTCAGTAATTCTTTACGAATACCCTCCTTACCGTAAGCAATATCCTTAGGTCCAGCGATTGGAGTAGCCAACAAACCCATGTAGTATACCATTTTATTATCATCTCCTAATAATATAGTCATCGTACGGTTTTCATCAACTTTTATAGGCTTTTCCTTCTTTTCATCCTCAGATTTATCTGGCAAAGCCAAACTCATCGATTGAGGTTTAGACAACGTAGTAGTAAGCATAAAGAAGGTTATCAATAAGAAAGCCAAATCCACCATCGCAGTTAAATCTACTTTTGCGTTTTGCTTTTTACTTCTTACTTTACCACCTTTTCCGCCTCCACCGCCGTCGGTATTTAATTCAGCCATTTTAGTGTCTCTTTTTTAATTAAAAATCTTTTCCTCTTAAACCAGTAACCAGACTAAAGCTATTGATTTTTTGGTCTTGTAAAATATCCATTACGCTTTTGATTGCTGGATACTCTTCTTTTGCATCGCCTTTTATAGCAACTTGCAATTCCTTATCATTTACATCGATATTCGCAATTCGAGAATTATAAATCCATTCTTTTAATTGATTATCAAGTGAATCTTTTGGAACACCAGGTTGATCTGCTTTGCTTCTGTCTGCATTTTTCATCGCAATAATTTGCTTAAGATTTTGGATTGGCACGCCAAATCCTTCCATCAATGAAAATTTTGCTGATTCATCTTCTGTAAAGGCAATACCGTATTTTTGACCCATCAATTCGAGAGCTCTTTTACGAACTTCTCTTCCTTTCAAATCATAAAATACTTTTCCTTTTCCTATAGTTATAGTCGCCAAATCACTTTCAGGTAATTTAGTTTGCACAGTAGATGCTGGTGTATCCACCGGCAAAGCTTCTGGCACTTTAGCTGTAGCAGTCAAAATAAAGAACGTAAGCAAAAGAAACGCAACATCACACATAGCCGTCATATCGGTAGATGTTGACTTTTTTTTCATTTTTATTTTAGCCATTATTTTTTATATATTATTTGATATATTTTATATCAAAAATTATTATTGTTTTAAGCTACCTCTAAATTTTCTGTAAGTATTTACAATTGTTGTACCTGCCTCATCGATAGAGTACGTTAAATCATCAATTTTAGAAGTAAAAAAGTTGTAAGCAATAATTGCCAATACAGAAGTAGCAATACCTGTTGCAGTATTAATAAGTGCCTCAGAAATACCTGTTGCAAGAGCTGCTTGGTCAGGAGTTCCAGCACTAGCCAAAGCACCAAATGCTTTAATCATCCCAGATACTGTTCCTAATAATCCTCCAAGTGTCCCTAAAGAAACTAATGAAGAAATAATAGTCATGTTTTTCTCTAACATTGGCATCTCAAGAGAAGTAACCTCTTCGATTTCTTTGTGTATAGTTTCGGAAGCTTCTTCACTATTGAATCCTTCTTTTTTAACGTCTTGATATTTGATCAAAGCAGATTTAATTGCATTTGCAACAGACCCTTTTTGTTTATCACAAGCAGCGATTGCCTCGTCAATTTGACCACCTTTAATACTGCCTTGTACATTTCTCATAAAAACATCTAATTTGTTTTTACCAGCCGCTTTTGATATAACAAAATATCTCTCAATAGAAAACACAACAACCATTAATAACATCCCTAACAAAATTGGCACGATAAATCCTCCTTTGTAAACCATACCCAAAGTATTTAATGGATGCCCTTTTTCAGGATCTCCTCCCTCAAAATTCGCTGAAGATCCCATTAGAAATTCCCATATTAAATATCCAACAAAAACACATGCTACAATAATGATTCCTGAAACCATTCCTCCTGCGTTAGAACCACCTTCTTTTTTAACGTTTGCCATTTTTTTTTTAATTTTAATAGTTTTAAATAATTTAATAAGCTTTAAGTTGTATTCGAACTTGCATAGGAGCAAATTTAATTTTTTAGTTTAAATAAAAAAATATTTTTTGAATAAATTAGCATTTATCCCCCATTCAGCTTAAAAATCACAATTTTAAAGTTTATTTTTTTAACATATCGATACACCATAACGTTGAAACATTCTAAATAGTATACGAAAAGTAAATAAAAATTTATATCAATTATTGAATATTCTATTTAATTATTAAAATACCATTCTTAAAAATTTAATAACTTGCATTATAATTTTAATTTCAACTTATACCGATACTATAGATGAGCAAAAAAGAAGATTTTATACAACACATAAATAATGGCTATACCTCTAAAGGCGAAAGCATTACTCTAGGAGGCGCCATACTTGACGGAGAAGCTTTGCCAAATGCTCCTATTAAAGTGCCGCTGAAAACTTTAAACCGACACGGATTGATTGCCGGAGCGACAGGAACCGGAAAAACCAAAACCATTCAGGTGCTTTCGGAACAATTATCCGCTCTCGGAATTCCGGTTTTAATGATGGACATCAAAGGTGATTTTAGCGGAATTGCAAAAGAAGGAGAAGAAAAACCTTTTATTGCAGAACGACATGCCAAAATCAACATTCCTTATGCTGTTAGTGGGTTTCCTGTAGAATTATTGACTTTGTCGGAACAAAATGGGGTTAGGCTTCGTGCCACCGTTTCAGAATTCGGACCCGTTTTATTCTCCAGAATATTAGGTTTAAATGACACACAAGCTGGTATTGTTTCGATAATTTTTAAGTATTGTGACGATCATAAAATGGCTTTATTGGATTTAAAAGATATTAAAAAAGTCATTAATTATATTACTGAAGAAGGAAAAGTAGAGATTGAAGAAAGCTATGGCAAGATTTCAACCTCATCAACCGGCACTATTCTCAGAAAAATTATTGAACTAGAACAACAAGGCGGAGACCTGTTTTTTGGTGAAATGTCATTCGACATCAATGATTTAATGCGTTTTGATGAAAACGGAAAAGGGTATATCAACATCATTCGACTTACGGACATTCAGGATAAACCCAAATTATTCTCGACTTTTATGTTGAGTTTATTGGCAGAAATCTATCAGCAAATGCCTGAAAAAGGAGATGTCGAGCGACCTGAATTAGTGATTTTTATCGATGAGGCCCATTTGATTTTTAACGAAGCCAGCAAAGCATTGTTGGAACAAATAGAAACCATCATCAAATTAATTCGTTCCAAAGGCATCGGGGTATTCTTTGTAACCCAAAACCCTATGGATGTTCCGAGTGGCGTTTTGGCACAATTGGGTTTGAAAATACAACACGCTTTGAGAGCTTTTACCGCAAATGATCGTCAGGCGATTAAACAAACCGCTGGTAATTATCCACTTTCCGATTATTACAAAACCGATGAAGTTTTGACCAGCCTCGGAATTGGGGAAGCATTAGTCACCGCTTTGAACGAAAAAGGAATACCAACGCCGCTGGCCGCAACGATGATGCGGGCGCCAATGAGCAGAATGGATATTTTAACTGATGCAGAAATCAATGAAATCAATGCCAAATCTAAATTGGTAAAAAAATACAGTGAGATAATTGATCGGGAAAGTGCCTACGAAATGCTCCATAAAAAAATTGAAATCGTAGAAAAAGAAGCTGCCGAACAGCAACAACAAAAAGACGAAGAAAAAGAAGACAGGAAAACATCCGATGCAACCGGAGCAATAACAAAGTCCGTTGTAAAAGTGTTGACTAGTGCTACTTTTATCCGTGGCGCTTTTGGAATTTTGACTAAAATGTTTAGAAAATAATCTTTGGGAAAAATCCTCTAAAATTCACAGTAACCCTTTCCTGGTTTCAAACTCTGGAAGGGTTATTTATCATAAAAATTTAAAAATGAAAAAATACTTCATCCAAAAAACCCCGTTCGTAGTTCCAACCACCGATGGCAAACTAATTGAAGAGCACCACGGATTAGCAACTACAAATAATTCCGAACTTTCAATCGCACACATGATTGCACCGCCAAAATGGAGCGAACCATTTCAAACGCCCGAATTTGACGAGTATACTTATATTATCAAAGGCAAAAAACAATTTAACATCGATGGCGAAATCGTAATTATTGAAGCCGGACAATCCATAAAAATAGAAAAAAACACCAGAGTACAATATTCAAATCCGTTTGATGAAACTTGCGAATACCTTGCGATTTGCCAGCCAGCATTTTCTATGGAAAAAGTTAACAGAGAAGAATAATCCTATTTTAATTGGTAACTTTACGTATCAAATTGAATCAACATGGAAAACAGAAAACGAATTGTTATCGTCGGTGCCGGATTTGCAGGATTGCGACTGGCACAAGATTTAGAAGACACCGATTATGATGTTTTATTAATCGACAAAAACAATTACCATCAGTTTCAACCATTGATGTACCAAGTGGCAACAGCGCGATTAGAACCCGCCAGTGTTTCATTTCCTTTGCGAAAAGTATTCCAGCATTCCAAAAATGTCCGCATTCGAATTGCCGATGTCTTGAGTGTCGATGCAACAAACAAAACCCTAAAAACTTCAATTGCCGATTTTACTTATGATTATCTGGTTATTGCATTTGGCTGCACCACGAATTATTTTGGCAACAGTCAGATAGAAAAATATGCTTTCCCAATGAAATCAGTTCCGGAAGCCATACAATTACGCAACCGAATTCTGCAGACTTTTGAAGATGCCCTAATTGCAGAACCCGCCGAATTACAATCGCTAATGAATTTTGTAGTAGTCGGTGGCGGACCAACAGGCGTTGAACTTGCCGGTGCCCTGGCCGAAATGAAAAAGAACATTTTGCCCAAAGATTATCCTGATAAAGATTTCTCCATATTAACCATTTATCTTCTCGAAGGTTCTCCCAATGTTTTGAATCCGATGAGTGAAGCTTCCCAAAAAAAATCCCGTAAATATTTGGAAGAATTGGGGGTTATTGTAAAAACCAGCACTATTGTCAATAATTATGATGGCAAAACGGTAACCTTACAAAATCAGGAAATCATTGCGTCCAAAAATGTGATTTGGGCGGCAGGAATTACCGGAAACACCTTGGACGGCATTCCAAAGGAAAATATTACCAGAGGAAACCGGTTTACTGTAAATCGTTTCAACAAAATTGAAAATCTGGAAAGTGTTTATGCCCTAGGTGATATTGCTTTTATGACCACGCCAAAATATCCAAACGGTCATCCTCAGGTAGCGAGTGTGGCTATAGAACAAGCACAAATTTTAGCGAAGAATTTCAAGTCACAATTAAAAAATAAATCGCAATTAGAATACGAATACCACGACAAAGGATCAATGGCAACCATCGGAAAACGAAAAGCCGTGGTCGATTTGCCTAAATTCAGTTTTCAGGGAAGACTGGCTTGGTTTACCTGGATGTTTGTTCACCTGATGCTGATTTTGAGTGTCAAAAACAAACTATCGATTTTTATCAATTGGATGTTTAGCTATTTCAATAACGACAGTACCTTACGGGTTTTATTGAAGTCGGTCGATAAAAAAGTCGGGGAATAAATCAGTCCTGAAATTATTTCAACAATTCTAAAATTTTATGCTCCACCTCGGGACTATCCCAAATAGTTTCGATATTGGGCATTTTCATCACTTCTTCCATAATGGCATTCTGATGATTTCCAATCGCCAAAGCTTCGGAATAAGGACGATGACTGAAGGTTACTCTATCGTATAATGGCAACCATTTTTTTGGATGTTTTTCGGCAAAACGCTTTTCGATTTTCTTTTGCAATAAGAATTTTTCGTCTGCCGTTTTGGAACTCATTTCCATGAAATTACGATACGATAATTCAGCAATTGCGTCGGCATTGGGTTTTCGAGAGGTTTCATATTCAGAGAAAATGGCTTTCCAGTCGTCTCCCAGTTTTCCCATTAATTCATACAAAACGGTAATATCTTCGAAACCGGCATTCATGCCTTGCCCGTAAAAGGGAACAATGGCGTGACAGGCATCGCCAATCAGCGCGACTTTATCTTCATAAGTCCACGGGAAACATTTCATGGTCACCAAAGTACTCGTTGGATTTTTAAAGAAATCTTCGGTCAGTTTTGGAATTACATCAATCGTATCCGGCAAGTTTTTCTCAAAAAAAGCTTCCACAGATTTTCTGTCGGTTAAAGAAGCAAACGAATTTTCTCCTTCAAAAGGCATGAACAAAGTACAGGTAAAACTACCATCCAAATTCGGTAAGGCAATCAGCATGTATTCGCCCCTTGGCCAGATGTGAAATGAATTTTTATCTAATTTATGAGTTCCGTCCGCATTGGCGGGAATATTTAATTCTTTATAACCTGAATTCAAAAACTCCTGTGAATAATTGAACATGCTTTGGCGTTGCATTCTATGGCGCACTCTCGAGAAAGCACCGTCGGCACCAAAAACCATATCGTATTTATATGCTTTCCACTCTCCCCGCTCTTCTTCACCGATGTGCAAAGTGGCATCGGCCAAAGTCACATCCCATACTTTATGTTCGAAGAAAAATTCGGCACCGGCTTCCTCTGCCAGATCAATCATTTTTCTATTCAAAGTTCCTCTCGAAATCGAATAAATGCTCTCACCTTCCTGTCCGTAATTCTGAAAATTAATCTTATCCACAAGATGAATGGCACGTTTTTCCATAGGAATGGCAATAGCCCGAACGGCATCGCCAATACCCACGCCGTCTAAAGCTTTCCAGCCCCTATGCGACATGGCCAGATTGATGGATCGTCCCGAAAATTCTATTTTTCGAATATCCGGACTTCTATCAAAAACATGAACCGTATGACCTGCTTTTTTGAGATAAATTGCCAACAGCGATCCCACTAATCCGGAACCAACAACAGCAATTTTGAGAGATTTTTGCATCAAAAAGAATGTAAATGTAAGTTCGCAAAATTAAGTAATAATAAACATATACGGTTATAATTCAGTGTTTATTTAGCTGTTTTGCTGCGGTATCATTTTTAACTCTGATTCGATGATTCGATTGTTAGATTGTTGGATTTTTCGAACCATCGAACTATTTTATAAAAAAAAGGTCCAGCCTAAACTGAACCCTTTATAGTTTTTAAACCAACGGACCCTCTACTTCGGCAGTCTTACCTGTCCGCATGCGTCCTATAATTTTGAATTACCATTTAACACTTTGCAATTGGGTATTTTTTCCCCTACCAATAGGTCTTATGTCAAATTGGGAAATCTATATAAACGAACAAAGAAGAACTTCACGTTCGTCTTTGCTTTATAGTATTCAGGAAAATTATTATAGGTTAAAAGCAATCTTCTTGCCCACCTTCATTCCGTTATTTTTGGCCAAAACACCGCACATGTGGTATAGCATTCTTGCGCCCACATTACCGTCCCAATCGTCATCGCCGGGAGCCACTTCAACCAAATCGAATCCGATAATTTCTTTGCTGCTGTCGGCCAGTTTGCTTAACAAATAAGTCGCTTGTTCGAAGGTAATCCCTCCAGGAACCGGCGTTCCCGTATTCGGGCAATACCAAAAACACAATCCGTCAATATCAAAACTGATGGTTACTTTTTGTGGCAAAGCATTGATGATGGTGTCACATTGTTGTTCCCATGTAACCCCTTTAAAAGTTTCGGCTTTCAAATCGATATCAGTATGAACCACCACCCGTTTTTCTGCCATGACCACATCTACTTCCTGTTCGCAGAAATCACGGATGCCCACTTGTACAATTTTGGAAATTTGAGGAATCTTCAATGCGTTATACATAATCGAAGCATGCGAATATTCGAAACCTTCATAAGCAATCCTCATATCCATGTGTGCATCGATATGCAGAATCCCAAAATCATCATGATGGGTCGCCAAAGCCTGATAATAGCCCAGTGGCGTGCTGTGATCTCCACCCAATAAGACTACTTTCTTTCCTTTAGACATCCAATGCAACGTTCTTGCTCTTACCGCATCGTTCAATTCATGGCAAACATTATTGATAGAATCTAAATCTCTTTTGAGCGCTAAATTATTTTCGATTTTTTCTCCGTTTTCGAGTGCTTCAATAATGGGTTGTGCCAATGCTTTGAAACGAACGCTGTCATCGGCCCATTGTGCCGTTTCGGTACTTAAATCCAGAAACATCCCCAGTTTCCATAATTCAGGAAATTCCTGATGATGTAAATCCACCTGAAATGAAGCATCCAGAATAGCTTCCGGTCCATCCGAAGCACCTGCGCCGTAACTCACGGTTACTTCCCAAGGAACGGGAATGATAATGATTTCACTTTCTTCGGCTGTAAACGGTAATCCGAATATACTTTCATCTGCCAATCCTGGTTGAGAAGGATCGAAGTTTTTTATTTTTTCTTGTTTGTTCATGGTTTATCGATTGTTAGATGGTTAGATTTTTAGATTTTTCGAACTATCGAATAATCCAACAATCTATTGTGTTTTTAATGTTGCTATAAGTTTTGATGCCATTTCGTGTTTTTCGAAAAATCGAATCATCGAATCATCGAACTATCGATTTACCCAATAATCCCTTGTTTTAATATTTGTCCAAATTCGTACATATCTTCAAAAGAGCAATACAAAGGAACTGGCGCTAATCGGATCACATTGGGTTCTCTCCAGTCGGTGATTACCCCGTTTTTCATTAGGTATTCAAATAAAGAACGCCCTTCCCCATGAAGAAAAACAGACAATTGACTGGCACGTTCTAATGGATTTGACGGCGTTATGATTTCGAAAGTACTGTCGACTTCCAAATCAATTTCGTGCAGAATAAATTCTAAATACGAAGTGATTTTGTCTCTTTTTTCAATTAAAGCGTCCATTCCGATTTCATCGAACATTTCGACAGAAGCCAAATACGGAGCGAGCGACAATATGGGTAAATTACTGATTTGCCATCCATCAGCGCCACGAACTGGATCGAAAGTAGGCTCCATTTTGAAACGTCTTTCTTTATTGTGTCCCCACCATCCGGCGAATCGGGATAACTCGGTATTGTTGTGGTGTTTTTCGTGGATAAAACAACCCGAGGCATTTCCTGGTCCTGAATTCATGTATTTGTAACTACACCAGGCCGCAAAATCGACATTCCAATCGTGTAATTCCAGTTTGATGTTTCCGGCGGCATGGGCTAAATCCCAACCTACATAGGCGCCTGCTTTGTGACCAGCTTCGGTAATGGTTTTCATATCAAACACTTGTCCAGTGTAATAATTCACACCGCCAATTAATACCAAAGCCAGTTCGTCTCCTATTTCATCAATTTTTGCCAGCACATCTTCCAGACGAATATTGTGTTCCCCTTCGCGTCTTTGAATTTCTACAATGGCATCGTTTGGATTCATCCCGAGGTTTCGGGAGTGAAATTGCACTTGCGACTGAATCATGTATTGATCACTTGGAAATGCTTTGGCTTCGCAAAGAATTTTATATCTTTTGGTGGTAGGTTTATAAAACGACACCATCATTAAATGAAGATTTACCGTCAGGGTATTCATCACTGTAACTTCGCTTGGCAAAGCGCCAACAATTTTACTTAAAGGATTTGCAAATCGTTCGTGATAATCCCACCATGGTTTTTTGGCATAAAAATGGCCTTCAACAGCTAGATTTGCCCAGTCATTCATTACTTCATCTATATAGGATTTGGTTCGTTTGGGCTGCAATCCGAGAGAATTGCCGGTAAAATAAATGACTTTTCGTCCGTTTACTTCCGGGAAAAGAAATTCATTTCTGTATTGGCTTAATTTATCCTGCTTATCGAGTTCCTGCGCAAATTCTCTTGTATTTTGAAAAGTCATTGTTGTTCTTTTTAATGTTGTAAAAATAAGAAAAAATAAGAATTTACGTTACCTAATATAGGTACAATAATTCCGTACATTTATTACTTTAAATCCTTTCTACATGAAAACTAGTATTACTGCTATTATTATTGCGATTGCCGTAATTGTTTCGGCTTATTTATTTTCGAATGCTTTCAAAAACCGGAACCAAAACAATGACACCATTAGTGTTACCGGATCAGGCAGCAAAAACTTTATTTCCGATTTAATTGTTTGGCGTGGTTCCTTTAACAAAAAAAGCTTTGTCCTTAAAGATGCCTATGCAGCACTGGATAATGACCGTGAAATCATCAAAAAATATTTGGTTTCAAAAGGATTACAGCAAAGTGATTTGGTTTTTTCGGCAGTTACCATCAATAAGGATTTTGAAACTACTTATGATACCAATGGCAATACCCGTCAGCAAATTTTTACCGGTTTTACGCTCACTCAAAATGTTCAGGTGGAATCTAAAGATGTTGATAAAGTAGAAACTATTTCCCGAGAAGTAACCGAATTAATTAATTCGGGCGTAGAATTCTACTCCAATCCGCCGGAATATTATTATACCAAACTAGCTGCTTTAAAAATAGAAATGATTGCCGAAGCGACAAAAGATGCCAACGCAAGAGCTAAAAGTATTGCCGAAAATGCGGATTCAGATTTAGGGAAACTCAAAAAATCAGAAATGGGGGTTTTTCAGATTATTGCTCAGAACTCCTCCGAGGATTATTCCTGGGGCGGTTCTTTCAATACCTCAGCCAAAAAGAAATCAGCAAATATTACTGTAAAACTGGCTTATCAGATAGATTAATTCAATTGGATAAATTATAAAAACAAAAAATCTCGCCATTGCTGACGAGATTTTTTTATATAATCTGTTTTGAATGATTAGATGATTAACATCGCATCGCCATAAGAATAGAATTTGTATTCTTCTTTGATGGCTATTTCGTAAGCTTCTTTCATCAAATCATGACCGCAGAAGGCAGAAACCATCATCAATAAAGTTGATTTTGGGGTATGGAAATTGGTAATCATACAATTTGCAATACTAAAATCGTGTGGCGGAAAAACAAATTTGTTTGTCCAGCCATCAAATGTATTCAAGGTTCTTTGTGAAGAAACGGCACTTTCGACAGCACGCATCGAAGTAGTTCCAACAGCACAAATACGTTTTTTCTTTATCTTGGCATTGTTTACTATATCGCAGGCTTCCTGAGTAATTTTCAACTCTTCGGAATCCATTTTGTGCTTTGATAAATCTTCCACTTCAACCGGATTGAAAGTTCCCAAACCAACGTGTAACGTTACTTCGGCAAAATCTATTCCTTTGATTTCTAATTTTTTCAACAAATGTTTCGAAAAGTGCAAACCTGCAGTTGGAGCCGCAACAGCGCCTTCTTCTTTAGCATATATGGTTTGGTAACGTTCGGCATCTTCCGGAGTCACTTCTCTGCTGATGTATTTTGGGATTGGGGTTTCTCCCAATTCTGTCAATTTATTTCTGAATTCTTCATACGAACCGTCATAAAGAAAACGCAATGTTCTTCCGCGTGAAGTGGTATTATCGATAACCTCAGCCACTAATGAATCATCATCGCCAAAATATAATTTATTTCCAATTCTGATTTTACGGGCCGGATCAACCAAAACATCCCAAAGGCGTTGTTCTGCATTTAATTCTCTAAGCAAGAAAACTTCGATTCTGGCACCGGTTTTTTCTTTGTTTCCGTATAAACGAGCCGGGAAAACTTTGGTGTTATTTAGGATTAGAACATCTCCATCATCAAAATAATCGATGATGTCTTTGAACATTTTATGCTCAATAGTTTTTTTCTCACGATTGATTACCATTAAACGTGCTTCATCTCTGTTCTCTGCCGGATATTCTGCAAGAAGTTCTTTTGGTAAATTAAATTGAAAATGTGATAATTTCATAAAGTCATTTATTTAGGGTGCAAATATACGATTGTGAGATAGGCGTTGTCAAGTGTTTTGGTGTTTATTTATTGTAAAGGTACAAAGGTGCAAAGGCGCAAAGACGCAAAGGCCTATGGAATATAGGAAAATAGGGCATTATTTCTTTTCTGAAATTCCAAAACCTAAAGTTTCTAAATCTTTCCAAAAATCAGGATATGATTTCGAAACGACCTCAGCATTTTCTATTACAATGGGTACTTTTATTGCAAATGGAGCAAATGCCATCGCCATTCGATGGTCGTCATAGGTCGCAATTTTGATATTTAAATTGATATGATTAGAAGGCTCTAAAGTTAAACTTTCATTGGTAACCATAACTTTTGCCCCGAGTTTTGACAGTTCGGTTTTTAATGCTTCCAATCGGTCGGTTTCTTTGATTTTCAACGTATGCAAGCCTGTCAAATGGCAACCAATTCCCAATCCGAAACATGTTATAGCAATCGTTTGGGCAATATCAGGCGTTTCATTTAACTCCAAGTTTAAATTTTCAAGTTTAAAATGGCTCGATTTCCTGAGTACAATTGAATGGTTTTTAAAAATGGTTTCTACTCCAAAGTTTTTATAAATTCCTGCTAAAGCGGAATCGCCTTGAAAACTATTCTCTTTATAACTTGATAATATAATTTCGATATTTTCATCCGCTAAAGCTCCAATAGAATAAAAATAGGATGCCGAAGACCAATCGGACTCAATTATGAATTTCGAATTATGAATTATAAATTGAGGTTTTACTATAATTTTTTTTCCTTCAAAGGACGTTTCAATTCCTATTTCATTCAGCAAAGCCAATGTCATTTTGATGTAGGGAATGGAAGTTATTGTTCCTTCTAAAGTCAATTCCAAACCGTGTTCAAGTTTGGGTGCGATTAATAATAAAGCTGATATATACTGGCTGCTTACATCCGCTTTTAAGGTAACTTTATTCTGAACGAGTTTTTTCCCGGTGATTTTTATCGGTGGAAAACCTTCGTTTTCTATATATTCAATTTCAGCTCCCAATTGTCGTAACGCCTCAACTAAAATTTTGATGGGACGTTCTTTCATTCGGGTTGAACCTGTCAAAGTAACAATTCTTCCTTCCTGAATGGAAAAATAGGCTGTTAGAAATCGCATCGCTGTTCCGGCATGATGGACATCAATTACTGTTTCATCAGAAGAAAGCGCTTTTAGCATTACTTCGCTGTCATCTGAATTAGAAGTGTTTTCCAAAGTAATATTTGGATACAACGCTTGCAGCAATAACAATCGGTTCGTTTCAGATTTACTTCCAGAAACCTGAATTGTTACTTTACTGTTAAGTGAAGATAATTGGAGATGTAAATTCACAATTATTTAAGCTTTTCGTTATTCTTGTGTCGGTCTTTATCTCTTATGGATTTCAAATCCATTTTCTTGTCGAAAGCGTCTTGTAGATTTATTCCTGTTTGATTCGCCAGACATAAAACCACGAAAACCACATCAGCTAATTCTTCGCCTAAGTCTTTGTTTTTATCGGATTCTTTCTCGGACTGTTCACCGTAACGACGGGCAATTATTCGGGCTACTTCACCTACTTCTTCGGTAAGTTGCGCCATGTTAGTTAATTCATTGAAATAACGGACGCCGTGTTCTTTGATCCAGGTATCGACGTCAAGTTGTGCGTTTTTGATATTCATAATTATACTTTTTTGAGAACAATTTTTTCGTTTTGTTTGTCGACCATTTCTTTGTAGAAAATCTTTAATGCATCATAATATTCTGAACCGATAATAGCTTGATTAATATCTACCGTAAATAATAATTGGCACTGTTTACCATTGCTTGAAATGCTATATTTAAAATTAGCCATGTTGTCCTGTATCGTAAGGGCTTTAGATTCTGGTATTGTTTCTACAGCATATCCTTCTGGAATTGTAACACTTATGCTGTATTTTTCCTGATGAGGGAAAACAAAATCTACTGGATATTCTCGGGTTTCTTGAGTGAAAGGATTTCTCGTTTCAGCGAAAAAAACCATTGGTGAAAAATACATTTTATTTCCAATTATTTCTACTGCGTTAGTATGTACAAAAGAATAATTTTCTACTACCGGTTTTGACAAGTCTGTATTGAGGGATTCATACTCTCCAACCTCAATTCCCTGATATTTTTTTTCTAGTTTTTCCAAATAAGAGTCCTTTGAAATACTGCCATATTTTTCTCTAAAAGCAAAAGCATTATAATCAAAATACTGGTCTCTTATTTTTCCTGTTATTTTTCCTTGCGCATCAATTTCTGCCCTTAAATTAATCGCTTCTTTTGAGTTTGACTTTGGCATTAAATCAATTTGAGTCGAAGTGCCATCTTTTCTGATAATTCTTCCGACCCAGTTTAGCGCATTCAAAGGAAGAATATTAGGCAAAGTGTTTTTACTTGTTGCGTCAAGAAGGATTAAGCCATCATTAACCTCAACCGCTGCAATGGCATAATTGAAAGCCGTTCTGGATGGAAAAATCGTAATTCCATTAGAACGTGTACTAATCAAAACCGGGTTGGCTTCTAAACCGGCATATCTTAACATGGAGGTTAGCATCAGATTGATTTCTGCAACATTTCCTGTTTTTTCCAAATAGGCTTTTTTAATGCCTTCATCACAATAATAACTATTGTATCCATTCCAATTCATTCGGGATTTTACATAATTGAAAATCGCAATTATCTTCTCCTCTTTTGAAATAATTCCTTGTAAAATGACATCGATATCTTTTTCAAAATACCCTGTTTTATTTAGTTCTACGCCAAAATCATCATTTTCATAAATTTTCTTTACTACACCTTCCCAATCCGTTGCGAAATTCTCATAGCTGGCATTTGGCATTTGTTTGCCTGAAAGTTCATGTTGTATAGAAGCAGTATAATTATCCACATTATTAACAAATGATTCCTCTTTTAATGCCGGCATATTTTCCATAAAATATTTCGTGATATTTTCTATAAAATCAACTGATGTTGTAACTCTTTTCGGCACATACCTTCCTAAGTCACTACTTTCTTTATAAGAGTAAAGTAAATTTCTTGTTTTTGAATCTTTAGCAACTTTAGGAAAATAAAACCCTTTTTGATGTGTTTTATAAATGAAATATTCAGGCACATAGGTTACATACTCTGAATAATTTACCGGAATATTTTTTTGAAATTGCCATTCAGGAAAGCTTGTAAGAAATGAAGATTTAATTATGGTTCTGTATTCAATAATTGAACCTTCTTTGACATTAGGCATCGCTATTTTCTTTTGAGATCTATATTTATTGATTTTTTCAATAAACTCCCCATCACTTTTTAATTTAGTCTTTTCAATTTCATCGTTAATGAGATTATACGTTATCGCTTTAGAAAAAGAAACAGATTCAGAGTTACTTCGACTCGCATAATAACTAATATATTGGTTAGCGAAATCATACCCTTCTTTTTTATATATCTTTATTTTAGTGTCTATTTCAGTTATTATTTCAAACCCTACTTCTTCTTTATATTCAAAATAGGTTTTCCCAACTTGAAATAAAACAGCGGCTGCGGCCGAAGTGTCCTTTGGATGCACTTTTTCTTTTAGTTCTGCAATGGTTACTTTTCCCAATTCAGCCTTTTTTTGCGAAAAGCTGTTTATCGAAAAAATCATGCCCAGTATGATTATAAATTTAAAGTTCTTCATGGTTGTAATTTATTGAGTTGGGTTATTAATTTTTTATTAAAACTGTTTTGGAGTTATCGTTTTTTGCTATTTTTTCCATAAAAAGTCGAAATTCATCGTATTCGTTTTTTTGGTAAAGTCCTTTTTTGATAAAAAGCGACCGTTTGTATACCAAATTTCCATTGTCCATTTTTATAATTTCGGTTTTGTAATCTCCGAATTTACTGCTTAATTCAAAATCTTGTGGAATTGATTCAATGGTGAATCCTTTCGGCAAAGTTATTGCTATTTCATCATGATCATAAAAACCTCTTTGGATTTCAAATGGGCTCTTACGGTTTCTGATTCTTTTGACACCTCCTGTAAATTGGCTAAATGCATTCAACGCAAACAGCATTTTATTTCCCGAAATATTACCATAATTTGCCGCACTCATTTCAACATTTTCGGTTAAAATGACTCTTTCTTTATCGTTTGAGAAGGTAGCTTTATTAATTTTCAAATTATTGATATTATCCCAATAGTCTTTATAATAAGCATCTTTTTCATTTGGTTGAAACTTTTCGACTAGTGCTTTTGGACTGTATTGAGAACCTTCGGAAACTATGGTTATTTTTCCAGAAAAATCCCCGTTGTCAGTTAATGAATAATTGCCTTTTCCTGTTTGTGTATTTTCTTTATCAGGATAGATTTTGGTTCTGACAATTTCGCCACCTTCGGGTTTCATAATTAAAACATTTCTGTCATCCGTAAAAATACCTTGATAACCAAAAGGATCATCTTGGCTGGTACATTCCAGCCATATATAATCATCTCCGTTCGGAATAGATAAAATCATGTGATTGCCTTGCATGGAAACAAATTCAGATTCGATATCCCGTTTGTCTTTACTGCCATATAAAACAGTATTGAACGACGGAACATCTACTGCATTTAGCAAGGCTTTAGTATAATTGGTCAAGGCCTTACAATCACCATAACCCAAACGATCGACATCATTGGCAAGCATCGGTTTCCATCCTCCGATTCCAACTTGGATGCTAACGTATCTCGATTTTTGTTGTACAAAGTTGTATATTATTTTGGCTTTCTTGACTGGGTCTTTTTCATTGCCCACAAGAGTTTTTATTTTCGTTTTTGTTTCTTCAGATAATTCAGTTGTTCCATATAAAATTTTATCCGAATACCATTGCCCGAATTCTTTCCAGGTTTTGGCTGTCCCATCTACTCCTTCAAGATGAAAAAGTGTTAAACCCATCATTACTTTAGGTAAAGCATCATAATAATTTGGACCATAGTCTTCATTTTTTTGAGCCACAATATTTGTCGCTGTATAGGACAGTTGTGTTGGAGTATCTACTGTTTTTTTGATTTGAAAATCAAAAAAATTGAATTCCTTATTTTTAAAGCCAAGATTATCCGGATAATTTACATTCAAAACACTCTTTTCTATACTTACAAAATAGTCGTCCAAAGGAAACCATTGTGGTATAAAAGCCGTGTTTGAAGTTTCCGTTTCACTTTCAAATACAATCGTAAAAGGATACCCGATAGGTGTGTAATCTAAATAAATAACTCTGCTGACCGAAAAAAGGGTGCCGCCATCAACTGCACTCTGATCTCTAAAATCTTTTCTCTTAATTTTTTTGATTTCATTTCCAAAAGCATCAAAAACGGTTGCTTCAATACTTTTTACGGTTGTTGTCTTATTATAGTTTTCAATAGCATTTATGGCTCCAAGTCCAATTTTGTTTAAGACGGTAACCACTCTTTTAGTAGAGACATTCATATTTCGCTGAGAAGAAATAACAATGTCCATTTGATTCAAACGAACAACAGCATTCGCATTTTCTTTTAGGCTATCGGCAATACTTACTGTACTGTAATCAATCTTTTGGGCAAAAAGTGATATTGTTGAAGTTAAGAAGAGGAAGAAAGCAAGTTTGAATTTCATGAAATTATATTTGCTCAAAAATATAAGAAAATTTCGACAGAAAAAAATTTACTCTCTGTTTTTACTATCGATTATTATTGTCACTGGTCCATCGTTTACTAAACCGACTTTCATATCGGTCCCAAACTGTCCGGTTTGTACTTTTTTGCCTAATTCGTCTTCCATTTGTTTTACGAAATTTTCATATAATGGAATGGCAATTTCGGGTTTTGCCGCTTTAATATAAGATGGGCGATTGCCTTTTTTGGTAGAAGCATGAAGCGTAAATTGGCTTACGACAATAATATCTCCATCGATGTCTTTGACCGACAGGTTCATTATATGATTTTCATCTCCAAAAATGCGGAGATTTATAATTTTGGAGGTGAGCCAATTGATATCTTCCTGACTGTCTGCATCTTCTATTCCTAAAAGAACCAGCAGTCCATTTTGGATTTCGGCTACTTTTATTTCATCAATAGTTACGGAAGCTTCGGAAACTCTTTGAATGACTACTTTCATTTTTCCCTATTGCTTGTTTCTTGTTTCGTCACTCGCAATCCGATCTTCGTTATGAATGTCGGTTCGGAAATTCTCCTCATCACCTTCAAGGATTTTTAGGTAACTTTTATATCTTGACCAAGAGATTTCGTCTTTGTCTAATGCGGCTTTAATGGCACAATGTGGTTCATCTTTATGCAAACAATTGTTGAATTTACATTGGTCTTTGAGCTTGAAAAATTCCGGGAAATAACCACTAATTTCTTCTTTCTCCATATCAACAATTCCAAAACCTTTGATTCCTGGTGTATCGATAATTTGTGCTCCAAAAGATAAATCGTACATTTCTGCAAACGTGGTTGTATGCTGTCCTTGTTTGCTTTGTTCGGATATAACCGTAGTTTTTAGATGCAAACTCGGTTCCATCTTATTCACCAAAGTGGATTTTCCTACACCGGAATGACCGGCAAACATGCTTACTTTTCCAATCATCATTCCCTTTAGTTCTTCAATTCCTGTTCCTTCAGTAGAAGAAACGCGGAGGCATTTGTATCCGATTTGCTCATAAATATGTTGCATATACAACTGTTCGTCAAGTGTAGCTTCATCATAAGTGTCAATTTTATTGAAAACTAAAATGGCTTCAATTCCATACGCTTCGGCAGTTACGAGAAATCTATCGATAAAGTTGGTGGTGGTTGGTGGATTATTGATGGTTATCAACAAGAAAACCCGATCAATATTGGACGCAATAATGTGCATTTGATGGGACAAATTCACAGATTTTCTAACGATGTAGTTCTTTCTGTCGTGAATTTTATAAATGGTTCCTGTAACGGTATCCGAAGTTTCTTCGAGTTCATAATCAACCACATCACCAACGGCAATAGGATTGGTGCTCTTGATTCCTTTTATTCTGAATTTCCCTTTCATACGGCATTCTATAAAATCTCCCTCTGTAGATTTTACGGTGTACCAGCTTCCTGTAGATTTATAAACGATTCCTGTCATGTGACAAAGGTATTGTATCTTTTTTTTATTTAAAAAAAAAGGTTGCTTTTTTAAAGCAACCTTTTGAACTATACTATAATATAATCATCCTTCCTAGTTTGTCCTGAGATTTTCTCGAAGCATAAATTAGAAACTCATTTTGATTTTTTCTGTAAAAAATTCCTGGTCTAATAACCAATTCATTTTTAATTGCCTCTTCAGGATCTTTTCTTGTGATTTGACCTTTATCATCAAAAACAAAAAGTGTTGGAACGGCATTATTGTAATTTCCTAATGCTTTAATTTGCTCAATATCAGTTATTCCTTTGTTTTTCTTGTTGTCATTAAATAAGATGTTCAATTGCCCATCTTTATAAATTGGAATGGCACTCAAATATTCAGGGCCTTTACCCATAACACCCAACGAAAATGAAAATCCAACTGCAACATTAAAATTACCTCCGCCCGCAAGCGCAAAAATATTAAGTGATGCCTCAGTTACGGTTGCTGATTGTTCTTTTGCAACAACGTTACACCATTCTAATTCACCGTCAGGTTTTAAAGTTGTTACAATTATTTCATTTGTTGTATACGTAATAGGAGTCAATCCTAATGGACCTATACCTTGCGTTTGTCCAACATAAATAAATCTAAGTTCAGACAATACAATTAGACCGCCGTCATTTTTTTCAATAATAGTGTGGATTTGGTATAAAGGTTTTAAATCTTTTCCTTTTCCGGCTCTTCTTTCTCCTAATAATTTAACCTTTGTCGCATAATCAAACTCATTGAATTTTAAGTTTTCGGTTGCATTATTTGCTAGATTAATAGTAGCATTATAAATGCCTTTTAATTCTCTATTTGCTCTTCCGCTTTCTCTAACACTGGAATAAAAACCGACTAATTTTACCGTGTTTTTACTTGTAGAAATCATTTTGCAGTTGATAATTTCTTTATCAATTACATCAATCTTAACTACATCTTTTTTGTAGCTATTATCTTTCTTAAAAATATGAAGTTCAAATTTCTCTACTTTTTCTTTCTTCTTTTTATCTCTATATCCTTCGTTTACCACTAAAAACACATCATCTTTATAATTAATATCAAAATCCGATATTGTAAATTGGTAATCTTTTTTATTATCATCATACGAAACTTTATCCTCAGTAGAAAAAGTTGTTTTCATTGAGTCATCAAATAATTTAATCTCATATTTCATGGCATCTTCTTTTTCAAACAAAGCTGTATGCATGACCAATAACACTTGTTCGTCTGGAGATGTTTTAAAATAAAAACCGCCTCTGTCTGAACTTCTGGCTACTTGAGATTCAAACATTGTTGTCATTTCATTGCTAAGTTTTCCGTCTTCGGAAAATGCAATTCCAACCAATGTAAAAACTTTATCTTTTCTGTGGTAAACACTTCCGATGATGTATAATCTATTGTTTAATATAACAATATCTTCAAATTTTACGTCTTTGTCTTTTACTTCAGGCAAAACAATAGGAATGTTCGAAATCAATTTCATTGCTTTTGATTCGAAAATCTTCAAGAAATAATCATTTTTCCCTTTTAAACCAAGTGCATAGATTTTATTATTTGCTTCGCCAATAATTTTAATTATTTTTCCTTTTTCCTCAGTAATTTCATCACCATAGGACATTGAAATATTTTCTATTTTATATTGTGCCTGGACATTAAAACCACATAACAATGTAGCTACAAACAATAGTAAAGATTTTCTCATAAATTTATATGTTTTAAAATTTCGACGAAAATACGAAATTTCTCAAAAAAATGTTAATTATTTATTACTTTTTCCTGATGAGCAATACTTTCCTGATGTATGGCCTTAAATAACTTCAAAATAAATTCTTCGCTTAAACCTTTTTCTTCTCCTTCAAGAATCATTTTACCCAATATTTCATTCCAACGCTTATTTTGCAAAACGGCAACATTTTTTTCTTTTTTGAGAGCTCCAATTTTATTGGAAATTTTCATTCTTCTGCCTAAAATTTCAACCAATTTGGTATCATAATCATCAATTTCAATACGCAATCGGGAAAGTTTTTGATTATAATCCGCCTCATCTACACTTTCTTTTCTGATACGTAAATCTTCAAAAATTTGTTTCAATGCTTTTGGTGTCACTTGTTGCGCGGCATCGCTCCAAGCATGGTCAGGGTCAGTATGTGTTTCTATCATCAAACCATCATAATTCAAATCCAGGGCCTGTTGCGACACTTCCAAAATCATATCGCGTTTCCCGGTTATGTGTGAAGGATCGCAAATTAACGGTAAATCCGGAAATCGGTTTTGCAGTTCAATCGCAATTTGCCATTCGGGAATATTTCTGTATTTTGTTTTTTCGTAGGTTGAGAAACCCCTGTGAATAACGCCTAATTTTTTAATTCCGGCATTATACAAACGTTCCACTCCGCCAATCCAAAGCGATAAATCGGGATTTACTGGATTTTTGACCAACACAATTTTATCGGTGTTTTGTAATGCATCTGCAATTTCCTGAACGGCAAACGGGTTTACGGTGGTACGAGCTCCGATCCATAACACGTCGATATCATGTTCGAGAGCGAGTTTCACGTGAGTAGCATTGGCAACTTCAACCCCCATTAATAATCCGGTTTCTGCTTTTGCTTTTTGCAACCATTTTAAACCAATGGCTCCAACACCCTCAAATCCGCCCGGACGGGTTCTTGGTTTCCAAATCCCAGCCCTGAAAATACTCACATCCGAATCTTTTAATTCGTGTGCAATTTTCAAAACCTGATCTTCCGTTTCAGCGCTGCAAGGCCCGGCAATCACTAAGGGATGAGACAATTTGAAGTCATCCAACCAAGTGCGCATATCTTTACTATTTTCCATAGTTGTAATTTGTTACAAAATTAAGTTTTTTACTCTTTAGTTTAGAGCAAAAAAAATCCTGATATGACATCAGGATTGTATATTCGTTTACTTATTTTAATTTCAATTAAATAACGACACGACAATCCGTTTTGCTTTCCCAAGCAAACCAAAGTGAATTGTTCCAAGAATTTTGTGAATTGAATGTCATTACTGCAAATATAAAAATAGTATTTGGAATTCGTGTTTTTACATTCACAATTCAATCATATATTTTGTTACTTTTGCTACAAATCACGAATTATGTCAATCGAAGTCAAAAACATATCCAAAAGTTACGGTGCTCAAAAAGCATTAGACAATATTTCTTTTTCTGTAAACAAAGGAGAAATCGTGGGTTTTCTTGGTCCAAATGGTGCCGGAAAATCGACTTTGATGAAGATTTTAACTACTTATATCAATGCTGATGAAGGTTCGGCTTCGGTAAATAGTTTTGATGTGAATTCGCAACAAAAATCAGTTCAGCGGTCTGTTGGGTATTTGCCGGAGCACAATCCGTTGTATTTGGATTTGTATGTTCGGGAATATTTGGCTTTTAATGCCGATGTTTATAAAGTGGAAAAATCCCGCATTGATGAAGTGATAGAATTGACGGGCTTAACTTCTGAAAGTCATAAAAAAATCGGACAATTATCTAAAGGATATCGTCAGCGTGTGGGTTTAGCCAATGCTTTGTTACACAATCCTGACGTGTTAATTCTGGATGAACCGACTACGGGTTTAGATCCTAATCAGTTGGTAGAAATCAGAAATGTCATTAGGAATGTGGGTAAAGACAAAACGGTTTTTCTTTCGACACATATTATGCAGGAAGTGGAAGCCATTTGCGATAGAGTCATTATCATCAATAACGGTAAAATTGTAACTGATAGAAAACTGGAAAACCTGATTTCTGCCGATAAAGAACAAGTGATTGAAGTGGAATTTGATTTTAAAATTGAAGAGCAACTTATTGCTAAAATACCGCATTTAAAATCCTATAAAAACGTACACGACATGCTTTGGGAATTGACTTTTTCTTCAGACAAAGACATGCGCCCGGCGGTTTTTGATTTTGCTCATGACAATGGTTTAAAAACCTTGCAACTGAATCAGAAAAATAAAAATCTGGAAACGCTTTTTAGAGAAATGACTAAAAAATAATTTTTAGATTCCTATTTTAATTATAGATTACATGCCCAGTATACAGTTGTTGCACATCAACAATTGGCGGTGTGTTTTTTAGAATGACATTTCCTGTACTGACCATTTTTCCCGTAATACTTTCGGTAGGTTTTACAACTAAGTCATTTGAACTGCGATGAAAAATATTAATAGATTTTGCAGTTAGGCTTCCCCCTTCAAAACGCCCGCTCCCATCATGGAAATAAAGTTGTAAATCGTTGGTTTGACCTGAAATATAATATCTTGCTATGTTGTTGCTTTCAACAACCGTTTGCTCGTTATTCACCTGAATATCAAAATCCCCCGTTCCGATACCATCGGTTAAATCCATGGAGAATAGTCGTAAAATCGGATAGCTTAAAATACCATTGGACGTGATCGTTCTTGCGGTTTTTGAATGCAATTCTATAATATTGGGAGCTGTAACATAGACTGTGGTTTGCCCATAATCGCGAACCAAGTTACAAGTGATATTGTCTTTCAGTGACAGTAAACTATCGGTTACTTTTACTTCAATTCCTTCCATTAAATTTTTGCCTGTTTTTACCTCAACTTTAAATTCAGGACCTTGAGTCACCACCAAACCAATTCCTTCGTAAACAATTATCTTATCGAAATTGGTCACGCTAAACTCTTTTGTAATGATATCTCCAGTAGATTCAATGCAATCACCAGGATTTGAACATCCTACCAAGAAAAACAAAAAACCGACTAATATTAAAATATTTTTCATCTGTAAAAATTATAATCTTACTCCAACTGCAAACTCTAAAGCTTCAGCCAAAAAACCGTGGGTTTTAATGGACAAACCTGTATATAATTTATCTCCAAAATAATATTTCATTCCTATTCTGTCATATACCGGAATATCATGTTTGTAAGGCTGATAAACATAATAACCCACTTGTGCTTCGAGTGAAATCTTATTTATGAATAATTCATAGCCTATAAAAACCCCTACTCTTTTATAATCGGTATTCGGATCTAAATTCAGCTGTGGATAAGCAACCGACTGATATTTGATAAAATCTTTGTAGAAATTAGACACAAAAACTTCCGTTCCAAGTTGAATAGCGCTTTTTCTATTCAATCTTTTGTCAGCATAAAACCCAATATGATAGAAAGCTCTTTGTCCGCTTCCAATTATTGGACTTTCATTAACTCCTGTCCGAAGAATAAAATTATATTTGACGGGCTGTGTAAATTTTATTTTTGCGGCAGCAGTATCAACAATTTTTTGCTGTAGTTTGTCAAAATTATAATTGACCCCAATGTTAATACTGTAGGTGTTTATTCCACTATTAGGGGATTTTACTCTTCCATTAGAAAAATGAGTGAAAACAAATCCAGCCTGAACACCCAAATTATCTATTATATTTTCCTCTTTATAATTTAATAAGAAATCGGTATTGGCCATGATTTTTGATCCAAATGCATTATTCTTACTATTGGTTTCTTTATCATAAGGATTTGTAGTAATGGCAATTCCCTCAGCTACTTTAAGCATCAATTTCCTATTTAAAAAATAGAAATTATAATGTGCCCCGATAGCGTAATTTTTTCCTAAAAATTCATTTTTAAAATCCTGACCTAAAAAATAAATCCCATAATCCGGGTAATTATAAACGGAATGCCATTCTTTTTCTCCATTTGTTTTTCTGGAAAAACTAACCATCACGCCTTCGGGATGACCAGTAATCAAATGAGAGATACCAGGAGAGTGCAACATCACATTTCCTGTAAAATAATTTACATCTACCGCATTTGAATTGTTCAATTCCTGCGCAGAAACAAATCCAAAAAATAACAATAAAATTCCCGAAAAATAAACTTTCATTGGCCAAATTAAAGTCGCAAATATATTCTTTTTTTAGAATATGGCTTTAGCTATTTGTTTTATGTTTTCGGATTTACCCATGGAGTAATAATGCAATACCGGAATTCCGGCTTTTACTAATTCTTTGCTCTGATTGATGCACCATTCGATTCCGATTTGTTTCACTGCTTCGGCGTCATGGGCGCGAACGACTTCCATAATCAAATCATCGGGCAAATCTACTTTGAAACGATGTGGAATTAGGTTTAACTGCTTTTTGGTAGCAATAGGTTTTAAGCCTGGAATGATTGGAATTGTTATGCCCTCTTTTCTACATTTTTGCACAAAATCAAAATATTTCTGATTGTCAAAAAACATTTGTGTGATAATATATTCGGCTCCGTTTTTTATTTTTTGCTTCAAAAAATGAATGTCGCTATCCAAACTTGGCGCTTCCATGTGTTTTTCGGGATAACCGGCAACACCAATGCAAAAATCGGTTTTACAGGAATTCTGCAAATCACAGTCTAAATAAATGCCATTATTCAGATTCGATATTTGCGAAACCAGTTCACTGGCATAATGATGGCCTTCTTTTTCGGGTTTGAAATAAATCTCGCTTTTAATTGCATCCCCTCGAAGCGCTACGACATTTTGAATCCCAAGAAAATCAATATCTATCAGAAAATTTTCGGTGTCTTCTTTGGTAAAACCGCCACACAAAATATGTGGAATCGCATCAACCTGGTATTTATTTTGGATAGCGGCACAAATTCCAACGGTTCCCGGGCGTTTTTTTACAACTTTTTTCTCCAATAATCCGCTTGGTAATTCCTTGAATTCAAATTCTTCACGGTGATAGGTTACATCAATAAATGGCGGATTAAATTCCATCAATGGGTCAATACTGTCAAAAATAGATTGGATATTTTGTCCTTTTAAAGGCGGTAATATTTCGAAAGAGAATAATGATTTCCCTTGCGCGTTTTCTATATGTTGGGTTACTTTCATGTTTTTTGTTTAAGGTTTAAAGTTTAAAGTTGTTTGAAACCACTTAAACTTTAAATAAATTTTTTAATCGGCAATGTTGGGATTGAGCCATTTCATTGCGATGGCGGTTGGAATATTTCTTCGTTTGGCATAATCAATGACCTGATCTTCTTTGATTTTTCCTAATCCAAAATACTTGCTTTGGGGATTCCCAAAATAATATCCTGACACCGAAGATGCCGGCCACATCGCCATGCTCTCCGTTAGTGTTACTCCAATTTCCTGTTCTACATTTAATAATTTCCAAATCGTAGGTTTTTCCAAATGATCGGGACAGGCCGGATACCCTGGCGCAGGACGAATCCCTTTGTATTCTTCTTCTATCAAATCCTGTTTGGACAGCGTTTCATCGGAAGCATAACCCCAGATTTCCTTTCTGATTTTTTCATGTAAATATTCAGCAAAAGCTTCCGCTAAACGATCTGCCAATGCTTTGACCATTATGGAATTATAATCATCTAAGTTTTTCTCGAATTCGGATGCCCATTCATCGACACCGAAACCGGTTGTGACACAAAAAGCGCCCATATAATCCGTTTTTCCGGTGTCTTTTGGGGCAATAAAATCGGATAAAGCCATATTGAAAGCGCCCTTTGTTTTTTGTGACTGTTGGCGTAAAGTCAAAAAGGTCTGCAGCTTTTTTCCGTTTTCATCCGAAAGTTCAATATCGTCATCATTAATTTGATTGGCCGGAAAAATACCGTAAATCCCCTTGGCAGATAGTTTGTTTTCTTTCAAAATTAGGTACAGCATTTCTTTCGCATCTTCAAAAACGGATTGCGCTTGTTCGCCCACCACCTCATCGGTTAAAATCGCCGGATATTTTCCGAACAATTCCCATGTTCTGAAGAATGGCGTCCAGTCGATATAAGGCACTAAAGTTTCAATATCGACTTCGATGGTTTTTGTTCCAATGAAATTGGGTTTTATTGGAGTGAAATTATCCCAGTCTAATTTTAGTTTATTGACTCTCGCCTGTTCAATGGTTAAGAAATTTTTATCTCGACTTCTATTTAAATACCCTTCTCTCAATTCGTCATATTCGGAACGTAAAATTTTAGAATAATCTAATTTAGTTTCCGAATTCAATAAATTTCCTGCAACTGTTACGGCACGGGAAGCATCGTTTACATGAACCACAGTTTCTCGATATTCGGGAGCAATTTTCACGGCAGTGTGAGCACGAGAAGTGGTGGCACCGCCAATCATTATTGGGATTTTTATATTGAGTTTATCTAATTCTTTGGCAAGATATACCATTTCATCCAATGATGGTGTGATTAACCCGCTTAATCCGATGACATCTACATTATGCTCTATCGCAGCTGCAATGATTTTTTCTGGAGCAACCATTACGCCCAAATCTATTATTTCGTAATTATTACAGCCCAAAACGACTGAAACAATATTTTTTCCAATATCATGAACGTCCCCTTTTACGGTTGCCATTAATATTTTTCCAGCTGAACTTGACTTGCCGTCTTTTTGAGCTTCAATAAATGGAAGTAAATACGCCACCGCTTTTTTCATTACTCTTGCAGATTTCACTACTTGAGGCAAAAACATTTTTCCGCTTCCAAATAAATCACCAACGACATTCATACCCGCCATCAAATTGATTTCGATGACTTCGATAGGTTTTGAAGCGGCTTGTCTGGCTTCTTCGATATCTAACTCTATAAATTCGTCAATTCCTTTTACTAAAGAATGCGTTAACCGTTCCTGGATTGTTCCCGAACGCCATTCCTGGATTGCTTTTTCGTTACTCTTGACATCGCCTTTTACATTTTCGGCGAAATCCAGCAATCTTTCGGTAGCATCTTCTCTCCTATTCAATAAAACATCTTCGACACGTTCCAATAAATCTTTTGGAATCTCATCATAGATTTCTAACATTTCCGGATTGACAATTCCCATCGTCATTCCATTTTGAATGGCATGGTATAAAAAAACGGAATGCATGGCTTCTCGAACTTTATCATTTCCCCTAAAAGAGAATGAAACATTACTTACGCCACCGCTAACATGTGCGTGAGGCAGATTTTCCCGAATCCATTTTGTGGCTCGGAAGAAATCAAGTGCATTTAGTTTATGCTCATCCATTCCCGTGGCAACGGGAAAAATATTGGGGTCGAAAATAATGTCTTCGGCCGGAAAGCCTACTTTATCAACCAATATATCATAGGAACGTTTGCAAATTTCGATGCGTCGTTCGTAGTTATCTGCTTGTCCTTTTTCATCGAATGCCATCACGATTACAGCGGCACCATAGCGTTTTACTAATTTAGCATGATGGATAAACGTTTCTTCGCCTTCTTTTAAAGAGATAGAATTGACCACACTTTTGCCTTGAGCGACTTTCAAACCGGCTTCGATGATTTCCCATTTGGAACTATCAATCATTACCGGAACTCGTGAAATATCCGGTTCGGAAGCTATTAAGTTTAGGAAAGTCGTCATCGCGTGAACGCCATCGAGCATGCCTTCATCCATATTGATATCGATGATTTGCGCTCCGCCTTCGACTTGATCACGGGCTACAGAAAGTGCTTCTTCGTAACGCTCTTCTTTTATTAAACGCAGAAATTTTCTAGAACCGGTTACATTGGTTCGTTCACCAACATTTACAAAATTGGTTTCCGGAGTAATGATTAAGGGTTCTAATCCTGATAATTTTAAATATTTTTTACAGTCTGAATCTGCCATTTTTGTTTTTTTAATCCTGTACGGTTTGGTTTGATATAGGAGATGCACTGCGGTGCATCTCTACGGTGGTAACGGAACGTGGTTTGAATTCTTTTGCAACTTCTGCAATTAATCGGATGTGGTCGGGATTGGTGCCGCAACAACCGCCGATGATATTGATTAAATTGTCTTTTAAATAATCTCTGATTAAGGCTTGCATTTCTTCCGGGGTTTGGTCGTATTGTCCGAATGCATTGGGCAATCCTGCATTGGGATGTGCCGAAACATTAAAGGAAGTGTTGTGTGCCAATTGTTTTAAATAAGGTTTTAACTGGTCGGCACCTAAAGCGCAATTGAAACCAACGCTCAATAATGGGATGTGCGAAATGGAAATCAGGAATGCTTCGACAGTTTGTCCTGACAAAGTTCTTCCGGATGCATCGGTAATGGTTCCTGAAACCATGATTGGAATATCGATATTTCTTTCTTCTTTTACTTCTTCGATGGCGAACAAGGCGGCTTTGGCATTGAGCGTGTCGAAAATGGTTTCCACTAACAGAATATCGCTACCGCCATCTAATAAGGCTTCTACTTGTTGCTTGTAGGCCATTCGTAAATCATCAAAAGTGACGGCGCGGTACCCTGGGTCGTTTACGTCGGGTGACATGCTTGCGGTCCGGTTCGTTGGCCCGATAGAACCGGCTACAAAACGGGGTTTATTGGGGTTTTTGGTGGTAAATTCGTCGGCTACTTCTCGGGCTATTCGTGCCGATTCATAGTTTAATTCGTAAACCAGTTCTTCGAGATGGTAATCTGCCATTCCGATGGTGGTGCCAGAGAAAGTATTGGTTTCTACAATATCGGCACCTGCTTCGAAATATTGGGCGTGAATATCGCGAATGGCTTGCGGCTGGGTTAGCGACAGCAAATCGTTATTGCCTTTTAGTGAATGTGGAAAATCCTTGAAACGCTGGCCGCGAAAATCTTCTTCGGAAAAATTGTAGCGTTGCAACATGGTTCCCATGGCTCCGTCGAGGATAAGGATTCGGTTTTTTATAGCTTCCTGAATTTTTGACATTTTTGTTTTTTAAAAAATTTTACAAAAGTTCAATACATTTATTTTTTAGCCCCGATGGCAGTGATATCCTTTTGTTCTGTGGTTCAGAACAAAAGATATAACGGACAGCGGGAATAGGATGGATAAAAATGCCCAAGCCATTTGCTTCAAAAAAATATCGATATGCTATCAGGAAAAGTAGAAGGAATACTGTGGAAGTATTCTGTCGTTATCTATCCAATTGCTTGGTAGAATGTAGCACCTTCTTTACGGATAAAGGGTTGCTAAGGCTTCATTGGGTCTAATCCCTCTGCCTTTCGTGATAACAAATCAGTGTGTGTATGAACACTGCAAATGTAATAATAAAAATTACATTATGAAATATTTTCTGTTTTTTGACTTATTTTGATAGTTTGCTAGATTTATATTCTAAAATAAGTCGTTTTTATAAATATTATTTCCGTTTAAACTACTTTTAAGGAATTATCCAAAGCCTGTTTTAAATCGTTAATGACATCATTTACGGTTTCCAAACCTACAGAAACGCGCACCAATCCATCGGTTATACTTACTGCCAATCGTTCTTCGACAGTTAATTTACTGTGAGTCGTTGAGGCGGGATGCGTGACTATGGTACGGGTGTCTCCCAAATTTGCCGACAGGGAACAGAGTTTGATTTGGTCTAAAAATTTTCGTCCGGTTTCGATTCCGCCTTTGATTTCGAAAGCGACTACGTTTCCGCCCAGACGCATTTGTTTTTTCGCGATTTCATATTGTGGATGCGATTTTAGAAAAGGATATTTTACGCGTTGCACATTGGGATGATTTTCTAAAAACTCGGCAACCTTCAGTGCATTTTCGCAATGCTTTTCTACTCTGACGGCTAATGTCTCGAGGCTTTTTGACAACACCCAGGCGTTGAAAGGCGATAATGAGGGCCCAGTATTTCTGGAAAACAGATAGATTTCGCGGATTAAATCTTCCCGTCCTACGGTTATTCCGCCGAGCACTCGTCCTTGACCGTCAATTAATTTGGTGGCGGAATGGATGACTAAATCGGCTCCGAATTGGATTGGATTTTGGATATATGGCGTAGCAAAACAGTTGTCGATGATTAAAATCAAGTTGTGTTTTTTGGCAATTTTACCTAAATATTCTAAATCTAAAATATCTACTGCAGGATTCGTTGGAGATTCGGCATACAGAATTTTGGTATTGGATTGGATATATTTTTCGATAGTTTCGGGTTCGTTAATATTGAAATACGAAGTTTGAATGTTCCATTTCGGGAAATACTTTGTAAACAACGTATGTGTAGAACCAAAAACACTGCTTGCCGAAACGATATGATCTCCCGAATTCAGTAAGGCCGCAAAGGTGGAATAGACTGCTGCCATTCCGGTGGCGAAGGCATAACCGGCTTGGGCTCCTTCCATTTGGCAGATTTTATCGACAAACTCATTCGTGTTTGGATTGCTGAAACGACTATAAATGTTCTTTTCTTTTTCTTCGGAGAAAGAAGCGCGCATATCTTCGGCATCTTCAAAAACAAAACTGGAGGTTAGGTATAATGGTACCGAATGCTCTTGATATTGTGATCGTTCTAATTGTGTTCGTATGGCTTGGGTTTCAAATCCAAATTGGGTTTCGTTCATGTTTTTTTGTTTAAAGTTTAAGGTTTAAAGTTATTGGAACTGCCTATTGGCTTGTGCCTACTTCTTTATTATTCAGAACTACTTTATAATTAATTTTTGCTGTTGGCTCCAATGTTTTGGAAACGGAACAATATTTTTCGAAGGAAAGTTGGGCCGCTTTTACGGCTTTTTCTTCGTTGATATTCCCTTCTAAAAAAATGGTTACCGTGATTTCTTTGAATGGCTTGGCGTCTTGTATTTGTTCCCGGATGCCCTCCACTTCCGCTTTATAGGAACTGATTTCCTGACGTTGTTTTTTGAGTATCGAAATGACATCTATGGCGCTACATCCGGCAACTCCCATGAGTAGCAATTCCATTGGACTTGACGCTAAATCATTGCCTCCAAATTCGGTTCTGCTGTCTAATTCGACAATGTGACCTCTTTCGTTTTTTAATTGAAAATGATAATTTTCGTTGATTCTGTTTAATGTTATTTTCATGTTGTTTGTTTTTTTATCCTTTTTCCGATAATCTCAAAATATCTCCAAAAACACCTCTTGCCGTTACTGCCGAACCTGCTCCTGCCCCTTGAATTACGATGGGTCTGTCACCATAGGATTCGGTATAAATTTCAAAAAAGGAATCGGAGCCTTTGAGTTGTCCTAAAGCGGTATCTTGGGGAACAGAAACTAATTTTACTTCTAAATTTCCTCTGTCTTGTTGTAAATCTCCTGATAATTCTCCGATATATCGCAAGACATGATTGGGTTTTTGGTTTTGTTTTATGGTTGCATATAAAGCATCCAGTTCAGTTAATTGGTTTAAAAATTCGGCTTTATCTCCTGTTCTTAAATTTTCGGGAATAAGATTTTGAATTTTGACTTCCTCGAATTCATTTTGAAGGTCTAACTCTCTGGCTAAAATTAACAATTTTCTACCGACATCATTCCCGCATAAGTCTTCTCTTGGATCGGGTTCCGTAAAACCTTTATCGATGGCTTCTTGCAGCACTTGACTAAAAGGTCGGCCTTCCGCAGAAAAATGATTGAATAAATAACTTAAAGTTCCTGAAAAAACCCCTTTTATTTTAGTGATATTTTCACCGGAATGATGCAATAATTTGATAGTATCAATAAGAGGAAGACCTGCACCAACATTGGTTTCATACAAATAATTCTTCTGATTATCCGTAAGTGTTTTTCTTATTTTTTTGTAGAAACTGTAGCTTAAAGTGTTGGCTACTTTGTTGGAAGAAATTAAATCGAAACTATTTTCTGCCAGTGGAATATAATTTTCGACAAACGTGCTACTTGCGGTATTATCGATGGCAATTAAATTTTCAAGATGATGCTCATTGGCGTAAGCGATAACATCTTCAAGGGTATAGGGAATGCCGTTGTTTTGGATTTCGGTTTCCCAATCCGGAGTGATTCCGTTTTTGTTGAAAAGGACTTTCTTAGAATTGGCAATGGCAAAAACATTGAGTTTAATATCTTTCCGCTTTTCGATATTTTCGGCGGAAGTTAAGATTTGATTGATTAGTGTTCCGCCCACTAAACCATGTCCAAAAATTGCAATATTGATCTTCTTTGAAACTCCGAAAATCTCTCCATGAATGACGTTCAATGCTTTATGAAGTTGGGATTTATTCACCACCAAACTCACGTTTTTGCCTGTCACCGTGTTATTGAAAAGAATTGGGACGATTTTGTTTTTGATAAGTGCCGTGTACGGTTTATGAAACGTGCTTAAATCCTGTCCGATAATAGAAATCACTGAAACATTATCGGTTACCGAAATCTTGTTGACATCTTTGGAATAGAAATCATTTTCGAATTCTTTTTCTAATTCAATAATTGCTTTTGATGCTTTATCGGCAGCCACCACAATCCCAATTCCTCTTTCGGATGATCCTTGCGAAATAATGCTGACGCTGATATCGTTGTCTCCCATCACTTTAAAAATACGGGCATCGACTCCAGTTTTACCTAAAAGTCCGCGCCCTTCGAGATTAACCAAAGACACATTTTCTAAAACGGAAAGTGATTTTATGCCTGCTGAATCGGCAGTCGAAGTGATTAATGTCCCTTTATTTTCATGATTGAAAGTATTTAAAATCCGAAGCGGGATATTTTTTTCCAATAAGGGAATAATGGTTTTGGCATGAAGAATGGTTGCTCCGAAATTGGCTAATTCATTGGCTTCATTAAAAGACAATTGATCAATTTTTTTAGCGTCAAAAACCAAATCAGGATTGGCGGTATAAATCCCATCCACGTGGGTGTAGTTTTGCAATTCTTCAGCATCAAGGTAATTGGCAATTAAGGAAGCAGTATAATTACTTCCGTTTCTGCCCAAAGTTGTCGTGTCATTAGTTGCATTTGAACCTATAAAACCCGTAACAATATTTACCGTTGTTCCATTATTCTGCTTAAAGTGATTAATCACATTCTTTTTTGACAATTGTTCCAAAGGTTGTGCGTCGCCATATTTTCCGTCGGTTTTGATGAGCAAACGTGTGTCCGAAAAATTGGCATTCACGCCTTTATCTTTTAACGCTTGCGTGACCACTTTTGCCGAAATCACTTCGCCTTGCGCCAACACATTGTCTTTTATCTTTTTGCTATAATCGCCCAATAAAGCTACGCCTTCAAAGGTTTTTTCCAATAGCCGAAACTCTTCTGATAAATCAACTAAAAAATGAGATTGTTGGTATTTTTGGAATGCATTAAGTTGTTCGAGATAGGCTTCGTTTTTTACGGCTTTGTCTAAAATCTGCTCCAATTCATCGGTTGCATTGGCGATTGCCGAAACGACTACGGCAATTTTCTCGTTATTGTTTACTTTTTCCAAAATAATTTCGACTGCTTTTTCAAAGCCATTTCCGTAAGTCAGCGACTTTCCTCCAAATTTTAAAATTTTCATTATGCGGTTTGTTTAGTTGTTATAAAAAGGTTGTTAAGGATTGTATTTAATTGTTCGTACTCTATCAAAAAAGCATCGTGTCCATGAATGGATTTGATTTCGTGGTAAAACACATTTTGCTTTACTTTTTTCAAATCTTTATACGTTTCTCTATTTTCATCGGCTGTAAAAAAATGATCCGTATCAACAGCGATGATGTGAATATTGGATTGGATTACTTTGGCAACGGTCACAAAATCTTTTCTGTTTCTCGTAATATCAATCGTCTTAATCAGATGATTCATCATTTTGTAAGCAGACAATTGAAAACGTTTTTGCAATTTATCTCCGTGATGGAACAGCCAGCTTTCGACTTGGAAAATGTTTTTCAGTTCATTTTTCTGACGACCGAATTTTTGTTTCAACGATTGAGGCGTTCTGTATAATAACATAGCGTGTGCTCTTGCAGTAGGAATCGGGTAATTCGAATTGTTCAAAATCTCATCTTGAACCAACGTGTTTGCAATTACCCAATCAGTAGCTTTCCAATCCGAAGCAATCGGAATCAGATTTTCGATACCTATCGGATTAAGCACCGCCATTTCCCAGGCAATTCCTCCGCCTAAACTTCCTCCGATTACGGCAAAAAGTTTTTCGATACCCAATTCTTGCAATCCTTTCCAGAATATTTTAGCAATATCCCTTGCGGTAAAATGGGTGTAATTATAAATCAGATTTTCCTTCACGCCATCAAATCCATTTCCGGGAATATTGAACGCTATTATCGTAAATTCATTTGCATCTATGGTTTGATTGGCTCCGATTAATTCTTTCCACCAACCATTTTCTCCAGTAACTTCTGAGTTTCCGGTAAGCGCGTGATTGACCAATACTATCGGTGCTTTTCCGATAGGCTGCCCAAAAACCTGAAAGAAAAGAGGAAACCCTTTTAGGATTTTTCCGTTCTCTGTTACAAAATGGGAGAGTATTATTTTTTCTAATTTTTTCATTCTAAATATTTTAAAAAGACTGTTTTTTGACTAAAAGTCAATGGTCAAAAACAGTCTGATAAACAACCAATTTTAGTGTTTAAATGGATTCTGGCGGTGCATATTCTTTAATCAAAGTCAGCAAAACCGGTGTGGCATTTAATAAAGTATCACGAACCGGACATCTTTCTTTTACGGTGTCAATCCATTCTTTCAAAAGTGCTAAAGGCGCATCTGAACTTGGCTTTACCACAATTTCGATTGATTTGAAACCTGCTCTGCCTTTTTTGGTTTTCTCATTTTTATCGACTAAAGTCCCGGAAATTTCTACCTGTAACGATTTCAATTCAATACCCAATTCCTTGGCTACTATTTGCCCAATGGCATTCACAGAACCTGCAAAACCGGCTAACAAATATTCGAGTGGATTTGGCGTTTCTGAATTTCCATTCGCTGTGTTATTATTGATTCTTATATTGAAATCTTGTGCTTTTACGATGAATTGATTGTCGTTTGCTACATATCCAAATACATTTATTATTTTAGTGCTCATGATTATTTTATTTTTAATGTTGTTTTTATTTATATGAAAAGAAATTCGTTTTCTTCTCCATTTATCAGAATCAATAATGACTCTGAGTTGTTTGTAAATGATTCGTTTTTTTGCAGTCTTACTGATTTATTTTTGAAATCAATCTTCGTTATCGATTGAAGTATTTTTAAAAATTTATTTAGTGTTTTCATGTTTTGTAATATTTAATTGTTGGATAAAAAAAAGTCCTTTTGGAGCGTTTACCAAAAGGACTTTATAGTTTGAACTATAACAAAGATTAAATCTTCCGCTTTCGGCAATAGCAAGTTTGAATATGCATATACATGCACATCATACGGCGTTTCATAAAAATCTTTGTAGTCGCTATTGTTTTCATCTTTCATTTAGCTGAACTTATTTCAGCCTTGTTTTAATTGAACCGAATTTAAATTCAGTCATTGTTAATGTTTGTTTTTTCTTTTCTCAAAAAGACTGAAATGAATCAGCATTAAACAAAAAAAGCCTCTGCGGTGTGCAGAGGCTTTAGCTGTATATTTTAAAATTGAATTTTAAATTGAAGCAATAGTGTCCTCTGCGGAAGATTTCCACATAAAATAACACATATGACGCTTAATTGAATTCATTTTTTTGTTCTATTTGATGGTGCAAACTTCCGAACTCTTTTTTGATTTACCAAACGAAAAAATAAATTTTAACATTTTACATTGAATTATATTTAATAAAACCCTGCGCATTTACCCTTTTACAAACAATTCCATAATTCAAAAAAAGTATTTAATTTTAAAACCATAAAAAAAAGTGAAGTTTAATTTGCAAATCAAAATCGTTTCATACATTTGCAATCGATATTAGAGGAAAAATTTGAACTGATTGCAACCTCGTTAAAAAAATGCTAAAGCAGAAACTCTCCTTTAGTATTTCCCCTGCAATTATTTCATCCTCGCTTAATTTAAAAAAACTATATTATTATGGCTTATTTATTTACGTCAGAATCTGTGAGTGAAGGACATCCGGATAAAATTGCAGATCAAATTTCGGATGCATTAATTGATAATTTCTTAGCCTTTGACCCTCAGTCAAAAGTGGCATGTGAAACTTTGGTTACAACCGGTCAGGTATTTCTTGCTGGGGAAGTAAAATCAAAAACATATTTAGATGTGCAGCAAATTGCTCGTGATGTCATCAAAAAAATTGGTTACACGAAGAGCGAATATATGTTTGAGGCCAATTCTTGTGGCGTTTTATCTGCTATTCACGAACAATCAGGTGACATTAATCAAGGTGTTGAAAGAGCCAATCCGGAAGATCAAGGTGCCGGTGACCAAGGAATGATGTTTGGTTATGCTACCAACGAAACCGAAGATTTCATGCCTTTGGCTTTGGATTTATCTCATAAATTATTACAGGAATTAGCTGTTTTACGTCGTGAAAACAACGAAATAAAATATTTGCGTCCGGATGCTAAATCACAAGTGACTTTAGAATATGACGACAATAATAAACCAGTACGTATTGATGCGATTGTAATCTCTACTCAACATGACGATTTTGATGAAGAAGCTGTGATGTTGGCTAAAATCAAATCGGATTTGGTTGGGATTTTGATTCCTAGAATCATCAAGAGCAATCCGCAATATGCACATTTGTTCAATGACAAAATCACGTACCATATTAATCCAACAGGGAAATTCGTAATTGGTGGACCTCACGGAGATACTGGTTTGACTGGAAGAAAAATCATTGTGGATACTTACGGTGGAAAAGGAGCTCACGGTGGTGGTGCTTTCTCTGGAAAAGACCCGAGTAAAGTGGATAGAAGTGCGGCTTATGCTACACGTCATATCGCTAAAAACCTGGTTGCTGCCGGAGTTGCTGATGAAATTTTAGTACAAGTTTCGTATGCTATTGGTGTTGCGAAACCTATGGGGATTTTTGTTGAAACCTACGGAACTTCGAAAGTGAATCTGACTAACGGTGAAATCGCTAAAAAAGTGGAAGCTATTTTTGATATGCGCCCTTATTTTATCGAGCAACGTTTGAAATTAAGAAACCCAATCTACAGTGAAACTGCAGCTTACGGACATATGGGACGTAAATCAGAAACGGTAACTAAAACTTTTAATGCTCCGGGCGGAAACGAAAAAACCGTTACGGTTGAATTGTTTACTTGGGAGAAATTAGATTTCGTGGATCAAGTGAAAACGGCTTTTGGATTGTAATTAATCAATTCCTTAGATATAAAAAAAACCTGTTCGCCGCGGCGAACAGGTTTTTTTTTAGCCCTGATAGCAGCGGCATCCTTTTGCTTTTTTCTTTAAAAAGCAAAAGATATAGCGGATAGCGGGAATAGCTACAAATTATACTTCAACGATAAAATCAAATACCTTGGCTGCACCGTGTATTGGGAAGTTCGGGTTGAAAATTGCGTGAAACTATCATCATTTAATGAGGTCGTATTCAACAAATTCGTAGCGCTGACTTTGTATTCCAATTTGCTGTCTTTCTTTTGGTAAATCAAACTGGCGCTTAGGAAATCATATTCGTTATCCACTGTTTTGGTGTTGTTGGTATAATGATAGAATTCATATTCGGCCACAAAAGAGAAGCTTTTCAGGAAATAATAATCCAATTTGGCGAATGGTTTTTCGGTATAAAAAGTGGTTCCGTTATAATCATTGATGCTCAAATTATATCCCACTTCAAGATTGGGTAAGTTTTTGTAATTGGTGGATAATTTTGCGGTGTAGCTTTTCGTAAAGGATTCGGTAGTTTCCAAAACTTCGGCACTATTAAACGGATTGATACGAATGTTATTGAATTTCGACCAAAGCAGCCCCAAATTCACGGATGCTTTATAGTTTTTCGCAAATGATCTGCCGTAACTGGCGGCTCCGGATAGGGTTTCGTCAGCAAAATTAGAATTATAAGGAGTCGAAAATTGATTGATCCCCACAAATTGCGCTTTTGATTTCACGGCATCGATGCGTCTGGTATAATTGATATTGGCAAAAATGTTTTCGAAATTAAACATGTTGTATTTGAAATAACGCAGCGAATGGCTTTGCGCCAAAGCATTTTCCAAGGTTCTGTTTCCTCTGAATAAAGAGTTGTAATTCGTGAAGGTATAGCCTTCCGCCAATTTATTGATATCGGTAAAATCATTCGTGATGGAATAATTATATGTCAATGTTTCGGCTTTTTTTATTTGATACAAAGCGTAAACATCCGGCAGAACACGATAGAAATCATCTTTAGCTTTAGTTGCTGATTGTTCGTTGAACGTGTTGTATTTATGCACGCTGAAACCCGGATTAAAGGTAAACTTTCCGGTTATAAATTTGTAATGCAATCCCAAAAACACATCATTAAAACTGTAACGAACCTGATTGTTTTTGTCGGCATCGTTTAAATCATTGGCATTTCCATTATCCAAAATCTGAAAAATATGGGAATTGAAATTCTGATAAGAATAGGTGTCTCCAAAGGTTACATTGATGTTGCTTTTTGGCGTAAGCATGTAATAATAATCAAACTTCACATCGGTTTTGTTGGTTTTGACAAAACGGTTCTGATTGATGTTAAATCGATTCTCATCTTGCAATCCTAAAATCGGAAATGGATTTTCGGCTAAATTGGCATTATAAAACGGATCTTCATCCTGATATAAATTTTGCATTTCGAAAGCAAATACATTCTTATCGTTTTTGGTGTAATACAAACTCAGATTTTGGTTTAACGAAATCGGATCTTGTTGTTTGAGTGTCTGAATGTCCTGATTACTATTTATTGGCGCGGAACCATTTGTATCTGTCGTAGTGGATTGCGAAAGCAAATTATTGTCTTCATCCTGTTTGGACGTTTTTAATAAAATATCATAATCGAACTGCAATTTTGTATTGGGTTTGTAACTGGAACTCAATTTGAAAAGCCCTAAATTACTTTTTTGATGCGTAACTTCCTGCGTATTTTGATTGGTTGTCAAGGTGTTTACAACCGCTCCGTTAGCATCTTTAATTTCGTCTGTTCGGCTATTTTGAGATGCGGTCTCCAAGTCTGTTAGTGTTGAAGACACAATAGCAAAACCACTTAAACTCCAGGCTTTATTGACGTTATATGAAAAATTAGTCGCGCCAAACTGGGTTTCTATTTCCTTGGCACGATTGTTTCTCATTAATGAAATTCCCAAATCATTGGAAGAAACATTAAAGTTTGTCCCTCCTTTTTTCATCATGCTTCTGAATCCACCGGTGAATTTGAAATAATCCTGAATGGTAAAAGGCATTTCTCCTATATTATTGAAATTCCCAATCACATTGATGCTGTATTTTGGACTGTAATAAAACAATTTTGGATTGATAACATATCGGGTATCTTCATGAGCGATTCCAATTCCGGCATTCATATCCCCAAACCAGAAGTTTTTCTTTCCTTTTTTGAGTTTGATGTTCATGGCGATATTTTCATCTCCGTTTTCGAGTCCTTTTAAAGCGCTGACATCGTTGAAATTCCTGAGCACTTGCACTTTATCAATCGCATCGGCAGGAATATTTTTTACCCCTAATTTGGTATCGCCATCAAAGAAATCTTTGCCTTCGACCATTAATTTGGACACTTTTTTTCCTTCTACTTCAATTTCTCCATCGGCATTTACCTCAACTCCGGGAAGTTTTTTCAGGATGTCTTCGAGTTTCCGTTCGGTTCCTGATTTGAATGAATCGGCGTTATAAACAATCGTATCTCCTTTGATGGAAACCGGCATTTCACGGACAATTTCAACGCCTTCCAATTCTATTCCTCCTGATTCCAAGGTTATTTTTTGGGTAATATTCTCGGTTTGTGTGGTTACGGTAATCTCTTTGGATTGCATTCCGAGGTAACTTACTTTGATAGAATAAGTCGAATTGGGTTTTAAATTCAATTGAAATTTTCCTTTGTCATTCGTAATTCCGTAAGAATCCATGGCTTTTGTACCAATATTAACCGCCATTACATTGGCCATTTCCAACGGTTTATTGGCATTATCCTGGATAAAACCTTCGAATTTAATGTTCTGCGAAAAGGAAATTGAAGTAATAAAAAATAAAGTAATCAGTAATGTTTTTTTCATTGATGGGTGCTTGATAATGACGAAATTTTAATCTTAAACTTAATTCTTAAATTAAAAATTAATTCCCCATTCTTATCTGCATACCACCGTTTCCGCCACGTCCCTGATTCATTTCCTGCATTTCCTTCATTTTTTTGACCACAGTTTCGTCATATTCTTTTTGAGAAATCACTTTGCCGTTTGTTGGTGCTTTGATTTCTACTTTTTCTTTAGCATTCAATACAATTTTAGAACACAAAATAATTGTTTTACCATCATTGACTTCAAGAATCAATCCTGGCAAACCCCAATAATTTTCCGGTCCTTGGTTCACCGGAATTTCTGGTGTGTACCATGCAGTAATAGTGATTTCTTTTGGCAACTCGAATTCATCCATAAAATTGGTTTTCTTTGTTGCATCCTCTTTTTTTGCCGCATCTTTTTTATCTTCTTCCTTTTTAGCTCGGAAGTTTCTGAAATCCGATTGACTTACCGGACGGACAGCCGTAGCTTTGAAACAAGTGTAACCACCAATTAGTTTGGTTTCACTTTCCATTTTCCATTCTAATTTAGGTAAGGAATCTTTTACTAAAAACTCTTTTCCCATGAATTCTTTATCAACAGTGTATAGCTTTTCTTTTACGTTTTTATAATGCGTTCCACCACCGCCCATCATGGAGCTCATCATTCTCATTCCGCCACCACTTTGTCCCGGAGCATCTAATTTTTCTTCTTCTTTATAAATAGAAGCTGATTTATTGAAATTCAGAATAAATGTTTTTTCGAACATTGTTTTCATTCTTTCCTCAATCATTTTCTGCATATCCGGCGTCATGTCTTTGTTGCCGGCCATTCGGGTTTTAAAATCGGAGGTACTGGTTTTGGATTCGTAAACTGCCATTCCTTGGAATTCCTGAGCGTGCAATTGTAAAAAAGAAGCGGTTATAAATACAAAAGAGAAAATTATTTTTTTCATGACTAATTGATTTTAATTAAGACGTAGCAAATATGACGAATCGGAAGTGTTTTTGTTACAAATGTTTTGTTAAATAAAAGAGTAAGACCCTCCTAATAGTAAAAAGTTTAATTGTAAATTAGCTTTCTATGAAATTAAGAATTTACAAATCCAAAAAACCGTTCATCAATTACAGAAGTAAAGGATTACTACTCCTTTTTTTTATGATGCAATTGGCTTTGGGATTAGCACAAGAACAAAAACTGACCGTTTCGCCTGTTTCGGCTTATGAAATCGATGCAGATGCTTTTGCAGGTTTTGATGGATTAGGGAGTTTTTATTATATCAAAAACGATGTTTTTTTTAAGAGAAAGAATGATAAATTATGGGAATATAAAAATCTTTCATTAGGTAAAATTACTCGTGTCGATTTGCAAAATCCATTGCAGATGGTCTTATTTTATGAAAATTTCAACACGGTTATTATGCTGGACAATCAATTGAATGAAGTCCAGAAAATAAATTTTTCAGAAAATGATCTTCCTATAATGGTTGCTGCCGTTGGGATTTCTTCTCAGAACCGACTTTGGATTTACAACAGTTTGTCGCAACACATTGGTCTTTTTGATTATTTGAAAAACACATTGCAACCGATAACACCTTCTTTTCAAGGAAACATAAAATACTATGAATCCGATTTTAATACTTTTCAATGGATTGATGAAAAAATGAACTGGTTTACCTGCGATATTTTTGGGAAAGTGACTGCTTTAGGAAAAGTCTCTGATTTTGATCAAATTCAACCTGTTACCAAACAAATTGTCCTTTTTTCCAAAGACGGGAAATTACACCTTCAGGATTTGCAGAAGAATGTTATTTACACAATTGTGAATGTTGAGAAATCATTTAAAAATTTCTACTACAAAGACCAAATTTTATCTATTTTTACCACAACAGGAATTACGAATTATAAAATCACAATACCATAATGCACATAGCAGTAGCAGGAAACATCGGCGCAGGAAAAACAACATTGACACGTTTATTAGCAAAACATTTCAAATGGGAACCGCATTATGAAGATGTGGTGGACAATCCTTATTTGGATGATTTTTATCATCAGATGGAACGTTGGTCCTTTAATTTACAAATTTATTTCCTGAACAGTCGTTTTCGTCAGGTATTGCAAATTCGCGAAAGTGGAAAGAAAATCATTCAGGATCGAACGATTTATGAAGATGCACATATTTTTGCACCCAATCTTCATGCGATGGGTTTAATGACCAATCGTGATTTTCAGAATTATACTTCGTTGTTTGAATTAATGGAAAACATGGTCGAAGGTCCTGATTTATTGATTTATCTAAGAAGTTCCATCCCGAATTTAGTAAACCAGATTCACAAACGTGGACGCGAATATGAAAACACGATTAGTATTGATTATTTAAGTCGTTTGAACGAACGTTATGAAGCTTGGATTCATACTTATAACAAAGGAAAACTACTCATTATAGATGTAGACAACATTAATTTCGTGGACAATCCTGAAGATTTAGGCGTAATTTTAAATCGTATTGATGCAGAATTAAATGGTGGATTGTTTTAAATTTCTTTAAATTATATAAAAATGAAAAATGCCTCACTCCAAATAATTGGACTGAGGCATTTTTGTGTAAATAAATTATTCAAATCTGCAAAAAGCTTGTTGCTTATTGTGGTTTTTTAACCGTATTCATTTGAAGCGTTACCGCAGTTTGAGCCAACATTCTTCCGTTTATTGACGCGCCAGTCTTTAAATTAATCCCTGTCGCTCCCAATATATTTCCTTCGAAATGACTGGTCGTTCCCAAGGTTACCGCGTCAGCTACCTGCCAATAAATGTTTTTTGCCTGTGCACCATTAGTCAATGTAATATTCACTCCAGAACTCATATCAAGTGTGCCATCAACCTGAAATATCCAGATATCATCCGGTCCGCCTGAAATACTGATATCTGTTGGAATAAGAAGCGCACTTGTCCATTTATACAAACCAGGAGTAAGTGTTTGACCTCCAATATCTCCGGCACCTAAATTCACGAAATCCGGATTAATTCTTCCGGCAAGATCAGTATAAGCCGTTTGCATATCACCCACAGCAGAAGTTAATCTGGTGGAATTGGTTATTTTACAAGCCGGACCAGCAGCATCAACGGTGTATATTGTTCCCGTCACTTCAACACATTCAAGCAAAATTGCTGCACCGGTAATTGGACTTGTTCCAACATCTCCGGTAATGGCAGATTGAAAAACATCAGTAATCCCCGATTTGGAAAGAATCACGAAATCGCCTGCTAGCCCTAAATTCACCCCTGATAATTCACCACTTCTTTGATTCAGACCAGCACTTTCTTCCTTCAGACTAACCGACTTATTCAAAGTCGCATTCTCTGCAGAAGCCGCACTAGTGTCCTGATCTTCGCTACACGCTGACATGAAGACAATCGATAGCATGGCTATGATTGCTGTTGTTTTTTTTAATATCATAATTAGTAGGTTAATTATAGTGAATTCATTTCCACTTTGCCAAAGATGACTTATAATATATGAAATAACTTACGGATCATCACAATTGTGATAGTATTAACGGACTACAAAAGAAAATTATCCTACAAAAGCAGATTTAAAAATCAATCAATTACTGCCATTGATAGTATTCATTTTAATAAATATTTCAGAAGATTTAGCAATTATTTTTTAACTGAAGTAATGAGAATTGAATGGCAGTTTATTTTTAGATTCCTATCGTTTTTCATATCTTTGTATATCAGCATGTTACAATAAAAAAATACTGGTAATTTGTTTTTATTTCCCAAATCTATTCTAAACTATTAATCTATGGTTTACTGATTATTAATTTAAATCTAAAAATCATGAGCCTTAAATATTTTAAATTTAAATCTGTTTGTATGTTTTTAATTCTCGGATTTATCCTGCAAAGTTGTACTGCTAAAAAACCTTGCGTCATAGGAGGCGACAAGAGTACTCAGGAGAAAACATTAATTGTTAGGACTACTTAGCTTTTAATAAAACCGAATAAATATTGAATCATTGATAGAACTCATTAAAAAAAATCAATAAAAAGTCTTGAGTTCTCAGGGCTTTTTTATTTTTTTGAATAATAATCCGAATCAATTAATCGATTTCCTTCCGCATCATTAATGGCAAAATTGAAACCTCTTTGAACACAATAAGCACCATATTCCCCTTTTTTATTCAAGGCAATAAAACCAACTTGAATGTCTTTCAGGTTTTTATTTCTGATTTTGGTCAGTTTTACTATTCTATTTACGGCTTCTTCACAGGCTTTTTGGGGTGATTTTCCCTGACGCATCAATTCGACAACCAAATGGCAGCCAGAAATTCGAATTACTTCTTCACCATGTCCGGTCGCTGTTGCAGCTCCAATTTCGTTATCCACATACAATCCCGCTCCAATAATTGGAGAATCTCCTACCCGCCCGTGCATTTTATAAGCCAATCCGCTAGTAGTGCAGGCTCCTGATAGATTACCATGTGAGTCAAGCGCAATCATTCCTATTGTATCATGATTTTCGATATTGGCATCAGACTTATAATTGCTTGTTTTCAGCCATTCTTTCCATTCCTTTTCGGATTCTTCTACTAATAAATTTTCTTTTTTAAAACCTTGTGACAAGGCAAATTGCAAGGCACCCTCACC